>JAFTTH010000003.1 GCA_017466885.1 Oscillospiraceae bacterium
CTAAATAAGTTTTTCCAGAACCACTGCACCCAATTATATGTATTTTCACGAAACAACACCTCCGTCAAATTCTTATTTATTGAACAGATTATATCACGCTTTGCTGCGCTTTTCAATGATATATCGCTGACGCGATATGATGTTATGCTCCGCATAATGATGTTGCTCGTTTCACTCGCAATGATGCGATGTTTGCCACAAAACATTAGGCGAAGCCGACATCATTAGCGTCAGCGGCATCATTCGTGAAACAACATCATTTGCCGAAGGCAAACATCATTCAAAAAGACCACTTTTGTCCAGTAGACAAAAGAGGTCTTTTTGTTGGTGCGGGCAGTGGGGGTCGAACCCACATGTCGGGGACACAGGATCCTAAATCCTGCGCGTCTGCCAATTCCGCCATGCCCGCAGATACCCTATTATTGTATCACGCTGGGGGCGGTTTGTCAATCGGGGCGGTCTGAAAAAAGAGAAGCCGCGCAGCGGATTATTGGAGCGCTGCGCGGCGGTGAAGGGTTATTGCTTTGGTGCAAAGACAAATTTCCGGAGCAAGAGGGCAGCCAGGGCAACCGCCGCAGCAACCCCGCAGACGATTCCGATCAGCCCCCAGTCACAGGTTGCAATTCCGGTAATATCAAAGGTGCCGGAATCGGGGCTCTGAAGGGAGCCGAATACCTGGGCAACGGTGAAAACCAGGCCGGCAATGGCCGAAAGCACGGCTACAATAGAGCAGACGACCCCGCCCTTGGAGTCGGTGGCGGTGCGAACCATATGCCGGACGTTGGGGGCGGTGAAGTCGAAAACTCCCGCCAAAAATGCTCCGCCGATCAGAGTAACAATGGTTTCAGGGACCATATAGGTGGCATTATAGATCATAGAGAAGGAGAGGGCGCCCACCTGGGGAATGGAGGTTCCGGCCCAAACGGTGATTCCGCTGATGACGTGGCAAACATACCGGCAGCCGCAGGCCAGCAAAATTCCGCAGAGGAGCTCGGTCCGCTGGTTGCCCAGTCTGCCGCGGAATACTCCTGCCAAAGAAACGGAGGCAAAGGCGAAAACATAGTCGAAGAAGAGGATCAGCAGGAAGAAGGGAACAGTCTTGCCGTAAGCGGCGAGGGTGGCAAAGCCGCCGTCAAACAGCTGGATCACGCTGAAGATCAGGGCGGGAAGGAGTCCCCAAGCGGGACGGTACCGGTAGGCAATAATCATTGCCGGAAGCATACAGCAGGCGGTGACCGAGCCGCCGTAAGGCAGGCGGACCAGCGGGAAGAAGGTCAGCACAAGGCCAAGGGCAAGCAGGATCGCACTTTCGGTCAGACGCAGTGCGGTGGACGGACGGACATTGGGTTGGGACGTGGTTGACATAAGTAACACTCCTTTTTTCGCTTGGGGCTTCCCAAGCAGAGGAAAGAGGCTTTGGATTTTAAGCCAAATAAAAATCGCCTCCGGTGGATCACCGAGGCGACAGCAAATGGCTTATAACACACTTTCCTACGCCGGCATTATCCGGATCAGGTTTAAGGGTTCGAAATCACATTAGATTTCATCTCAGCCGAATTGCTTCAGCACCCCGCTATTAAATTTTAATGAGACCATTATATCACCCGTTTCAAAAAAGTCAAGCACTTTTTAGAAAAATCTTGAAAAGAAGGAAAGAATCGTATATAATAAAATGGAATGTAGCGATCCCCTCAAGGGAAAAAAGGAGGCGGAAGCGGGAGTTGTTCCCGCGAGTGGTATGTTGATGACAGTAGACATCGGGAATACGCAAATCAAGCTGGGTGCCTTTGATGGCGACGAGCTGAAATTTGTTTCCCGGCTGCAGACCGTCCGGGAGCGCACCGCGGATGAATACGCCGTTCTAATCCGGGAGATCCTCTCCCTTTATGGGGTGACAGAACGGAGTTTCTCGGGGGCCATCATCTCCTGTGTGGTGCCGCCTCTTTCGGCAACCTTCCGCAGAGCGTTGCAGAAGGCGCTGGGCTGCGAGCGGATCCTGACCGTTTCTCCCGGAATCAAAACCGGACTGAATATCCGGATCGAGAATCCTGCCTCCACCGGTGCGGACCTTGTTTGTCTTGCAGTGCAGGCGCTGGAAAAATATCCCACCCCCTGCTGTGTGTTCAGTATGGGAACCGTAACGGCGGTGATCGCCCTGGATCGGTCGGGAGCGTTTTTGGGCGGCTCCATTATGCCGGGCGTGAATATCTCTATGGAGGCTCTTTCCAACCATACCGCTCAGTTGCCGGCCATCAGTCTGGACGATGTTCCCGATGTGATCGGAACTAATACGGTGGACTGTATGCGCTCGGGCGTTTTGTTCGGCACCGCCGGAATGATCGACGGAATGTGCCGTCGGCTTCGGGAGCGTCTGGGGGAGGATACTACCTTTGTCGCCACCGGCGGAATGGCCTCCACCATTACCCCCCATTGCCGGGAAACCATCCAGCTGGATGAGTATATTGTGCTGGAGGGTCTGCGCACCATCTATTATAAGAACACAAAAGAGAAAAACTGACCGGATTTCCCAAATATTTTTGTGATCGGTTTTAAGGGAGAGATCCCTTGAAATAATAAATCATGCGCGGCATCGCATCCTGTATATGCGAGCGGCAGCAAGGAGAGATTTTTATGCAAAACCGTAACAAGCACCTCCTCTTTATGGTCCAGTTTGCGATTCTGGCGGCCATTGAAGCAATCTTTTGCTTTACCCCGTTGGGATCTCTGCCGGCCATCGGCCCGATCGTTGCAACCCTGGCAATGGTTCCGGTGATCATCACCGCTATTTTGCTGGGAACCGCGGCGGGTACCGCAATGGGCGCCCTGGCAGGACTGTTCAGCTTTCTGGTCTGGACCTTTACCCCTCCCAACCCGATGATGGCCTTCGTATTCACTCCCTTTTATTCGGCGGGTGAGATCAGCGGCAATCTTGGAAGCGTTTTGATCTGCTTCCTTCCCCGGATTCTCACCGGAACGGTGGCGGGACTCCTTTACCGGGGGATGATGAAGGTTGCACCCGGAAAGGAAGTGCTGGCCTGCAGTGTCAGCGCTGCGGCAGGCAGTATGACCAATACCCTGCTGGTAATGGGCGGGATCTGGGTTTTCTTCGGTGCCCAGTATTCTACTTTGGTTGGCCAGGCGATGATCGCTGTGATCGGTGTGACCATTCTGACCAGCGGCATTCCTGAGGCTGTTGTGGCGGCGGTTGCCGCATCGGCGGTCTGCAAGCCGGTAAAATATGTTCTCAGCCGCCAGTCTCATTGATGGCGTAAGCTTTTGAAATCATCCGAAAGGCGTGGTAAAAGAATATGTCCACCTTTACCGTTTCAATGGATAAAATCATTAAGGATTTCTCACTGGAGATCCTTTATCTGCCCGAAGAAGCAGAAAAAATCCTGGTCTCCAGCGCGGATGTCAACCGTCCCGGTCTCCTGCTTTCGGGCTACCGGGAGTATTTTGACAATCAGCGGATCCAGCTTTTGGGAACTGCCGAGATCAGCTATCTGGGCAGCCTTTCCCGCATTGAGCGGACGGAGAGTCTGGACTATCTCTTTTCCGAAAAGCCTCCCGCGGTTATCATCACCCGGAATCTGCCGGTCACTCCTGATTTTGTGGATTACGCGAGGCGGTATGAGGTCCCCCTGATGCGGACTGCTGAGGCGACCTCCAGCTTTATGTCGGGGCTGATTTCTCTGCTGAATGTGGAGCTTGCCCCCCGGATTACCCGGCACGGTGTATTGGTCGAGGTGTATGGCGAAGGTATGCTGATTCTGGGCGAAAGCGGCGTCGGTAAGAGCGAAACGGCTATTGAGCTGGTCAAGAGAGGCCACCGTCTGATTGCCGACGATGCAGTTGAGATCCGCCGTGTCTCCAACCGGACACTTGTTGGCTCTGCTCCGGAGAATATCCGTCACTTTGTGGAGCTGCGGGGCATCGGGATCATCAATGCCCGCCGGATCTTCGGTATGGGCTCGGTCAAGGTGACCGAGAAGATCGATATGGTCATCCAACTGGAGCAGTGGGATAGCAAGAAGGTCTACGACCGAATGGGAATGGAGAATGAAACCATCACCATTCTGGGGAATAAAGTTCCCTGCATTACCATTCCGGTCAAGCCGGGCCGAAATCTCGCCATTATTCTGGAGGTTGCCTCTATGAATAACCGGCAGAAGAAGATGGGGTATAATGCCGCCACCGAGCTGCTGGAGAAGCTGGGGATGGCCTCGGATGGCAGCGGTGCCGGTGCTGAGTGGGGAATGTATTAAGGAGAACATAGGAAAGGCAGAGTCTTTTTATGAAATTTTCAATTGGTATTGATCTGGGCGGAACCAATATTGCTGCGGGAATCGTGGACGAAAATAACCGGATTCTCGGCAAGGCTTCCATCAAAACAAACGCGCCCCGTCCTGCGGCGGAGATTGTCCGGGATATGGCAGAGGCGGCCCGCCTTGCGGCGGAACAGGCCGGTGTTTGCCTGAAGGATGCCGTCAGCTGTGGAATCGGCACTCCCGGCACCGCTGACCCGGAGACGGGGATTGTTGCTTACGCAAACAATCTCGGCTTCCGGAATACTCCCCTCCAGCAGATGATGGAGGAGGCCATCGGTGTGCCTACTCGGATCGAGAATGATGCCAACGCCGCCGCTTACGGCGAGAGCATTGCCGGTGCGGCTAAGGACGCCAAAAATGCCATTATGATTACCCTCGGTACCGGTGTCGGTGGAGGAATTATCATCAATAAACGGGTTTACGGCGGAATGGATAATGCCGGCGCAGAGCTTGGCCATATGGTCATTGAAATGGACGGTGAGCCCTGCGGATGCGGCAGAAAGGGCTGCTTTGAGTCCTACGGCTCGGCAACTGCGCTGATCAACCAGACCCGCAAGGCGATGGAGCAAAACCCTGACTCTGCCCTTTGGAGTATCTGCCCGACGCTGGAGGAGGTCAACGGAAAGACTGCCTTTGACGGAATGCGGATGGGCGATCCGGTGGGAACAGAGGTTGTCCGCCGGTATATCGAATACCTTTCTGTTGGAACGGCAAATCTTGTGAATATCTTCCGCCCGGAGGTTTTCTGCATTGGCGGAGGAATCTGCAAGGAGGGGGATACCCTTCTTGGACCCATCCGGGAATACGTCAAGCGGGAGTGCTATAACTCCGGTTCCGCCGGAACACGGATTTGTGTTGCGGAGTTGGGAAATGATGCCGGAATCATCGGCGCGGCGGCCCTCTACCGGATGTGAGCATATCCCTGCGGGGGAATGCATAAAGTAATGTTGCAGGAACAAAACGGGCGGCGAGAGTCTTTTATTCCCGCCGCCTTTTTTCTGAGGAGGCCCCTATGAAGAAGGACCGATCCATCGGCAGATGGCTGGATGCGGAGAAAATCGAATATACAGAGGATCTCCCTCTCTCGGGATGCACGACCTTCCGGATCGGCGGAGCGGCCGACTGGTTTGTCCGGGTGGCTGATGGGGAACGAATGGAGCGTCTCGTTCGGTTTGCCTCCCGGGAGGGAATCCCTCTTTTTCTGATGGGGCAGGGCTCCAACCTCCTGGTGCGGGATGGTGGAATTCGCGGTATCGTCGCCCGGATGGAGGGAGAGCTGTCCGCTTATGAGCGGTGTTCTGAGCGGGTGCTTCGGGCAGGGGGTGGCACTCCCTTAACGGGGCTTTGTATGCTGGCAAAGCAGCAGGGCCTTTCGGGGATTGAGTTTGCTTATGGGATCCCCGGCAGCGTAGGCGGAGGCGTTTTTATGAATGCCGGGGCTTACGGTGGAGAGCTTTGTGATGTTTTTCGCTCGGCGGAGTGCTTGACTCCCGAGGGCGAGCGGGTAACGGTTTCGGCGGAGGAAGGAAAGTTCCGGTACCGGGGAAGCGCTTTTGCGGACCTGGGACTGACCGTTTTGTCGGCTGAGTTTGAGCTTATTCCGGGAGAGGAAGCTACCATCCACGACCGGATGAAGGAACTGATGGGCCGGCGAAAGGAAAAGCAACCCTTGGAGTTTCCCAGCGCCGGAAGTGTCTTCAAGCGGCCGGAAGGGGCCTATGCGGCGGCGCTGATCGAGGAGTGCGGACTGAAGGGCTACCGGATCGGCGGTGCGGAGGTCAGCCGGAAGCATAGCGGCTTTATCATCAATGCGGGCGGAGCAACCTGCCGGGATGTGCTGGCGCTGATCGAGCACGTTCAGCGGGTGGTCCGGGAGCAAACCGGCTTTATGCTGGAGCGGGAAGTGCGGATCGTCGGCGAGGACTAAACCCGCAGAGAAAGGATGAGAAAAATGGAGTTCGTAATCGTAACAGGGCTTTCTGGAGCGGGAAAATCCCGCGCTGTGGACGTTTTGGAGGATATCGGCTTTTATTGTATTGATAATATGCCCCCCAAGCTGATTCCCAAATTTGGGGAAATCTGTATGCAGTCGGAGGGGAATACCCTGGATCGGGTAGCCATCGTCACCGATATGCGGGGCGGTGAAATGTTTTACGATTTGTTTGACGGCTTGGAAGAGCTGAAGCAGAATGGCGGCAAATATAAGCTCCTTTTTCTGGATGCCAATGATGCCGTGCTGGTTCGTCGGTTTAAGGAAACCCGCCGGAAGCATCCCCTCTTTGATGTGATTGACGGCTCGGTAGAAAAGGCCATTGAAAGTGAGCGTCGGATTTTGAAGAGCGTCCGGGAACGGGCTGACTATATCATTGATACCTCCCTCCTTGCCCCGGCTCAGCTTCGGGAGCGGATTATGGGCCTGTTTTATGAAGAAGAAACCGGTGGTATGCGGATCAACTGTATGTCTTTCGGGTTTAAGCACGGCAGCCCCCCCGACGCCGACCTGGTGTTTGATGTCCGGTGCCTTCCCAACCCCTTTTATGTGGACGAACTGAAGCAGCGCACCGGCCTGGAGGAGCCGGTTTACCGGTACGTAATGGATCGCCCGGAGGCGCAGGGCCTGCGGGACAAGCTCTTTGATCTGGTGGATTACCTCGTTCCCCTTTATAAGAAGGAGGGGAAAAGCCAGCTGGTGATTGCAGTAGGCTGTACCGGCGGAAAGCATCGCTCGGTGGTCTTTGCCGAGCTGTTGTACCATCATTTTGCGGCGCAGGGCCTGCGGGTCAGCGTCAACCATCGGGATGTGAAGAAATGACGGTTGAAAATACCAAGGGTGTTGCTTTTGTGACCGGCGGTGCCGGAGGGATCGGAGCTGCCATCTGCCGCAAGCTGGGAGCGGAGGGCTATTCGCTGGCCATCGGCTATTGCCGTTCGGAAGAAAAAGCGGGTCTGCTGGAAAAAGAGCTGGCAGAGCAGGGAATTTGCGCCCGCCCTGTGCGGGTGGATGTTTCCTCCAGCGGGTCGGTCGGCCGGGCGGTGGAGGAGATCTGCCGTCTGCTGGGACCGGTCACTCTGCTTGTGAATAACGCCGGTATCTCGGAATACGCTCTTTGCCAGGATATTTCGGATGATGCCTGGAACCGGATGATCGGAACCAACCTTTCAGGTGCGTTTTTTTGCTGTCGGGAAGTGCTCCCCGGGATGATCCGGGAGCAACGGGGCTGTATTATCAATGTTTCCTCCATTTGGGGGCTTTCGGGCGCATCTATGGAGGTACACTATTCTGCCGCAAAGGCAGGGCTGATCGGCCTGACCCGCGCCCTTGCCAAGGAGGTTGCACCCAGCGGCATCCGGGTCAACTGTGTGGCCCCCGGTGCCATTGACACCGAAATGATGGCGCGGTTTACCTCTGCGGAGCTGGATGCTTTTTTGGAGGAGATCCCTGCGGGACGGTTGGGTCGTCCCGAGGAGATTGCGGAAACGGTGGCATTCCTGGCAAAGGAAGGAACCTACCTGACCGGGCAGGTTATCAGCCCCAATGGCGGAATGATGTAAAAGAAGAATTTCTGCAAAACAAAAAGGCTCTGTGTGGAATCACACAGAGCCTTTTCCGGTTGGGCCGGTTTGGTTCAATTACTGGATGGGAGTAACGTTAACAGCGCGAAGCTTCTCGCTGTTCTTAGGATCAGTCTCGGTATCGAAGGTGACCTTCTGGCCCTCGGCAAGGGTCTTGAAGCCGTCGATATTGATGGCGGAGAAGTGAACGAAAACATCGTCGCCGCCGTTGTCATTGGAGATGAAGCCGAAGCCCTTCTCGGGGTTGAACCATTTAACTGTACCTGTATTCATGAAAAGGTACCTCCTATAAGATTTATATCCTGACTGCAAAAAAACTCACATGCTGTGTAAAGCATCATTAAATGGACATGATGACTTACACCGCATGTGAGTTCAATCAGTTCATCCAGAATACTTGGCTATTATAACATAGCAGGGAGGTACTGTCAATAGCCTGCGGAAAAAAGGGGACTTAACTTTTCGCAAAATAAACAAAGAAACCGAGCTTTTTTGTGGATACAAGCCAAAGCTCGACATTATTTGACTTCGCACCCGCCTGCCGCCCGAACACTCAGAATATAACAGCTGCCCGGGCCGAACACCGCCTCCATTCCGGTGCGGTAATGCTCCACCAGACCGGTGGGAACAAAGGCTTGAATTGTTCCGGCGAAGCCGCCGCCGTGTACCCGGAAGGCACCCTTGCCGGCGAGAAGCTCCTCGCTGAGGGCCAGCGCAAGGGAGACTTCCTGGTGGACTGTTGCGCCGGAGGCGTGAACATTCTGCAGGTACATAAAGGAGGAACGGCCCGACTCGCTGACCAGCCGGAGAAATTCCCCGGTATTTCCCGAGCGGAGCGCGGCGGCCTGGTCGGCAACCCGCTGATTATCGTTTATAAAATGGAGCGCACGCAGGACGGCACGGTCCCCGAACTGTTCCCTTGCCTCGGGAATGCGGTCAAGGAGTGCTTCCTGGGAAACGGGGCGGAGAAACTCCTCTCCGAAGAGTCCCGCAACCTGCTGCATCTCGGTGCGGATGGCGGTATATTCGTCAGTCAGATCGGAGTGGTCAGCTCGGGTATCGGTGATGCAGAGTGCGTATCCCGAGGCGGCAAAATCAAAATCCACCTGCTCGATCACAGGCTTGTCCGGATCGGCAAAATCAATGGTGATAAACCCACCCACAGCACTGGCAGTTTGATCCATCAGGCCGCTGGGCTTGCCAAAAAACCGGTTTTCGGCGTACTGGGAGATTTTGGCCCGCTCCACGGCGGAAAGGGCGTCCCCGCAGAAAAGCCCGTTAAAGATGGCCGACAAAAGCACCTCAAAGGCGGCGGAGGAGGAAAGCCCTGACCCTTTGAGCACGCTGGAGGTAGTATACGCCCGGAAGCCGCCCAGCCGGTATCCCCGCTGAACAAAGCCGGCCGCAACCCCGCGGATCAGAGCGGCGGAGGTGTTTTTCTCCTCCGGCTGAGGGGTCAGGCAGGAGAGGGACACCACATCCTCGGGAAAGCCTGCCGACTGGATCCGGACGGTATCGTCCTCCCAGGGGGCCACCACCGCGATCACGTCCAGATTCACCGCCGCAGCCAGCACCCGCCCGTGGTTATGGTCGGTGTGGTTGCCCCCAACCTCGGTTCTCCCAGGGGCAGAAAAAAGGCGGAGCTCGCGGTCCGAGCCGTAGATCCGGCAAAATTCCTCTATCGCGGCAATATACCGTTCCCGCTGGGCGGCCGAATCGGCGTAAAGCGCGGCAAGGGGAGCATCCAACCCGCCGGAGCGGATGGTTTGAATCAGTTCAGGAGCCTTCATTGTCGTTCCCTCTTCTCAGTGATTTGTGCGGCGTTTGCCGCAAAGTTCTATTTTCATTATAACACGGAAATTCCTCCGGGAAAAGTCTTATTTTTCATATTTATATGGATAATTGTTGCAACCCTCCCGAAAAACGAGTATAATAAAGGGGAGAAAGACGAAAGGGCAGAGACACAATGATAACACAGGATTTTTTTAAACATTCCTATAAATTCCACAACCGGGAAAGCCTGAGCCTTGCTATCTACAATACCGGGCACGAACAATGCCAGGGACTGCACCGGTGGGGGCCGGCGGTCCGGGATCATTTCCTGATCCACGCGGTGGTTTCGGGGAAGGGGAAATACTGGGTGGGTGAGCAATGCTATCAGCTTACCGCCGGGGATATGTTTTTGGTCTATCCCGGCGGAGTGATTACCTATCAGGCGGACCCGGAGGAGCCCTGGGAATACTTTTGGGCCGGCTTTAACGGCATTGAGGCAGAGCGGCTTTTGCGACTCAGCCCCTTTTCGGAGGAGGAGCCGGTCTTTCGCCCTGCGGATATTGCCGAACCGGCGGCTCTTTTGCAGCAGATTATTGACGAGCGGGGTAACGATCCGGCCAATGAGGCCGGAATGACGGGGCGGCTTTACCTCTTTTTATCCTGGCTGATGCAGCAGCGGGGTCAGACCCGGGAGCCGCGCCAAAGCCGGGACTATATCTCTACCGCTGTGCGGTTTATCCAGTGCAATTACTCCAACCGGATCGATGTCAGCGATGTGGCCGATTATACCGGAGTCAGCCGGAGTCATCTGTACCGTCTGTTCGTTAAATATGTTGGGATGCCCCCCAATACCTATATTGCCCGCTATCGGATCAACGAGGCCTGCGCCCTCCTGCGGGAGGGGCGATTGAGCATTTCGGAGATTGCAAGCTCGGTTGGGTTTGAGGACCGGCTGTATTTTTCCCGGGTATTCAAAAAGCTGAAGGGCGTTCCGCCCACCGAATTTTGTCATCTTCAGGAGGGGTAAGAATGGAAAATGCATGTCCCTTTGCCGGCTATTTTGACGCAATGATCGAGTTTTATGATGAAAAACCCATCTGTAACTACCTTGCTCCCCTCTTTTTCTGCCCCCAAAAGCTCACTTACATTCTGCCGGACGGGGAAAATCTTCGCCGGATGAAAAACCAGGTCCTTCGGTTTTTCCGGCATCGGGAATTTGTTTGTCAGATTGATTTTATCAGCGCGGATCTGAACACCAGGGAAGGGGTGGAGGATGCGCTGAAGCAGGCCCTTTCGGTTCACCCCGGAGCTTGTTTGGATATTACCGGAGGGAATGATTTTACCCTCTTTTCCGCAGGTGGATACTGTCGGGAGCTTTCTCTGCCGGTGATTGCCTACCATAAGCGAACCAATGCCTTCAGCCCGGTGGCAGGTTGCCCTTTTGAGGGGGATATCCCCTGCGATATCCGGCTGACGGCGGAGGATTTTGTGGAGATGTCGGGAGGAAGCGTGGTTAAAAGCGGCAGAATGACGGGAAAAACCGCCTCCAGCCTTTTTGATATTACCGAGCCTATTTTCCGGTTGACTCTGCGGAGCAGAGGCGCCTGGGCTTCCCAGGTGCAGTATTTTCAAAGTGTCGTCTCCTCGGCAGGGGAGGGCGTTTACCGGGATCTTCGCGCACCAATGGCGATCCGGGGCGGCAGAAGCGGCTCCGCCCGGTGCAATCCCCGACTGATGGAGGAGCTTTTGCATATCGGAGCTCTGACCGAGTGGCGGGAGGAGCAGGGAATGGCCCGGTTTTCCTTCCGGGATCGGCAGACTGCCGAAGCCCTCTGCGACGTGGGGATGTGGCTGGAGCTTTTTGTTTATCGGGGAGCGTTGCAGTCGGGAGTGTTTGACGATGTGCGGATCAGCTGCATCGTGGATTGGAATGGGATCGAAAATGAGCCGGCCAATGTCCTCAATGAGCTGGACGTGGTGGTTTCCCGGAAGGTGACTCCCTGCTTTATCTCCTGCAAATCGGGGGTGCCCACCACCGCCGCTCTCAACGAGCTCCACGCTCTGACCAATCTCCTGGGAGGACGGAATGCCCGGGCAATCCTTGCTACCGGGGCGCGGATGCCTCAGGAGTCTCCCTCCGTTTATCAGCGGGCTAAGGAGATGGGAATCGGCATCATCAGCCGGGTGGAGCTGGAAACAGGTCAGCTGGAGGCTTGCCTGGAGGAATTGACCCGGTAACCCGGCGAGATAAGATATTGTTACGCTGAAAAACAGGGCTCTTTACGGAGGGCTCTGTTTTTATTTCCATAGCTTGACGATTCCCGCCCGGTGCAAACTGCGCAGAAGAATCAGCGTCAGCGGAAAAAGAATCATTCCCGGAAGGCCGAAGATCCGCCATCCGGCATAAATGGCAATAAGCATTGCCGCGGCCGGAACCCCCGTCTGCGTTCCCACCAGCTTCGGTTCCAAAAAAGTGCGGACAAGGTAAACCACCCCAAAGAGGATCAATAGTCCCACCGCCTGCCAGTAATTTCCTCCCAGGAGGGAGAGAATTGCCCAGGGAATCAGGATCGTTCCGGTGCCGACCACCGGCAGGAGATCTGCCCCTGCCACCAGAAAAGCCACCGTTCCCGCATTGGGCACGCCCAGAATAAAAAATCCTACCGTCAGCTCCAAAAAGGTAACGCCGAACAGAATGCTGTACGCCCGGAAAAGCTTCCAGAGGGTGTCGGTCAGGAAGTGTCGGATGTTCCGCAAAAGGGTACGCTGCTTTGGGGTCAACTGCCGCCGGAGAAAGGCAACGGTTCTATCATAATCAATGCAAACGAACACGGAGGATGCTACGCTGAAGGCAACGGTAATGGCAATGGCAGGAAGATGGGAGGCACCCTCCGCAAGGGCGGCGGTAAGCTGTTGGGAAAGGGTAGTCAGGATTCCCTGAAGGGTTTCGGTGACCATTTGCGGATCGGGGAGAAAGGTAAGCTCCCGGGCGGCGAAGCGATCCCCCATCCGGGCAAAAAAATCCGAAAATCGCTGGATTAGGGGGAGAAGATATTCCTCGTAAAGGGTGGGGAGGGCCTCGATCCAACCGGTCAGGCTTTGGGAAAGCTCTGTTCCAACCAAAAGCAGAAAAACCCCCAAGATAATATAGATCCCAACGATCAGACCTCCCGAACAGAGCGATTTGGGCAGTCCGGTCTTCCGGGAAAGGCGAAGGCAAGCCGGTTGGAGCATCACAGCAAAGGAGATGCCGAATAAAAAGGGGAGGAGCCATAAAATGAGATATTTTACCCCCACGTAAATGAGGAGTGCAGCCGTTCCCCAAAAAAGAGTGTGAAGTAAAAACTGTTTTTTGAAATCGTTGCTCAAATGAAACCTCCTGATTGGGCAGTATCTTTTGGTCAAAGGGGCAAAAATAAAAAAATTGTCCGCTTCTCTGTTGCAAAAAAGGGAAATTTCCGTTATTATAGTATGGTATGGATTTGTTTCAAACATACCCGATAAAAAACGATTTGCAATCACTTTGGAAAGGGAGGGAGCCCGGTTTTCGGATCAAAATTGTCCGGAAGGGAAGATTATGGCACAAATAGCAAAGAAGACTCCCTTCTTTACCGGTAGCTTTTTCCGGGAAGCCACCCGTTATGCCCTCCCCATTATGCTCCAAAACCTTTTGGTTTCCTCTCTGGCTATGGTGGATACCCTAATGGTCGGCCAACTGGGCGAGGTGGATGTTGCCGCGGTAGGAATGGCGGCGCAGATTGCATTTTTGCTCAATATCTGTGTTTTTGGCATCTGCTCCGCAGGAACAGTTTTTATCTCCCAGTTTTGGGGAAGCGGGAATCAGAAGGGGGTCAGCCGGACCTATGGGCTGATGCTGGTTGGTTGCGTTTTGATCTCGGGAGTCTTTTGCGGCGTGATCGCCCTCTTTCCGGAGCAGGCCATCCGGCTTTATACGGAAAAGGATATCGTTGCAAAGGCCGGAGCGGAATATATCCGTGTCGCCTGCTTCTCTTATGTTGGAGTGGCTGTCAACCTTTGCTTTACAAATGTCCTGCGGGCGGTGGGAAAACCGCTTCTGCCCTTAATTTCGTCCTTTCTTTCCGTTTCTACCAATGTCTTTTTCAACTGGGTTCTGATCTTTGGCGAGTTGGGCTTCCCCGAGCTTGGACTTGTGGGTGCCGCCTGGGGATCGGTGATTGCCTCGGTGGTTTCTCCGGTATTTACCTTTCTCTGTTCCTTGGTGGCAAAAAATGAGCTTGCCTCCCACCCGGGGGATATCTTCCGGATCTCCAGAGCATTTTTATGGCAGTTTATCCGGGTCGGCGCGCCGGTCTTTTTCAACGAAATGTTCTGGGCGCTGGGTATGACCGGATATAATATGATCTTCGGCCGGATGGGAACGGATGATTATAACTATAACTACTCCGCTCTTACCATCGCAAGAACGGTGGAAGATATTATGTACGTGATGTATATCGGCCTTTGCAATGCCTGCGCGGTAATGGTAGGACGAAGCGTCGGCTCCGGGGAAACAGAGCAGGCCAAGCAGGATGCCAAGCGGTTTCTCCTTTTAGTACCGCTGGTGGGGTTTGTTTTGGGAATGGCAGTCATCGCCCTCCGAGGCCCCATTCTCTCCCTTTTTGATGTTGCCGATGAGGTCCGCCGGATCGCAGAGCTTCTGCTGATTATGTATGGCTTTGAGATCTCTCTGCGGAATATTCCGTACGTTTGCATCGTAGGAATCTTCCGCGCCGGAGGGGATACCACCCACGGGATGGTCTACGATCTTGGCACGATCTGGCTGTTTGCTCTGCCGATCACAGCTGTTTTGGGATTGGTGTTCCAGCTCCCCTTCCCCCTGGTTTATTTGATTATGCTCCTGGCGGAGGATATTTTGAAATCCGCCCTTTGTTTGATTCATTTTTTCCGGATGAAGTGGATTCGTCCGGTGGAGGAAAAAAGTCCCCAGCCGTCCCCCTGCGAGCTGGAAACATAGCGAAAACCTGTTAAATCAGCATACTTGAAAGGATGACAGAAAAATGAGGATTGGGTTTGATAATGAGAAATACCTCCAGATGCAGTCGGAGCATATCCGTCAGCGGATCGCTATGTTTGATAATAAGCTCTATCTTGAGTTCGGTGGAAAGCTCTTTGACGATTTCCATGCATCCCGCGTGCTTCCCGGATTTGCGCCGGACAGTAAGGTGAAGATGCTCCTTCAGCTTTCTGCGCAGGCGGAGATTGTTATCGTCATCAGCGCGACGGATATTGAGAAAAATAAGGTGCGGGGCGACCTGGGAATTACCTATGACCTGGATGTTCTTCGGTTGATCGATGCCTTCCGTGAGATCGGGCTGTATGTTGGAAGCGTCGTGATCTCGCAGTATAGCGGCCAGGCGGTGGTGGACAAGTTCCAGGCTCGGCTGGAGAGTATGAATATCCGGGTGTACCGGCATTTCTGCATCGCCGGCTACCCTGCAAATATCCCCTTGATCGTCAGCGACGAAGGATACGGAAAGAACGAATATATCGAAACCACCCGCCCGTTGGTGATCGTTACCGCCCCCGGCCCCGGAAGCGGAAAGATGGCCACCTGCCTTTCCCAGCTTTATCACGATTATAAGCGGGGAATCAAATCAGGTTACGCGAAGTTTGAGACCTTCCCCATCTGGAATCTGCCCTTGAAGCATCCTGTCAACCTGGCTTATGAAGCGGCAACTGCCGACCTGAACGACGTGAATATGATCGACCCCTTCCACCTGGAGGCTTATGGGGAAACCACCGTTAACTATAACCGGGATGTTGAGATTTTCCCGGTGCTCAATGCCATCTTTGAGAAAATTACCGGAAAGAGTCCCTACCGTTCCCCCACAGATATGGGAGTGAATATGGCGGGCAACTGCATCATTGACGATGAGGTTTGCCGTCAGGCCAGCCGGGATGAGATCATCCGCCGGTACTATCAGACCCTCTGCGCCCAGCGACAGGGTCAGGTGGCAGAGGATTCGGTTTATAAGATCGAGCTTTTGATGAACCAGGCCGGCATCTCCCCGGAGGACCGCCCGGTGCGGACGGCGGCACTCAAAAAAGCAGAGGTTACCAACCATCCTGCGGCGGCAATCCAGCTCCCGGATGGGACCATCGTTACCGGAAAGACTTCCTCCTTGCTGGGGGCGTCCTCTGCGGCCCTTCTGAATGCCCTGAAGGCCCTGGCCGGTCTGGATGACGAGCTGCATTTGATCTCTCCGGTGATTATCGAGCCGATCCAGGAACTGAAAACCACCCACTTGGGAAACCATAACCCCCGTCTCCATACCGATGAAGTGCTGATCGCTCTGGCCATCAGCGCGGCAACCAACCCCACCGCAGAAGCGGCGCTCCGTCAGCTTTCCCGGCTGAAGGGGTGCGAGGCCCACTCCAGCGTGATCCTTGCCTCGGTGGATGAGGGAATCTTCCGCAAGCTGGGCCTGCATTATACCTGCGAGCCCAACTACCAGACCAAGAAGCTTTATCACCGTTAAAAAACCGGCCCGCCGGGAGGAGAAATCCTTCCGGCGGAACTTTTTCAAAAAATCCTCTTGCAATCCTTTTGAATTTATGATATAATCTTCAAGGTCAATCGGGGTGTGGCGAAGTTTGGTATCGCGCTTGGTTCGGGACCAAGAGGCCTCGGGTTCGAATCCCGACACTCCGACCAGAAAAGAACCCACATTTGTCTACGACAAGTGTGGGTTCTTTTCAATGAAATAAATCCCTTGCGGGATTTGTGAAATAACGCTTCGCGTTATGAAATAGCTGACGCTATGAAATACGCTGCGGCGTATGAGGGATTTA
>JAFTTH010000004.1 GCA_017466885.1 Oscillospiraceae bacterium
CGCCGAGGAAAGGAACGAAAAATATTTCTCAGTAGAATTGGGAGAGATGTACCTGCTGGAGCGACGAGGGATCGATGTACTAGCCGATGAGAGTACATTGGGATTGACCAGATCTAAGATCAGGCCATATAAGCGAGCTATAGGAAAGGCGGCAGGGAGTAAAATCCCTGTCGCCAATTCTTTATCTGCGGAAACCCGCCATCGTTTGCATAATGGCTGCCATACCTTCTGCGCCGATAGTGTCTTCTGCTTCTTTTATACTGATGCTTTCTGATTTATGTACCTTACGTTGCGGTTGTTCGGGAGAGCCGATCATCTCAGTTTTGCCCTGCTCGCTCAACAATCGCCGTACAATACCCTCAATAAGTGCCGTATCAATAGCGGCGGGTTTTATATCGGGTGTCTCCGAACAGTTTATGTAGTGCATTACGGCATTGACGATAAACTGTGCCTTGCGGCGTCCCTGTTGATTGAGAATATCCACTGTTTGCTGATGGCAGGGATCTCCGGGACTGAACTGCACCGTAAACCGCATTGGGTTATTCTTCTGTGCCATTGTTCATCATCTCCTCGGCTAAAAACAGGCGTTTATAGCCGTTGGTATTTGCAGAAATATCATCCACAAAGATAGGAATACCGACCTTGCCCGACGCTTCAATTTGCTTACGCAGAAGAATGGAACCGCCGCCGACAAAAATGGTCTTACCGGAACGCAGGTCGATCATACGCTCACGGAGCTTACTGAACAGGTCGTCGATAAATAACTGTGCCTGCTCTTTGATAACACGGACGATATCTTCCTCGTAGTCATTGGGTTTGTCCTGCAGCACGGCATCAATATCCGTTTCATCCAGCAGTAAATCAAAATCCGCACTGATTTTGGACTTAATACGGTTGTAAAGCGTAATAACACCGTTTTCCAGCGAATCGCATACTGTCAGATCAGCAGCACCGTATTCCACGAGCAGATAGTCGGCAGTAAATCCGCCAATGTCGATAATGATGGACTTAGGGTATCCGAGGATCTTGTCCTGGATAGGAATGGTCGCCGCGTATGCCTGTGGATAGCAACGTGCTTTGCTGATGAAAATGGAATACTGCTTACCGTCCAGATAAAAGTCAAGAATACCTCTGTTCAGGAAGTAGTTTTCGAATTTCTGATACTGTGTATTGTAGTGGGCAGGCGGTAAACCGATTGCCAGCTGAATATCCTCCACTACGCCGGACTTATACCCCTGCTTTTGCATTTCAAAGGCAATGGCGAAGAGCGAGAGAATAAAATAGCGGTCATCGGCGGTCTTATCACGCATATACGGAATACGCTGTTTGGATAGTGAATAGTATTTGTTTCCATACTGCAGGACATTACTGCCGAAAGGCGGCGTGTCGCTCACGTGCAGAGCTGAGGTGAAGATTTTGCTGTCGGTTTTAATTTGTTTGTTTCCATGGTCGATTGCAATTAGCATAAGAACATCTCCTTTATTTTTTGCTTACACTATCTTTTTACGACTTTAATACGCATTTCTTCAACCAAAAACAAACTTTTTTCAAAAACTTGCAGAAACCACTTGCAACTATATCAATTAAATGATATAATACTGATGGTATCAATAAATTGATACACCGTTGCATTTGAAAGTGAGGTTTTATATATGATCTTATATCACGGTTCGCCGGAAATAGTAGAGGTGCCCGTTTATGGAAAAGGTTCCGAGACCAACGATTACGGCAGAGGATTTTACTGCACAGAAATTGCAGAGCTTGCAAAAGAGTGGGCCTGTCCTACCGTAAAGGACGGTTTCTCCAATAAGTACGAGTTTGACCTTTCTGATTTGAAAGTATTATATCTCAATAAAGAGGGATATAATATTCTTAATTGGATTGCAATTCTGCTCAACAACCGTAAGTTTCCGAAGCGTTCACCCATCGCAAGACAGGCGAGTAAATACATCCTTGAGGAGTTTTTACCTGACATTTCGGGTTATGACGTTATTTGGGGTTATCGGGCAGACGATTCCTATTTTTCGTATGCCAAGGATTTCCTTAACAACACCATTTCCGTCAATCAGTTATCGCAGGCAATGAAGTTAGGTGAGCTTGGCGAACAGGTTGTGTTAATGAGCCCGAAAGCATTTGAGAAAATCAAGTTTCTTGAATATGAAATCGTTGACGGCAGCATCTATAATCCCCGTCGTATGGATAGAGAGAGCCGTGCAAGAACTGCTTACCTCGATAATCACGGTGCAGACTTTGAGATCGGCCAGGGCGATTTGTTTGTGCGGGATATTATCAGTCAGAAGGTGAAAAATGATGATCCACGCTTATGATGAAGTTTATTTAGACGATGCTATGGAAACTCTCGGCGGTGCCGTTGAGTATGCAACGCTGTTTTGCGATATAGATGGACAGGAGTTTATCGACTTATTTGTTGCCAGCGATATTTCTGCGGAGTTCGGCAGAGGCAATGTAAAATATATTTCCGGCATGTCTGGCATTGAGCTCGCAAGACTGATACTTGAAAAGTGCGGTAAAAAGGTCGCTGACATAGAGGCGCTTCCGTATATAGACTATCCACCTGAATATTGGGTTGGTTGGATATTGGCATATTACCAGTGGTACACAGGTAAGTCCTTTTCCACCATCTGTAGAAAGATAACCTATCAGTCAATGAACGACTTATACGGTGTATTGCACGAAGCAGATCCCAGCAAGGCGGTTAGCATCTTTGACGATATTATGAAAAACAGTGGTGAAACGAATCTTGCAAGATTGCGGAAGAATAGAGGATTGTCTCAATCGCAACTTGCAAAAGCCGCAGACATTTCCATTCGTTCTATTCAGCTATACGAGCAAAGACAAACTGATATTAACAATGCACAACACAATCACTTAAAAACACTTTCAAAGGTGCTTGGGTGTACGATTGATGATTTGTTAGAATAAAGAAAAAGAGCCGACAGACCAAAAATCTGTCGGCTCTTTGCGTATAACCTATGTGGTGTGTTCAATCACACCACGTTTCTTTTTGAGTTCGGCAATATATGCCTTCCACTTTTTGTTGCTTTCTTCGGCACGTTTCCGTTCCGCTTCCTGCTCTTCGGGAGATAACGCCTCAAATTCCCACTGCATACGGTCTCTCGAAACAGCACCACACATCGTACAGAGAATAGAGTGTGCAATTTCGTTTACCGTCTTCGGGTGGTTCTTTAAGACTTCTTCGCCTTCCTCGAAGATCTTAACGAACAGTTCATATTGCTTTTCGGTGATAAACTCCCAGCCGTAATCGTCTTGGATTTCTCCGATATGCCGATACTGCATTACCTGTTGGAATTGCTGTTTTCGAGCCTCTTCCTCACGCTTGACGGCTTTGGCGTATTTATCTATCAATCGACGCAAATCCTTTTCGATTTTTTCGCAGGCTTTGGCTTCCATAATGTATCCGTTGGCAACGGGATCGGTATAGGTCCGCATTTAAACACCTCCCATATACTCAAACAACTCGTGTGCCCCGGGTACATAAAGTTTGCCGTTGTCCGTACACCTGAAAATATCAAAGGTATGGTCGCCGGACGCCACATAAAACTCGTCATAGTCATAGCGGTATTTTTGTATTCTGCCAGCAATGTTACTGTCGGCAAAAAAGCCAAGGTCTGTATCTGTGCGGAGCTTCCTTGTTAAAAGTATAAAATCATTGTTTTCCTGTTTGGTAAAGAAGCCATACGGAATGAAGTGATAGCCGCCATAGGTAAACACACCGTCTTCGACGGGCGTTACCATTTCCTCATAGCAATCGGCAAGATCCTCGGTATCAAAATTGACTACCGAGCCGTCCTGCTCAACGTGGATATAGCAGCCATCATCACCGCAGATACAGATTTTCGCCTGCTGCGGTAGTTTGCCTAATTGTTCTATCAGCTCTCCGACCGATAGATTATCTTTATGAAATCGCTTTGATAAATCGTACATAATCATTCTCCTTTTTATGCTGCCTTTGGCATACAGTCAGATATACTCAACTGACAATCCTCAGTGGCAAATCGTTCATCCAGATCGTGAACGGTACAGTTTGGCTTGAAAGTGCGGGGGCTTTCTAAATCCCACTGAAGCATCATAGCCCAGTACTGAGGATAATCACGGCGCAATACACGCAGCGAGTCAAGATTCTGCTTCACACAAAACCAACATCCTAACCGTCTGAATTTTTCATATAATGGATTCATCATATTCCGTTCCAACAGAAAAGATATACAGTCCTTTTCTGTCATACCCCAATTCGCAAGCGGAGCACGGCAGAAGGAATCTAAACGCTCCAATCTCTCCGGTTCATCGGCGGCAATTCCTAAATAGCGGATGTGCTTACCATATGACTTATAATGATTGCGGATTGTGCGGAGCTTCAGTCTGTCATTGCACCAAGCACCGACTGTCAGCGGATAGCCGTATATTATGCCGGTCCGTTGCCCTGACATATAGACTTGATGAAATACATCGTCAAAATTCAAAACGGATGGAACAACGGTGATTTTGCGGTGGATATAATCTTCTACACGCTCAATGTATTCGTACATCTCCGGAAGTTCAGCACCGATGGTGGCTGTTGCCATTACCTTGATGAAAACAATATCATCTATCGGCATCCCTTCCTCGATCATACGGATAAGCATTGCCGTGGAGTCCTTACCGCCGCTGAAGCTGACGATATGTTTAATATCGTCAGCAGGGCGGCTTTTACAAACATACATCAGCTTTTGCTAAACGCATGTAGGTAAATGTGATAGTCTCCCCTGTGGGGAATACATCTTATCCAGAACAAGCAGAGTGTCCCTTCGTAATAAAAGTTATATTCATCTCTGCTATGCTCATTTACCTTTGCTTCAGGATGGTTTCGGCAATATGTAAGCATAGCCTCAAAGTCAGAAAAAGCGTTCTTTGCGACAAGCCGCTCATACGCCTTATCAATTTCTACGGCTATGTTTGGCGTACACAATTCATTATGGCAGGGCCAGATGGTATTGTGCCACCTATATCCATCATAATCGGCGCGGATATGCCCGATCTTACGTGGATAGGAGCCGGATTTATCCTTTTCACCGAACACCTCCGGGAAAGAACATGTTGTTTTAAGTTCGTCCAAAATACACATTTGGCTCATAATTCTTTACTCCTTTCTTTCTTGGGCTCTACCCAAAGAGGACAGTTAAATCTTGATACCTGTCCCGGTGCAACACAAAACTTGCATAACCCCTTAATTCCACAAGAATTACAATTAGGAAGACTTGTGATGTTGTCATACAGTTCTTTGTATTCTTCGGGATTAGTATATGTTTCATCAGGATCAGCTTCGAGCGGACAAGCATAACACTTATCAACGCTTGGCATCATACAGCCCATATCGGGATCGTAGCATCCACAATCAAGGCAAGGGTTTTTCTCTCGTTTCATGTTCAATTATCCCTTTCATTAAATTTTGAATCGGAAGTCGCCATTTTTTCCTTATAGTTCTTCAAATGACGCCTTACCGTTACCTCTGTAATGTTTAACCTTTCTGCAATCTCCGAAACGGCTATATCAGGGTTTTCCTTATACATAGATACAACCTCATTTTCATATGAATCAGAACGTTTAGGGTAAACACGCAGAATAATGGAATCTTCGTCTGGAGGTGGCTTCAACACTTCTGTCAGAGAAAATCCCAGTCTTACACATAAGATGGCAACCATCTTTAGCGGCATTTTTGCCTCTCGATCTGGCCCTAACCAAGAATGCAAGGTTTCTCTTTCTAACCCACATAACTTGCCTAAGTAACCATTTCGGCCCCTTTTAGGATATTCGTGTTTATCAAGCATACATCCAATGTTATATGCAAGTGCTTTGCGACTGATTTTTTCGTGCATAGAAATGATGTTTAGTATCCATTCTGCATCTCTATCTAACATATTTACCTCCACTATTTTGCTTTTTTAAATTTTGAATAATGAAAAATAGTGCATCATATCCTATTATCTTGCGGAAGAGGATTTGCACCTCTTATGACATAACTGACACCGCATCCACGCCTTACACGTCCGCTTCCTCCCGAAAATTCGGTTTCACGGGGCAGTGATTTATGTCACTACTGTTGCCCCTTTTTCGTGCGTCTACCTATTCCGCCACCGCAAGATTATTACGCTATTTTCTGCTTACCCCAACGGATATGGAATTTACCTTCTTCGTCTTGCTCACGGTACATCAGCAACGAAAGTAGATCATAGTCAACACCAAACTTATCGTATATGGCGTCAAGGTCCGCATCCTGTCCTTTCATAAACAGATTGATCTTTTCCTTTGCCATCACCATCTGCATCAGATTAGACTCAATACTGCCACCGTAGGTTACGAAATAAATATCCTTCCAATCGGTTGAGTTGTAACGAACAAAGCGCATATAAAACTGACTCATTCGTGCGTTGTTGTAGTGGAGCTCCGGTATAATAACCTTATTAACAAACTCAAAGTTTACGCTGGACGGTAAGCTCTGCTGTGTGCAAAGCAATATGCCGTTACCGCTTTCTTTGAGTGTTGTCCTCAGCTTGCGCCGCTGGGCAAAGGTAGTAGTAGAGCCGGTTACAACAAATATCTTCCTGTCAGGGAACGCTTCCTCCAAAAGCCGCTTATACGCATCTAATACGACTTTATGGCGTACACCGATGGCAACGACCTCATTGCTGAACTCGTCCACCATATCAATAATTTTCATTATCTTTACAGGTGCATCGCCGGTATATTCCACGACCGTATCGGGTGCGGCGCTGATCCGCAGCATTAAGGTAATCTGCTGAATGAGCCGCATCATCGAATCCTTGCGAGAATTGCCTGTGGAGGCAAAATAATTACTCCGCATTTCGTAGAACTTTTCCATAGCCAGCTGATAGACCTCACGCTCGGCAGGCGAGAAGACAAGTGGGACTTGATGAATACGCCGTATCTCTTTACCGACAACCTCTGCAAAGGTGCGGGTAATAACCGTCTTATCCAGGATCTCACTGAGCACGTCGGAATTATAAATATCCTGTGTGCGCTGCCCGACACCGAAAACGGTAATCTTTTCGGGCAAGTGGGATGCTGTGAATAAACGGTAGCCTTCCTTATACGCAGGAATCGGTTTGCCGAAATAGGGATTTCCGTCATGGCTTAAATGGTCTTCGCCGCGTTCATAGTGATACAAGGTATCAGACCAAGAGAGCATATTGACGGAATTGTTATAAAGCAATTCCAACTGAGGAACAAACTCCGATATATTGTTTCGGGTGCTGGTTCCCGTAGTCAACAGCTTCATTTTGCATCGGCGGAAGATACTTAACACCGCCTTGGTGCGAACGCTTGACGGGTTCGACATTTCATCGCTTTCGTCAAAGACAAGGTTTATCTTTTGGTTGTGCATCCGTATCCATCGCTTGAGCTGCCTTTTATACTTGCTGACAAAATTCAGTGTGGCAATAACAAAATCACCACGCTTGATTTTCTGCAGGTCAGACAGCTTCTCTACAAACACGTAAGAAATGTTGTAATTGGGCAATACCACATCCCAGTTATTGCGGATAGAGATTGCCGGCGATATAACCCATGTGTGATGGATATTTTGCTTTTCCATTCGATACATAGCCGTTGAGATGCCCGCAAGGGTCTTACCGCTGCCTTGCTCCCATTGTAGAAGACCGTACCGTTTCTGCAGGATTAGATTGAGGTCGTGCCGCTGAATATCATTCAGGCGGATTTCTTCCTCGTTTTCGTTGTCCCACAAATGAAAGTCGGCAAGCCATTTGGCGATATCGGGGTCCTCCTGCATACAGGAAAAAGGCATATTCTGCGTTGCATATTCCCGTTGCTTTTTGCGTATCAGCCTCTCATAGCCCGGAAACTCACCTAACCCATCCGTTGACGCTATCTCGTAGATCGGTACTGGGTTCTTCATTTCATCGGACATTTGCTTACGTGCCTTAGCACTGTAACCCTTATACACAAAGTCATAGTCCCGTTTTACAAGAGCAATACGGTCCTCGGGCGGCTTTGCGTTCTGTTTGGCAAGCGTCCTTTGAAGGTATGAAATAACCTTGGGCTCGGTCAGCTTTGTTTTGCACCAGGTTTCATAAGGCATATCCTCCGGTTGCTTTTGGGTAAAGAACCGATGCACATACTCACAGCACTTGGAATAATGCTCTTTAAGGCGCGGATGGCACTTAATTTGATAAAGCATCTTTTCCACGCGGTACATAAAGTTTTCGGATAACTCTCTGTCCTTGGCAAGTTCCTTTAGGGTGTTATACCGATTAGATTCCAATGAGCGTTTGGCTCCGGCTAACAGGTTGGTGGTTATCCATTCCACCGCTGTTTTATGGTCGTAATCGGTGGATAGACGGTAATCTATCTTTATCCGATAGGGCTTACCGGTATCGCCATCCATTCGCTTTTGCCAAAACTGCAGTTTGGTCTCAAAATACGGCACACCCATACGCATAAATGCACTGTACGGGAGAGCTACCTGACCGAGAAAATGAAAACGTTCATTCATCACCGCAATATCCGTCTTGTTTGAAAAATCATCGGCAAGGAAGGATTGCGGAACGATAATTGCCATAATACCGTTGGGTTTTAACAATTCCGCCGCCTTTTGACAGTAGAAGAGCTGTGAGGATATTTCCTTGCCGCCCTCGATCCACCATTTAAGATTAAACGGCGGATTTCCCACCACATAATCAAAACGGGTGGAAGGTGCATAAGTACGAATATCCTTATTCTCCAGATTGGCAGCAGGATACAAATGGTGAGCCACCTTATAGGCATCGGTATCAAGTTCACATCCGTAAAGATTGCTCTCCGTAGGCATAAAATTGAAGAAACCACCGGCGCCACAGGTCAAGTCCGCTATAATCGCATCCTTTGAAGGGGCAAGACATTCTGCGACCAGTCTGCAAAGGAAGAACGGCGTAAAAAACTGACCGTTCTCAATTTCCTTTTTAGCATCGCTGTATTCTGCATAATTGTCGTAATCCGACCTATTAAGTCCGTGAAGACCGCCAATACCCGTATAGGCATTATAGATATCATCGTCGCTGATCTGAAATTCCGCCAACCTATCGTTGTCAATGAGGTATAATATCTTCTCATTGAACTCCTTACGGCTTTCCTGCGGAACCATAGAATCATAGCAGGTATATTTCACAGTCTGCACCCCCTTAGCACACGCGGCCAAGATACTCGGTTACAAACTGCTCTGCGAGATCCTTGCTTGCGAATTTAATATCCATGCGGTTATTCTTGAACATACGAACCTGTTTGACCTTTTCACAATCCTCAAATACCACGGTGGAATAGTAGTTATCTTCATAACCAAGCAAAAAGGCAATGTTATGAGGATGCCTGCCAATAACACCGGTTTCAAAGTGCGATACTCCACGAAGAATTGCTCTGCCTTCGTTTGTAGGCTTCCATTTTGCACGGGAGAGCCATTCATCGCAACAACAAGCATAATTCAAAAGGCGGATGGTATCGCCTTTGACTTCAAACTGTTGCTTACCGTAGTAGGTATTCCACGCAGCGTTATGACACGCTTCTTTAATTTCATCTACGGCGCGCTCAATAAATGTGCGGCCGCCGAGCTGGATAAAGATTTGGTCCAACACCTGCTGATAGGTCAGCTTCATTGACTGCAGCTTTTGGTGATAGTCCACCTCTGCCTTATGGTCGGGATCCCAAGCACGGTAGTCCGGCTTTTGTGGAATCAGCACCTTTTGTATTTCCGAGCTTTCAATGGAAACCTTATAGGTGCTGTTGAAATACGACACAAGGCTGGAAATAAAAGCAGATGGCAATTCCTCAATTTTCTCAATAAAGTCCTTAGCCGAGATATGAGAGATATCCACGTACTTCGTTAGGGAGTAGTGGCCTTCGCCAATACCCGCCAGCAGATCCTTTTGATGTTCTACAATGCCTTCCCAGAGCTTACAGACGCCCTCTAAGGCTTCTTTTGCATCGTGGTAGGCTTGCTGGTTAGCTTCACAAAAACGGCGGTCTGCGGCACTGATACGGTTATCGTTCTTAACCTCGACTGCGGATAGTTTTGCAAATAAATCCATTCTCGTTCCTCCTAAAAATACTTAAAGCGACATACACCACCGATATAATAGGGTTTATCCGGAGTGGCAGTTCGCAGAAATTCATCCAGCGGGATTGTGTTATCCGAATCCCAAAACACATAATGGCCTTGCTGCTTGATAAGACTGCCTTCCACCTCGAAAATGGCATTTCTAACGCCGTCCAAATCCTCAAGGAATTTTTGTTTATCAACGGCTTTCAGTTTTTCGATTGCCGTCTTGAACTCCACATATCTTTGAGAATAGTACGGTTGCTTCAACAATTCCGGTTGGAGAATGAGTACATTATCCTCAATCTTTCCGAGATTATTTTCTACCAACCACTGACCGAGCAGACCGATTTGTCTTGTTTGTTCATAGGGGTCTAATGTTTCCAATTTTGTCGCTACTTCGCCTACAAAAGAGGACATATAGAAATCGTCTTCGGTTATTTTCATTTCGTCAGGAATTGGATTTTGACTGATCTGAAAAATGTTGTAATAATACATAATTTCCTCCTAAGAAAAAAGCACAGCCGGAACGTGCCGACTGTGCTTTGTCATTATGCCCCTTAATCATGCACACATTGCCAAGGGTGTCGGCAATGCGGCTTCAATAGGGACCGGTGCCAGCGCAACCTGATACACACTGTTCATTGTTTCAAAATGAGCAAAATCCGGATTCTGTTCGATGATCTCCACCACCAATGAGGTGTGGATAATAGAGCCGCCGGACTGGATTACTGCTCGTTGGCCTTCCTGCAGCGGCAATAAAACTTTACCGCTTAAAGATACCTTCTTTTTCATTCTGTTCTGTGCCTCCTTTTATGGCTTTTTTCATCATCGAGTTCAACTTCTTTGAAGTGCTTGCAATAACCTCTACCAGTTTCAAGCCCAAGTGTGCATTCAACGGTTGTGTAGTCTACAAACTCTGCAAAGTTTTTGCATCCCGGTGGTGTTACAGCTTTACTGTTTACGCATATCCAACAATCACACACTCGCATCACCCCAATAGAACCTCTATTACGGTGTCATATGTGCCTGCAAGCAGGGTGTTAATATCACGGAAGGTCAACCTTTCCGCTTTGGCAATGTCGTGCATCTTATCACCGTTGATTTTGCGGCGGATAATACGCATTTCACGCTTAGGCAGACGTGCCGCCAATTCGTGCAGAATCAACTCCATCTGCAAGTCTTTGAGGATATCGCCATCATCGTGCAATACATCCTCCCAGCAAAGGTCGGAGCCTTCGCAAATGCTTTCGTGTAAACTTACCGTATGATACGAGCGTTTATCGCTTCCCAAGTAGTTATAGTAATGGACCAGCTCACGCTTCATCTTTTTCCACGCAAGAGTTGCCAAACTATATTTTTTCTTGAGATTTGGATTTTCACAGTATTGCTGAACTGCACACAGGTATCCGAAGATCACCACATCGTAAAACTGTTCTTCCGACAGTTTGTTTTCACGCAGAAAGGCGCCAACCAAGTCGTGATTGGCTTCAGCGAGTTTTCGCTGTTCGGCTGTCATAGGTTTCATCATTCTATTTCGTTCCTCCTTAAAGAAAAAAGGGATACCGCAGAAAACTCCACGGTATCCCTTTGAATATTACTGTCCTAAGTTATCGGACAAATGGCTTATAACGGCAAATCATCATCGTCGCCGTTGATTACAGGTGCAGTAGGCACAACCTCATACCCGTCGCCGTTTTCAGAAATCTGATAACGGGGCTGGGTGTCGGTGATACCATCCGCTTCACTGCGGTTTTCGGCCTCCAATGCTCTCTGCGCACGCATTTCGTTGATCTGAGAACGGAATACGGTCGCATACTCCCTGATCTGCGCAAGCTGTTCGCTGGAGAAGTCACCGACCTTCTGGAATGTCGCCACACTGTAAACGTTACTGCCGTTATCCATCTTCTTGAGCCCGATTTTGACAACCGATGCCCAAGTAGGACGCTTGCGGGTAACGAATGCAGAATTGACGAATTCGTTGAACGGTCTGATGCTCGTAGGCGGCAAAGAGAGCTGGATAGGCATTGCCTCACCGCTGCGGAGAATATACAGGGTACGCATATTCTTGCAGGCTTTACCCTTACCGCCGCTAAGGTCAGTTCCGTACTGATTCATTTCACACACAGCACAGGAACCGCCGGGCAGACCGCAACCGGTCTTGCCGTCCATAGAAGAACACATAGGCGGAACATTGTCATCATACTCTTTACCGCCAGGCCAGTAGGCGTTGGTGGCGTGGTTGTAGATGATAACGCCGGTGATATACTTCTCATATTTAGGATCGTCGGGATTCTCGCTGGGATCCTCAAACTGAAGCTGACCGCCGCTCGGGATTTTGATCTTCTGGAAGCTGAGTTGCAGCCCATCGAAGTCATCGCCTAGGTCCTCGGTGGTAAAGCCGTTATTTACAGCTGCGGGAAGTACGAAAGTGGAAAGTTCCATCAAAGCAGTTTCATTGGTATAAGACATAATATTTCCTCCAAAATTTCATTAAGTATTGTTGATGGCTTACGCTGCCATCAGGTTCATTCGGTTCCATTGTTTTGCCGGCATCGAAAGGATGTTGTATCCGATACCTTCAAGTACAGTTGCTCGGTCATAACTCTCTACATCCTGGCTAAACCTTGTTACAGCGTTAGACAGTCCGTAGAGTGTCAAGTCGTTGCCCTCGATCAAGTGTTGCAGCACACCGGCTTGTTCACGCTCTGTAATGGCTTTGTTTTGGAATACCTGCAGTCGTGAGCCAAGTCCGATAATAACACCGCTTCGCACGGTATCGGATGCCTGTTGGAAAATAGCGTAAGGTGCTTTTGCGGGATGCGAGGAAGGCAGCATATTAAATAAGCTGTTGAGTTCCTTTTCATCACAATGGGTAAGCAGCTTATACACCTGCCCGATATTCTTCCTTTCGGGCGGATATCCTTGCTCTACATAGAGCACAAGTGCTTTCAGCAGGTTCATTTCGGCGCTGTCCCAAAAGTGATCGCCTCGTTCCGAGCCGGTGTTTTTGATGATAACATCACAAAACCGCTGTGCCATCAGCTCATCGCCTTCGATTTCCGCAAGGCAGTTCCACGAATCCGAGTTTTCGGGAGACACAAGATTGAATACCTTAACAATATGCGTATTGCGTAGGTATTCGCTCGTCTTCTCATACAGTTCAGACTTAGGATCGCATATGATAAGCGATTCCCGTTGTCCTTCCGGTCCGTGTGCCGCCTGTAAGATGCGGTTCATACAATATGCTCTTGTCTTCATTGAGCCGCTGGCGCCGTAAACCGCAACATTACGGTTTAGCATGCTTTTCTCCGGCATACACACAAATTTACCGTCCAGCATACCGAAGATCGTGCCGCTTTTATTTTTCAAGTTTGAGGTGATATCGAATATTTCTTCGGCTTCCTTTTCACTCATAAAACCGGCTGTGCCGTAAGTGCCTTTTCGGGAATACACAAAGTTTCGGTCTCTGTCGCGTTCGCCCGTTTCACCCCAGCCCATCCGCATTATCATTATGATAAGGAGAGCAAGGGCGGCTACGCAGATAAGAATACCGAATATGCCATACGGCATTGAGAAGATTGCCTCAAAGCAAGAGCCAATCGCAAAGGACGGTGTTTGCGGTGATGTACCATCTCCGGGCGTTCCGCCTGCGGACTGCCACTCATTGTAATTTCGCATAAACTGTGCGATATACCCGCCGCCGTAGAGCAGTCCGAATAACAGCGGCGGCAGAACAAGCAAGATACTGAATAATCTTTTTCGCTTACTCAAAGAAACTCCTTTCCCATTTCTCAAAATCTATCGTCTGAAACCGCACCTGCGTTCCGCAATATCTGCTTAAAACTTCCTTTTGAAAGTCAAAACAGATAAGCGTTCCGCTTTTCTTTTGCAGTCGCAAGGCGGTATCAAACCGTTTGATCCTCGGCAGGTCGCAAAGATAACCGAACAGGACGGGATTTCCGTCTGTATCAAAAGTATCGTTTTCCAACGTGGAGCCTTCGTCTCCGTCATAGAGGTCGGTCATTAAGACTGTTTCCAGCCGTTCTCTTTGCGCTTCGCTGCAAAGGAGCATCAACAGACGCTCGCCCTTGCGGTCGTTCGTGAGATAATAGAAATGTTCGTAATTTCCGTCTAAAATGAAATACTGTTTACCGCCTTCGCCTGCAAGCAGGTCGTAGGCAAGCTCCATACCGTTTCCAAACAGTAGCCCTTGCACCGCATCGGGCGGGTACTGGCTTGGCAGCCGTTCACGGCAGATAACCGTTTTCATAAGTGCTTTTGTACGCATTTCCGATTTGTACTCCCATCGCATTAGGGAGTCACCAAGGTTATATACGACAAAGATTTCCACAGGGGTTAAGAGAACACCAACGGAACGGGCACCACGAATCTTAACAAAGACGGTGCCGATTTCCTTAATCTCCCGTGAATTATAAAAGGCTGGCGCCTTTATCATCATTCGACCCGTTTCTTCCCATTGGGGAGAGAACAGGTCGGGCTTTTCATCACGGTTTATAAGCACATCGGCGTTTATCATTGTCAGGGTTGCTTCTGCAATACGGTGCAGACGTAGGCGGCGTGTGATTTCGCTTTTAATGCGGTTGGTTTCGGCTGTACCGGTCAGAGCAAAGGAAAACCGCCGTGGGTTGTCAGCCAAAAGGCTGTCCTTTGCCTTTGCGGTCAGTCTATAGCCCCGTAGTCCGTCACGGTAAAAGGTCCGCAACAGTTTTTTTGATTTAAGGGATTTAACCACATTGAGCTTGTAACTTTCGCCGCCGTACAGTCGGGTTAGTTGGTCGGTAGGTAGTTCGCCGGATATGGCAACGAGTTCGAGCAGTTCATAAGCCACCGTTTGCTTATCCGGCAAGGGTGTTAAAGAGCGCAAGGCGCACCACCTCCAAAGTGGTGAAAATGTACCGAGGTTGCAAATAACCTGGGTAAAAATTGACGGGTTGCAACAGCCGAAAACCATTGAAAAACATTAGATTTTCGGCTTGTTTTTCTATGTGCCGAAATTTTAGGCGGAAAAACCTCAAAAATCGGATATGCTTTTAAGGCACTTTTCACGCTCCTCCAGCCACCTTGAAAATCGGTTTTTATCCATCACTGAAATACGGGTGCAATCCACCTCACCGATCTCGGTCGTGTTGTAGGCATCCACCAGCAAACCCGAATCGTCTTCCATTATGTAGGTGGAGAGAACGTCGAGCAGTTGTTTCAGTTCAAGGTTGTCATAGTCCCGCACACGGCGGTTATGAAACTCTTCGCTGTAGATATGGGAGAAGCATACAACACACTGCTTATATCTCGGCAGCTTGTGGCTGTCGGCATATTGGCTCAGGGTAAAATACAGCGGGTCGATCAGAAACTCCGTGCTTTGCCTTTGCTTTCGTTTGGGAAGAAGGCACGGCAGCGTGATTTCCAAAACGCCGTCTTTGTCCTTAATGCTGATACCCTGTACCACACCGGCAGAAGCCAGATAGGTTTCTTTTTTCGTTGTGGTCGAGCCATACAGCAAATGCCGCAATCGGCAGGCAATCAGTTCACTGCGTAATGCGGCATCGGTAGTCAGCATTGTGTAGTTATCGGGATATTTCTCAATATCCGTTTTATCAATCGCACAAAGGGTGTTAGAGAGCTTGGCTATGTCGCCCATAATGCGGTTGATTCGTTGAGAGATTACCGGTCTATCCAATTCAGTCCTCCTTATCGTGTTTGAAATATTGCACCGTGCCGGTTTCCATATCCACAGTGCAAAAAGCCGTAACATCGGGAATAGAGAGCCGCCCGATCTGCTCGGCCGTTTCTACTATCACAATGCGTTTTTCGGCGTCCTTTTCTGTCATAGCAAGGGCGTGTTCTATCAGCGCTTCTTTATCGGGTTCAACACAAAGCACCTCGTAAAGCTGGTCTTCGGCAAAGAAAATGAGGGTTGACGGAAAATCAGCGGCAGAGTGGTAATCCGCCTTGTCTATGAAATCCGCCAATACCCATAATGCCGAACGTAAAGCAAAGCTCGGTGATTCTTCGGTACCATCGTGGTACAGTTCCGTTTCAGGCTCGTATTGAATGCGACCTTCCTTTGACAGAATTGACAGGAGGTTTTCGATTTTGCTTTCCTTTTCGGGAAAGAGACGAAGCAGCTGATCCTTGCGGATATGGTGGTAGGTTGTAATAATCCGTACCACTTCGGCAACATCTTTTCCGTATATATCTGCTCTCGTTTTCACAAAATCCTCCTTTCCAATGCGCATTAAAAGCGTAATAAATGCGTGTTAATTGGTGTAATGCGTAATCTTTGCGTATTAAGTTGGTATTGCGGCTTTTTTCTGCTCAACCAACTCCTGCAGCTCACGGCGGTCTGTGGTGATAAGACTTTTTTCCAAATCACTGCAGCGGAATTCTACCGTAATGTTGTTATTGTTGGTGCTGATAAGTCCGTTTCCGCGTTCAAAGTGGGTTATCTCCATAACCTCTGCCTCGGACAGATGGAGAATGCTTTGCACACGCTGGGCTTCTTCGTCCTCAAGGTTGAGAACGATTTTGGTCTTACAGTTGTTGATGATGCCTTTACCGTATTTACCATCGTCCAGGGCAAAGAAGTCGTTTAGGTCTTGGGTGGCAAAAACAGCACTGCCGCCGTAACCTCGGATGATCTTGGCTATCTCCAAAACAAAGTTAGCGGCAAGTCTGTTGGCAGAGCCGCCGATCAACGCCCAGCACTCGTCAATAAAAATGGTCTTTTCCACCGTTCTGTTTTGCTTGGCTTTATCCCAAACATAATCAAGGGCTACAAACATACCCGCAGTCAGCAGGTCGCCCGACAGTTCGGAAATATCCAGCACAGTGTATTTATTATCCAAATTGACGTTAGTGCGTTGGTTAAAGGTACTTGCCGACCCATGCACAAGGCGGTTTAGGATATTGGCAAGACGCTTTGTTTCGGGAGTCGTTATCAGAATGTCGTACAGGTCTCCCAAAATCGGCATCTCTCTGTAATGCCCGGGATTGTCGGGGTCTTCCAAAGAATCGTTGTCGTGGGTGATTCCTTTGCCGTTATAGGTCTTAATCAGTGCTTCATCCAACAATTGCCGTTCTTCGTGGTTCATATCCGGTATCAGCAGACTGAAAAAGATGTGTAACTGCTGTATTTTAGCGGCAAGTTCAGATTTTTCAATCGGTGTGCCGTCAAGAAGTTCATCTACCGATCTGTCGGTAGGACGAATTTCCATTACATTGATACAGTTTTTGGATGCCGGGGATATCTGAATAAACTCACCGCCGGTATTACGGCAGGCACGCAAAAACTCGTGCCCTTTCAGCGGTGCAATGATAAATACCTGTGTGCCTTTTCTTCGCATACGCAAAGCCATCAGCTGTAAGGTAAAGGTTTTACCGGCGCCGCTGGTTCCCATAATGGAAATGTTGGCGTTCTTATATACCATCGAATTGAAGATATCGACAATGACAAGGGAGTTGTTATATTTGTTCACCCCGAGCAGTATGCCGTTATCGTCGCTGAGTTCGTAGGCGGTAAAGGGATAGCAGCTTGCGGCACCGCTTGTCAGTACATTCCGCTTAGAGCGTTCATATAAATGCTTTTCGATATTTGTCAGCGGCAGAGCTGATATAAAAGCCTGCTCTTCACGGAAAGCACAATTAACGATATTAAGGTCCTGCGAAACAAGAAGTTTTCGCATTTCACGTTCCCGCCATTCCAAGTCTTCCTCTGTGTCGGCGGTAATGGTAATGAGAATATTCATATAGTAGAAATCCTCGTTGTTGGCAAGACCTTCTTTCAAGAGGTAGCCGCTTCGGATAGCACCGTCAAGATCGTCAAAGTCGCTATTGGTATCGCTGGCTTCTCTTATCTTGGAACGGTTGATACGAAGCTGTTGACCGAGTTTCTGCACCATTCGCTCTTTCGGCTGGCGTGTCAGGAACAGGTCTATGTCAATTCCGTCGCCGGCATTGACAAGAAGACTGAGCCAACCTGCTGACACACGGGACTTATATCCGTAAGACGGTATCAGCAAATAGGACTGATACTGCCCATCCACACAGATATACCGTCCGTGCGTGAAATCCAATTTGTCGGGTGCAAAAAATTCCGTACACGGAATGGCGTTTGTATCCTTGCCTTCAGCAATATACTTAGAAACGATATTCTGTACCCTTTGGGGAAGAGGTATATCCGAGCTTATCTGTCGGCAGAGAATGTTATAAAGCACGTCTACCGTAAATTCATCCTCATTCTCCGGCACAATCACTTCATTACCGCATTGCTTTAAGTAATTTGCGGCAGTTCGTGCGGCTATCTGCAAGGATGCAATCGCATCGGCTTCCTCATTTCCACGCCGTCCGTACTGCTCATATTCAAAAGCAATAAAGAATCGGCGTGTGGTTGCTTCACGGGAGCCAATGCGGTTTATCAGTTGCAGGTAGTCTTCCTGCAGCATACGGCAGTTGGGATCCTGTTCGGCTTCCATCTCTCTGCGTACAATGTCGGTGTGCTTATTCAAGTCAGCTCGTTTTGTCAGCACCTTGAACTGTATCTTTACAGGACAGATTTTAAGATAACTGATGAATGAATAAATGATGCTTCGTTGCTCACGGGCACTTCTTAACAGAAAGTTGATGGGAATAACCTCAATAATCTTGATATAACGGTGATCCTTGGTGTAGATGATGCCGTTATCAATCTTTTCGATTGGCAGGTATTCCGCAACAGGATTGAGGAACGGTGATTCCACCATCTTTCTGCGAGGTGCCTTTTTCGGTTTTTCCGCCTTTGGCTGTTCTTTCTTTTCCTTATGAGCAGACCGTTTGCGGATAACTCCGACAATTTCCGACAGCATGGATTCATTCTCGGCTGCTTCCTTGACGGGTTTAGGCGGTTCCGGTTTCTTCTCCTTTTTTGCTTTTTTCTTTTTCGGTTCAACCTTGCCGATAACACGGCGATTGCCGATCCATTTGAAAAAGGCAATGATATAAGACGAAAGCGGTTCGCCATTAACACCCATCAAGGCAAATAAACCAAGCGGTAATGCTGTCAGGCAGAGAATAATAATACGGGCGGTCAGCGAAATGTCGATAGAAAAGACCGGCATACCCACCGCAAAGGCGATAATGCCGGCCTCAATTACATTTCTTATCTTAAACATACCGCCGAACAGCGTACCGCCCTCAATAAAGTTCGGTGGTATGGTATAGGTATCGTGATGTTCGTTTTGCTTGCTCATTAAAGCCTCCTTTAACTTCTAACCTATAATCCAAAACGGACCACCTGCACCTGCGTTTTTACTGGCTTCGTTCAGTATGATAGATAAATCCCATTCCATACTGCTGCGGTCATAACTTGCGGGATCGGCAACAAGTATCTTGCCGTCCTTTACACCGCGCAGGACAATGAAATGCCCGGAGTTTGTAAAATGACCTTTCAGCATAATTGCCACAACCAGCTTGCCGTTTGATAAAGCATCTACGATTTTCTGACCTTCCGATGCAGAACAGCCCTCAACATTCAAGCCCCATTCCTTTGCGGCTGCCGGTATTAAAGCGTGATAGGAACCGCTTTTAGAACACCAATAGCCGTTTTCATAAGACCATCTCGCCATTGCAATAGGATCAACGGTTTCGCTTGAGAGAGAGGACACTACGATTGACATTGCCGTAGGACCGCATCCGTAGCCGCCGATATCATCGGTGCCGTATGGCATATTGGCATAGCGTTCATCCAGCTGATTGAAATACACGACCTCGGTTTGTCCGTCTGTAAAACGGACGTTGCCGAGAGAGGTAATCGAGGTGTACCCATCTGGAAGACCCTGAAACATACTGTCCCCAAGAAACAAACTCAGGTTGTATGCGTAATCGTCTGCAAGTTCCTTTTGCTCTGCGGTGAGATGGAATACCTCGTCGGCAAAGTAGGTTTCTCCGTTATAAACAACGGTATAGACGAACCAGTTTTCCGTTGTAACCGTAACAGTCTGGGTAACGGTTTCTTCACCTGTGGAAGCATCTACCGTTACGGTTTCCGTTATTGTTTCAACGGAACGCTGTTCTTCCTTTTTGGTATAGGAGTAAAGTTTATCTTTACCTTGGCGGAGCATACTTTCCATATCCGCTATGGATACGGTGGTATAGTCCTCGTTTTTGGCAGCGCAGTATTGACCGACAAAAAGGTTGGCATTAAAGTTCGGTGCGCTTTCGTGGGGATTGATAATCTCTTTACCGTCTGCAGTGCAGTTGGCATAATCATCCTCGATTGCCTGAAGCACTTCCGTCATACGTTCCGACAACACCGTACTGACCGTTGTTGAGATCTGCGTCAGATTACTGTCAACGGCTATGCTGCTGTTGAGAATTGGTGTATCGGGGTCAGCGGGAGAGTAAGTATCTCCGAAGCCGCCGAAAATAACGGAAGGCAACATACATAGAATGATAATCGGGATCATCAACACGGCAGTGGCGGCTATCAGCACTTTTGTAAGGAATTTTCTGTTTTCCCAAGCAAAAGCACCGATAGCACCCCACACACCGCCGGCCGCCGCACCTTTGGCGGCAGCGGCGATGGCTTTACCGGTTTTGACAGCACCACGAACCGCCTGAGCTGCCTGCATTGTTTTCTGCAACGGTTCAGCAACAGGGCGATTGTTTTCTGCCATTATACTCGGTCCTTTCGTTGCGGTGCCCTGGGCAGTTTCTTAACGATATTCTCGTTATATGCCACCGAGCCGTCCTCCGCTTTATACGGTGTTCGCTCTACAGTATCCGTTGCATACTGCTTATACCAAGTAGCACCATCAGCGGTTGTTACGGTGGTGTATTCGCCCTCGGGCGCCATATACTGGTCTGTGTGATACATACCCATTGCTATGCCTTCGGGATGTTCGTCGCTCATTTCCGTAGCAAAGATATGACCGCCGCCTATATCCACGTTGGAGAAGGACGGTACATCCTCAGCATCGGGACCGAGTGCGGTATAACCCATATAGGACATAAGCGAATCGGCGGCACCTTCACCCGAAATTGAGCCGGTGGAAGCAATACTGCCCGTTGCGATCTTACCGATAATGGAATTTGCAAAACCGCCGCCTTTACCCAAAGAAGAGTTAAAAGCCATTCCGCCCAGTCCACCGTTTTTGGTGCCATTGGCGTTTTGTACTGCGTTATTCGTTACCTTGCGGCTGACAACGCCGGAAAGACCGCCTTTCATAAAGGTGTTTCCACCGCCACTGCCACCGGAACCACCACCGCCACCGCCGCCTTTGCCCATAAAGGATTTGGCAATACCGGCACCACGCATGGCAATCATAGCTTCAGCCAGCATAGAGCCGCCTGTATGACCGACATTGATGCCGAGAGAAGACATAAAGCTGTCAATCTTCTGCGATACCTTCAAAAATGCGATAGCACAAAGGAACCACACGAAAATGTTTCCTGTTACCGCTTCTTTACCGACAGCATTAACCTGATCTTGCACCTCGCTTTCGGTTAAGGCAAAGGCAGGAACGGTGGTAAGAGAGACCATCACAACAAGGACGGTCAGCATTATGAGAATTTTATATCTGCGTTTCATCGTTCCTCCTTATAAAGCCAACGGGTTTGAGAGGAATTGTCCTACCATACTGGTAAATAACCGCAAGCACCATGCGTTCATAATAAGCAGGAAAACTTGCCCGCCGAACATTCTGCACCAGCTTTTGAATATGTTGGAGGTTGTTTGAGAAGCACCCATCGCAAAGGCAACGGGAGCCGTATAAACAAGCACACCCAGCAATACATACCGTTCCGCTGCTTCAAACAGCAGTTTGATATAATTCCAAGCGAGTATGAGAATAAGGATCAGCGCAATCAGTGATACCGTTCCGCTTGCACATACGCCGAGTATAGTCAAAAAGACTGAATTAAAGCTGGCGAAGTCAAGTGACGGTAATTCTGAGTTGAGTATCCAGTTGTAAGGGGTTCCTCCGATTTTTAAGATAATATCGACTATTTCATCTGCAAAGTAGGCGAGCAGGATAAATATAACCGAACGAATTGATAGTTTTACGGGATCTTCGGCTTCAATACCGGCAGACAGTCCGTAATTCTTAAAAAGCTGCCATATCCAATTCAAGAGAATAAGACCGATAGCAAGAGCAACGAAAATGCTATACATTGTTTTTGCTGCCGGAAAGTATCTCTCGAATGTGCTCATATTACAGCCAAGTGCGCCCAAAACTGATGTGTTGATAAGGTTCAATCCGTTCATTACCTGTTCGGCTATCCATTCTACTATGCCGTCAAGAATGCCCACTGCATCAGCTCCTTTCTGTGACTGCGGCTCTTATCAGCCGGTCCACTTACCGTCTGAGAAGAAGGGAGTGATATAGGCCATGATGAAGCCGAGACCGTTGAGGATCGCCCACGTAATGATGATTCTTTTCAGCCAAGCACGGGATTCTGTTACGGTTTTGTCCGTTTTGGAGAAGTTCATCATAAGCAAGGCGACCGACGCGGTAACAACGGCGGCAATGGTGGAAATCAAAAGGATTTGGTTATACACATCCTTCATAATCTCCGTGGCTTTTTCCCAGATGGTCGGTGCTGCGAACACCTGCATCGTGGTACCTGCCATCATTGTTACGCACAAAAAGCCCATAAACAGATAACGCCCCCAATCAATATGGCGGCGTTCCTTTTGAGGTTTTGGCTTCGGCGTTGTGGTTTTGAGTTGCTTTTTCACTGTGTACCTCCTTGATAGAAAAAAGTAAGCCGCCCTGAAATGGACGGCTCCGGGTTGTTTGTGCCAACAAAAAAACACCATCGAAAAACGAATGGTGTCAATTTTGCCCTGCGGCACTATACAGTTTTGAGCAATACCATTTTACCACATTGCCATTATCACATCAATGTCAAAACAGTCTTAATTCCGTCTCAAAAGTATCTCAATTTCGTATCAAGGCTTTTCGGGGAAAAATTCCTGTAACAGATTCACGCTATCACGGGAAGAATACCCCCACAAGATTGAAGAGAGAGCATCAATGGCATCCTTTCTGTGCCGATAGAACGTAGGATAGCTGATATCCAAGATATGCGGTCTTAACTGATCGATGATTTCCTCGGCATTTCTATACTTTTGCGGCGAGAAAAAGCTGTAATAGAGGATCCAGTAGTACGTTTCACCGTTTTTATGCTTTTGCCGCAGTAATTCCAACGAGCTATCCACCAATTTCAGCATTTTATGGCTTCGCTCTATACTTTGGGCGTGTTCGGCGATCCCACTTTCCTCAAAATCCACACCGGCAAGGTATATGGACTCTAAAAAATCCTCAATACTGCTGCCATATTCGATATGAAACTTCCTGCGGACCCTTTGCACCGACAATTCAAGGCTCCACACAACATCCCTATACTTTTTGAGCAAGGTTAAAGTATCGTGGTAAAGCGGATTTTCCTCTCGATTGAGGGAAACTGTTTTTTTCATTGGCGTTCTCCTTTCTGCAGGCGTATTTCAAAGCGAAAGACCTCTTTTGCATCGTTGCAGGACATAACCAGCAAAAACCGCAATTCACCGTCCTTCGTAATATCAGTAGGTACTAAAATTGCTTCCTGACAATCGGGGGATAAGGGTAATAACTTATACTGAATTTGAGGGCAGGAACAGCACGGAAACCCTTGTGCTGCAAGGATTTTTGCCACTTTTTGAAGCACAACGGAAATGTGCGATTTTGAAACGCCGGAAAGATATTTTGAAACGCTGACTTCGGGCGGCAATTCGCACTCGTTTTCTTCCTTTTCGGGCAGGTCAAGTTTGATATTAAGAGCCATAGCCACTTCGTCCTTATCTATCATCACATCGGAAATCTCGAACATTGTCGAAAGATAGCGGCGCAGATAGATGGCTGTACCGTGCGTTCCGGGGAAAGAGAGAGTTTCTATGAAATCAAGCTCACGCAGTTTCTTTAAGAACCGTGCAACCGTTGCTTTGGAGATGCCCCAGCGTTCAGCAAGTTCCGCATAACCGATAAGCGGACTGCCGCTGCCATCTCTCATATACACCACAGGTCCGGTCTCAGAGCCTTGAACCTGCGTATCGTTATATACGGTGTTGATCCACATATCCAAAAGGGCGTCCATTTCCGAGCACTTGCCACAGCCGGCTAATTCATTGGCTGTAGAGATTGGGAGAAAGAAAAAGCCTGATTCCTTTTGGCAGGGAGCATTATAGTCAAGGACACGGTTATGGCGGCTCCAACCGTTGATCTTAAATTTGACGAGCTTACCGCGTCCGAGAATGGTATAGGTTATAAGGTGGCGTTCCTGCAGTTCCTTTAATATATCTACTGCTTGATGATGAAACCGTGTGCGGAACCATTCCGACACCTCACTGATGCGGCAAAGCCATTCGCCCGGACGGATCGTATAACTGATACCGTCAATTCGTTTGTATGAGGTGCGGAAATTGGCATAGCAGCAGAGGACGGTATAATAGAACAGTCCTGATGTGCCGCCGATACGGATATTCTTTTCAGCAAGGAGCATTTGAATAAACTGCCGATAGATACGGCAACGTGGATAGTCCACGATCTGTTTTATTTCCAATTGATATTCTGACATTGTAATCAATCCTTTCCTATAAATAAAAAAAGACGGCACAGACCTCATAATGAAATCTGCGCCGTCACTTTGTTGCGTTGAAGTATTGAATTTTTGCCTTCTTTGTGTTATAATACTTATAGAATATATGAAGAAGGCGTCCCGTTGCGGGAGTTGTTCTTGCTAATTTCTTGCTAATTGGAGTTCGAAACATCAGCAAATATTAGCAGGAACAGGAAGCACGAAAAAATATCGTGTTCGTTTGAAAACCCAGTAATATCAAGGGTTTTCAGCGTCGTGATAGACTAAACCGTATCAGGAGAAAACGTAAATGTTTTACTCCTAAGCGGAAGGTCGGGGATTCGAATTCCTTCAAGCGCGCCAAAAAGTGCCGAGAAATCAAGGTTTCTCGGCACTTTTACTTTTTATTTCTCAATCATTTTTCTTGAGTGAGTTTTATTGTTTTTGGGGAGCAAATCAAAATCGAACTTTTACCGTTACCTGTCAAAGTTCTTGCTAATTGCGATTAGCAGAAAATCGCCGTTTTGCTAATCGCCTGCTAATCGGGTTTTTAGCAAAATCCTGCTAATTTGCACAGGCGTATGTTACATCCATAGGCTTTTTCAAAAATTATACTATTGTCGTTTTATCTATGTTATAATTTCATTTAGAAAAAATAAAGCTAAAAATGAACCTTTTGATACCGATATCCGTCTATATAAGCGAAACCGGTTTTAATCACTCATGAAAAAAAGGAGGTGATGATGTGGATAAGTTTGAGAGATTGCTGGAAGCAGAACGTGTTTCTGTGGAACGGTTTGTGAGATTTCGGATAAGCTCTAAAGCGGATGCAGACGATGTGCTGCAGGAGATATTCCTTACAGCATATCAGAAGTTTCCTCAACTGAAGAATAAGGACTCATTCAAAGCATGGATCATTAGTATTGCAAGAAATAAATGCAATGATTTTTTCAGAAAGAAAGCAGCTCAATACGAAATTCCAATCGACGAGTTGACAGAAAAGAAACTATCAGACGGCAGACACGGTGTTTCCGTAGTTAATACTGTAAGAGAAACGCTGAGTTTGCTCGGTGATAAGGATAAGCAGATCCTTTACCTTTACTTCTGGAAAGAGATGCCGCAGTCAGAAATCGCAAAACAACTGAACATCCCCGTGGGAACCGTAAAAAGCAGACTGCATACAGCAAAACAAAACTTCAAAAATAAGTATCCATATCGCACCGATGTATCGAAAGGAGAACGCAGCATGAAAAAGTTGCCTGAATTTATTCCCGAATATAAAATCGAAGCAAGTACCGAAGCTCCCTTTGCAGTCAAATGGGAAGAACTTATGGGATGGTTCTTGGTACCGAAACTCGGTGAAAAGTTGTCTTGGGGGATGTACGATATCCCGTCCCGTAAGTGCAGCCATATTTACGATATGCAAGTTACCGGCAAAGCAAAGGTTCACGGTATCGAAGGCGTGGAGTTCACCGCAAGAGAAGCTTCATACTCAGATAAGAACGATGTGATCAATCGTACCTTTGTGGCCCAACTGACAGATACACATTGCCGCTATCTGGCAACGCTCAGAAATGACGGCGATGTTCGCAATTATATTACATTCCTCGATGGTGATGAATTTCTGCCTAACTGGGGATTTGGCGAAGATAATTGTGGTAATGAAACTAATCTGGCAGTTAAGGGTGATATCAAGAGGAATGGCACAACTGTTACAAGCGCCAACAAAGATTTTCTGTTGGACATTGTAGGACGTTACACCGTTACGATTGGCGGAAAGAGCTATGATACTGTCTGTGTTATGGACATTGAAACCTATAATTGCGGTGTAGTATCCGAGCAGTTCCTGGATAAGAACGGAAAGACGATTCTTTGGCGCAGATTCAACCGTGATGATTGGGCCATCGACCGCTATAAGAAGCTGTGGAGCGAGCAGCTGCCGGAGAACGACAGACTTACCGTAAACGGTACGACCTATGTTCACTGGTACGATTGTATCACCGATTATATTCTCTGACAGAATAAACCTTAACACTGTACGGCATTAGCAAACACGATTTACGCTTATTGTCACCACCCTAAAATCACGCTTTCTGCTAATTGTTTGCTAATCAAACACCGTAAAACAACATAAAATCAGCAGAAATTGCGTAACACGAGATAATATTTCAACCTTAAAAATCCCCTGACAGCAAAAGATTTTTAGGTATTACAAGGGACACCGTTTTCGTTTCCATCGGTATCTCCTAAGGATTAGATGTGGGTTCGATTCTCGCAGGGGGTGCCAAAAAAGAAGTAACTTTTGTCTACCAAAAGTTACTTCTTTTTTTATCCAAGCCGCAGGCTTGGCATATCATCAGCCCCAACGGGGCTGTATATCATCCATCGCTTTGCGATGGTATATCATCACGGCATAGCCGTGCATAAACCCTCCTGCGGCTTGATGAGATGCAACACTGCGTGTTGATGATATGCAATTCCTGCGGAATTGATGATATACAAGGCTTTGCCTTGATTTGTTTGTGGAAAAGTAGTATAATTCTCTTAAAAGGAGGTGATTTCGATGGTAAATAGCAACTTCAAACATATTGACCCGGATGAATTTCATGACAAAGAACTTATTTTGCACGATTGCGTAGCGGATCGTGTTTCATACGTAGATGGTATACTCCGCTTCCATTTTCCGGACGGTTTTTGGGTTACTCCTGACCATAAAGAAAGTCACTGCGATAAAATAGTACGGACAAATGCATCAGCTGTTGATTTTTCTCTCAAAAACATTGATGATGCCTATGTTCGTGTGTTCACTCAGAATATTTTCAAGAAAACATATACAGATATTTGGGAAATAAATAAGCTTGTTTCCACAATAAACAACGGAGAATGTTCGATAGAGTTTCTTTATCAGTACAGAACCTTTTTCGAACAGATGTGGTATTGTGCAATTCATTCCAAGAAAAAGCCATATTATAGGGAATGCCAACTGCACTTGCCGGAAACGGAAGCAACTTTCTTTTGGAATGATCTTCGTCCGGATCGTAAATGGTAGTCTGCACTACTTTTAGGCTTTTTTACCTCTATTTCTGCTCCGTTTAGGTAGTCTTTCGCACGAAAAAAGTCACTTTTGTCTACCGACAAAGGTGACTTTTTTCAATGATATCCGTTCCTATCGGAACGGGTAATATATCTTCGATATGATATCGCTCTGCGAGCGATGATATATGCCTTCGGCATATGAAGGAACGGATATTATATCATGCTTGCGTAGCAAGTATATCATGCGGCGCAAGCCGTATATCCTATCGCGTCAGTGATATATCATTGAAAAATGATATGCTTATTTCAACAGAAAATCCCGGTCGCTTCCTCCTCTCCTGCGCCATCCGCAAAAACCGGGATTTTCTTCCTGTTTCTCTTGATTTCACATTGGAGGAGTGGTAAAATGTTCTGGTGTGTAAAAATACCTGTGCCGCCAGGCACAGTAAAAAATAGGAGGAACATCATGAAAAGAACGCTTTCAGCACTTCTTGCACTCGTTATGGCGGCTTCCCTTTGCCTGACGCTGGCCAGCTGCAGCGGCGAAGAGGCTCCCATGAGCGAAAATGTGATCCCCGGCAAGATCGACGGAGCTCTTGTCGCGGTAAAGGTCGGCACCCTTGATACCGATAGCTTCACCGCATACAGAGGCGGCCTGATCTACCAGAATAAGGAAACCCAGCGTTACGGCGTTATGTCCCTGGAGGGCAGACACGATACCGGTGCAATTTTCACCAGCTGCTTTGAAACAGGCCTTTATTTTGCCGTCACCCTCGGTGAGCGTACCGGCTCCAGCAGCATTGATGAGATCAACTCCGCCGGAATTATTGACGGAAAAGGAAATACCATCGTTCCTCCCGGATTTGCCCACTTCTACCTTTTGAACGATCGGTACATTATGGCTTACCGGGTAACCGAAAAGACCTCTCTCCTCTCTGAAACCCTCCTCTATCTCAACGATCATCATTTCCTTTCTCCCAACGCTTTTGGCACCAACCTCGGCCAGTATGCAGGCGAATGGTGCGTGATCGATACCGTTGAAGGAAATGCTGTCCCCGGCGTTTACGGCACCACCGAAACCACCGTTTCCGCAAGAGGTCCCTACCTGACTTACAAAAAGGGCGAGGACTATGTGACCGTCGGTCCGGACGGAGAGCCCGCTCCCAAGAACCAGAAAATGTTTGACGACGGTTCTTACGCTGTAGAGGATGAGACCGGTAAAATCTACTCTGCCGAGGGCACTCTTCTTTTTGAATACGATCCCAAGGGTCTTGTTCCCACCTCTATGTCGGGGGACTATTACCTTGCCACCAGATACGGGGAAGAAACCACCCAGGCGGTAATGGATAAGACCGGAAAGGTCCTTTCCGCAGAGCTTCCCGGGTATTTCACCCTTCGCGGAGATATCATCGAGGTGGACGGTAAGCTTTATAACTTCCAGGGCAAGCAGATCATTGACGGAAGCTATTCTGCCGTTCTTTTCGATAAAATGTTCGGTGAGAATTTTATGCTTCATCTCAACGATACCTTCCGTCTGATCAATAAGGATGGCTCTGTCGTCTTTACATATAAAGAGTCGGAAGCCACCGTGGATCCCACCAACTTCATTGCCGCCACCAAGAAGGATGACGTAAACTACGTTTACAGTCACGCAGATAAGGACTTCACCATCAAGGGCTACGGCTTTGCCCCCTGGCTCGCCAAGGATATCAACGATGATGGGCTCTACCGCATTGTGGATACCATCTCGGGCAAGACCCTGCTGGAAGGCTATAAGAAGTTCGACTACTCCACCTTCGATGGCACCAAGCTTTATGTTTATGCTTATTATGACGGCGGAGCCGATGCCTTCATCATCATCAACGAGGAAGATGTTGTGGACGTGGAGCAGAAAAAGGCTGACCTTCTCGCGGATCTGACCGCCGCCTTCCAGGCCGAGGGCATTAGCATTGAGATCAACGCCGAGACCGGCGAAATGGCGCTGGACACCTCCGTTCTGTTCGGCGGTGACTCTGCTGTTGTCACCAGCGCAGGTAAGGACTTCCTCAAGAAGTTTGCCAAGGTATATCATAGCATTGCCTTCTCGGATGAGTATGACGGCTTCATCTCCAAGACCCTGGTTGAGGGACACATTGCTCCCGTTTCGGGCAGCACATACGAAAGCGGTCTGCCCCTCTCGGAGGAGAGAGCGGCCAATGTTCTGGAGTATTGTCTGTCGGACGATGCCGGAGTTGACCTTGCCAAATTCGCAGACGAGTTTGAAGCAATCGGCTACTCCAACAGCCAGCCGGTTTACAATGAAAACGGCGAAGTGAATATGGCAGCATCCCGCCGGGTCTCCTTCCGGTTTATGATCTCCATTGATATGATCTAATCTGCTGTTTCAGCCCCTGCGCTCTTTGGTGCAGGGGCTTTTTTGCGGCGCAGGCCCCCCGGAGAAGAGGGAAAACCCACCCGATCCTCTCTTGCGCCTTCGGCAGAAATATGCTATAATACCCCCAAAGGAGGGATCTGTATGCCTTACATTGCAATCAAAGGATATCCCAAGGATGAGGCTACCAAGCAGGAGATCGCGCAGAAGATCACCGCGCTGTTTCAGGAGGTTTGGGGCTGCCCCAGAGAGGCCATCACCGTTTCGGTGGAGGAGGTTTCCCCCGACCGTTGGGCAGAGGATGTTGTTCAGGCGGAGATTGAGCCCAAAAAGGACCGGATGCTGATCCTTTCGGGCGAGCCGCAGTTTTGATCGGGAGGATGAAAAAATGAGCAAAAAGCTTTTGGTTGTTGTGGATTACCAGAAGGATTTTGTTTCGGGGGCGCTGGGTTTCCCCGGGGCTGACGAACTGGACAAGATCATCTGCGGCAAGATCGAGCGGGCGCGGCAAGAGGGCTACGATGTTGCCTTCACCTTTGACACTCACCAGGAAAACTACCTCTCCACCTCGGAGGGAAAAAACCTGCCTGTTCCCCACTGCATTGCAGGAACGGAGGGCCACGCGCTCTTCGGCCAAACCGCAGCCGCCCTTCGCCCGGGAGACGCCTGCTACCAAAAGCCGGTCTTTGGCTCGGCCGAGCTTTTTGACGCCCTGCGCAGCTCCGACTACCAGGTGGTGGAGCTTTGCGGACTGGTCTCCAACATCTGCGTTCTTTCCAACGCAGTGCTGGCCAAGACAGCGCTTCCCGAAGCGGAGATCATTGTTGATCCCGCCGCCACCGCCTCTCACGATCCGGCCCTTCACCTTGCCGCAATACAGGTTCTGGGTGGGATCCAGGTCAAAACCCAGGGCGGTCTTTGATCCGGCAGATAAAAAGCTCCCTGACGGACTCCTTTCCACCGTGGAGGGTGTCCTTCGGGGTTTTTTGTGATCTTTTTCACCCCCTTTTCTTCTCTGCAAAAAAAGACGAAAAAATAAGAAAAAAATTTCAAAAAAGGCTTGCATTTCAAATTTCCCTGTGATATAATTATGAAACGTCAGGCGAGGGGCAGATGCTCCTTTACTGCTTGGCCCGGTAGTTCAGTTGGTTAGAACGCTAGCCTGTCACGCTAGAGGTCGTGGGTTCGAGCCCCATCCGGGTCGCCAATATATGCTGTTATAGCTCAGCAGGCAGAGCACTTCCTTGGTAAGGAAGAGGTCACCAGTTCGAATCTGGTTAACAGCTCCAAAAAACACTCGTTCTCTTGAACGAGTGTTTTTTTATCCAAGCCGACAGGCTTGGTATATCATCACGACGCAGTCGTGTATATCATCAACACGGCGTTGCCGTGTTGTATCTCATCACACCTTTAGGTGTGCATTAAAAATCTGTCGGCTTGATGATATACAAAGCGTTCCGCTTTGATGATATGCAATTCCTGCGGAATTGATGAGATACAATGCTTCGCATTGATTTATCGCCGCTTTTATGCTATAATACGCATAGGCGGTGATTAGATGAAAAAGCATTTTTTGATTTTAATAACTATCGTTTTGATATTATCATTGTCAGCTTGTTCTTTGGCGGGTGGTCCAACAAAAATTGAAACAACAGATTTTAACGATGTTCAAGCACTATTAATAGAACAATACGAATTATGCTTACCGGATTCTGCTGTTTTCGTTGATGGATATTTTGATAATGCTTTTCGTGATCCCGGAATTGTTGTAGCATTCACCATAAAAAAGTCCGAATTAGAGAAGATGCTTTCTGAAAATTGGGTTGAGGCAGGCTATATTGATGAACCTAATAGCTTTTTGGCAGATTCTTCTATTACAGAATCATTTTCCGTGGATAAAAAATATGATTTCCAAGGAGAACAGTTTACATTTTTATGGTGTGATGATTTAGAAAATGATAATTATACTTGCGTGTTTCATGGTCATCACCCAAGTGAATATTTTTAAGGAAAATCCTCAGTTTTCAGGCACATTTCATTCGTGTCATTAAGTTCAAAACACCCAAACGAAAATCCGTTCTCGTAAGAGGGCGGATTTTTGTTTGTATTATTCATTCTTCAATATTCATCATTCATTATTCATTAAAGGAGAACGGATTTTCGAATGAATAGTGAAAAATGAAGTCGCTTACGCTGATGAATAATGAATAATTATTGCGGCTTCGCCGCTTTTATGCTATAATAAACTCAAGGGGAGTGAAATTATGAAAACAAAAGAAATGGAAAAGTTAATTAAACATTGTGATACTTATTTTGCACAAGACGATTGTATCGTTTTGCATCCGATAGCGGACAATGGATTGCATATTGATGTATTGTTATACAAACCAAATGATAAATATAATTTTTGGAAATTAGTAACGATGGGTGCGAGCGATTATAAAATGCCGGCAATACAGAATACTGTTGGGTTATATAATGAATATATGATGTTTGTTGCACCAGATGTTGATTTGACTGATAAGGAAATTCTGAATTGGTATCATAACAAATTGCTCGTGGTTGCGACTTTTGCGTATTTTAACAAAACGCATATTACATATGCACATAGTTTTGAATGGGAAAATGATGATCCAAATGACGAAATGATAGCAGCTTTCATTGAGTTCCCGCAAATTCTTGAAACGACTGCCGCTTTACGTTGTAAAACAGGTTTACTTAAAACAGTTGCTTGCCTTCAAGTAGTTCTCTTGAACAAACAGGAATTGAATAAGTTGATGGAAATAGGTCCTCAAGAATTTAGTGATTTTCTGTATCCTGAAGATGAGTCCAAACCGCATTTCTTAAGCGAGCAACATAGAAGTGATAGTTTTTAACTAAAGACTAAATATTTCTCGGTTTTTACCCAGTTCTTTTTCGGACACGAATGACAAACGAAAATCCGTTCTCGAAAGAGGGCGGTTTTTTGTTTGTATTATTCATTCTTCAATATTCATCATTCATTATTCATTAAAGGAGAACGGATTTTCGAATGAATAGTGAAAAATGAAGTCGCTTACGCTGATGAATAATGAATAATTATTGCGCCCACACCGCTTTTATGTTATACTAAACACAGGCGGTGATATTTATGAGAAAAATCCTTGATAAAATGTTCTTGAAAAAATTCTCGTTAACTATTCCAATCGCTATTGCCCTGCTAATGTATTTACTGTTCCTTCTTTTTGGAATGGCAGAAGATAAAGTCAACTTAATGATCATAACACCGATCGTTTCTCTTGTTTGCTTCTTTGGTATGTTTTTCGTTGTGTTGATTCAAGTGAAAATTTCCATATGCCCCGAATGGTTTTTGAATTTATTTGAACTATTCGCAACTGTAATCTTTGGGATTTATGCAATTGTTGGTGCAATATTTTTTATTGCCAGCGGTTTTCAAAACTTTAACGTGGGAATATGTCTTGGCTTCGTTGCATATAGTGCCGTTTCTTGGGCACATAGCAAAAGGACTCAATAATCAAGGAAATTTCGGTCTTCTTGGCATCCTCCCTACCCTTACGTTATAACGATGAGATGCACAAGGCTCGATGATATTTTAAAACACAAGTACAATTGCAAAGGAGGATTATTATGTCTACCGTAAAAGCGTCAGCTAACAGGCCAACTTTAGAAAGACAATATAACAACTCTCGGACCAATTTATTGCTCGTGGTGATATTTACTGCAATCAATTTGGTGCTTCTTGTCACCCAGAGCAACACGTATTTTTTGTTTTCAGCCAGCATCCCTTATATATTGATTGATTTTGCAATGGCATTTTGCGGCATGTATCCTGCTGAGTATTACGGCGAAGAATTTGCAAATATGGCATTCTTTGATTCGTGGGTTTTTGTAGTTTGTGCCATAATTGCCGTAATCGTCATCGCGCTTTACCTGATCAGCTGGCTTTTCTCAAAAAACAATAAATCCGGATGGCTGATTTTCGCTTTGGTCTTTTTTGCGATCGATACAGTATGTATGTTTGCTTTGACCGGAATCGCGCTTGAAAATATAGTTGACATCATCTTTCATGCATGGGTAATCGTTTCGCTCTCCAGAGGAATTGTTACTGGTTCAAAACTTAAGAAATTGCCAGAAGACGAAGTTCCCGTGCCGGAGGTTGAACAGGTCGAGCAGGACACAATACATATCCCGAATTCTGCAATCATCAGAGCTGCGGACACGAATATCAAATCGAGAACATTGCTGACATCCAGCGTATTCGGCCACACTGTTACATATCGCAGAGTAAAAAGAGTAAATGAACTTGTCATTGACGGAAATGTATATGCTGAAATGGAAGCATTGGTTGAAATGCCCCATTCGCTTGCGGCACAGATAGACGGACATCATATCGAGGTTGGATATGATGGATATAACAGTTATATACAAGTGGATAATAATGTCGTTGCGAAGAAACTGAGATTATTATAGATTCTATTTCGCCACTAACAAACTCCGCCAAACTTTCCCATCAGGAAGTCTTCCTATGAAATTCCACCATATTTCCTTGCGGGTTGCAGATGAAGATGCTAAATTAGGTTCGGTTTTAGCTATTGGTGAAATCAATCGTAAACTTATCAATATTCGCCCCGGTATTTGCAAAAATAATGATGAATAGTTAAAAGCAAGGAGAATCCTCGGTTTTCACCAGTTCTTTCGCTGAGCACCTATATTCGACATCACATTTTGGCGGATAACAACCATAACCATCCGCCCCTTTTCCCGGGGGCGGGTTTTTATTTGTGCAATTTCCGTTATGGAAAATAAATATATTATCCTTAAATATACGCGCGTGCGTTTACGCTACAATGTAGAATTGCATACAATATCTTTGAGGTGAATGGAATGAGTGTCAAGGATGTTTGCGTGGAACGATTTAAGCAGTTATGCGCGGAACGAAAGATTAAAATAAACGAGTTGGCAAATATTTCCGGAGTTACACCGTCTACTGCATACAGTATGATGGATGCAAACCGGCGAGACATCTCCATTACAACGATCAAAAAGTTCTGCGACGGTTTGGAAATCACTTTAGGCGAATTCTTTTCCGCCCCTGAATTTGACGGTCTGGAGCAGGAAATCCGGTAATCCGGTGCAGCTTTGTTCCCCTTTTGATGAAAACGCACCATAAAACAGCCAAGCAATTTCAAATTCCAACCAGGAGGTCTTCCTGTGAAATTTCATCATATTTCCTTGCGGGTTGCAGATTTTGCACCTTCCCTGGCGTTTTATACACAGCTTGTGGGGCTGAAGGTCGTCAAGCAGTTCGAGGCAAACGGCGGAAACGTTGCCTACCTTGCTGACGAGACTGATGCCACCGAGGTGGAGCTGATCGCTATGCCCGGCGGGCAGAATTTCTCGGGCCAGGGAATGTTTTTATGCTTTGCGGCCAGCGACCTGGAGGCGGTTCACGCCAAGGCGGTGGCAATGGGCTATTCTCCCTCGGATATCCGCAATCCCGAGCCAACTGCAAAGTATTTTTACGTTTACGATCCGGACGGTGTTTCGGTCCAGTTCCGGGAGTATTGAGTTGGGGCAGGGCCCCGTCAAATCATAAAGAGGTGATGATTTATGCAGTATTCAATCGTAGGAGAACCCCTTTCGGCCGTCATCTGTAATCTTGCCGCCGGCGAAACAATGATCACAGAGCGGGGCAGTATGTCCTGGATGACCCCTAATATGAAGATGGAAACCACCACCAATGGCGGTGTAGGCAAGGCGCTGGGCAGAATGTTTGCCGGTGAGGCGCTTTTCCAGAACCGTTTTACCGCGATGGGAGGCCCCGGGCAGATCACCTTTGCCGCAAGCTTCCCCGGATCGATCCGCGTTTTTGATATCACCCCGGATGCTCCGGTGATCGTTCAGAAAAGTGCTTTTTTGGCCAGCGAGGCCGGGGTTGAACTCTCCATCCACTTTCAAAAACGGTTGGGTGCCGGTTTGTTTGGCGGAGAAGGCTTTATTATGCAGAAGCTCTCCGGACGGGGCAAGGCATTCCTTGAAATTGACGGTCACGCCTGCGAATACCGGCTGGAGGCCGGCCAGCAGATGATCGTGGATACCGGATATCTGGCCGCAATGAGCGCCAGCTGCACTATGGATATTGTGATGGTTCCCGGCGCAAAAAATATTCTCTTTGGCGGAGAGGGGCTGTTCCACACGGTGGTCAAGGGTCCCGGAAACATTATTCTCCAAACTATGCCGGTCAGCGCTGTTGCGGGAGCAATCCGCCCCTTTATTCCCTCGGCAAAATAACTCTTTCCGGCAGATCTTTCGGGTCTGCCGGTCTGCTTTTTGGGGTCAAAACAGACAATCAAGGAGGAAAGCTCTTGAAGGGACTGCTTGCATACATTCTGTCCGGCTTGCTGATGCTGGTGGCATTGATCCTCCCTGTAGCCGCAGAGGAGGCCTTTTCTGCGGATTTCTCTCACCCCGACCGGCTTTCCGACTTTCAGCTGGAGGGTTGGGACGGCACCTCCATCCTCCCCGGGGATGGATATCTCCTTTCCTCCGGACAACTGATTCATCAGCCGCCCTACCTGATGGGCGGTGTTTGCCGGAGAGCCTTTAGCGGCGAGCTTTCGGTTTCTTTATCCTTCCGCGGTCCGGTTCAGCTCCATCTTTTCCGGGACGGCCTTTCCCTTTGGAAGGGATCGGGTCTTTGGCTGGATCTGATCCCCGGCGGAGAACTGCTTCTCTTTTCTTCCGCCAGTCCGGAGCTTCCTCTCGCCCGGGCCAATCTCCCCGGCACGACCGATTCCTTTACCGACCTGCGGCTTACCCTGCAGGGCCGGGCCCTTCAGGTTTATATCGGAGATGCGAGCGCTCCCCTTCTGCAGTACGATTCTCTCCCCGACCTCCCGCAAGAGGGATATTTCGGTTTTCGGACCGTCAGCGGGACGGCCATCCGCGCCTTTTCTCTCCAACCACTGAGGGAGGAGAATATTTCCTCCTCACCGGCCTCTGCAAGCTTTGTTCCGAGCCAGGAAGATGCCGGTTCCTCCGCTCTTTCCTCTATGCCGGATGGCTCCTCCGTTGCAGACGAGCCGTCGGAGGATACCTCTGCCGTTAGCATTTCCACCCATCTTCCTGCGCAAAGCAAAACGCCTCATCCCCTTGCGCTGGCCTTGACCGTGGTGGGTGGGGTGATCGTTGCCGCGTCAATCATTCTGCTCATATTCCGGAAGGGAAACTCTCAATGAAAGGAGCATTGTTATGACGAAAACGGAATGGGATCTTTCCCAACAGCTTGCCGCCACCGAGGAAGACGCAGAACGTCTTCTGGCGGAATACTCTCTCCGTCTTGCCGAGGAGGCTACCGCTCCCGCCCCGCAGGCCGACCTCCTTTTTGAGGAGGTGGACTCGGAAATTCACGCGCTGAAGCAGACCTCCGCTCAACTCAAGCACACCCTTTCCAAAACCACCTCCGTTTCAGAGGAGCTGGAATCCCGGCTGAAGGATGTGCGAAAAAGCCGCAAAAAGAGACGGCTCCTCAAGGCGGCACCTGCCAACTCGGTCATTGATCTGGCCGAGGAAAAGCAGGAGCATTTCGCCAAGGGAATGAATCTTTACAAGGTGCTTTTAATTCTGATTATCGGCAGTTTTTTGGGCGTCGTGATCGAGATGCTTTACTGTTTTGCCACTCTGGGGCGGATCGAAAGCCGTGCCGGCCTGGTTTACGGCCCCTTTAATCTTTTATACGGCGTTGGAGCAGTCGCTCTGTCCCTTGGGCTATACCGGTTCCGGAACCACAGCAGTCTGATCTCCTTTGCGGGCGGGTTTGTAGTCGGCAGCGTGGTGGAATATGTCTGCTCCTTTCTGCAGGAGGTCGCCTTTGGCTCCCGCTCCTGGGATTACAGCCACCTCCCCTTCAATATCAACGGTCGGATCTGTCTTCTTTACTCCATCTTTTGGGGACTGTTGGGCATCCTTTGGATCAAAAACATCTACCCGCGGATGGCGCAACTGATTCTGAAGATTCCCAAAAAGGCCGGAAAGATCATCACCTGGGGGATGATTCTCTTTTTGGCAGTCAACGCGGTGGTGACCTATGCCGCTGTATCCCGCTGGTCGGAGCGGATTCAGGGCGATCCACCCTCCTCTGTGCTGGAGGAGCTGATTGACCGACGTTTCCCCGATGAACGGATGGAATGGATCTTCATCAATATGGATTTCGGGCAGGAACAGACCCCCGGCCAATGACCTGCGATATCAAAATCTCCGGAACAAAAACAGATCAACTTTTTTAGTTGATTGAAAAATTGGTGCATCAACCGTTAAAAGGCTCCCTTTGCACAAGGGAGCCTTTTTCTGTTCATCTATAACCTATCAATTTTCTGATAAACACTTTGTTTGCGGTTGCAAAAGCAAAAGACGGTACTCTTGTCCCCCGCCGCTGATACATCCGGGCTTTGAGGGTTAGGTTTGCCCCGCCGCAGGTAGCAACTATAGGGAAACATTAGCACAACCAAAAATTAAGCAAATGAAATTACGGATTCATCATATACTTGCTCAAAATATATACTTCCCCAAAATGCTCTTGCAAAAAACTCCCCCATTGTTTTTGAAATTCTACTATATCAACGTCATAGAATGTCGAGTCGTAGTATCCTATAAAAACAAGTTGACGAAGGGTATCATTATATGCAAACATATTAAACCAACGCGGGAAACCAATCGGTGAACCATATTTTCCCAGACCAACCGCTAACTCAATATTCTCAAAGAAAATGTAATCACCATAAGGGATGATATTTGAATCGGAAAGCTCCATATTGTCTAAACAATACTGCTTTGCTTGCAGATACACGTCATCCTCATATTGGATCATAACGATTGATTCGTGACTTTCATCCAAAGAAAGAACCCCCGCATTTTCTGCAGAATATCGATAATCAGCATTTATATACTCGTATCTCTCAAGAAAATCTTCCGTAGGGAGAAGGCATACATTTAACTCAAAGTCCGAATATTCGGCATCGAAATTTTCAACTCCTCTTACAGAATAATCTCTTATGAATTTGCACGAACAAAGAGACAGGAGTAACACACAACAGACAACAATCATAGTAAGTTTCTTCACAAATATTCCTCCTACAAACCTAAAATCATACATATGTACGTTCCAAGGGCTACCATTGGGTCCTTGTCCCTTTTATCTCTGTCAATGTCAGCTATTTCAGCCCTTTCCGAAAATTGAGGTAATACCGGTTGGTGGTGAAGAGCAACCGCGGCGGGGCGGGGTGAGTTGAGGGTTAGGTTTGCCCCGCCACAGAGTGCTTTAAGCAGTTAGAAATTCTTCCAGTTCATTTGCTTTCCTCATATACTGGAACAAGCCGATAATCACTCGGATGATCTCCGGTATACTGGTACCATAAATAGGCAACATTTTCCGTCAAAGGATCGTAGGAAAACACTACTGCGTACGCATGACCGCCCCAATCTAAAACCTCATAGATAAAATAGGTTCTTTCGTCAATTTGTTGCACACTGAAAAATGAATATTCCAAGGGCGAATCCCCTCCCCAACACTTGAAATCTTTCAATTCAAGTATTTGGCGAAAGGCATCACTTTTTTCAGCAATCCAGGTAAGAGGAATCAGCTCTCCTGTAGCTTTATACAGCTCATCATAGGAAATATAAATTGAGCAATCATTTTTTGGAAACGTATATTGCTCCGTCGGGTATTCCGCTACCTTCTCTGTAAAGATATCTAGCTCACAAACAAACTCCTGATCAAACATAATAATCTTTCCATTGTAGCAAAAAGTTCCGGTTGTGGAAAAGTCAATCTTTCCTGTTTGATAATACGGAAAATACCATACATTAGGATCCGACTGCATATTAGAATTCGCATGAATACTTCGTTCAAAATGCTCAGTCAAACCGGTTCCATCCGTTCGAATAGAAGAAACGCCCCAATACCCTTTTCGAGAGGTTGAGAAATAGACTCTATCTCCTTTGCATGCGATAACTTCCCTAACACCAATCGAGGGATCTTGTTTTTCCACAAGATCTTCAACCATAAACTTCTTTTCACCAAACACCCAATCATCCTCATCGACCCCAAGCACATTCACATCAAAGGATTCCGCTGTGAGCCCTTTTAGCGTTTTCTGAACATAGGTAAGATCGCTCAGCCGAAAGGAACAAGACGAAAACAGCACTGTTAAAGCACAGACCAAAAATATAGTCAAACTCTTTTTCATCATCAATCTCACCCCATCATTTCAATTGAAAATTTTTATAAGAAACAGGCGGTACGTTTCCTCTGTACCAATTACATCACATCTTCATTTTTTGACCTATTCTCTCTTAATCAAAAGTACCTTAACGCAATACAAAAAGACGGTTCTCTTGTCCCCCGCCGCTGATGCATCCGGGCTTTGAGGGTTAAGTTTGCCCCTCATCGAAATGCTTGCGCCAATTTGTCTATTCTACCCACACAACCGGTTTCTGTCCAAAACATACATACTCCTCAGAAGAGGAATTACCAAGAAATCCCCATGTATCGTTCCCGCGGAAAGCACCGGTTGTTCCATCCATATAAACCATCAATAGGGATTGCGAGCTATCCAACGCCACATAATTGAGTTGCTCCGAGAAGCAGAACCGTTCATAATAGGAGTGAGTCGCTTCTTTGACTCTTTCACAGTCGGACAAAAAACTTCCCCAAAGATACCCTTTTCCATCCTCTTCTACAATGGAAACAGCACCGGGTATTGCAGAAATCTGCTTAGCGTGCTCTGAAAGAAGGGTGCACCCCTTCTCCCCTTTTTCACCGCCAATCATTGCTTCATAATCCCCATAATACCACACCTCTTGATCCAACTGCAAAATCGCTGCATCGGGCTGGGCAATCAGTTCAATCTTCTCCGGCGCAGAGTGACGGGAAACAGTTTCGGAAAGCGCACCCCACCACCAAGGGAGTTTTTCAATGCCAGCTTCAAAAACTGATAAAGATTCTCCCTTTTTCATATAGATTATTCCATCATTGAATCCAGCCATAAAGACTACATCTTCTGCAATTTTGTGGGGGTTTGTTGCAGAATATCTCTCTTCTCCCCACCGTCCAAACGCTAAGAGTTCCCCTTTTGTCGAGAGAACTGCCATCGTCTCGTGACCATATAAAGCATCTTGAACATTCTCTTGAATGACTTGAATGGTGCGGGGGGTTGTATATCCAAAGGTAGCTAAGGCGATATTGTTCCAAAAGTGAAGTCTATTGTCTGTATCAATGAAATAGTTCGAATCAAATGAGCGCACATTACGGCCTACCAAGCCTGAGTTTTCATCTTGAAAAACGACAAACCGCCCTCCATCAATATCTGCCCCAGGAGAATATAGACTACCATCGTCACACAAATAAAACGCTCCGGAAGAATTTCCATTGGCCATCACTATTTTTTTATTTGCAAGAGAGAATGATGTTGCTGTGTTAAAATCGTCAATGCTCTGCAGCGTGGCGCACCCACCCAAGCAGAATGATAGCAGAACTGTTACCATCCATAGAGAAGCGCTTCTTTTGATTCTCATCCGAACACCTCCCATCAGCGTTCCTTCCAAAAACACGATTTGAATCCTTCCGTCAACGCAACAAACGGAACCAATGTGCATTTCGGATTCTCTTGAAATTTCACAAGCTTTCCTTGTTCTATTGTTTTGCCCAGCACCATTCATTCAGGATTGTTCGCTTTCGCTTCCTCTTTTGCCGCAAAAGGTGTCCCGTAAAAGATCCATCCGATTGTTTCTTTTCCCTCCATAAACCGGGACGGCATTGTTACGTTTTCCACACCGGAGGAAACGAATGCGCAGGAACCGATCAGCTCCACCGTATCAGGAATCGTAACCTCGGTCAGATGCTTGGCACCGTAAAAGGCGCTTTCACCAATCACCCGGACCGAATCAGGAACCACAAAAGAGGTCTCTGGCTTTCCTTGGGGGTAAAGGATCAGCGTTTTCATATCATAGGAATAGAGAACGCCATCCACTACCTTGAAGTTGGTATTTCCTTTTGCAACCTTGATCTCACAGAACTCTTTCCCCTCGGCGTGGAGGAGATATTGGCGGTTCAGCGCGTAAAGGCCGCTGGTGCGATAGAAGAACCGATCACCGTCCGCGGTGGTCAGCTTTATGCTTTCTGTATTGGAGAAGTTATATGGCAGAGTCAGAGATGTAATCCGCTCATTGGCAAGGGTATCTCCCGAAACATCAAACACATAATCAGGAAACACAACTTCGCCGCCCTTGCCGTTATATTCCAAAAGGGTATCCCGAGTCAGCATCCGGAATTCATCCCGGACTTTCACCGGCTCTTTTCCCATCAGTTTGGCGTAATCATTGAGTTTTTCTTCCATTTGATCCTGCTCGGGATAGTCAAATACCGTTTTTTCAAACCCGTACCGGAGCGCCTCGACCATCCTGTCATAGGTCAGACCAGCATCTCGCCACTCCTCGATAGAGTGATTCTGCCACCACACCGGGTCATAGATCTCACCGTTGGGCAGGAAAATTGCATACGGATTCCCAATCTGCTCAAACCGTTCTGCCGCCGGAAGGTAGATCTTATGAATAAATTCCGCATCATAAGGAAAGATCAGCTCTTGGTTCATCTGCAGGAGCTCTTCCTCGGAAATATCAAAGTCCTCCACGAAGGTGATCATATTGAGATTCCCGGTATCAGAGGCATATTTTTCCCGCCACGCCTTCATCTCTTCCGAGTCCATATCCCGGAACTCATAAACGGTATTGATCAGATATTCAATTCTGTAATTCACCTCTCGTTCAGCCGATCAATCTGCGGCAATATTTTATTCTCCTGTCCCTCCCCCGGGATGCCGCATCTCCCGGCGCGTTTCTTGCTAAGGTAGCCGGCTCTATCCGGATGCGGATCGGGAATTCTCTCAACCTCGGGGTGGATATCGGAATGGATTATCTTCCCGAAATGGAGCTTCCCCAGCTCCCTGCCCTTTACCGGAACGCCCTCTCGGCGCTGGATTCGGTCTTTTTCCGCAAAAATGATCAGCCGGTTCTCTATGCCGGACCCCTCCCCGTCTCAGATGAAACGCTTTATGCCTCAGAATACACCGAGGGCTTCCGCCAGCTATTGCAGTCTTCTCCCTCCGATCCGGATGGACTTTCCGCCCTTCTGATCCCTCCGGAAAAGGGCACCTCCTTCGGCAAGGATGCCATTCTCCGGCTTTACACCCGGTATTTTTATCTACTCTCCATCCATATTCCTGAAAGCGATGAGATCCCCCAGATCCGGTTGCTTCTGGACCGCTTCAGCACCTCTCTTGCGGCGGAAATCCCCCTCTGCGAATTAAACAGTCAGCTGACCGAGCTGGTCAACCGGGTGCTGGAATACTCCCGCAAGCCGGTCAACTATCTGGTGGATCGGGCTCAAAGCTTTGTCCGGCGGAATTTTTCCAAGGCAATTACACTTTCCTCGGTTGCCTCGGAGCTGTGCGTCAGCGAGGAGCACCTTTCCCGTCTCTTTACCGAAACCACCGGAGAAAGCTTCAGCCATTTTCTGACCAGCGTCCGGATCGATTACGCCGCCGAGCTTCTCCGTTCCGGAAAATACCGAATCTACGAGGTCTCCGAGATGGCCGGCTACTCCAGCACCGAGCATTTCTCCCGGGTATTCAAATCCCGCACCGGGATGACACCCCGGCAATATATGAACCACACCCCTCAATGAGATTTCTCCATCTTACTCCTTTTTTCGCCCCAAAAGCAATGGAAATAATATCCGCAAAAAAGGACGGACCCTGCGAAAACAGAGTCCGTCCTGATTTTTATTTGCGAAGCTTTTCCAGGATGGGGGCGTGGGTCAGACCGTAAGCCTTCAGCACCGGTGCTTCCCGGTAGAGGTAGCCCTCACTCCGGTAAGAGCACCAGTTGGTCATATCCATTACCTGCTCTGAAAGATGGATGGGACCCAGGTTATTCCGCTGGCTTCCCATCACCTCAACAGAGAGAATATTCTCTCCCGGCTCAAGCAGATCGGTCAGATCTACACCGTCCGCCGCGGTCCAGGGAATCTGCCGTTCCGCAGCTCCCACCGCCACCGTTACGCAAGCGGCCTCTACTGCGCCGATCCGAAGGATCGCCCGGCATCCTTCCTCGGGAAAATATTCCACCGGGAAACGGTAGGTCATACTGCCGCTGTAATAGGGGTAACCCTGCAGACACCAGTCACCCATCCGGAGGGTCTCCGGCTCTCGGCCGATCATACCCTCCCCTGAAACGCCAAAGTCTCCCAGCAGGAAGGAATCTTCCATCTCCATCCGCTCGGCATAGCCGCAGGAAAGCAGCAGGACATTTTCTCCCTCCACCAGCCCGGTCAGCTCCTGCTTCCGGATCTCCCGGTCAATATACCATCCGCAGTCCTCCCCCTTTTGTCTGACCCCATTGAGAGTGACTGTAAAGTACTGGGGGATTTCCATAGCAAGGAAGACCGGCGTTTTGGGCAGCTCCTCCACCCGGAAGGTGTATTCCAGCTCCAGGGGGGTTCCATCCGCCGGGTGGGGCGTATCGATCCAATGATACCGCTGATAAATCCCGTTATAAAATACCTGACGCATCTTCAGCCGGTCCCGGATCTCCATCTGCGCCCGCCAAAGCTCCATCGGGCGGGAAAACTCCTCCTGCTCCAGCCGATAACGGCAACGGTCCAGCACCAGCACGTTGGGATCGGACCGCCGAAACTCTGCCGGGCCGCCACAGACGGCAAAAAGCTCCTTGGCCGCAAAGAAGTTGACTGTTCTTGCCGGAATGATCTGGGGGGCCTCCGCAAAGGGTGCGTCCGTCCGGATAAGGAAAAGCCGGCTATCGTTGGGGAGGATGGAAAGAGCAAGGCGCATTCCTTCCCCGTGGGATGTTGCGGTTATCTCCTCTGTGTTTCCCGTCAGGGGATCCAGTCCGAGGATCTTTCCCCGGAAGGAAAGGTCCAGATAGACCTCCTTCCCAGCTGTTTTATCGTTATTGACGAGGAATAAAGCGTATCCGTCCGGATGTTCCTTCAGAAGATACCAGATATTTCCGGCAGGGATGCCGTTCCTCTCCCGAAGGTCGACCCGGCGGGGAAGATGCAGCTCCAGCGCCCGGTTCAGGCCATCCTCCTCCACCTGAATCACATTCCGATGATTTTTCAAGGTCTCCAGGCGGGGGGAGATTGCTCCGTCCACCCGGGTAGGAAAGCCATCCACCGCAAAAAGAAGCCCGCCCTTCTCCACAAATTCTTCCAGAAGGGCAACGGTTCCGGAAAGGAGGGTCTCGCAGGCCGCAAGGATCACCACCGGGTAATCGCACTGTCCTACCGACAGAGAGCCCTCCCGGACGCCGCCCAGCTCGGCCATCAGCTGCTCATCACCCAGGTCAAAATCATAGTGATGGGCCAAAAGCCCCTCACAGAAGCCATTGAACCGGTCCGCCATCCGGTTGGCCGCGGCGGCATACTCATCTCCGAACAAGCTGTGATCCACCGGATCTGCACCCAGCCTGCCCCAAACGGTGGACTGGGGGTGGATGACCAAAATATCCCGTACTGCCTTTCCGGGGCGCATCACCGCACCGATCCGGGCAAAATAATCCTCCGACGGCTTATGTCTGCGAAAAACACAGTTGTTATAATGAAAGGAAGGGGGATAATCCCGTTTCCGGCATCCCCGGAGGGAATAAAGGGCAAGATGCTGGGATCTGCGGTTGACCCCCAGAACATACTGCCAGTCCCCGATCTGCTTTTGATCCTCATAGGTAAATTCCCATCCGGTCGCCGCATACATCTCCGAAAGGACCGTCTCTTTCCCCATTTGGTTGGCCACCGAGCTGCATTGCTTGACCGTCAAAGTTTCGTGGATATGGTTGCAGAGCATATCGATCCCCGGAACATCCTGATGCCGATAGTGGGGCATCACCGCACCGCTGGAACGGCTTCCCCAGCCCCAGTCGCTCTCAAACAGAAAATGTCCGGTGAAGGCCAGCCCTTTCTCCGCACACCACCGGCTGATCTGGGCAGAATAAGCCTCGGTAAACCGGCGGCTGACCGCATACCAGAAATCGTGGCGGGTCCGGAAGGACTCCTCCCCCTCAAAAAACATCCAGGGCAACCGATCCGCGATGGAATAACCGAACATTCCGGAAAAGAGGGTTTCAAAATCCCCCGTCCAGGGAATCCAGCCGCGTCCCGAAAAAACATTGTTGGAATCGGCAATATTGGCCTCATCGGTAAAGATGCCGGGGACGGTCTTTCCAAACTCCCCGCCGACCCGGGCATAATAGGTTTCATAAACGTGGTCAAGAAAGGAGCGGACCGTTGCGGGATTGAGGTTATCCGGCGCAGATTGGCCGTTGAACCAGTCGCATTTCGTTCCCAGCTCCACCCGGAAGACAAGGAGGATCTCCCCCTGGGCGGCCGCATATTCCTTTGCGGGAGAAAGAAGCCGAAGCTCCGAAATCGTCCCCTCCTCCATCCGGCAGGAGAATACCCGCAGGATCTCCCCTCCCGAAGCGCGGTCTGTCATTTCCAGCGTAACCGCCCGGGCACGAAACCGATCATCCGCCGTTACGCGGCCGCCGGCTGTTCCGGAGGGCCATTTATCCTCATCGTAAAGCCATGCCTCCATCCCGGTCCGGGAGGCGTGCTCTACCGTTTTTTCAATACATTCCAGCCACTCTTCCCCAAGATAGGGCGTTTCCAGCCCCTCCCGGGAGTGCATAAAGTAGCCGCCCATGCCACCGGCCTGAAGGGCATCGCTTTGGCGGCAAAGCTCCTCCGGCTCCAGTTTTCCGTTCCAGGACCAAAAAGGGATGGAGCGGTATTCCACTCCGGGTTGCGCAAAGCTTTGCAGAATTTGTTCGAATTTATCCAAGCTCCCCTTCTCCTTTCGCTGATAGGCGTTCGGTCTGCCTATTTCTGCTCAAGTATACTATACCTTTTTTCCTTTCTGCTGACAATGACGATCTTTGATATTTCCTGACGGATCATGATTCTCCATTCCCTGAAAGGGGTTAAAAAACTACCGGAAATATCATAAAATATCATGGAACGAACGGTCTTTCCAAAGTATAATAAAGGAGATTATAGAATGAAAGGGTCTTTTTTATGCTCCAAGCCGGTTTTTTCCGAATTGACATCAGCCCCGAAAGGGGGATCCAAATGGCCGGATTCCCCGACGTGATCCGTCGCTGCACCGGGGTGCATGATCCTCTTTATGCCACCGCCGCCTGCCTTTCGGACGGAGATACCTCCCTGTGCATCCTCTCTTTGGATCTGCTTTGGTATCATAAAAAGCATATCGCCCGGATCCGTCGGATGATCGCAGAAAAAACAGCCATTCCTTTTGAAAATATTCTCATTTGCTGTACCCATACCCATTCAGGGCATCTGCACGCATCCTTTGCCGAGTTTACCCCTGAGCAGCTTGCGGAAATGCCCTCCGAGGAGTACATTTCCGCCCTGGACGGACGAATCGCCGGGTGCGCCGTCTCTGCCTATGAAGCTCTTTGTCCCGCCCAGCTTGGCGAAGGAAGCATCCGCTGCGGGCTGGAGTCGGGGATTGGTGGAAACCGCCGGGATCCGGTAAACGGTGCGGTAGATCCGCTGCTGACCGCCCTTTCCTTCCGCCGGGAGGATGGCTCGGTGGCGGGCTGTGTGGTCCGGTATTCCCTTCATCCCAGCGCGATGCACGAGGATAACACCCTTGCCTCCGCCGACTACGTTGCCTGGTTGCGGGAAAAGCTGGAGACCGCTTACCCCGGCTGCAGGGTTCTGTTTTTGCTGGGCACCGCCGGCGATCAGAGCAACCGCCACACCCGGGTATATCAGGGCTTTGCCGAACCGGAGCGGATGGGCAACATTTTAGGAGATGCCGCCTGTCAGCTTCTCTCGGGGCTGACTTACGCCGACGCCTCTCTGGCCACCGCCGGGAACGAGATCGACCTTACCCTTCGTTCCCTTCCCTCTGAGGAGGTCTGCCTTGCCCGGTGCCAGGCAACCCGAACCGAACTTGCCCGGCTGAAGGATGCCGAAGTGACCGGTGCAGAGCTCCGAAAAGCCGAGGTGGAAATGTTCGGTGCGGATTGCCTGCTGGGATATGTCCGGCAGATGGCCACTCCTGCCGGAGCAGAAAAGCTTCGGGCAGAGCTCCCTGCTGAGGTTACGGTATTCCGGATCGGTCAGACCTGCCTGGTGGGAACCCAGGGGGAGCTTTTTGTGGAGTTTGGACTCCGGCTCCGGGCAGAATCTCCCTTCCCCTCCACCCATATGGTCACCCTTGCGGGTGGCGGTCTGCCGGGGTACGTCTGTTCCCCTGCCGCCTACCGGGAGGGCGGCTATGAGGTTGGTTCTTCCCTTCTGTCCCCCGAGGCGGGCGATCAGATCGTGGAGGAGGCCCTCCGTCTGCTCAAAACCCTTTCCTGACCCCATTTCTGCCGGTCCGGCACTGCTGACCGGCGGTTTTTCTTTTGTTTCCGGAGGATTACCCATTGATTTTTTTGCCGTTTCCCTGTAAAATATAGAAAGACAAAAACGCTTCCCGAAAGGAATCCCTTTATGAACCAGATCATACTTGCCTCCCAGAATAAAAAAAAGCTGGCCGAGCTTTCCCGGATCCTTGCCCCTTTGGGCTTTTCGGTAATCACCCAGGATGAAGCCGGCATATCCGATGCCGCAGAGGAAACCGGCACCACCTTCGCGGAAAACGCCTACCTCAAGGCCGCCTTTGTGGCCGCACGGACAGGGAAAATCTGCGTGGCGGACGATTCCGGTCTTTGCGTGGATGCGCTGGGCGGTGAGCCGGGAGTCTACTCCGCCCGCTACTCGGGTGAACCGGTGGACGATGCCCGGAATATCCGGAAGCTACTGGGAGCTCTGGAGGGGATTCCGGAGGAGAAACGGACCGCCCATTTTGTCAGCGCGGTGTGTATGATCTTTCCGGACGGAAGCCGGATTGAAGCGGAAGGACGCTGCACCGGCCGGATCGGATTTGCCCCCCGGGGAACGGGCGGCTTTGGGTATGACCCCGTCTTCTTTATGGGGGAGCGAAGCCTTGCGGAGTTTACCCCTGCGGAAAAGGATGCCGTCAGCCACCGGGGAGCATCCCTGCGGAAGCTGGCCGAGCTGCTTGCCGAACGTGCCAAAGAAAACTGATATCATCCGCTTTGCGGAGGAATGGAGAAAATTATGCTGACCAGTAAAGACCGTGCCGCTCTGCGGAAAATTGCCAATACCTATACCCCGGTGGTAATCATCGGAAAAGAAAGTGTGACCGAGGCCGTGGTCCGGGATGCGGAAAATGCCATTGCTGCCCGGGAATTGATCAAATGCAAGGTTCTGGAGAGTGCCGGCTGTTCTGCCCGGGATGCCGCTGATGCGCTGGCTGAGGCCGTGGGCGCGGATGTTGTTTCGGTGATCGGGAGCAAGTTCGTTCTTTACCGCCGGAATGAGAAAAAACCGGTAATCACCTTCTAAAAAGATTACTCATTGTAAAAAAAATAGCCCTGTTTGTCAGACAGTATTTGACTTAATCTGACAAACAGGGCTATTTTTTTGCAAAAAGGTTACTGAATCAGCTGGCAGATGGCATTGGAGAAGGCCACCGGATCTTCAATGGGGAGGCCCTCGATCAGGAGTGCCTGATCGTAAAGGAGGGAGCAATAAATCCCGAACCGCTCCGAATCCTCTGCCTGGGCTTTTTTGAGAGCCGCAAAAACGGGATGACCCTCATTGAGCTCCAGAATCCGCTCGGCGTGAACCTTATTTTCATTGGGCATGGCGTTAAGGACCTTCTCCATTTCAATGGAGATGGCGCCTTCGGTGGAAAGGCAGACCGGGTGGGTCTTGAGCCGCTTGGAGGCACGCACCTCCTTGACCTTTCCCGAGAGAGCCTCGGTAATGGCGGCATAGAGATTTTTGGTCTCCTCGGTGGGGACGGGAGCCTCCTCACCTTCGTTGGGATCGAAGCCGAGATCGTCCGAGGAGACGGAGCGGAACTCTTTTTCCTCATAGCTTCCCAGCATTTTGACCGCAAACTCATCGATTCGGTCGGTCAGGTAGAGGATCTCGTAGCCCTTCTCCTTAACGATCTCAGTCTGGGGCATCCGGTCCAGTTGGTCGGCATTTTCGCCGCAAACGTAATAGATATACTTCTGATCCTCTGCCATCCGGGCAACGTATTCCTTCAGAGTCACATATTTTTTCTCGGCAGAGGAGACAAACATCACCAAATCCTGGAGAAGCTCCTTATTGGCACCAAATCCGTCATAAAGGCCGTATTTGAGCTGGAGACCAAAGGCCTTAAAGAATTTCTCATAAGCCTCCCGGTCATTTTCCAGAAGAGAAAGAAGCTCCGATTTGATCTTCTTCTCCAGCCGACCGGCAATCAGCTTCAGCTGACGGTCGTGCTGCAACATCTCACGGGAGATATTCAGGGAAAGATCCTGGGAGTCCACCAAGCCCTTCACAAAGGAGAAATGGTCGGGCAGAAGGTCGGCACATTTATCCATAATCAGCACACCGCTGGCATACAGCTGGAGGCCTTTTTCGTATTCCTTGGAATAATAATCAAAGGGGGCGCGGGAGGGAATGAAAAGGAGAGCGTTATAGGTGGCGCTTCCCTCGGTGCTGCTGTAAATGGTGCGGAGGGGATCCTCAAAGTCACGGAACTTTTCCTTATAAAAGGCGTTATACTCCTCCTCGGTGACCTCGCTCTTCCGCTTCTTCCAAATGGGGATCATACTGTTGACCGTTTCAATCTCGGTAACCGTTTCGTATTCGGAGCCATCCTCCCCCTTGGGAACAGAATGCTCCATCTCCATCCGGATGGGATAACGGATATAATCGGAATATTTCTTAATCAGTCCCTGCAGACGGTAGGGCTGGAGGAACTCGTCATAATTTTCCTCCTCGGTATTATCCTTAATCTTGAGGATGATCTCGGTACCTACCGATTCTTTATCACAGGGGGTGACGGTATAGCCCTCCGCACCGGAGGATTTCCACTGCCAGCTTTCCTCCTCCCCCTGCTTCCGGGAACGGACGATCACCGTGCTGCTGACCATAAACGCCGCATAAAATCCGACACCGAACTGACCGATGATATCGATCTCCTCCCGGGGCTCATTTTCCTTCCGGAAGGCAAGGGAACCGCTCTTGGCGATCGTGCCGAGATTTTCGCAAAGCTCCTCCTTGCTCATACCGATTCCGTTATCGGTGATGGTCAGGGTGCGGGCATCCCGATCCGCCGCAATTTCAATATGAAGATCCTCCGCCGAAACAGTTCCCTGCTCATCGGTCAGGGCGAGGAAACGGAGCTTGTCCAGAGCATCGCTGGCGTTGGATACCAGCTCCCGGAGAAAAATCTCCTTATGGGTATAAATGGAATTGATCATCAGATCAAGAAGTCGTTTTGACTCTGCTTTGAATTGACGAGATGACATAGTTGCCGCGCGGCTCAGCCGCACGATCCCTCCTTTTGCAAAAACGAAATTAGCACTCGCATCTTTCGAGTGCTAATCTATGATACTCCATATTCAGGGAAAAATCAAGGATTTATTTGTAAATATTCTATTACACCCGTTCCCGGTTTTTCCGGAGAAGCAAAACGACGGTCATCAGCAGAAATGCGATGCAATCCTTCCACACCGCCCCGATATACGCCCCCGCAAGACTTTCCGCCACCCCCAGAAGCAAACCGCCTCCCATTGCCCCGGGGATCGAACCGATTCCGCCCACCACCGCGCCGCAAAAGGCCTTCAGCCCGGCTGATGCGCCCATCAGCGGCGTGACGGTATACATAGCGCCGTAAAGAACTCCCGCCGCACCGGCCAGCGCAGAGCCGAGAAAAAATGCCATTCTTCTGACCCGATCCTCCCGGATGCCGCAAAGTGCCGCTCCAAGGGGGTCGGATGCCACCGCCCGCATAGCGCGCCCCGCCGGTGTATATTTCAAAAAGAGGGAAAGCCCCCCGCAGATCAAAATTGCCACCAGGGCGGCCACCAGCTTTTGTCCCGAAAAGAGGAAGGGCCCCAGCCGGAAGGTCGGCAGATGGAACCGGGCCGGGTAGCCCATAGGGTCAGCCGAGAAGATCAGCATACATCCATACTGCAGAATCAGGGATGCCCCCAACGCCGATACCATCGCTGCCAGGGGAGGCGCATTTCGGAGAGGATAATAAGCGCACCGTTCCAGCAGGATTCCCAAAAGTCCGGCCGCAATCATCGCCGCCAGAATTGAGCCGGGGAAGCCCGTCCCCAAATGGCGGGCCGCCAGCAGACCGGCATAGCTTCCCACCATCATCACCTCGCCGTGGGCAAAGTTGATCAGCTTCATCACCCCGAAAACCAGGGAATATCCCAGCGCGATCAATCCATATACCGCCCCCAGCTGCAGTCCGTTGACCAGTTGGGTTACCAGCTCCTCCAATCTCCTTCTCCCCTTCAGATCACCGTTTCCCGCTCTCCCCGGCAGATCCGGATCAACCGCACCTGTTTTTTTGCATTATGCTCCCCATCGATGGAAAAGGAGCCTCCCACCCCCCGAAACTCTCTGCTCTTTTCCAGCAGATCACGGATCGCCCCGGGGGTCTGTCCCCCCTCCTCCACCGCCGACAGAAGCCAGTTGGCCGCATCGTACCCCAAAATGGCATACGCGCCGGGGACATAGCCGAAAGCCGTCTCAAACCGCCGGGCAAAGCTGGCCGTTTCTTCCCCCTCCGGGGCACAATGGTTGGTATAATAGATCCCGTCCAGCTGCGCAGGGTCGGGGATGATCCGGGATAAAAAGGGGGAGTCAAAGGCATCTCCGCTGAGGAACGCCGCGTCGATTCCCAATTGTCTTGCCTGGCGGATCAAAAGCCCCGCCTCGGCATAATACCCCGGAAGATAAATGCAATCGTACTGATACCGGGAAAGTCCGGTCAAGAGGGCGGTAAAATCCGCATCGGTGGCGGTATAATATTCCGTCCCGGCAATCCTCCCTCCCCCGGCCTGAAAGGACCGGGCAAAGGCGCGGCTGATCCCCCGGCTGTAATCGCTCCCGCTATCCACCAGCAGAACCGCCCGGCAAAAGCCCAGCCTCCGGGCATATTCACCCATTGCGCTCCCCTGGGCCGAATCGGTATAACAGATCCGAAAAAACCAATCCCCCGAATCCCCTTCCCCGATGGAATCGGCCGTCGCGGTGGGAGAGATCAGCGGAATGTCCGGCCCGGCCGCCAGCGCCGCCTTCACCCCGGTGGAGGTGGTGGGGCCGATGATCCCGCAAACGCCCTCCGACTGCAGCCGAAGCGCTCCCAAAGCCGCCTCACCGCTTTGGGAGCGGGTATCTGCCGTCCGGATGCAGACGGTCTTTCCCCGGACACCGCCATTCTCATTCCACTCGGCCACCGCCAGCCGCACACCGTCCAGGCAGGCCCGTCCGTATGCTGAAAGGGGGCCCGAAAGCTCGGCAACCACCCCAATCCGAAGCTCCTCCTTCGGGGCGGCGCATCCTCCAAAAAGGATCAGCACCGCCGCCGTCAGCGCGCACCACCTCAAATGTCCCCTCCCCTTTCCCTTAACCCTTTTATGCTACTCCTCTTTGGGAGTGATTTTATGCTGTCTCCCGCTGATATCCAGAGTATAATCCTCCCGGTAGATCAGCTCCGATACCTTTACCGGCTTCAGGCCCTTCTCTTCCAGACCCGTCAGGATCCGGTCCAGAGCGGCAAGAGTATCCTCCACCCCCACATGAAAGAGGAGAATGCTCCCGCTCCGGCTCTTTTGGCAAACCCGTTCCATCATCTGCTCCGCCCCGGGATGCTTCCAATCCAGGCTATCCACATCCCATTGAATGGGATAATACCCCAGCTCCCGAATCCGCTCCACCACCCGGTCATTATAATCCCCCGAGGGGACCCGAACCAGATCGCTGACCTCCGGCACCAGCTTTTTTAAGGTTTCGGCACAGCCGATGATCTCCCGGTCCAGTGCCTCGGGACTCAGCTTTGAAAAAAGCTTATGGGTATCGGAATGGTTGGCAAGCTCATGCCCCCGGGCTGCGATCTGCCGGACCGCTTCGGGGGACTCCCGGGCAAAATCCCCTACAATAAAGAAGGTACACTTCACCGAATGCTTTTCCAGAATATCCAGAATGGCGGTGGTATCCTCCCCCGACCAGGCGGCATTAAAGGTAACGGCAATTTTTCCGTCCTCCCGCTCCACCGAATAGATGGGGCAGGCGCGTTTTGCGGCAGTAACGGCAGTTTGGGTCGCCCGGGCAGCAACCGAATAAAGAAGGCATCCCGTCAACACCGTTCCTACCGCCAAAAATACCGCCGCCAGCAACCCCTTTTTGTCCACGCTGATTCCCTTCATCGCACCACACCTCTGTGGTTTCCATCTTATGCGGGGTGGGATTGTCCTCATTCCGCAAAGCTGAAGGAAGGGCAAAAAATAATGGGGTAGATACCCTCTCCCCCATAGACGATTGTTCTTATTATCATTCTGTAATACGGCAAAAAGGCCTTCCAAAAATGGAGTTTTTCCCTTCGCGAAATTGCTATTTTATACCATATGAAACCGCAATTGCAACCTTTATTTTCATTTTCCGGACTTTTTGGAGGATTGCACACAAACGCCCAAAAAAGGGGGCGATTTTCCTCCCTATTTTTTCAAAAAAAGACTTCCATTTTGTATCAAATATCGTTATAATGCAGGTGTGTAAAGGGGTTAACTTTTTACACGGATCGTGACCCTCCAAATCTTGGCAGAATCCCCCTCTGCCTGCCCGGAAGGCCCTGCCCGGCTTTCCGTTTTGAAAAAGGGAAGTGGTTGAAAATGTTCCAGCTCAAGTGGATCTGGAAAAACCTCAAGGGCGACCGATTGAAGTTTATTTTCGGTCTGTTTTTGTCCGTGGTCAGCTCGCTGATCGTCATCGTTACCCCGATCATTACCGCCACCATTGTAGATGAGGTTGTTACCCCCTCTCTGCAGTCGGGAGTGCTGACCGACCAGGCCGCCAACCGGCTGATTACTCTGTTGGTGGTATCCATTGGTGTGGTCGCCGCCCGCGCTTTGATTCAGTACGGGATGATTATGTGCCTGGAGTATGCCTCTCAAAACCTGATTCTCCGGCTCCGCACCACCCTGTATGAACGGATTTCCACCCTGGATATGAACTTTTACGATCATAACCGGGCCGGAGATCTGATGACCCGCCTGACCGGTGACCTGGATCTGGTCCGGCATACCATCGCCTGGATCAGCTATAACTTTGTCAACTGCGTGGTGCTGTTCTTCACCACACTCGTATACTTCTGCACCGTCAATATCTGGCTGACCCTCGCCTTGCTGACGGTTCTGCCCATCATTCTTTTCCTGACCCGGAGCTACTCCTCCAAGGTCCGTCCGATGTATACCGACCTGCGGGAGCGTCTTGCCGAGCTTAACAGCACCGCTCAGGAAAATATTGCGGGAAACCGGGTGGTCAAGGCTTTTGCCCAGGAGCAGGCGGAAATCGACCGGTTTGTGGAAAAAAACGGCGCATTCCGTTCTGCTAACCTGACTCCGCAGTTTTTATGGCTGCGGTACTATCCGGTGATTGAGACACTGGTTCAGTCGTTGCCGGTGGTCACCCTCTTTTTGGGCGGGCTTTTCATCATCAACGGAGAAATGACTCTGGGTGAGCTGACTGCGTTTTCCGGTCTGACCTGGACGCTTTCCGCCCCTATGCAGATGCTGGGACCCCTGCTGACCGACCTGCAGCGGTTCTTTGCCTCGGCCAATAAGGTCATTGAGATTTATTATGCCCAGCCCCGGGTTATGGACCGGTACAATGCAAAAGAAATGGACCAGGTGAAGGGAAAGATCGAGTTCCGGAATGTTTCCCTCAAGCTTGGAAAGTCGGAGATCCTCAAAAACGTTTCCTTCACCGCCCAGCCGGGACAGACCATTGGCATTATGGGCGAGACCGGCTCGGGAAAAACCACCGCGATCAACTGTCTTGCCCGGTTTTACGATGTGACGGACGGCGCTATCCTTGTGGATGATGTTGACATACGGGAATGGAAACTCCGCCAGCTTCGGGGAAGCATCGGCACTGCCCAGCAGGATGTTTTCCTCTTTTCCGATACAGCGGAAGGAAACATTGCCTTCGGCAGTATGGATATTCCTTTGGAGGAGGTTGTCCGCTGTGCTGAGGTTGCCGATGCCGATCAGTTCATCCGCCGCCTGACCGATGGGTACGATACCATCATCGGTGAGCGGGGCGTTGGGCTTTCGGGCGGTCAGCGGCAGCGAATCTCTTTGGCCCGTGCGCTGGCAATCCGTCCTCCCATCCTCGTTTTGGATGACACCACCTCCGCCGTTGATATGGAAACAGAGCAAAAGATCCAAAAGGGACTGCGGGAGCTGGATTTCCCCTGCACCAAGCTGATCATTGCCCAAAGAATTTCCTCTGTAAAGGATGCCGATCAGATCCTCATCTTTAAAAACGGCACCATCGTTGAGGAAGGAACCCACCAGGAGCTTTTGGACAAAGACGGAATTTATACCGAGATCTTCCGGATCCAAAGCGAAGGCATGGGGCTTTCCGACCGAAAGGAGGTGGAATGATCTATGGCACGCAACCGTTTTGACGTTGACGAAACCCTGGAAACTCCCTTTAGTATGAAGCACCTGAAGCGGAGCTTTGTGTACGTAAAACGGCAGGCCGGAAAAATGACAGTCGCCCTGCTCCTTTCCGCAGCTTCCGCCGTTCTGACCCTGTTTATTCCTCTGCTGACCCAGCGGGCACTGGACCATTCCATCCCCGCCAAGGATGTTACCGAGCTTTGTGTGATTGCCGCCTCACTGGTGGTCTGCACCCTATTGAGCGTGCTTTGTATCCGTTTCCGGGCAAAGATTATGTCCCAGGTGGGTAACAGCATTATCTACGATATGCGGAATGATCTTTTTATCCACCTGCAAAAGCTCCCCTTCTCCTACTATGATGACCGGCCGGACGGCAAGATTCTCGTCCGGGTGGTGCAGTATATCAACTCCGTTTCCGATCTACTCTCCAACGGTATCATCAACTTTGTGATGAGTGTTTTTAATATTATTTTCATCACAATCTTTATGTTTGCCACCCATGTTCAGCTTTCCCTTGTGATCCTGGCAGGTCTGCCCTTTTTGGTAGCCATCCTGGCTTTTCTCAAGCCGTTCCAGCGAAAAGCCTGGCAGCGGGTCTCCAATAAAAGCTCCAACCTCAACGCCTATCTTGCCGAGAGCATCAACGGTGTTCGGGTCACTCAGTTTTTCGTCCGGGAGCTTGAGAATATCGGAATCTTTGAAAAGCTGAGCAAAAACGCCCGCCACGCCTGGCTTCGCGCGGTAATATCCACCCACTCCATCGGTGTATTTACCGCGGTCGTTTCCTCCGCTGTGTTCTGTGCTGTTTATCTGGTAGGTATGCTCACTCTTGGTCCCGGGGCCATCACTCTGGGCACTCTGGTTGCTATGACCAGCTACGCCGACCGTTTCTGGCAGCCCATTACTGCCATCGCAAACCTTTATAACAGCTTTATGAATACCATCTCCTATTTGGAGCGGATCTTTGAAACGATGGATGAGCCGGTCACCGTTTGCGACGCCCCCGATGCCGAACCCCTTCCTCCTATTTCGGGGCAGGTGGAGTATCAGAATGTCACCTTCGGCTATGAACCAGACCATCCGGTCCTGAAAAACGTCTCCTTCCATATAAAAGCGGGAGAGTCCATTGCGCTGGTCGGCCCCACCGGAGCGGGAAAAACCACCATCGTCAACCTCCTCTGCCGGTTTTATAACCTCACCGGTGGAAAAATTCTCCTGGACGGTCACGATATCTCCCAGTCCACCCTCCACTCCCTCCGTTCTCAGCTGGGAATTATGCTTCAGGAGAGCTTCATCTTCTCCGGCACCATTGCCGATAATATCAAGTACGGCCGGCCCGATGCCACCGACGAGGAGATGATCCGCGCCGCGAAAACCGTCCACGCGGATGAGTTTATCCGCGAGTTTGAAAAGGGCTATGACACCGAGGTCAACGAGCGGGGCAGCCGCCTTTCTCAAGGTCAGAAGCAACTGATCGCCCTGGCCCGCACCCTTTTGACCGATCCCAAGATCCTGATTCTGGACGAGGCCACCTCCAGCGTGGATACCAAGACCGAGCGGCTGATGCAGGAGGGCCTGAACCGGCTGATGGAGGGACGCACCTCCTTCATTATCGCGCACCGGCTTTCCACCATCAAAAGCTGCGATAAAATTATGGTCGTTGCCGATCAGGGAATTGCCGAATGCGGCAGCCACGATGAGCTGATGGAAAAGAAGGGCGCCTACTATCGGCTTTATACCGCCCAGCTTTCCGATATGAAATAAAACCTCCCTGCGGAGCGCGAATCCTTCCCGGATCCGCGCTCCTTTTTGTTGTCTGCTCCCCCCGTTGTGCTGAAAAAAAGCCTTGACATTTTTTCCGGTTTCTGCTATTATATTCTCTAAAGTTGAAAATTCAATGCGTTGAAGGGGACCAGTAACCTTCCTTCCGATTTTCAGAGAGCTGCCGGCAGCTGAAAGGTAGCAATCGGAGTCTGGTGAACTCGCCCTGAAGCAGCGGGCTGAACCCGTCTCCGGACGGTGGTAGGTCTGGCCGGTTGTTCCTCCGTTATCGGGAATAGCGTTTGCCCCGGCAGACGCGAAAAGAGTGGGTGTCCGGCAGGGACATCAATCGGAGTGGTACCGCGGAAGCCAGCCTGGCCTTCGTCTCCTTTGGGGAGGCGGAGGCTTTTATTACCTTCGCCCCGGAAAATTATCTTCCGAAAGGAGGGCATTCGCCCCGGGAAGCGGATGCAGAGAATGATGCACGAACTGATGAATATCACCGTAGGGGATCTCCTGCAGGAAATGGCTGACCGTTATCCGGACGATGTAATGATCAATTATACCGACCGCAACTATCGCCGCACCTGGAAGGAGTTTAACGAAGAAGCTGAGCGGATTGCTCGAGGCCTGATGGCCATCGGCATCGGCAAGGGAGATCACGTTGCCATCTGGGCAACCAACGTCCCCGCCTGGGTGCTGACTCTATTTGCCACCGCCAAGATCGGCGCCGTCCTGGTCACAGTCAATACCGCTTATAAAGTTTTTGAGTTGGAATATCTGCTCCGGCAGTCTGATTCCAAGGCCATTGTCCTGATTGATGGCTTTAAGGATGCCAATTACATTAAAATCATCAACGAGCTTTGCCCCTCTTTGGCCACCAGTCAGCCGGGTAACCTCTCCGACCCCAAGCTTCCCTTCCTCAAATCGGTCATTTATTACGGTGAAAATACCCCTGACGGTATGATCCAGTTTGATGATCTGAAAGTTTTTGCTGACAAAGTCAGCGATGAGGAGTATAATAAGGTTGCAGACTCCCTCGACCCCAATGAGGTCGTGAATATGCAGTACACCTCCGGCACTACCGGCTTCCCCAAGGGAGTAATGCTGACCCACTCCAATATCATCAACAACGGCAAAACCATTGGAGACGGAATGGCCTTCACCCACGATGATAAGCTTTGCATCTGCGTCCCCTTCTTCCATTGCTTTGGAATGGTGCTGGCGCTGATGGCCTGTCTGACCCACGGCACTCCCTTTGTTCCCATTGATGCGTATAGTCCCATTAAGGTTATGCGCGCTTTGGAGGGAGAAGGCTGCACCGCCGTTCACGGTGTTCCCACAATGTTTATTGCAATGCTGGAGCATCCCGAGTTTTCCAGCTTTGACTTTTCCAAAATGCGCACCGGCATTATGGCCGGTTCCCCCTGCCCCATTAAGGTGATGCAGGAGGTCGTGGATAAGATGAATATGCGGGATATCGTCATTGTTTACGGGCAGACGGAAGCTTCTCCCGGTTGCACTATGACCACCACCTCCGATTCTCTGGAGCGGCGGGTTGCCACGGTGGGACGTTCCTTCCCCGGCGTGGAGACCAAGATCGTTGACCCCGAAACGGGGGAGACCCTCCCTTATGATACCCCCGGCGAGTTCTGCGCCAGAGGCTATAACATTATGAAGGGCTACTATAATATGCCCGAGGCTACCGCCCAGGCCATTGATGCGGATGGCTGGCTCCATACCGGCGACCTTGCCACGATGGATCAGGATGGATACTTCAAAATCACCGGCCGGATCAAGGATATGATCATTCGGGGTGGTGAGAATATCTACCCCAAGGAGATTGAGGAATTCCTCTATACCCATCCGGCGGTGAAGGATGTTCAGGTGATTGGCGTACCCAGCAAGGTTTACGGCGAGGAGATCATGGCTTGCATCATCCTCAAGGAGGGTGAAAGCTGGACGGAGGACGAGGTCAAAGCCCACGTTCGTGCCCATATGGCAAAGCACAAGGTTCCCAGTTATGTGGCCTTTATGGATGCCTTCCCTATGACTGCCAGCGGCAAAATCCAGAAATTCAAAATGCGGGAATGGGCGGTCGAGCACCTCAATCTGCAGGATGCCGCCTCCATCGAAACCGCCTGACCGACAGTTTTTAAAGCACCGGGTGCTTTTCTGATACTCTACCCCTATTTCTTACAAAGGAGTGTTTTTTCGGATGACGGTGAATGACAAGAATCTTTGTCTCGGCTGTATGCGTGAAAAATCCGGGGAAAATGCAAAATGTCTCTACTGCGGCTATGTGGAGGGTGCCCCCTTCCTGCCCACCTACCTTGCCCCCGGCACCCAGCTGGGTGAGCGTTATATCGTCGGCAAGGTCCTGGACTATAACGGTGAGGGCGCGTCTTACATAGGCTACGATACCGTTACCGGCGCGCGGGTCCGGATCCGGGAATATATGCCTGAAACTCTCGCCTCCCGGGATAAGGGAGAGAGCCAGATCAAGGTGATCCCCGGCTGCGAAACCCAATATAAGGCTTTGATGAGCGATTTTGTGGAGCTGTCCAAGCAGCTGATGCGGGTCCGGAGCCTTTCCTCCATCGTTCCGGTGCTGGATATTTTTGACGCCAACGATACAGTATACGCCGTATACGAGCAGGCGGATGGGATCCTCCTCAATGAATTTCTCCGCAAGAACGGCGGGTACATCTCCTGGGAGGAGGCCAAGTCTCTTTTCTTCCCCCTCCTGACCTCTTTAAGCTCGATGCACAACGCCAATATGATCCATCGGGGCATCAGCCCGGATACCATTCTGCTGGATAAATCGGGAAAGCTTCGCCTTCTCGGATTTTCCACCGCCGCCGCCCGCACCGCCCGCTCTGAGCTGGTCGCCGAGCTTTTCGGCGGTTATGCCGCTCCCGAGCAGTATAGCTCCAGCACCTGGCAGGGTACTTATACCGATGTTTACGCCATTGCGGCCGTCATTTACAAGGCCCTGACCGGCACAATGCCTCCTGAGGCTATGAACCGTGCCACCAACGATAATCTGATCCCTGCTGACCAGTTGGCGGCAGAGCTCCCCAAGAATATCGCCAATGCCATTGCCGCGGCAATGGTGCTGACCCCCGAAAAGAGAACTCAGACTGCCGGCGAATTCCTGGCCCAGCTTTCTGAGGTGCTGGATTACGGCGAGGGCGCTATGATGGCGGAGGGTGCTTCGGCTGTTGCAGAAGGTGCCGCCGCCGAAAAGCCCAAGAAAAAGAAGAAGAAAAAGGTCAATCCGGCTATTCTTGCCTGCCTGATTACCCTTCTTGTTTTGATTCCCATCGGTGCGATTCTCCTGATCTTCATCTTCGATCCCTTCTCCTCTCTGGAATCCTCCGGAACCTCCAGCAGCTCCAGCAACCTGCCGGATGATTCCAGCAGCAATGCTATTTCGGAAAACGTCCGTCCCAATGCCGAGCTGGTTGTCCCCGATCTGGTTAAGAAAAACTATGATTGGGTGGATAGCGTTGCCCAGTATAAGGAGTTCTATACCATCGTCAAGATTGAGGAATTCAACGACGAGCTTGCCAAAGGTGTTATTATCCGTCAGGAGCCTGCGGCCAATACCCCCATTGAGCAGGGCGGTGAGATCACCGTTTATGTCAGCAAGGGTCCGCAGTTTATCACTCTGACCGAGTCCGAGTATATCGGCCGTGAGGTCAAGTATATTCAGGAGAAGCTTTACGATCTGGGCTTCGCGGTTAACCCCACCATTATGGAGATCACCGACGAGGAAGAGATCGCAGAAATCGAAGCCACCTACGGCACGATCCCCGAGGGTTGCGTGGCCAAGCTCAGTTGCGAGTTTAATGTTCCCCTGGATCTGATGACCGAGCGGATCACCCTTTATGTTAAAAAGGTGCAGGAGACCTCCTCTGAGACTTCCTCGGAAACCTCCTCTGAGCTTTCGCCGGAGGAATCTACCTCTCCCGTTTTCCCTCCGCTCTTCTCCTGATCTTATTATAAAAAGCCAAAAGGATTGGTTCAGCGTTCTTCAGACACTGAACCAATCCTTTCTTTTTTGCATTTTTCAGGCTTGCTTTCACCGGATATTCAGTTAAAAGCCACCGTGTGACTCCCCCAAAGTCAGAATATATTTTGTTGGAGAAAGCCCAAAATGTCTTTTGAAGGCTTTGCTGAATGCGTAGGGGGAGGAATAGTTGAGATATTCCGCCGTTTCTCCAACACTTTCACCGTCGCGAAGCTTTTGCAACGCAATATCCATCTTCCGTTGATCGAAATATTGCCGCGGAGTAATGCGGTAGGCACCGTAAAAGCTACGCGTCATATACTCCCGACTATACCCCAACTCCCTGCTCAACTGCACCATATTAAAGTCAAAGCCTTCATAGTGATCAATATAATTCCGAATCTTCTCCGGGACGGAAGCTTCTTTGAAAAGCTCCCGATCCATACAGGAAAGAACAAACTGAACCGTATATGCCATCAGCTCCAGGTTGCCCGAATAGATATATTTCCGCCAAAGAGCCACGCCGTCCGCCAAGGGTGTGCCGCTCTTTACCTCCATCTCCACAAAATGCTGCACCGCCGGCACGGTGGTGATATGGGCAAACGTATGGAGAAGCTTATCGTCAGGATTCTCTGTAAGTGTAAATGGGTGCCGGACGGGGGTAAGATAGAGGTGATTTTTCTTCAATCTCACTCGTTTGCCATTCTCCTCATAATAGGCTTCTCCGTCCAGAATATAATACAACCGAGAAAATCCAACATTCACATCCCGGTATACCCAGTTGGAATGGGTATAGGATTCCGATCCAACAATCAAATTCTGCACAACCATAATGCAAGTATATATCGGCAAAATAAAAATGTCAACCGCTCCGCTTGAATGTTTGAAATTATGTCACATTTGGATATGTATTACAAGGAAAGTGACATTTACATTCTCGGTCCACCTGACTATAATAACATTATGGCCAATCAAAAGGTCGATAGAATGCACCGCAAAACTCCGCTCAAAAGAATGGTAGAAGGAACGTTTCTGCACCGTAAAGGAGCGATTGTGTGAAAACAGTAAAGGATAAGTATTTGGTTGTGGGCGCAGACTTCGCCGGCTATCCCTTAAAAGAGGCTGTTGTTGCGCATCTGAAGGAAAAAGGGTGGAAAATCACCGATCTTGGCGTTACTGCTGAAAGTGATCCGGAGGACACAGACAATATGTTCCACCGGGTCGGCCTGCGAGTGGGCAGCAAAATCTCCGAGGGTGAGTTTGAACGCGCACTTCTTTTCTGCGGCACCGGAATGGGGATTCATATTGCCGCAAGCAAGTGCCCCCACGTCCATGCCGGAGTGGTGGAAAGCGTTCCCGCGGCATTGCGGGCAATCACCGGCAATGGCGTCAACGTGCTGGCGATGGGTGCTTTTTACGTCGCCCCTGCAATGGGTTGCGACATTGCAGATGCCTACCTGAACGCAGAGCTGGGGAGCGGTTATGAATGGTGGAAGAACTTCTACGAGTTTCATAAGCTGGCAATTGATGAGCTGGAGCAATTTGACTACGAGACATATAAGAACAACGGCTTTCGCCTGGAGCATTTAGGGGATTATCCTTTGAAGCTGGAGAAAAAGCCGGAAGCCTGACCCGGTTCAATGCATCCTGCCATTTCGTGCACTTGGCATAGTGTATTGATCGCACTACCCTTCCATCTACGATTATATCAAAAACTCTTTCTGGTATCGAAAGCGGCAGTACCGTTAGTTGGGACGGTGCTGCCGTTTTCGGTTTTCCTGGGCAAAGCATCTTTCGTATTTTTGTTGCGCGATTTTTCCTTTTTATTCCGCAAAAAAAGATTTACCCCTTCGAAAAATCAAGGTAAAATAGAAAAAAGGACAAGGATAGAGCAACCATCAAAGTGCTGATTCCCCAGGTCATTCAAAATCCCAACCAGATCATTGACTGTAGCAAATAACCAAGGAGGTATATTTATGAACACACAAACCGATACCAACCGCAAAGGGCTGAAGGTTTTAGCCATCGGAAACAGTAATACCGTCAGCGCCACCCGGCAGCTTTGCCCGGTTGCGGATAGTCTGGGCCTGAAGGATTTTACCCTGCGGGTTTTATACCGGGGTGACTCCGACCTGGAAACCCATATTCACTTCGCCCGTAGCGGAGAGCCCGGATTTTTATATTTCAAGCCCACCGTCGACCGGTACTATGCCGATCCCAATGATCTGAAAAAGTTCTCCGTTTGGATGGGGGATGAAGATTGGGATATTATCGTTCTGCAGCAGGGAAGCATCAGCTGCGGTTTCCCCGAAGAATTTCAGCCCTGGCTGGACGAAACAATTGAGATCGTCAAACAGCATCATCCCAAGGCAAGGCTGATGTTCCATATGATGGGGCCATACGCTCAGGACTGCAAATACGAAAAGTTCGGTCGATTCGACTTCAGTCAAGAAAAGATGTACCGAAAAATCTGCGACTCGGTGCAACAGGTGATTCTTCCCCATCCCGCGTTTGAGAAGCTCATCCCCTCCGGAACAATGATGCAGAGCCTCCGCTCCTCCTCTTATGGGGATGGTTTCCATGTAGATGACCGGATCCATCTGAACCGGATGGGAGAGTACGCTACTGCCGTGATGTGGTATTCTGTCCTCACCGGACAACCGGTGGATCAGTTGACCTATCACCCGGAGGATGTTCCGGCTGAATTCATGGAGCAGGTCAAAATACTGATTCCAAAGGTTCTTGCCGCTCCCTTTACTCTGGTGGATTGCAGTCATTTTTAAGAGAATAAAAGGCCTTTCCGCAGTTGACAATTCTATTTTCTCGTGATACAATTGAGAAAATTGCTGTGGAAAGGCTTTTTCTTTTCCTCAGTTTGAAGCGGAGGTCAACCCGATGAAAAAACTGATTCCAAGCCGCAATGACTGCACCACCCGTGACCCTGATATTTTCCTGCATCAGGGAAAATATTACCATTGCTTCTCTCCGGACGGCACCACCGTTTGTGTTTCCTGCGCGGAGCGTTTGGAAGATCTGGCCACAGCAGATCCCCTTTGTGTTTACACCGCCGAGCCTGGCACTCCCTATTCCAAACAGCTTTGGGCTCCCGAGCTTCACATTCTTGACGGCCTTTGCTATATTTATCTTGCCTGCGATGACGGTGATAACTATAACCACCGGATGTATGTTCTGGAGAACGGCTCCAACGATCCCCAAGCTCCCTACCGGATGCACGGGCAGATTGGCGACCCCACCAACCGCTGGGCCATTGACGGCACGATCCTTTCTCACAACGGCAACCGATACATGGTTTGGGCAGGCTGGGAAGGAAGCGAAAACGTCGCTCAAAATCTTTATATCGCCCGGATGGATTCCCCCTATTCCTTTGACACCGGTCGGGTAATGATCTCCCAGCCCGAATACGATTGGGAAAAGAATGGGTGCTTGGGCGGTCAGGAGTTGCCCTATATCAACGAGGGCCCCTTCCCCTTTTACGACGGTTCAGACCTCTACCTCATTTACTCCGCATCGGGATGCTGGTGCAAGGACTATTGCCTTGCTTTTCTGAAGCTGACCGGGGATGATCCGCTCAACCCCACCCACTGGAAAAAACATCCCGCACCTATCTTTTCTGCCTCTGAGGAGTGCCAGGGAGCCGGTCACTGCACCGTGATTCAAACGAAAGAAAAAAATCTTGTCTTCTTCCACGCCTGGGACGCTTCCCAGCACGTCACCCCCGATTCGGGACTTTTGGTATCGGTTTGGATGGGTGAGATCACCGTAGAGAACGGAGTATTGTCTGTCAAATAATAAAAAACACGTCCCAAGAGACACCTTCCTTGCAGAGGGCTCTCCTGGGACGCATTCTTTTTTATCGAAACATATTTTTATCCGATGCACTACTGCATCAATTCGTCCGTCAGACGGATGACCTCGGGGGCGATCCTTTCCCGCTCCTTCCTGAGAACTGAATGATAAATCGGGTAGGCAATGCTGACCAAAAGAATCCCCAGCACCCCCACCGGAATTCCCAACACCATGGTCAGGTCGGGAGTGAGCCCCATCGCATTTCCCAATTCTGTCATCACCAGGCTCATTCCGCTTCCCAGCAGCAGAGCTCCGAAAATCCCCACGGCCAGCGCCATTACGGTGGCTTTTTTTGTTGCTCCGGCATCCAGCCGCCGAAGCTGGGTCATCTTATCCTCGGTGATCTCCCGGGGAGTGTATTTGTCCCGAATTGCCTTGATTTCTTCCCGGTCCTTGGCCGAGTAGGTAAAGCGGAAGCTATCCTTTTGTTCCATCCGGTTTCTCCTTTGCTTTTTTCCAAAGCTTGATTTGTTTTGTGCTGCGGACGATCATATAGATCGCCATAGCAATAATAAATGCAGAAATAACTCCTCCGGAGATGCCTAACATCAGCTTGCGGGTCAGAGGCTCCATCTTCCCCTCCCCGAAGGTGGTCAACATGGTGGCTTCCAGAGTCAGCATTGAAACGCAGGCCGATGCCAGGCTGATGGCCTTGGTGGCCGAATAGACCGGGCTACGGTATTTGCGGTATTTGACCGTATTGATGATAGCCAGGGTCAGAGAAGTAAACGTATACGCTGCCATTGCGATGGTGGTAATCTCGTGATGGTGGAAGGTTCTATTCCAGTAAACCATAAAGAAGATCATCAGCGTCAATGCCAGATTCATCAGCAAAAAAACGATTCCGCAGACACGGTATTTCTGCAGTTCTGCCAGCATCCGTTCTCCGGGGAGGTGTTTTCCGGTATGGCGAAGCAAAAAGAACCGGATCACCGCCAACAATAGATAATATCCCGCCAGGGAATAAAACCAAAAGGTGCGGTGCCAGATTCCCATCCCCAACTGGAGGGCGGCATAGGCGGCATTCCAGATGACGGTGCCGTAAAGAGAGACCCGCACCCGCAGACGGGCATCCTCCCGCCAGCGCTTCAGGTATGGATTATCCCTGCCGGTCCTTTGGAACCACCGAACGATCCGGGGAATCTGAACGCACCAAACGGTCAGGGTATACGCCGCAAGAACGTAGGAAAGGATTGCCGGAACTGATTCGGTATCGCAGAAAATCAGCGTCAAAGTCAAAAGAACCGCCGACACCGGACTCAGAGCGATCCTCACTGCGGGACGGGGAAAGAGAAGGGTTTTCCCAAGCTTTTTCCAGTCCATCTCAGCACCGTCCAATCGTTACGGTGAAGACGGAGCCTTCTCCCACCACACTCTCCACTCTGATCTCCCCCTGCATAATATCCACGACCCGCTTCACCAGCGCAAGGCCAAGTCCATTCCCCTGGACAGAACGGGAGGGATCTCCCTGGTAGAACTTCTCAAAGATATGCGCTCCCACCTCGGGAGAGATCCCGCAACCGGTATCCTGCACCTTGACAACGGCACACTCGGAGGTTGCAGACAGACAAACAGTCACCTTGCCGCCCCTAGGGGTAAATTTAAAGGCATTGGAAAAAAGATTATTCCACACGTGGCTGAGCAGTTCCGCATCAGCCCTCACCCGGATATTTTCAGCAATATCGGTTTCGAGCTCGATTTCGGCATCTTCCCATACCCCCTCATACTGCAGGAGGCATTCACAAAGCTGTTCCCCCAGGTCAAACTCGGCAATCTGAGGATAGATCTGCTGGTTTTCCAGCCGGTTCAGCTTGAGAATATTGGTCATCATCGTGGCCATCCGGCGGGCGCCGTCAGTCACGCCTTTTGCATATTCCATTCGCTTCTCCTCTGTCAGTCCGGGGGTTTGCAGAAGAGTGCCGTAATTTTGCATCACGGCGAGAGGGGTCTTCATTTCGTGGGAAACGTTGGCAATAAAGTCGGTGCGGAGAGTTTCCACGCTCCCCAACTCCTCTGCCATCTGATTGAAGCAGTCGATCACCCGGTGAAAGGTCTCATCGGTACCAAAGCGACTCTGGGGCTTGATCCGTACTGAAAAATCCCCCCGGATGATCTTCTCTGCGGCTTCAGTGATCTCCCGGACAGGCCGCTCCACCGTCAGCCTCCGGCGCACCGCATCCACAACGGTAAAGATCAGGCTCAAAAGAGCAACATTCCAGAAGGTAATAATCGCCGCCGCGCTGATATTTTCCCGCGTCAGCTCAATCCCCAGAGTTTGATTGAGGGTGGATACAAAAAGCATCGTGCAGCAGGTGATCACAAAAGCCACGAGAAGAAAAAAGATAAAATAGTGGCTCAACCACCGCAGCACACACTGAATGGCCTTCTCTTTTTTCATCGGATCACCGCCTTATAGCCCAAGCCGTGGACTGTTTTGATCTCAAAGTCCTCGCAATCGGCAAGCTTTGCCCGGAGCTTGGTCATATAAACATCCACAGCGCGGGGAGCAGTTTCGGTATCAGCATCCCAAAATTCATCCATCAGCTGCAGCCGGGTAAAGGTCTTTTTGGGGTAGGACAGCAACTTATAAAGGATGCAGAATTCCCGATTGGTTAGGGCAATCTCCTCCTCCCCCAAATAGGCGGTATGCTCATCAGCATCCATCACAAAGCGGCCGATTTCAATCTTCCGGCTGGCCGCAATTTTGGCACGGCGAAGAAGCGCCCCAATCCGCAGAAACAGCTCATCCAGGTCGATGGGCTTGACCATATAATCATCCACACCAATCCGGAAACCTCTCTGCTTGGAGGCAATGTCATCCCGAGCTGTCATAAAGAGAATCGGGATCTCCTCATTCAACTCCCGGACATTCCGGGCAAACTCAAATCCGTCCACTCCGGGCATCATAATATCCGAAACGATCAAATCAAAGATCCCGCCCTCCAGCGCATCGTAGGCCTGGTAGGCATCCAAGCAGCTGACCGCTTCATATCCGCTGTGATTGAGAAAGGAGCAGACCGTTTTATTCAGCTCCCTATCGTCCTCTACCACCAGGATCTTAAACATTTCCACCCCTCCAAAACAGCTCATCTTCCAGAAGAGTATAACCGTTAAATGTTAAGATTTTGTTTGCATTTCGGGGTTTTGTAAAAAAATTGCAAGAAAGCGGAGCAAACAGCCCCGCTTTCTCCGGAAACTATTCTTCTTTTCCGGCGGCCTTGATCCGTTCCTCTGCCGCTGCGGTTCGCTCGTTGGCGGCGGCAATCTGCGCATCCCGTTTCGCCTGCATCACTACCTTGCACCGCGCAGGGTCGCCCATCGCCTTCGATTCCTCCCACTGCGCCCGGGATTCTGCTTTTGCGGCGGCAAATTGCGCTTTGTCCACCTCGTGCTGTGCTTTTGCAGATTCCTTCATATCCTGGAATGCCTTTTTGAAGAATTGAATCATCGTTTCTCCCCTTACCGGCTCATAATCTCATCGCTGAGGGCAATGATCCGGGAGGCATACTTTTTCCGTCTGTTATTAAGAATGGTTTTATAGATCGGGTAGTTGACAAGAGCCATCACCAGACCCACGATGCCAATGACAAGTCCATAGGGCATCGGGTTGGCAAGCCCGATGGTCTGGGCAACCTCGGTCATCACAAGGCTCATTCCACTGCCCATCACAAGGGCGCTGACGCTTCCGAAAATATATGCAAACAGATTTGCCGGGCGCTTGACCTTTGCATCCAGAGCCTTCAGATCATCCAGCTCGGTCTGCTCCTTTTCGGTATACTGAGTACGGATCTTCTCCACAAGAAATTCCTGATCGTTTCTGTTCATTGTAAAAACTTCCTTTCGTGTTTTGTTGCCGCTATTTTACCCCGGGGATGTTTTTGTTTTTTTGGGGAAAGTTTAACGTTTTATTAAAAAGAAAAAGTGGCCGGGAGAAATTCTCTCAGCCACTTTGGATATTTCCGCAAATAAAATCAGTTCAGCTTTGCCTTTTCAATGGCCGCCAAAACAGCATCCACATCCACGTTATTATCCGTTTCAAACTTGGATTTCCGCAGATATTTCTTCAGTTCAGGCAGGCTCATCACGTTCTTCAACTCCGGCACACAGCAGGAGGACTTTTTCCGGGTTACAACGATCAGGGACTCCACCGGAACGTTATAAACCTTAGCCTCTTTAAACGCATCCCGCAGGGCAAGAACACTGTTTTCCGTCCGGACATAGAGGTTCTTGATCCGGGAGCGCCGACCGTTCTTCTCATTGGAGATCAGCCAGGTATCATCCCGCAGGGCACCGTAAATATCCCCGTCCGGCTCAATGGAGCTGACCAAAAGCACCCCGAAGTATCCCACCAACAGATGATCGATCTGCATAGGAACACCCTTATGGGGGAGGGTAACGTCATTGACTGTTTTGCAAAAATGGGTCGCAGCGTAATTTTTCAAGGCTCCGCCGGCTTTTTGACTTGCCAGCTTTCCTGCTTTTTTCAAGGAGGTATGCCGGATCAGCACCACCAGCACAATGACCAGCGCAATTACTGCCGCAATGCCGCCGCAGATCAAAAGAATGGGAAGAATCTGTTCCAGTTCCATAGCGTTCTAACTCACAATCGTTGTTATTTTTTAGTCCTGGGCGTCAAATCCGCAGCACTTCTTATACTTCTTGCCGCTTCCGCAGGGGCAGGGATCGTTCCGGCCCACCTTGGGGGCCTTCTTCACCGGTGCCTTCCGGACCGACTTATCGCTCTCACCGTGGATCGCGGTCAGGGGCTTTGCCACCTGCTCCCGCTTGGGCTCTTCCTCGGTGCGGACACGGACGGTCAGGAGCATCTTAACAGTATCCTCCTGAATGGATTCATTCATCGCCTCGAACATATCCTGCCCTTCCAGACGGTACTCGACCACCGGGTCGCGCTGACCGTAGGACCGGAGATAGATGCCCTTTTTCAGCTCATCCATAGCATCAATATGATCCATCCACTTGGTATCCACATTCCGGAGAAGAACAACCCGCTCCAGCTCCCGCATGGTCTCGGTGCCAAGCTCCTTCTCCCGCTGCTGATAAAGCCCATTGGCACGGTCCAGCAGCATTTGAACAATATCTTCCTTATCCACATCGTCCAGTTCCTGCTGGGAATACTGGAAATCGGCAGGGGCAGTCAAAAGTCCCATATAGTGATCCCGGAGTCCGGTAAGATTCCAGTTATCCTTCATATCATCCGAAAGGAAGAGGTCGGCGGTGGCCTTGACAGTCTTTTCCATCATCCGCATAATGCTGGAATGGATATCCTCACCGGCCAGAACCTTGGCGCGCTCTCCGTAAATGATCTCTCGCTGATGGTTCATAACGTCATCAAACTGGAGAACGTTTTTCCGGATTCCGAAGTTTCTGCCCTCCACCTTCTTCTGGGCGCTCTCAATGGAGTTGGAAAGGATCTTACTCTCAATGGGCATATCCTCATCCACACCCAGAGAGTTCATCATATTTTGGATCCGCTCACCTGCAAAGAGACGCATCAGGTCATCCTCCAGGGAGAGATAGAACCGGCTTTCGCCCGGGTCACCCTGACGTCCGGCACGGCCGCGGAGCTGGTTATCGATCCGGCGGGATTCGTGCCGCTCGGTACCGAGAATGCAAAGACCTCCGGCCTCCCGCACCTTTTCGGCTTCCTCCGCAATGGTGGCTTTATATTTCTTCTCCGCCTCGGTAAAGAACCGGCGGGCATCCAGGATTTCGGCGTTATCCGTATCGGCGTGGCCGGTGGCTTCTGCGATCAGCTCATCGGTAAAGCCGTGCTTGCGCATCTCAGCCTTGGCCATATACTCGGCGTTTCCGCCCAGCATAATATCGGTACCGCGTCCGGCCATATTGGTAGCGATGGTCACCGCACCGAATTTACCGGCCTGGGCAACGATCTCCGCTTCCTTATCATGATACTTGGCGTTCAAAACCTCATGACGGACACCCCGGCGGCGCAGCATAGAGGAGAGAAGCTCCGATTTTTCAATAGAGATGGTACCTACCAGCACCGGCTGGCCCTTCTGATGGCTGGCAACGATCTGCTCGATGACAGCATTATACTTGGCCTTTTCGGTTTTATAGACCACATCGTCCTGATCCTGACGGATCATGGGGCGGTTGGTGGGAATGGAGATGACGTCCAGCTTATAAATCTCCCGGAACTCCGATTCCTCCGTCATAGCGGTACCGGTCATACCCGAAAGCTTTTTATACAGACGGAAATAGTTCTGGAAGGTGATGGTCGCCAGGGTCTTGGACTCCCGCTCCACCGAAACGCCTTCCTTGGCCTCAATGGCCTGATGCAGACCCTCATTATAACGGCGACCCAACATCAAACGGCCGGTAAACTCATCAACGATAATAACCTCGCCATCCTTGACCACGTAGTCCACATCCCGGGTCATAATGCCGCGGGCGCGGATGGCCTGGTTGATATGGTGCTGGATGGTCATATTTTCTGCATCCATCAGGTTTTCCAGATGGAAATATTCCTCCGCCTTCTTGACACCGGCGGGGGTCAGGGTGCAGGTCTTGGCCTTTTCATCCACGATATAATCGGCATCGATCTCATCGTGCTCATCCGTTTTATCGTCCAGCTCTTTGATCTTAAACATCCGCAGACCCTTGGCAAAGCGGTCCGCCATTACGTAAAGATCGGTGGATTTATCCCCCTGTCCGGAAATGATCAGAGGCGTCCGCGCCTCGTCAATGAGGATGGAGTCAACCTCGTCCACCACCGCAAAATGGAAGCCCCGCTGGACCATCTGCTCTTTATAGGTGACCATATTATCCCGCAGGTAGTCAAAGCCGAATTCATTGTTGGTACCGTAGGTAATATCGGCGGCGTAAGCCTTGCGGCGCTCCTCGGTGGTCAGCCCGTGAACGATCAGACCAACCGTCAGCCCCAGATAGCGGAAGACCTTGCCCATCCACTCCGAGTCACGGCGAGCCAGATAATCGTTGACAGTGACAACGTGAACGCCCTTTCCTTCCAAAGCATTCAGGTAAGCCGCCAGGGTTGCAACCAGGGTTTTTCCTTCACCGGTGCGCATCTCTGCAATCCGCCCCTGATGAAGAACGATACCGCCGATCACCTGCACAGGATAGTGCTTCATTCCCAGCACGCGCCAGGCCGCCTCCCGGCAGGCCGCAAAAGCCTCGGGAAGAATATCGTCCAGCGTTTCACCGGCGGCAAGCCGTTCCTTGAAATAAGGGGTCTTTGCCTTCAGCTCTTCATTGGAGAGGGCGGCATATTCCTCCTCCAGCGCCAAAACCGCTTCAGAAATGGGGCGGATCCGCTTCAGCTCCCGGTCGCTATAAGTGCCGAATACCTTTTCAAACAGTCCCATGAAATTCGTCCTTTATCTCATTATTTATCCCTTCGCGCCGCGACGCGAATATAGTTTTCCTATCATAATATTGTATCGTTTTTTCCGCTGTTTGTCAAACCTTTCGGGGCGGAATAAAAAAATTTACAATTCACTCTTCCTTTTGCTCTCCGCTTTGTTGATCCGGAAATGCAAAGCCCTGCATAAAGGTGGGGGCTGTGGCATCATAAATACACCCGCCGATCACCTGATCCCGGTAAACAAGCAGCTCTGCCATCATATGCTCCGGCTTGCCGGGAAAGTTTTTCACCCGGTAAAGATACCGTTTGACCCGCCGTCCCCGGTACTCCTCCAAAGGAAAGCCCTGCTCCGCCTGGAGCGCCGCATAGGTTTGGTATTCTCCCGAAAAATCGGAGGGGAGAATCACTTCCTTCAGCTCTGCCGCCTCGGCATCCACCTCCCACCCGTAGGAGCGGAGAAAGCCGATCCGGCTTGCACCGTCCCGGACAGTTCTCCCCGGCTGAAGTCCGGCCGCGGTCTGAGCGGTTTTTCCGGGAAAAAGAGCTGTGAGGATCACCCCCACCGCCCCTGCGATCAACAGACAGACTACCGCCGTTTTCTTCCAGGTCATCCTGGCTGATAAAATAAACATAGCTCCCTCCGCACCTCTGTTTCCTTCAAAAATTTCACCTTCTAAATATATGGAGAAGGGCCGTATTTTATGAAAGGGAGGGGCGGTTGCAGAATATTTACAACTTTTTCAATCCCCCGTCAAAACCCTTTCACCCGACCTTCACTTGGGGCGAGTATACTGATACCGCCATCAAATCCGGGAAAGGGAGGGAGAGTGCCAATGAAAAAGATCAACTTCGTATTCCAGCGAAATGAAAAAAAATACCTTCTTTCCCCTCAGCAGTACCGGGCTTTGCAGGAGGAGCTATCCCGGTGGGTCTGCCCCGATCAATATGGAAAAACCGCTATCTGCAGCCAGTATTACGACACCCCCGATCTGGATCTGATCCGGGCCTCTGTCCTTCGGCCGGTCTTCAAAGAAAAGCTCCGTCTCCGAAGCTACGGTGTTCCCACCGAGGATACCACCGTTTACCTGGAGCTGAAGCGAAAGCTTTCAGGCGTGGTCTATAAGCGGCGGGCTGGGTTGCCCCTGGCTGAGGCACGGCAATTCCTTCATTCTGGGCAGAATCCGCACCCGGAGAACCGGATTTTAGAGGAGATTGCTTATTTTCTACAGCAGCATACGGGAATTGCCCCCTCCTATTTTATCGGGTGCGAGCGGCTTTCCTACCGCGGCATCGGGGAGGAGGACCTGCGGATCACCTTTGACTCGGAGCTTTGCTACCGCACCTCTTCCACCGATCTCTCTTACGGGGAGGGAGGACGGTTTCTTCTCCGTCCCGGGTGGGTTTTGATGGAGATCAAGGTCGCCGGCCCCTACCCGCTCTATCTTTCCGAGCTGCTGGCCCGGCTGAAGATCTACCCCGTTTCCTTCTCAAAGTACGGCAGAGCCTATCTCCGGGAGCTGGCGGAGTCTCGCCAACTGGAGCTTCCCCTCCATCCGGGAGAGCTGCCCCTCCGTCAAAACAGTATGATTTCATAAGGAGTTATTTTTATGTTTACCAGCATTCTCAATTCCACCGCCACCCTTTCCCTGACAGATGCCCTCCTCTGTACCGGCGTTTCCCTGGGACTGGGACTGATGATTGCCATCGTCTACATCCTGCACGGAAGCCACTCCAAAAGCTTTGTTGTGACCCTGGCGCTTCTGCCGGCTATCGTTCAGGTAGTCATTATGATGGTCAACGGCAATCTCGGGGTGGGTGTTGCGGTGCTGGGCGCCTTTAGCCTGGTACGGTTCCGCTCGGTCCCCGGCAGTTCCAAGGAAATTGTGATCCTTTTCTTTGCAATGGCCATTGGTCTTGCCACCGGAATGGGGTATCTGACCTTTGCCGCAGCCATCTGCGTGATCCTTTCAGGGGCCTTTCTCCTGCTGACCAAAACCGCCTTTGCCGCCCCGGCACCTGCCGAGCGGAAGCTGAAGATCACCATTCCCGAGGATCTGGATTATGCCGGTGTCTTTGACGATATTTTCAAGGAATATACCACCCGTTTCCGGTTGGAGAAGATAAAAACCGTCAGCCTGGGAAGCCTTTTTGAGCTGCATTATCTGATTCGTCTCCGGGACATCTCCAAGGAGAAGGCGATGATCGACGCCATCCGCACTCGGAACGGAAACCTCAATATTATCTGCTCTGCTGTAACCGAAAACCGGGAAGAGCTTTAAGGAGGATTATCTTATGAAACGTTTTATCCTGCCCCTTCTTTGCTGTGCGCTTCTTTTTTCTTCCTGCTCCCTCAACCGACCGTCCGGTCAGCCTCCTGCCACCCCGCCCGGGGGAACACAAGGGACTCCATCCGGCAGCACCATCTCCACCCAACCGGCAGATCTTTCTGTTGCCATCCCTTCTTATAACGAAGAGGAGCTTTCCGGCCGCTGGGACGACTCCGCCTATCAGATCGTTTTTGAGGACAATACCGTTACCGTCTCGGGGAAAAACGCCTCGGTCAGCGGGTCGACGGTCACTCTCTCCGCACCGGGAAGCTATCGGCTCACCGGTACCCACAGCAACGGGCAGGTGGTGGTCAACTCTGCCGCCCAGGGCACTGTACAATTGATTCTGGACGGTCTTTCCCTGACCAATACCACCGGCTGTCCCCTCTATATTCAGGAGGCGGATCAAGTTATTCTCACTTTGGCGGAGGGGAGCCAAAATACTCTGACCGATGCTCCCGAATATATCCTTCCCGAGGGGGAAACCGAGCCCTCTGCCACTCTCTTTTCCCACGATGATCTGACCATTAACGGCACAGGAAGTCTGACCGTCAACGCCAACTGCAACAACGGCATTCAGGGGAAGGACGATCTGAAGATCGTTTCGGGAACGATTACCGTCAACAGCGTGGATGACGGAATTGTCGGCAAGGATTCCCTCTCTATTCGGGACGGACAAATTACCGTCTCCGCGCAAGGGGACGGCATCAAAGCCACCAATGACTCGGAGTCGGACAAAGGCACCCTCACCATTGAAGGCGGCAATCTGCAGATCACCGCCGGCAATGACGGCATTCAGGCAGAGCAGGTTCTTCTCGTTTCCGGCGGACAGATTACCCTTTCTACTGGCGGCGGCAGTCAGAATTCCAGCACCAAAAATGACGATTGGGGCCATTGGGGTGATTTTCCCGGTGCCAATTCTTCCGCCGATACTGATACCTCCTCCGCCAAAGGGCTGAAGGCCACCAACACCGTCGCCATTACCGGGGGAACGATTCTTGCGGATACCTCGGACGACTCTCTCCACGCCAACCATTCCGTTCTCATTTCGGGCGGCGCCCTGACCCTCACCTCGGGGGATGACGGCGTTCACGCCGATACTCTTTTGCAGATCACCGGCGGACAGATCACCGTCACAAAAAGCTACGAGGGGCTGGAAAGCGCCCAGATCATCATTGAAGACGGCCGGGCGGACATTACCGCCTCGGATGACGGTATCAACATTGCCGGAGGGAACGACTCCTCCGCTATGGGCGGACGTCCGGGGCAAAATCCCTTCCAATCCACCGGCACCGATTTTCTCCGGATTTCGGGCGGTGTAATCTGTGTGGATGCTTCAGGAGACGGAATTGACGTCAACGGATATGCCGAGATCACCGGCGGGACTGTCGTCGTCAACGGCCCCACCAACGGTGGAAACGGCGCTTTGGACTATGACTCCTCCTTTACTGTCTCCGGCGGCACGTTTATCGCCGTAGGCGCAGCCGGGATGGCGCAAAATGTCTCCAATGCGGAAAATCAGGGGGCAGTTCTCTTCAGCCTTTCCGTTTCCGCAGGAGAGCTTCTCCGACTGGAAGGGGCGGACGGAATCCCCATCCTCACCTTTGAGGGAACCAAAAGCTACCAGACGGTGGTGCTTTCCGCGCCCGGCCTGGAAGTTGGAAAAGACTATACCGTTTATACCGGCGGAAGCTGTACCGGCAACCGGGATGCTTGCCTTTACACCGGCGGCCAATACACCTCCGGCCAGAAGGCCGGCACCTTCACCCTTTCCTCCTCCGTTACCGGCGGATCGGGCGGTATGGGTGGCGGCGGTATGGGTGGCGGTATGGGTGGCGGCGGTATGGGAGGCGGTATGGGTGGCCGTCCCCGATAACCCTCTGAAATTTGGGAATAGACAGCCTGCCTGCGTTTATGGTATAATAAGAGAAAAACGCGAGGCAGAAGATGAACATTACCGTTATTGACGGGCACGGAGGCCTCCTCGGTGCCCAACTGATCAAGGAGATCTCCCAGCAGTTCCCCCAAACAGAAATCACCGCCATCGGCACCAATGCATCGGCCACTGCGGCAATGCTCAAGGCCGGGGCATCCAAGGGAGCCACCGGCGAAAATCCGGTGATCGTCGCCTGCCGCCACGCAGATATCATTATCGGGCCGATTGGAATTGTGGTTGCCGATTCCCTTTTGGGCGAGGTCACCCCCAAAATGGCCGTTGCCATTGGGCAGGCGGCAGCCACCCGTATCCTGATCCCTATGAACCGGTGCGAAAATCTGGTCGCGGGGGTTCGGGAGCTTTCCACCGGCGCCCTGATCGAGGATGTTCTTGCCAAGCTTCGCCAGCTTCTGTCCGCAGGTTGACAGCCGCCCTTTTTTCTGCTATAATATTCCCATCGTCCAGAAGGGCGATGACAGGAAACAGAAGTTTCCCTTTCTGCGCATTCATATTGCATATGATCCGATACTAAGAAGGTGTCTGTCCCTCTGAAGAGGAATGGACACCTTTTTTCATCCGGAAGGGAAGATTGTTATGATCCGTCAACGCTCTCTCAAGCTCGTTTTTTCGGCCCTGTTTTTGGCTCTGTCCTACGTTCTCCCCTTTTTAACCGGGCAGATCCCCCAGCTTGGTGCCGCCCTTTGCCCGATGCATCTGCCGATCCTGCTTTGTGGCTTCTTCTGCGGCTGGCCCTGGGGCATGGCCGCCGGCTTTTTGGCACCACTCCTGCGCTCTCTCACCTTAACGATGCCGCCCCTTTTCCCCACCGCTCTTTGTATGGCCTTTGAGCTTGCCGCTTACGGCGGAGTTGCGGGACTTCTTTACCGGTGCTTTCCCAAAAAGAAGCCCTTTCTCTACCCCGCCCTGCTGGGGGCAATGGTCACCGGACGGCTTATTTGGGGATTGGCAATGCTTCTTTGTGTGGGGTTGGGAGGAGGCTTTGGCTGGCTGGAATTCTGGGCCGGTGCTGTGACCGGCGCTCTGCCCGGCATCATTCTTCAGATTCTGCTGATTCCACCGATCATTATTTTGGCGGAGCGTATCCTTCCCAAAGGAATCCTCCCCCATAGAAAGGAACCGCTATGACCACTCCGGAACAGTTGCTTCCCCATTTTCTTCACCATTGCCGCACCCACCCCCGGATGACCCCACAGGATGGGTTGAAATTTCTCCATCAAAGCGCCTTTGGCTGCGAGCATATGGTTCGCTCCCTCCCTGATGCGGTTGACCGGATTCGCCGGGAAGTGGCTACCGATCCTGCACCCGTCGGTGACGAAATTGAGCCCCTGGATGGAAATTACTCCCGTATTTCTTTGGAATATCTGAACCGGGGACTTTCCGCTGAACGGCTGGCGGCTCTCTTTTTTCTCTCTGCAAAAACCGAGCCGGAGGCCCTCTCCGCTCTGGAGCAGGCCCTTTCCGCCGCGGAGAAGCTGGCTTTTTCCGGTCTCCTTCCCTTTGACGGCCCCTCTTTTTCCCTTGCCCGCCGGAAATGGAAGCAGCAGGGCTACCCTTCCCTTCACCATTCGGAGGAATACCGGCAAGCCTATCGCCCGGCCTACCGGGTCATTTCCAATCAGCTTATCCCTTATCTTCCTGTCCTGATCCGGATGGATCAGTTGCTTGCGTCGGGGGGCGGACTGGTGGCCATTGAAGGGGGAAGCGCCAGCGGAAAATCCACTCTGGGCGCCCTTTTGGAGGAGCTTTACTCCTGCACCCTCCTGCATACGGACGATTTCTTCCTGCAGCCGCACCAGCGCACCGAGGCCCGTCTCAAGGAACCGGGAGGCAACCTCGACCGGGAGCGGTTTTTAGCAGAAGTGCTCCTTCCTGCCCGAAAAAAAGAGTCCATCACCTACCGCCGGTATGACTGCCGGACCGGAACGCTACAACCGCCCATCCCCCTGCAACCGACCCCCCTGACGGTGGTAGAGGGGGCCTACTCGCTCCACCCTGAGCTGCGAGGACAGTACGATCTGACCGTCTTTTTGGAGATTTCTCCTCAATTGCAGCGTCAGAGGGTCCAAAAGCGGAACACCCCCGACTTTGCCCGCCGTTTCTTCCAGGAATGGATCCCGATGGAAAACCGCTATTTCGACCACTTTCATATTCGGGATGCTTGTGATCTTGTGATCCCCATAGAATAATAAAAAAGAAGCACTTGAGCCGAAACTCAAATGCTTCTTTTTGGTTTTGCAAAGCTTTAATGCTCCGAAATAAGGGTGAAGTAAACCGCGATATTGGGAGCATCTGTTTTGCACATAATCAGAACGTCGGTATCGTCGATAATGGTAAAGGCACCGTAATACTCTGCACCTTCGTTGAAGGTTGCGTGGATCACATATCCGTCCTTAACGACCTCATAGCTACCCTCGTAGAAATATTCGCCGTTGATGATATTGATGGACTGATCGTTATCCGGGAAGATAAACTGCAGCACACCGTTGCAGGAATCCAGAACCGACTGCAGGTCGGCCTCCTCAAACTCAACGCCATCCTTGATTCCGCCCGCGATCTGCCAACCGGTCATAGCAATGTCGGGGATGGGAACGATCTCAACATAATCCAAAGCCTCAGGGAACTCGGGGTTCGATTCCTCGCCGGTCTCACTGGTGGTGGGATTGCTGGTTTCGCCTTCGCCGGCACCTTCGCCGCTCTCTTCTCCCTCGCCGCAGGCGGTCATAGTAAAGGCCATTGTAAGAACCATTGCCGCAACCAGAAGGAGACTCCACAGTTTTTTCATTTTTATTTCTTCCTTTCCTATGCTTTCGAAGAGACGGCCGCACATTCCGGGTGATTGCGCTCAAAACCACGGGGATCATCCGGTCCCGATCTTCTGTTTTTTGATTGTAGCATATTTTCCGCGCTCTGTCCGAAAAGTGCGCGAAATGTTCTTTTTTGGGTGCGAATTGCACCCTCTTCCGATTGAAAAGGCAGGATAATTGTAGTACAATAAAAATAGCCTGAAAGGAGATGATTGGATGCTGCGGATTGCCGTTTGTGATGACCAGCCCGAATATTTGCAGGATGTTGCTGAAAAAATCCACCGCTGGTCCCGGGAACGGGAGCTTCCCACCGAGATCTTTCGGTATGATAATGGGGATGACCTGATTTCCGCCAACGCCTCCCTCCCCTTCGATCTGATCTTTTTGGATATTATTATGCCCCTCCTCAACGGAATGGAGACAGCCAAAGAAATCCGCCAGCAAAATAAAGCCGTGCAGATCATCTTTCTGACCTCCTCCCCTGAATTTGCCCTGGAGGCCTTTTCCGTCAAGGCGCAGGGGTATCTGCTCAAGCCGGTTTCCTATGAACTGCTCAAGGATGCCCTGGAGGACTGCACCCAAACGCTGGAGGTCGAGCCTAAGCACCTGCTTTTGAAGACCGCCTTCGGCTATCAGAAGATTTATTACCACAATATTGAGTACGCTGAGGCCCAAAACAAAAAAGTCCTCTTTCATCTTTCCTCAGGAGACACCGCCGAGGTGCTGGAGCCGCTCTACTCCTTTGAGGATAAGCTGACAGATCGGGACGGCTTTTTTAAATGCCACCGCAGCTATCTTGTCTACCTTCCCAACGTGGACCGGTTTAACAGCACTGAACTCATCACCAAATCGGGACGGACCGTTCCCATTGCCCGGGGCTTTGCCAAGCCCTTCAAGGAAGCCTACTTTTCCCTGATGTTCCAGGAATAATTTTGCGAAAGGAGCAACCGGTATGCCGGATCTGATTCTCGGTCTTCTGCATAATGCCACCACCCTGATTTTCGGCATCTTTGTATCCGCCGCATTTCTCGGCATCCGTCCCACCCGAAAAGCCATTCTTTCTCTTTCATTGTTTTCCGTCGGGAGCGGTGCAATCCTGCTCCTTTCCTTCTTTTTTCTGGGAGAGAAACTGACCGAGCAGATCTACCCCCTGATCAGCCATCTTCCTCTGATTTTATTTCTTGCACTTTTTTTCAAACGGAAGCTTTCCCTTTCTCTTCTTTCCGTTGTCACCTCTTATTTATGCTGTCAGATCAGCAACTGGGCCGGTCTGCTGGCCATCTACCTTTCCCACCGGCTTTGGGTCTATTATCTGGTCCGGATCATCATTACCGTCGTCGTTTTCGTATGTATTATGCACTTCGTGCCAAAAATGGCCTATCAGCTCCTTCAAAAGCCCACCAAGGCCATTATGATCTTTGCCTCCATGCCCATTGTCTACTACTTTTTTGACTATATCACCAGCGTTTATACCTCGCTTCTTTATTCCGGCGCGGATGTGATCGTTGAGTTTTTGGGGTTTGTTCTTTGCCTGTCTTACGTTTTATTCCTCTTCTTCTATTTCAGACAGTATGAGGAAAAGCGGGAAACCGAGCGAAATAGCCAGCTGATGGCCATCAAATACCAGCAGTCCATCCGGGAAATTGAGGCAATGCGCCACTCGGAATACACCGCCACCATCCTCCGGCACGACCTGCGCCATTTCCTGAATAACATTTCCGCCCTCATCGATCAGGGGGAAACCGATAAGGCGCAGGAATACATCCACTCAATGATTCAATCCGCCGACCAGACTGTTGCTCACCGGTTTTGCCAGCATAAAACCATCAATATGATTCTCTCCTTCCATCAGGGGCAGATTGAGAAAAACAATATCACCTTCCGCCACTCTGTTCAGGTGCCGGATACCCTCCCCTTTTCGGATGTGGATCTGACCGCCATCCTCTCCAACGGGCTGGAAAACGCCATTGCCGCAGTCCTGCCTCTGGAGCCGGAAAAGCGCCTGATCGAGCTGGATCTTCGGATGAACGGGGATAAGCTCCTGATCTCCATCAAAAACACCTTCTCCACGCCGCCCCGGTTTGTGGATGGACTTCCCCAAGCCTCCGAGCCGGGTCACGGACTGGGAACCAAAAGCATTCAGTATGTTGCAGAAAAGCTGCACGGAAACTGCCAGTTCACTTTGCAAAACCAGATGTTTGTTCTGCGGGTGATCCTTTAAGGCTCCTCCCCTGCCAATCGTTCCCGGTATTCTGCGTGGCGATTGCAGGTTTTCTCCTTGCCACCGTTTATATGTTCACCCTCCCCATGCCGGATGGCTTTCATATCCTCAGCGATTTCGGGATCCGGTAAACCCGATTTTTAAAAAAGAGCGCCGGGCAGAAAAAATTTTCTGCCCGGCGTTTTATTGTATCCAAAGGAATATTACAGATTATAGTACCGGTCGTACTCAGCGGGATGGGGAATGGCGGCCAGCTGACGGCACTCCTCCCGCTTGCCCTTGATGAAGTTTTTAATCAGCTCCTCAGGGAATACACCGCCGGCGGTCAGGTAATCGTGATCTGCCTCCAGCGCATCCAGCGCCTCATCCAAAGAGGTGGGCAGACCCTGAAGCTTTGCCTTCTCCTCATCAGAAAGGTGGTAGAGGTTCATATCGTAGGGACCCCAGCCATTCTCGTGGGGATCGATCTTATTTTTGATTCCGTCCAGACCGGCCATCAGGATGGCGGCATAGCAGAAGTAGGGGTTGCAGGTAGCATCGGGGTTGCGAAGCTCAAAGCGGCGCTTATTGGGGGTCTTGGCGTAAGCCGGGATCCGGATGACCGCGCTGCGGTTGGAGGTTGCATAACCCACGGTAACAGGAGCCTCAAAGCCGGGAACCAACCGCTTGAAGGAGTTGGTGCTGGGGTTGGTCAAGGCGCAGAGAGAATGGATGTGCTTGAGCAGACCGCCCATAAAATAGTGGGCCTCACGGCTCAGATGGGAGTAACCGTTATCATCCGAGAAGACGGGCTGGCCATCCTTCAGCAGGAGCATATGAACGTGCATTCCGCTGCCGGCCTCACCGTAAATCGGCTTGGGCATAAAGGTGGCCGACTTGCCGTACTCCAAAGCGGTATTATGGATGATATATTTGATCATCATGGTCTTATCGGCCATCTCAGACATTTTACCCAACTGGGGCTCGATCTCAAACTGGCCCGAAGCGGCAACCTCGGGATGGTGGTAGTTGATTTCGATGCCGGCATCCCGCATATGCATGCACATTTTGCTTCTGCACTCATAAGCAACGTCAAAGGGCTTGGCCACGTGGTAAGCCTTCTGCTTGGGAACGATCACTCCGTCCCCCGAAACACCGCTGTTCCAGTAAGACTGGACAGCATCCACCGAGGCGCTGATGCAGTTGGGCTGCACATTCCAGCCCACCTGGTCAAAAAGATAAAACTCAAACTCAGGCAGGATCAGCATGGTGTCTGCCACGCCGCTATCCTTCATATACTGCTCTGCAGCCAGAACGATATTCCGGGGATACTGCGCCAGGGGGCGGTTCTCCGGGCTATCAATAATCATTGCGTTACCGGTCATGGAAAGGGTGGGAATATCGCAGAAGGGATCGATCACAGCCGTATCCGGATCGGGGATAAAGACCATATCGCTCTTTTCCACCACAGCGTAACCATAATTGGAGGCATCAAACCCGATACCGCTCTTGAGGGTATCCTCCGAGAAGTTCTGCGCAGGGATGGTCACGTGGCGGTACTGCCCGTTGATATCGACCATTTTGAAGTCAACCATCTCAATGCCGTTTTCCTGAATCATCGCAAGAATGTCTTGCACGCTTTTGCTCATACATCATACCCCTATTTCACTTCGTTGTTACTTATAATGATACACCATCTGCCGAAAAATGACAATACCGTTCCGGCCCTCCTGGGGAAATTTTTTGAAAAAAATCCACGCAAACCGGTTTATCCGTCCTGCGTGGATTCTCTTTTTTATCTTTCAGGCAACCGATGCTCCTGCAAAACTGTTTCTACCTTTGAGAAGGTCCAGTTCTCCCGCTCCCAAAGATTTTCCCTGACGCTTGCCCAAAGCGCCGGATGGAAGGTGGTGCCGTTATTGGAGCCGGTGCTCCACTCCTCCGAAAGGATCACCAGCTGATCGTGGGCAGTTTTTTCCAGATTGTTGATTACTTTTCCGGTAAAGGGGTTGACCGGCCGGGAAATGATCCCCTCCGTTGCCAGGGTGGGAACATCCGCGTTGGTCATAAATTCGTCCGAAATGGCAAACTCCCTGCTTTCAAAATCCTTGACCATCAGCAGAGGGAAATAATATTCCACATCGTGGATGCTTTGGTTTCCCATCATCAGCTGATCCAACTGATACATATTCCTTCCGTGGTCCGAAACAAGGATGATCCGGGTATTGTCATAAACACCTTCGGCACGGAGATGATCCATCCACTCCCCCAGCCGGAGCAACGCGGCCATATTGGTATGATAATGGATCTTCTGCCAGGAGCTTTCCAGCTTCAGGGTTTTCCCATCCACCTCGGGATAGAGCGCTTCTTCCTCAAAAGGGGTATTATCCACCTGCTCCACCGGCAGATAGTCCGGCTTCTGCAGAAGCATAGGCTCATGGGTCAGGTCACTGCAAAGCATCAGGAAGGTACCCTGTTCCTGCTCGGTGATCCGGGTCACCTCCGGCATCCCCTCCAAAACGTGGTATGCCTCCATAAAGGATTTTCCCAGGCCGTTGGCCTTGGTGGTGCCGTCAATGGTCTGGGTGGTGTAAGCACCCGGGATCTCTGCCTGCTCTGCCTGGTGGTACCGTCCCTGGTCATAGATCGCCTCCTGGAGGAAGAGGGGCATTGTTTTCATCAGACTGAAGCAGAAAAAGTTCCGGTGGTTATTGGAAATGATCTGCTCCTTGGGGGCAGTGTCGCTGAATTTCCCGTCCGCAAGGTAGGTGCGGATTCCATCGTATCCATCAAAGATGGAAAGATCGGGAATCCATTGGTAGTTGGCATACACCGGGTCGCAGACGGTAACCTCAAAGCCCTCCTGCTCAAAAAGCACCGGCATTACCTTGAGTGCCTCGTTATGTTTCTCCTTCAGAAGCTCATTTTCCCGCTTATTCAGCTCCACCGGGGTATATTCATACCCGCCAAACAGAGCAGGCGCTCCGAAGTTGGTATATCCTCCGAAGGAGATCACATTGGAATAGTAGGTGAATCCCGCAAACTGTTCCTTCAGCTCGGGCTTCTCCGCCATCAGATAGGGAACGTATTCTCCCATAGCACGATCCAGCATAATCACAACGACATTCTTCCCCGTCTTGGAAAGAGGATAGCTGGGGATTTCATTGGAATGGGAGGAGGAGACCCGGTCCACCGACTGCGCGACGGTAACCACATTCACCGCCGACATTGCGCTCAACGCCACCACACCCGCCAAAAGCACAGGCCCGATTACGCGAGAAAATTTAATCGCTACAAAGCAAAGACCCGCCCCCAGCACCAGCAAAACCACCACATTCAACCAAAGCTCCAGATCGGAAAAGACAAGGCCGTTTTCATACTGGAGGGTTGGGGAGATCACTCCGAGGCCGGTGCCAAAGGCCATATAGTTGACAAGCATCACCCCTGAAAGGATCCAAACTGCCCCTTCAAAGAGCACCTTTCCCTTGGGACTTGCCAGCCAATAGAAAACACCCATCCAAATAAGGAAGGTTCCCGCCGCAATGCAAAAGGAGCTGACCAGATACCACAGGGGATGATGGAAATAGGTAACATCCACAAACTCCTGGGGGGAGGCCGCCAAAAAGGTGCCGGGGATGGTCAGTCCAGTCACCACTGCCAGGAAAGCTCCTCCCAGCAAAAAGCGCGTCCGGTTGGGGGAAGCCGGACTATCCTTCCCCAGCCGGGGAAGATATCCCCGAAGAAGGTGCCACACCGCCGGACAGAGGAGCGCAACCCCGATGGCTGCCAAAAAGATACGCTCCCCCACCAGGTCCGTCTGATAGAAAATAAGCCCCCAACAAAGGAAGAAAATGCCCCCTGCCGCGGTCAGAATCCGCAACACAAGGCCGGGATTTTTGAGCTTATAAAAGATGGTTTTGACCAGCGAAAAGAGGTTATTCAGCGTCCAGTAAAAAACCAGGCCCGCCGGAGAGGTATACAAAAAGACCAGGAAGAAAAGCGCCATACCGTAAAGCTGAATCTTGGTTTTCAAGGGAAAGCCCTTCAGATAAATGGCACTGGAAATAACATTGATGAGGGTCATTACCACCGGCAGAAGGTTGACCGTCAGGCCGCCGATCACCAGCAGACCGTCCGGCTTTCCCAGGTCAGCGATAGGACCGAAGGAAACACCGTTCAAAAGCTCCAGATGGGATAAAAACTGGTATGCCGCCATAAAAAAGGGGATCTCCAGTAGCAGAGAGACAGAGCCTCTCAGCGCATCGGTAGGCTTATAATGATTCTGCCGGTAGTAGGTCTGCAGAATCATCATCCGTTCATCGCCGGAAAATGTTTTTTTGATATGGGAAACACCCCGCCGCAGCTTTGCATCCATATCCCGCGCCTGCTCCTGCATTGCATCGGCCCGCCGGTAAAGGGGCAGAACAAGAATATTCATAACCAGGCTCAGGAAAATGATCGCCACGCCGGGATGGTCCACAAACTGGTTGGCGACCGCAAAAATCACCTCAAACACCAGCTTCAGCGGACCGATGAAGAGTGTCTCCAGTATAGATAGAATCGACATATTATGCTTCCTCTTCTGTTTTGGTCAGTTCCTCGTATTTTTCCAACAGATAATCCACCGTCCGGACCGCGCCCTCGCCAAAATGCGCCCAGGTTTCTTCCAACACCTGGCGCCGTTTTTCCTCCCCCTCCGGGTTGGTCAGACAGGCATCGATCAGGCCCTTGAGGTCGGTCATCCCCTCTTGGGTCAGCTCTCTGCCCAAGCGGGGCAAGGCTGACTCTGTCCACAGGGGATCTTCCATCCACCAGGCGTCGTACATGCTCCGGTCGATTTTTGGATCGGTATAGATCACCGGCTTATTATGCACCAGCGCAAAGTCAAAAATTACGCCCGAGAAATCGGAGATCAAAAGATCCGACCGGCGGAGCACCTGGAAATTATCCATATCCCGGTTCCATTCCAACTGCTCTGATGCAGGATATTCCTTCATCAGTTTCTCCAACAGCTCTTTTTCCGAGTCAAAGGACTGCGGATGCGGCCGGACGATCACATGGTATCCTGTTTCCAGCAGCAATCCGATGATCCGTCCGCCATAAACACCGAAGAGGGCGCTCTCTCCCCAGGAGGGAGCAAGAAGGATCGTGGTGGGGTGGGGTGGAAGGGGCTCGGCCTCCTGCAGCCGCTTTGCCATTTCATCCATATAGGGAATCCCTACCAAAACCAGCTCCTTCGGCGGCAAGCCCCGAAGCTGCTCCAGCTGGCGCAGGCCCTCCGCCTGGTACTGACCGGAAAGGAGAACCGCATCGTAATAATCCAGGCCAAACATCCGGTACAAAACCACCTCGCTGGCGGCGTGAGGGATATGCACATACCATTGCACGTCCTTGGAGCGCTTCCACTGGTAAACGTCCAGTCCCGGAGTGGTGGAAAGGAGGATGGTCGCATTGAGAAAGTTCAGGTGGGAGAAGGTTTTATTATCGGTGCCGAAGCACTGCGCTTTGACGTGGGGATAGGGGCAATTCAGCGCCGGATCATCAGAGGAGCAGGTAATGTATACCACATCCACACCCCGGGCATCCAGCTCCCGACAGATCGGCTCAAAGATAGACCAGTATCGCTTATGATCCGAAAAGATGGCCAAAGGAATCTTCTTCCGCCCCGTGTCGGCCTTGCCGCCGCTGAGTTTGAAACGGAACTTGATCCAAAAAATCCGCAACGAATAGATCGCCGCACCGATCACGCCGATCAGAATCGTAAAAAGCATACTCCCCGTTCCGGGGTCAATATATAATAACATACCGAAGCACCTCAGTCTGTAGTTTCCGATATCATAATATTATATTGTACTCTTTTTTCCGGAGCTTTGCAATGGTTCTTGGATTCTTCCCCAATATTCTTTACACATTATAGTACAACCAGCCCCGCAAAACCTCTCACTGCAAACTGTCTTTTTGGGGGCAAAAATAAAATTTTCAAAAAACGCAAAAAAACACTTGCATTTTCTTCCTTCATCGGGTATAATAATAAAGCAAACTCAATATCGCGGGGTAGAGCAGTTGGTAGCTCGTCGGGCTCATAACCCGGAGGTCGAGTGGTTCAAGTCCCTCCCCCGCAACCAAAAAGAAAAGTCGCGCAAGCGGCTTGTTCTTTTTGTCCTCTTCACTATTCTCTTTTCACTCTTCACTTTTCTCTGACTCTCCCGCACGACTTTTCCAGAGAAGAGATAAGAGAGAAGAGAGAAAAGAAAAGGTAGCCTTTCTCCCTTTGGTCGAAAAGCATTTTTTATTATAAAATCGTGTGCATCTTTTTCGGCACCTCTACTCAGAAAAAAGCATCGACTTTGTCGGTGCTTTTTCAACTAAATCCACCCTTGCGGGTGGGTGAAATCGCCTTCGACGATGAAATCCAACTTCATTGGATGAAATCCGCCTCGACGGCGGATGGGTGGATTTAATTTCATCTGAGGCAAAGCCGAAGATTTCATCAGCGTTAGCTGATTTCATCCGTGCTTGCATGGATTTCATTTTTTATGCAAGAGTTCGAATTCACGCGCAAAACCAGCAAAAATATCTTTTTCGTAGTCCATAAACAACATTGCGAATCGAAAAAGATATCGGTTCGGAAAACCCAGAAACCACAACGGTTTCTGGGTTTTTTCGTGTCATTTTTCAAGGTGGAATTCAAAAGATATCATTTCCCCAAAACGCCATTTGGGGAGGACTTGAACTAAATCTATTGCAAACAGATTGGATTTTTGATATAATGCAATTAGAAAACGAAACAAAGGAGTGCCTTATAAATGAACAACGCTAATGCTTTCGTTACTGAAACAGATGCAAAATATGTAAGACTTCAATCAAGCAAAGCGCTATTAATTACTTTTTTCGTTTTATCACTTTTTGCGTGTTTGGGTTTCCTTGTTGCGTGGCAGACATTTGCTTTTTTTGAGAGCATTATTTTGATTTCTTGTGCCGTTGTGTTCTTTCAAAAAAGAAGCAAGGGTCATAGTTGGAAACTGGAATTCAATGATGCTGTAATAACAATTACGAATCTTACTACTAAAGAAGAATTTTGTGTTTATGATATACCGGCTTCGGATTTGGTTATTAACCAATCTAAAAATGAAATAAAGCCAGATTATTGTAGCCTTATGATAAAAAACACTGTTTTTGCATTTGGCGGAATAAAGAACTGTAGACAATTAAAAGCATACATACAAGAGAACTTCGATTAACCGATATCTTTTTTGGAGCTACGAGCCAGAATAAACATCCACCCGCCAAGCGGGTGGATGTTTATTCTGCCATTTTTTAGAGTGAAATTTAAAGATATCATTTCCCGAAAAAGACCTTTGGGGAGGACTTGAACTAAAACATATTGCAGTCGGAACATATTTTTGATATTATATAATTGATAAAATAAGGGAAGGGAGAGTGAATATGAAATATCGTGTTGAAAATGAACTTGATTTGTTTGAATTTCATGATGCTGAGTTTTCTTTTATAAGTTTTGAGAAAAATGAGCTTGTTCTCTCAGCAAAGCACCTTAATATACATGAAAATGCGGCTCAAAATCCGCATGACTGCGATATGGAAATTGACCTTGCCGAATTTGTTTTTATCGGATTTGATGTTGTTTCCTTTGAGCCAATGCGAGCATATCAGGTGGATGATGACGGAAATTGGTACACGAACGAGCCTCAAATAATTTATAGTGAAAAAGAAGCCGAAAAACATTTTTTGAATGAAATTAAAAATGGTATTACTATAAACTGCGTTGATGTCTGTAAGAAAGGAAACAAAACCTATATAGAATTAAGCACCTGCGCTCAAACTTATTTTTTTGTAACATTTGCTTTTGATGAAGTTTTTGTTGAATGGGATGAATATTGCAAAAAAGCTTGGTATGAGTTACATAAACAATATATCCATAAAGGATACCTAATTACTCCTGCAGGTGAGGAGGATACAGAAATACACATTGTATATCACGAAGAAGATACATATTTTCAGGGAAAACTTAAAAAAGGCCCTACCGTCAGTGTTGGCGTAAAATATAAGGGTGAACAACTTTGGGGACAAGGTAAAGATTATTTATGGGTGGATGCTTTCGCTAATGTGCAAAAACAGTTGCCTGACGGTGTATTGCTCAAATGCTGTATGACTTGCCGACACGGGAATATGTGTCCTTACGGAAATGAGCCAGGGAAACTTTTTTGCACAAAAGGTTTAACTGTTAATTCAAAAGAAGATATGTGCAATTTGTTTGATAACAGCGATGCATATAAGATATATGAAAAAGCAAAAAGTGTTGCGGATCATTGCGATGAATACAGTCCGCAAAGTAAAGATTATTACACGTATAACGATTACTTATATCAACTTGACAAGTGATATCTTTTTCGGTGCTACGAGTCAAAAAAAGAAAACCATCCGATGGGGTGGTTTTTCTTTTTTGGAACGGTGTGTTCCACGGGGCGGAACATGATGCGCACTTCGTGCGTGATGATGGCTTCGCCTTGCGATGTGCGCTTCGCGCGTAAATGGAACACATCACATTGCCGTGCGTAATCACAGCATCACGTGCCTGTAAAGGCAAACATCGCCCTTTACAATTACACGAACTTGTGCCAGCTGTTTTTTTCAACAGAATAGGATGCAAAAATCTTGAATCGTGTGATATCATCCACTCAACAAATGTAGGTTTTAGACAACGCAAGCGGCACTTGACACAGTCAAGCATAATGTTCTTTGCAAAATTTGTTATTTGTGATATCATACTTATGGTGCATGAAAGGAGGGCTTTTTATGACCGTCGGAGAAAAGATTCAATTTTACAGAAAAAAGATCGGACTCTCTCAAGAGGAACTTGGTCAGAAAATTCTCGTCAGCCGCCAAACAGTCAGCCTTTGGGAAATGGATAAAACACTTCCTACCGTTGATAACTTGCTGCGGCTGAAGGAAATTTTTTCTGTTTCCATAGACGATATTTTAGATACCGCCCACCCCCAAGAGGACAACCAAATCAAGCCAAAAGAGTCTTATATCTTTCAATATAAAAAAGAAGACCTGGCGGAGCTTTCCAAAAAAGAACCCTTAGCCGCAATGACACCAATTGTGATTATTCTTATTCTTCTTTTCATTTCCATCATATCCAATCAGCCAAACATTTTGACACTCTTCCTTTTTGCCATTATTGCCCTTTCAATGCTTGCCGTTGTTTTTCGCCGCAACAGAAAAAATTGGAAGATGGTTGAAGAAAGGCTCTTGGCGTGCACCTACTACTATGATGTGTTCGACGAATATTTCATCTTGCGAATTTTTCGGGAGGGAGACCTGGTTCGAACACAAAAGATCTTCTTTAACGACATCAAACAAACACAGCATCTGGGAAACTTTCTCATTTTATATTACGCAGGAGAAAGTCTCCCCATCCCAAAGGATGCCCTCATCCCCGAATCGGTATTTACAACCTTTCGGAAGGATGCAATCGCAAAAGAAGAACCAAAACCTTTGTCCAAAACCTCCAATTTTATTTCTATCCTCCTTTTTGTCCTTTCCATCTGTACAATGTGGGGGGGATTGGCTGGTGCTAACATATTATCCGGAATCAATCACGCAACATCTTCAGAGAATATGTGGGTGCTCTTTTTGTTCCTTCCTATCCCGATTGCCTCCATTGTATTCGGCTTTTATCTAAAGAAAAAAGGATACAAATATTTGAAGAATATTATCGTAGGCTTAATTATGACGATGCCGCTTTGCCTTTTCGGATCATTTCCTTTTCTTACTCCAAACATCTTTTCTCACAGCGACAAGCCAATTTTGGATGCAGAGCAAGTATTGCATATTGATATCCCTCAACATTCGCATATCACCACACAGGATTGGTCTGTCGGAACACAATCGGTCGCAAGACGCTATATCTATTTTACCAGCGATATTCATTTTGACGATTCAGCAGTGGAAGATTTTGAAAAACAACTCGCCAACGATGATAAATGGTTAACCTATATCCCAAATGATTTAATCGGCATCACTTCATCGTTAAGTGACTATGACCTTTATGACTATGCTCTTATTTACAATGTAGATACAGCCAAGTTTAACACATTACCAAGCAAAAGCGGAAAATATCGCTTTATAAATATCCTATACGAGTTGGACAAAAAGCGAATGCGCATCGTGGAATACGATATCTACTACACAAAATAAACCGACTCTCTAAATCGCTGCAACCTACCGAAAATCTCGGTTGTCCTTTTGGGCAATTGAGATTTTTCTTTTATCGCGTCCCCCTGTCGCCGCCGTGGGGAATTTCTTTACATCTCTTCCATTTTATGATACAATTTCCGGGAAACCATATGATGGAAACAGGTGTTTATTATGCTTACCGTCACCGTTGTGCAACCGCCTTATTTTATGGGAGAGGATCCCGATGAGAAGATCAGCAAATTCCTGCTGCGCGAGCTTGAAAATGCTCCAGAGGGCGGCTTGATCGTTTTGCCGGAATATTCCAATGCCGGCGGCATTTCGGATATTCAAAAGGAAAAAGCGGCAATGCCCCGGGCAAAAATGATGCTCGAGGAGGCCTCCCGCGTGGCAAGGAAAAAGTCCTGCTGTGTTGCCATCAACGTTTTGGAGGCGCGAGAGGGAAAGATCAGAAACAGCACCTATCTGTTTGACCCCAGCGGCCAAGCCGCCTTTGTTTACGATAAGATTCACCTGCCTCCCTCCGAGGTGGCTTTGGGGGTTGTGCGGGGAGATGGAGACTGCATTTTCGACCAAAACGGCATCCGCTTTGGCTTTATGACCTGCTATGACGTTTATTATAACGAGCAGATCGAATGGCTGGCAAGGTGCAAGCCGGATATGATTCTGATTCCCGGCTACCAGCGGGGTGAGCGTACCGATATTATCCGCGCACAGGCAAAGCTGACCGCCTTCCGGTGCAATGCCTTTGTGGCCCGCGCCTCCTACTCTATGGGGAGCGATGAGCGGGGCGGTTGCTCGATGATTCTTTCGCCGGACGGTCAGATCCTGAAGGATCTGGGGAAGGATACCGGGAGCATCTCAGCCGAAATCGACCCCACCTGGAAATATATGCGGTCGGCCGGTTTTGGCGGCGGCATTATCCGGAACGACGATTTCATCAATAACGGTCTCTGCCCCGAGGTATTTCACTGATCCGGCAGATTCCCATTTCAGCGAAAGGCGCGGTGCGTTATGAAGCTTGCAACGACCACCTGTGATTTCAGATATTATTGCCAAAACGATATAGAGCGGATCCGTCTGCTTCACAAGGCCGGCTTCCGGTATATTGACCTGGATATGTACACATGGACCCCCGACTCCCCCTATCTGAAGGACGGCTGGCAGGACATTGTTATCGCCCTGAAAAAGGAAGCGGACCGGCTGGGAGTGCAGTTTGTGCAGGCGCACTCCCAATGCGGCAATCCTCTGGACCGAGATCCGGAAAAACTCGATTTTCTGGTCACCTCAACCGTCCGTTCCATTGAGGTTTGCAAAATGCTGGGAATCCAAAATACCGTTGTCCACCCGGGATATGATCCGAACATCGGCAAGGATGAGTGGTTTGAGCGCAATCTTGCCTTTTACCGCCGTCTCTTCCCGGCAATGGAGCAGTTTGAGGTAAATGTTCTGACAGAGAACTCCACCGCCGCCAATATGGGAGAGATTTATTTCGCCAATTCGGGTGCCGATATGCTTCAGTTTCTGCAATTTGCCGGCCACCCTCTTCTCCACGCCTGCTGGGATACCGGTCACGCCAACTGTGAGGGACCGCAGTATAACGATATTCTTACCCTCGGAAAGGAGCTTTACGCAATCCACTATAACGATAACCACGGCAAGGAAGACGAGCACCTGATCCCCTATTTCGGCACTCTCAACCATGATGAGGTGATCCATGGGCTAATGGATATCAATTTCAGCGGCTACTTTACTTTGGAGTGCGGCTCCTCCCTTATACGGAGTGACAATTGGCTGGGCGGACGCCGACCCTTTGATGGGGACACCCGCCTGATTGAGCCGGATATTGCAATGCAGGAAAAATGCGTTTCCCTGGCTTATGATATTTCCAAGCATATCCTGTCCTCTTACGGATTATTTCAGGAATAACTCCGCAATATATACCGTACCCCGGCCGTTCTCCCGAGACGGCTGGGGATCTTCTTTTCCGGTTGATTTATCATTGAAAAGGAGAGGTCGTTATGGTATACTGAAGAAAAACAGCGCCCCTACCGTCCGGAGAAAAAACAGCCTGATTGGCGGCAACCACCCTATGAGATTGGTTTTATCACCCTTGTGTCTCAAAATTTTCGCCCCTCCGATGGCCGCATTTCAAAGTTACCGGAGGACTTCTAAGATTTCCCGACCTTTTGAAAGGAGGATGACCGTGAAGGATAACACAAAAAATATAGTCCGGGCGGCACTTTTGTTTGCCTGCGCGGTGGTCCTTTCTTTGCTGGAGGGAATGCTTCCCCCCATCCCCGGACTTTACGGCATCCGGCTGGGTCTTTCCAATGTTGCGGTGATGGCGGTGCTGTTCACCGTTGGAAAAGGGTATGGCTTTGGGGTTGCGGTGCTGAAAGCGGGGTTTGTCTTTCTGGTGCGGGGGGCCGCCGCCGGACTTTTGAGCCTTGCGGGAGGAATCCTTTCGGTGGGAGTGATGGCCCTTCTGCTGGCGCTGAGCCGGAATCGGGCAAGCTGCCTTGCTTTGAGTGTATCGGGGGGCGTGGCCCACAATCTCGGGCAGCTGGCCGCCGTTACTCTTCTCTATTCCCAGCCGGCACTCCTTTCTCTGACCCCGATTTTGCTGATCGCGGGGGCAGTTGCCGGAAGTGCCACCGCTGTTCTTCTGCGGATTTTAAGCGGGTATCTTTCCCGTCCCGACCGGATGTAACGGCAGTTGAATTTTTCCCTGTTTTTTGGTAAAATAGAACCGATATTTTATGGGAGGTATTTTTATTATGCTGTCAATCGGATTGAAGGGTGAGGCTGTTACCGCCGTCACCCAGGAAAATACTGCGATCGCCGCCAAAAGCGGAACACTTCCCGTTTTTGCCACCCCTTTTCTCGCCGCGCTGATGGAGCAGGCCGCTTCGGAGAGCGTAACCCCACATCTGGAGGAGGGTCAGACCACTGTCGGGACTTATCTGGAGCTGCATCACACCGCCCCCAGCAAGGTAGGCGCAACGGTGCGGGCGGAATGCCAACTGACCGAGATCAACGGTCGGGAACTGACCTTCCAGATCACCGCATCGGACGACAAAGGCCCGGTGGGCAAGGCGCTTCACAAACGGTTTATCGTTCTTTCGGAACGGTTTTTGCAGAAGCTTTAATTCGGAGGGACAGACAAATGGCAAAAGTTGCTTGGAAGGGCGGTACCCTTCTTGCTCCTGTTCCGCCGGCGCTGATCTCCTGCAGTCACGGCGGGAAGGATAATCTGATCACCGTCGCGTGGACGGGAATCCTCAACTCCAACCCGCCCAAAACCTATATTTCCCTCCGGCCCGAGCGTTTTTCTTATGAGCTGATTAAAGAAAGCGGCGAATTTGTCATCAATCTTCCTTCGGCCCACCTGGTCCGTTCCATTGATTTTTGCGGCGTTAAAAGCGGACGGACGGTGGACAAATTCTCTGCCTGCCGGCTGACCCGGGAGCCCGCCTCCCAGCTTTCCTGCCCGATGGTAGCCGAAAGTCCGGTCAGCATTGAATGCCGGGTGACCGAGATTATCCCGCTTGGGAGCCACGATATGTTTATGGCAGACATTGTCGCAGTCAACATCGGGGAACAGTATATTGACGAGACCGGTAAATTTCACATCGAAAAGTGCGCCCTCGCCGCTTACGCCCACGGTCAGTATTTCGCCCTGGGCAAAAAGATTGGGTCTTTTGGGTATTCGGTGAAGAAAAAGAAAAAGGGATAAGTTAAAAAACGACAGAGAAATTTCTCTGTCGTTTTTTATGACGGGAATACCAATTCCTACTCAATTGCCCCTTCCGGGTATCCTAACATATATTCTTTCCCGTTGATTGTTACCGTTTTGTTTTTGTAAGTAATTTTCTGATATGTATCAAGCTCATCAGAGTACATTTCAAAACTTACCGGAACACATTTGGTGAATATTGTTGTAACGCAAACAACTGCTGGAGAATCATCCTGATTCATAAGCGCCGCATAATATTCCCTTTTATAGGTTGAAAGCCCAACCACCTCCGGTTCTGCCACATAGGGTTCTATTTCTTTACCGGTTTTATTATCTCTGACCAGCTGAAGGTATTCTGTACCGTCATCAAGTTCTTCGAAGTAATACCGGTACGATGTTACATTTTTTGCAATTTTATATAACTCTTTATACCAGGACTGTGTCGTATCATTACTTAGCGTGCGGGTTGTTTCTATGGATTCCATAATGATGGTTGAAAGCATCCGCTCCGGAACCTCAAGATTCTTAATGCTAACCAACCCCGAAAGAGAGAAGTCATCATTGCCCACACTCTCCGGAATGGTTATACTCTCAAGGCTAATGCAACCTTCCACATCTTCACGGCCAAAGGAAACAACTCCATTGGGAACTGTAATTATTTTTACTGCTTCGCAATAGCGAAACGCCCGCGCTAAATTGGTAACTCCTTTTGGAATATTGACATTCACCAGTGATTTGCATCCGGAAAAGGTTTCTTCCATCTCCACCACATTCTCCGGCACTTCAACAGAAACCAGAGAGGTGCAATCGCTAAAGGTTCTGTATAAGCTTGTGACCGAGGAAGGAATCTCAACATTTTTCAAGGCAGTGCAGCCCGAAAAAGTTGAGTCCAAAGATGTAATGCCCTCCGGAATATTTACGTTGACAAGAGAGGTGCACCCCGCAAAAGCACTCTTCATATTCGTAACAGACTGGGGAATTGAGATCTCTTTCAAGGCAGTACAGCCCCGAAATGCTACCGAAATATTCTCTACACCGTCCCCTATCGTTACCTTTTCCAATTCGGTACAACCCTCGAAGGCGCCGGTGATATCCACAACGCCTCCGGGAATCTCCACGCTTTTTAGTGCGGTAAAATCCTTAAAAGCTCCAGCTGTAATTAAGGTGACCGGTTTATCGTTGATCTTATCGGGGATCTTTAAATCATTGGAAGATCCTTCGTAACCGGTAATGGTTATTTCGCTATAATTATTTGCCCAAAGAAAGCCGTTTGCCGGTTCCCCTACCTCTGCTGTCAATCCCCGGTTAAAAAGACAACCCGAGCAGATGGAAAGGCTCAGAACAACTACCGCAATAATTGCAATAATCCGTCTCATACTCACACCTCGATGTTTTTAATAGACGTTTTCTTCCTTCAGCTTAAAATCCACATAATTGATATTTTTTTCAAAACGGGTAAACCTCTGGACCTTGTCCTTTTCGAACGTAATAATCAACGTTTTTTCTGATAGCTCATATGTACCGATCTTCGCAGTGTTCGAGCTAAGGTCCATCCGAATGGTACCGTCCTGCTCGGTATAATACATTCCAGTATCGGTGCTAATCCGGTAACCTGTGGATGTCTTCATCACGTAGGCTCCGTCCGAAAAGAACTGGATTGCACCCACAAGGCCCTCGTTCTCTCCCACCCAGCACCCCGTCAACGCCTCATAACCGTAAGGGGCGGGCGAGGTATTTTCCGGCGCACTTGTGCCGAGCGAGCATCCGGAAAGGATCCCAAGGGTTAAAACTAAAATCATTGCCGTAAAAATCTTTTTCATTTTTGTTTCTCCTTTTTATTTTGCAGTTTTCTGCAAATACATATCTGTTAAGCCAATCCCGGATGTAATGGGATTCACCACCATATCCACCCGTAAACTCATTTCAGAGATTCCCGTAACATCCACCGAGAGATCAACAGCTCGACCGTTATCCTTAACAGTTTTTTCGTAGAGCTTTTTTCCATCTCCGATAATTGTCACACGGAACTGACCCGCATCCGTTTTGCCGGAGCGTCCGTAAATTTTTGCAGTGAACAAATTGTACTGTTTGTTCAAATCATAGTCAATGTCGATTTCACCGCTCCAGATCATATATTCTCCATAACCCATCCAGAAGCACTTCTCGTATTCGTTGTTATATGTATCGGTATCGGTAGAGAGTTTGTTGGTTTCTCCGCGGACAGCCTCCATATCGTAAAGGCTTACCGGCTGATAGGAAAGATAATACTCTCGTTTGGCAATCAATGTTTCGTTTTCAGGATCGTTCTGCAAGGCCGCCTGAATCACCTCAAGAGCTTGCTCATACTTCGTATAATCAGTGAAAACGGCCGCGGCATCCTCTGTTACCTTCAGAATATAGTTTTTCTGACAGGTGTTCAGTTGTGAAAGAATATCACTATCCTCCGGCAAAACGGCCGCAGCATCCTCCAAAAGGGCAATTGCAGTCAGGAAATCCTTCTCCTCTAAGGCATCCTCCACCTTCTTGGAGAGTTCCTCCTTATACGTTTGTACCGACTCCTCTTTCTTGAGAAGAGCGTCTGTATAGTTGGTATCGTCCGGGAGGACCTTTTCAAACTCTGCAATGGCATCCACATAGTTTTTGCTTTCCATTAAAGAGATTCCGCTTTGATAAGCCACCTTTGACGCCAGAGCCTTTTGGATATTTTCCGAGAGCTGATCATACTCATCAGGCGAACAGGCAGTGGAATTATAGATTTTCTGGATAGTCGATTGCTTGATTTCCGCTTCGTCGGTCGTGCACTCGCCGGAAAGGATATCATCCTCTATTTTCTCCAAATAGGTACCAACGCAATCCTCTGCCTCCTTTTCCAACGCCGCATTTCCGACAATCTCCGTATTGTAGACCTTAATAGCCTCCGCATAGGAGTTATCCAGAATGTGATTCACAAATCTCTGAACCGTTGCATCTTTTGCCCCAAGCGACGCTGCACCCATTCCCTTGGGTAAAAAAGCACACGATCCTAACAGCAAAGCCACTGCCAACACCGCCAGAACAAACACATTCTTCCTTTTCATTTTGTCATCCCTTTCTTTTTTCTCCGCAGTAGTAAACACATCAAAACGAGATGTTTTTGCGCCGCCTTCCAAAAATTTCCTCAAAATAACAGGAACTATTCTTCCTGTTATTATACATATATTCTTCCTGTTTGTCAAGGCTAAACGGAAGTATAATTCCTATGACAGCACAAAGGAGGAAGAATAATGCCATCTGAGAGTTTAGCTCGAATCGGCAATCGGCTTTTGGCCATTCGAAAACGACGCGGTTTAACGCAAGCAGAGGTAGCCGAAGCCTCAGGATTGTCTGACCGCACCTACGCAGACATTGAACGCGGCTGTACCAATATGCGAGTTGAAACGCTTTTAAGAATATGCGCCACCCTGCATATTACTCCAAACGAGGCCCTAATTGATTCAGAGCACACCATTTGCGATTCACAAAGAATTGTTGAACAGTTCTCTAACTGCACCCAAAAGGATAAAGAAACCGCTCTGAAACTACTTTCCACCTATCTAAATTCATTAGAGTAACCACAAAAAATGCCCTCCACCGTCCAGAAAACGGACAGCGGAGGGCATTTTATTTTATCTCATTATTCTTTCGGCGGGAAGATCTTTGTCATCAGCTTGAGGACGAGAATAATCACTCCGATGACAACGAAGATCCCCAACATTCCAAAGCCCATAATCCGGAGGGCAGGCATCAGATTTTCAGTGGTAAAGGTGATAGCCGTATCTAACGGCAGAATCGGCATAAACATCGTTTTTCCTCCCTTTCCGGTCAGCCGATAGAGCTGACGAGCTTAATAATCAGGCCGCCTGCAATAACCGAGGCGATCTGTCCCGAAACGTTGGCGCCGGCCGCGTGCATCAGCAGGAAGTTCTGCGGATCCTCCTCCAGGCCCATCTTATGCACCACACGGGATGCCATGGGGAAGGCGGAGATGCCGGTTGCACCGATCATAGGGTTGATCTTTTTCTTGGTGAAGAGGTTGAGGAACTTTGCAAACATCACACCGGCGATGGTATCAAACACAAAGGCAACCAGGCCAAGGCCCATAATCAGCAGGGTCTGCCAGTTAAGGAAGTCATCCGCCTGCATCTTGAAGGCAATGGTAATGCCCAGCAGAAGGGTCACCAGGTTTGCAAGGATATTCTGCGCCGCATTGGAAAGAGAATCCAAAACGCCGCACTCCCGGAGAAGGTTACCAAACATCAGGAAGCCGACCAGCGTTACCGAGGTGGGAGCGATCAGCCCCGCGATCACGGTGACAACAATGGGGAACAGAATCCGGACGGTCTTGGAGACCGAGGCACGCTCATAGGGCATCCGGATCAAACGCTCCTTTTTGGTGGTGCAGAGCTTAATGACCGGCGGCTGAACGATGGGAACCAACGCCATATATGAATAGGCGGCAACCATAATGGGGCCGGTGAAATTGGAGTTAAAATACTGGGCCACGTAAATGGAGGTGGGGCCGTCTGCCGCACCGATGATACCGATAGAAGCGGCATCCTTCAAATCAAAGAAGAAGGATGCAATAAACATGGTAAAGAAGATTCCGAACTGCGCCGCCGCTCCGAAAAGGAAAAGCTTGGGATTGGAAAGGAGGGGCCCGAAATCGATCATCGCGCCAATTCCGATGAACAGCAGAAGGGGCAACAGCTCACCCATCTCGATTCCGATGTCAAACAGGTGCTGGATGGCACCGACAACCTCTGTTTCTTCTCCACCCAAAACCACAATTTGGTTGAGCGCACCCGAAAAGGGCAGGTTGACCAGAATGGCGCCAAAGCCCATAGGGAGCAGGAGAGTCGGCTCCATCTCCTTTTTGATTGCAAGCCAGATCAGCACTCCGCCGATGGCCCACATTGCAACATATTTCAACCAATCAAGCGGGGGCGTTTCAATAAAGCTTTGTCCCAATCCCTGGATCAATTCCCACATCGTTCAACCAATCCTTCCCCAATATTTTTAATTCTTTCTGCCAGTCGATTTTCCTTTTATTATACACAACTTCTCCCAAAAATGCAATTCATTCTTTTGGCATTTGAAATTTTCTGACAAAAAGCAACTTTACGCAAAATTTTACCTTTACGGAAATTTAAAATGGGTGTATACTATACTGTGGATGTTCCTGTTTTGCAGGACAAACGATTACCATTCCCGGAGGAGATTAAAATGAGCTTGCAGAAGCTTGCAGAAATGTCAAACAAGTATGGCGCCAACCCCGATTACGTTCTTGCCGGAGGCGGAAATACCTCTTATAAGGACGATACTCGCCTTTATGTCAAAGGCTCCGGCACCTCCCTCGCTACCATCCGCCCTGAGCAATTTGTCATTATGGATCGTGCAAAGCTCACCGCTATGATGGATGCCACCTATCCGGATAATGATGCTGACCGTGAGGCCGCAGCCCTTGCCGATATGATGGCAGCCCGGTTGCCCTCTGAGATGAATAAGCGTCCCAGCGTGGAAACCACCCTCCATAATCTGTTCCCCTATCATTACGTACTTCACACTCATCCCGCTCTGGTCAACGGCCTTTGCTGCGGTGCCAACGGCAAGCAGCTCTGCAAGGATCTGTTCGGAGATGTGGCGGTGTTTGTGGAGGCCTGCCGTCCCGGCTATGTCCTTGCCAAGATCTGCAACGAGGCTCTTAACGCCGCCGCTGCCAACGGCAAGTTCCCCCAGATGCTCTTTTTGCAGAACCACGGTGTTTTCGTCGCGGCGGATACCACCGAGGAGATTGATACCATCATGGGCCGGATCTTCTCTGCCCTTAATTCTCAGGTAAGCGGCAAGCCCGATTTCGATCCGGATCACACCTTCAATGAGACTGCCGCAGAGCTTGCTCCCATCGTCCGGATGCTTTACGGCGAGGATCAGCCTGCCACCGCCCTTTACTTCAACTGCCGTCAGGCGCAGATCTTCCTTTCCTCTGAGGAGGCCTTTGCTCCTTTGGCAAAGCCCTTCACCCCCGACCATATTGTCTACTGCAAGGCGTTCTTCCTCTTTGTTAAGCGGTACGAGGATCCCGCCGAGCAGAAGAAAGCTCTCTGCACCGCTTTCGCGGAATACCGTGCCAAGCATGGCCACGCGCCCAAGGTTGTTGGCATTGAGAAGCTGGGCTTCTTCCTCTGCGGCAAGACCGTGAAGGAGGCCCGGATCGCAAAGCTCCTTCTGACGGATGCGATGAAGATCGCCGTCTTCTCCAAGGGCTTCGGCGGATATTTACATATGACCCAGGATCTGACTGATTTCATCGTCAACTGGGAAGTGGAGAGCTACCGCCAGAAGATCGGTCTGGGAAGCGGCTCCTCCAAATGCCTGGAGAACAAGATCGCTGTTGTTACCGGTAGCGCCCAGGGCTTCGGCAAGGGCATTGCTTACGATATGGCCAAGCAGGGTGCATACCTTGTGATCGCCGATATGAATAAGGAAGGCGCAGATGCCTTCGCCGCCCAGCTCTGCGAGGAGTTCGGCGATGGTGCCGCCATCTCGGTATTTGCCAATGTCTCGGATGAGGATTCCGTCCGGAAGATGATGGAGGAGACCGTCCTTGCCTTCGGCGGACTGGATATTTTCGTCAACAACGCCGGTATCGTTCGGGCCGGCAGCCTGGATGAGATGACCAAGTCCAACTTTGAGCTGGTCACCGCCGTCAACTATACTGCCTACTTCCTCTGCGCAAAGTATGCCTCCAAGGTACTCAAGGCGCAGAATAGTGTCAGCCCCGATTATATGACCGATATCATTGAGATCAACTCCAAGTCCGGTCTTGCCGGAAGCAATAAGAACTTCGCTTACGCCGGCAGTAAGTTCGGCGGCATCGGTCTGACCCAGTCCTTTGCTATGGAGCTTGCCCCCTATAATATCAAGGTCAATGCCATCTGCCCGGGCAACTTCCTGGAGGGTCCCCTGTGGTCCGATCCCGAGAAGGGCCTGTTTGTGCAGTATCTGAACGCCGGAAAGGTTCCCGGTGCCACCTGTGTGGAGGACGTTAAGAAGTTCTACGAATCCAAGGTTCCCCTGAACAGAGGCTGCCGTCCCGAGGATGTTTCCTGCGCAATCTTCTATGTTGTTGCCCAGAAATATGAAACCGGCCAGGCGATCCCCGTCACCGGTGGACAGGAGATGCTGAAATGACCGTTGATCAGATTTTTGCCCGGATGACCGGTGCCGAGACTGCCTCTGCCCGGCTGGACGCTCTTCAGGAGATGACCGACCTTTACCGGAACGGTACTCTGGAGGTTCCCCAGTCCTGCGGAAATGTGAATAACCATATTCACACTACCTTTTCCTTCTCACCCTACTCCCCCGCCGCCGCGGCTTATATGGCCTGGAAGAACGGCCTTGTGACCGCCGGAATTATGGACCACGATTCCCTTGCCGGTGCCCGGGAATTCATCCGCGCCGGAGAGATCCTGGAGCTGGCCACCACCATCGGCTTTGAGTGCCGGGTGGACTTTTCCAAGACCCCCTTCGGAGACCGCCGACTGAATAACCCCGATCAGGACGGCGTGGCTTACGTCACCCTGCACGGCATCCCCCACGGGAATATTGATGCGGCCGAGGCGTTTCTTGCTCCCTACCGGGAGAAACGGAATCTCCGCAACCGCAAAATGACCGATAACCTCAACGCACTTCTTGCCCCGCTGAATATCTCTGTGGATTTTGACCGGGATATTCTCCCCCTCTCTCAGGCAGCTGCGGGCGGTAGCGTGACCGAGCGGCATCTCCTCTTTGCCGTTGCCGGGAAGCTGATGGAGCGGTATCCCGATCCCGCTGAAATGATCGCTGCCCTCCGGGGAATGGGTGTTGCCGTTTCTGCCAAGGCAGAGGCGCAGCAGCTGGATCCCGCCAATCCCTTCAAGCAGTACGATCTGCTGGGCGTTCTGAAGGGCAATATGGTGGAGAAGTTCTACATTCCCGCCACCGAGGAGTGCCCCGACGTAACCGAATTCCTCCGGGTTGCCGAGAAGCTGGGCGGCATTGCCGCTTATGCATATCTGGGTGACGTGGGCGATTCCGTTACCGGAGATAAAAAGACTCAGGCCTTCGAGGATGCCTTCCTGGATGACCTGATTCCGTATATCAAGGAGCTGGGCTTCCGGGCTGTGACCTATATGCCCACCCGGAACACCCCCGCGCAGTTGAGCCGTCTGCGGAAGCTTTGCCAGGACAATGACCTCTTTGAGATCAGCGGTGAGGATATTAACTCCCCCCGCCAGTCCTTCCAGAACCCCCTGATTCTGACCCCCGATTTTGCCCACCTCGTCCGTGCAACATGGGCGCTGATCGGCCACGAGCGGGCCGCCACCCTCTCTCAGGAGGACGGTATGTTTACCCCCGAAACCTTGGCCGCGATGCCCACCCTGGAGGAACGCACCGAGCATTTTGCCAAGATTGGCTTGCAGTAATCTCAAAAAGCCATACCTGACTGCCTGGTTGGGTATGGCTTTTATGGTGTAATACGAGGTTTTCTATGGATGAAATCGTTTTTTATGTTGGGCAGGCGCTCGGCGGAATCGCAATCCTTTTTGGCTTCCTCAATTTTCAGCTCAAAACACGAAAGCAGGTCTTGCTGGTTCATATCCTCACCATTGCCTGCTTTATTTTGCATTACCTTTGTCTGGGGGCATTCACCGGGATGGCCACCAATCTCATTGCCCTCTTTCGGGATATTGCCTTTTATTTTATCGGCAAAAAAGGGCCCATTCCTAAGGGGTGGGTGATTGGCTTTGCCGTGGCCGTCGGCCTTTCGGGGCTTACGGCAAGCATTCTTTCCCAGGAGGGCTGGTATTTCATCTTCTCTCTTGCGGGGCTGGTCATTAACTCCTGCTGTATGGCCTTTGCCAACCCCGAAAACATCCGAAAGAGTATTCTTGTCACCTCGCCGATGGTTCTTGTTTACGATTGCTTTGTCCTTTCCTACGGTGGACTGGTCTATGAATCCGTTGCAATCATTTCCTCCCTCATTGGCATCCTCCGCTTTGGCAGAGCGGCAAAAAAAGAAACAAAGTGAAAAGAGCTGAGTCATTTGCCATTCAAAAAGCATTTGACTCAGCTCTTTTTTATTTTTGTCCGATCTCTTTAAATGTGCTTCGGATTTCCTCCACACTTCCGGTGGTGATATAATAGGAATACTGAAAAGCATCCAGGGTTTTGAGCTTATAGGTAATCAGAGGGGAAACGTAGTTTGTGTGGTCGTTACTGGAATCCTTGGAGTTATTATCGCCATATCTGCCTGCAAGGAGGATCTTTGCAACCGGGGTATAAACACCCACACCGTATCCCTCCGGAGTAACCCAGGCGCACCAGGTTTCCTTTGAACTCAGGTTAAAGTACGCATCCTGATTGCCCGCCCAGAAGGGGAGGTTTTTCTTCACTGTTAACTCTTCATTTGCCCAACCGTTGGTTCCCTCATAGTAAACAAAGTCGGATAGGTAGCTGATGGTATAAAAAGCAGGAAGCTCCTGGTGGGCATTGCGGTGAATGTAGCCGGAAAAGTCGATGAAGCGGTTTGCCACCTTAACATAACCGTCCTCAATCATATAGGTATTCTCCATATAAGAAGGGGTAAGCATGTTTTTCTGCGCCCAATCCAATGGCTGGCACTTAACATAAATACTCTTTCCGTCCTCAGCGATCCGGAAATCCACCAGCTTGGAGTGGTTGCCATACTGATCGCCGCCCTGCACAGGATTATAGCACCAAAGTGTCTCGCCGAAGTACGCAGGCTGATAGGGTGTGCGGTTGGTGCCGTAAAAGGATTGCTGGATGAGCCGTCCCGTGTCATGGTCATTGAGAAGGTTGGTGATGTTATGATCCCCGTCGGCAAGATCCTCAAGATAGGAAACTCCGCCGCCCCAAAGGAGCGTAACCCCCAGTTTATATTTCCCATCACTGATATATATAACATCATCATCGGGGAGCTCCCGAGCTGTGAGCGAAAGATCCTCCACCAGCAGGTTTGCCCGGTCTCCCTTGAGAATCGTAAATTTCACCGAGGTAACACTGTCTGCTTTCCCGCCCTTCAGCGCAACATTCAGAAGGGAGGTAAACTGCATTTTCTGACCCGGCTCCAGGAAGAATTCTTCCGTCCAGCTCTCACTTCCGGAGTGGCAGGTCATCTCTCCCTTCAGATAAGCACCGGTCGAGTAGGTGAGGGTATAGGCGTTAAAGGAGCCGCTAATGGCAGGGTCAAAAGAATAGGTTACCGACTCGGTAAAGATATAATAATTCAACAGCTCTTTTTCTGCACCCTCCACCCGGTAGGAGATGCCCGAAGCCATCTTTCCCGGCTCATATTCGCCGGAAGGCTCTGTTCGCAACTCAAAGTTTGCCGGAAGGGCAGGTTGTTTATCCGTTTTAACGACGGAATCCACGTTTTCAAACCCAAGTGTTTGCTTAAAAAATTCATCAATGGCCGCATCATACCCTTCCGGGCTGGTAGCCGCAATAAAAACCCGCTTCTCCGCGCAGGCGAGGACAAACGCATTGGAAACAAGGGTTGTATCATCCACCTTATAAGCCCCGGCGCGGTTTGTTTTTCCAAAGACGATCTCCCGGTCTGCCTTCTCCGTCTCGGTATCCCGCCCCATTTTGAGGGTAACACCCGTTGCCGCAGCATAAATCTCATTGAAGGCAGCAGCCGCCTCCCGGCCGGTGTCATCCGAAAAAATCAGCACGTAACTGCTGTCCAGAATCAGCCTGGACGCGTCTTCCGTTTCTCCGGGCTGCTGGGACGTACACCCAACCAGCATCAGCAAAGCAAGCAAACAAGCACCAAATCGTTTCATCAGATTCACCCCATAATTTCATGCGCACCATTATAACACACGGCGAGGGAAATATCAAGTGGACGGCACCGCACGGAATAGCACAAGGCTGAGCCCTCTGCCTGCAAACAGTTGGCTCAGCCTTAATTTGGGTTAGTCGTAGACTTGTTCGACCCGGGACATCTTCAATTTCCCATCGACGATAATAAAATAGTAATAGTGGGTGTTTGGGTGAGGGCCTTCCTTTTCTCCTAAATATGGTGCGTTCGCTCGAAGGCAATTATCCCCGATCATTTCCAAAGAGGTTACCTCCGGATCACCGACCCATCCCGCATCGCCACTTCTAAAATAAAGCTTTCCACCCAATTCGACAAATTCATTTTCCTCCGGCACAATTGGATGGTGTGCATCTCCGGTAAAATACCGGTCCATCTCCTCATTCAATTCTGTAACAGAATTGGCGTTCAGCACCCGATAATATTGTCTTCCTACATACTCATAACCCTGACTCGGAAATGAAATGACATTCCCAACTCGATCAATGTATTCAATCGACCCATCTGGCATCTCAACTTTGCGGGAATAGCTATTGTCACCATCCAGGATTACTTCATCCACAATCTTATCCCCATCCCGTTTGACGAAATAGGAAGATTCGATCCTGCTACATACAGTTAACTCTCTCCACATACCTCTGCGACCCCAAGCGTTCAAATGCCACCACAGATCATCAATGGTAAGGGTTGGCAGGTCTGCATTGGTGAACACCCGATCTTCATAGGGGTAGGGTGGCGGAATCTCATTTTCTTTTAGCGGTTCAGTTTCTCTCAAGTAGAAGGGCGATCCACGGAAATTCCATTCTCCCGGTTCATATCCGAGGCATTCTACAGTTTCCAATTTTTTGCAGTTGAGAAAAGCATCCTGACCGACCCACTCCAGAGAAGCGGGCAATGTTATCTTCTCCAAATTCCAGCAGTTAAGGAAAGCACCGTTCGCAATGTATACCACACCCTCCGGAACACGGAAGGTTTTATCCTTTTTCCCTTGGGGGTAAAGGATCAATGTGGTCATATCCCTCGTGTAAAGGACGCCATCCACTACCTTAAAGCCGAGATTATCCTTATGCACCTTGATCTCATCAAAAGTCTTTCCCGCTTTTTGCAACGAAATCTGCATATTCAGGGAAGCAAGACCCGCAAGAGGAAAATCATAGATGCTGGTACTTCTTTTTCCTGCGTTAAAATTCTCAGGAAGGGTCACTGATGTAAAAGCGGTCGTCAAGAAAAAGGATCCGTTCTTGATCATTATCACTTTATCCGGAAAAACAACCTCTCCACCCGGTCCTTCGTATCCCTTGAGGTTGCCCATTTCCACTATGAAATGATGTTTGCTTTCCCCTTCGGCAGAGGACACACTGCTGCTCTCCTCCCCGCTCCCCTGGGAGGAGGTAATCGGAGAAGAGCTGGCAGAGAGACTCTCGGCAGAGCTGGTGCCGGAGTCTGC
>JAFTTH010000036.1 GCA_017466885.1 Oscillospiraceae bacterium
AACTATCTTCCTTTGTTGAAACCAAGAAAGGAAGCAAAGAAGTTCCGGGGGAGCGTTACGCCTCCCGTTTGCGGTACCCAGAATTTTCTAACCTCGCATAAGCTTGGAGGTACAAAGGGAGAAACACCTTCCTTTCTTGGAGGCAAGAAAGGAAGCAAAGAACCTTTGGGGAAACGTTACGCCGTTTCCCCAAACCCCATTCACACACATAAGGGGCTCCGCCCCTTAAGAATCCCCCCAACGTGGTCCCCAAGCACCTGAATGCAGGTAATATTCACTCCCTCACGGGACGACTACTTCACACATGGTCAGTCAATATCAGCTTCGCCCTCGCAGAATCGCGTAAGACCCTAAAGGCAACCCTTTTTGCTTGCGGTTGTCAATGAACCAAACAAACAAGCACCATTGAACGCACAAACCTCCGCCGCGAAATGGCCCAAAAAATCTGCCGGCCTTATGGTACATCTTTTCCGGATTCCCCGGAGGGAGTCCGAGGGAGGAAATCCCTCGGCCGTTTTAAGAGGGTGGGGTCAAGGGGCGGGGGTAGCGTTTGCGACCGCCGCCAGTGGCGGAGAAAGGGAGCAATAAGCTGGTGCCGCGGTCGAAATTTTCCCGAGCTTATGCGAGGATAGAAAATTTCGGGTACCGCAAACGGGGCTTTCCTTTATTATGGAACTCCCCCTTCCCGTACGCCTTCTTTGCTCAACTTTCTTTGCAGAAAGAAAGTAGCAGAACTATTAAATCAAAGAGAACGCAACAAGATAAAAGCGTGTGCCATAGTCAAAAAATTCCCCGAGTTTATGCGAGGTTAGAAAATTCTGGGTACCGCAAACGGGAGGCGTAACGCTCCCCCGGAACTTCTTTGCTTCCTTTTTTGGTATCAAGAAAGGAAGATCTTTCGTCCTCTGCCGTCCCCGGCAGCAAAATCCTCCGACCATTTCCGCAAAAACAATGCCGCTCCCCTCGGAGATTCCGGGAGGGACGGCCGTTGTTATCGTGTTGTTATAATATTGTAAAAAACCGGGCGATTTTTAATCGCCCCCTGCACCCACCTCCCCACCCGGGGTTGGAGTTTTATAGCGCGCTATCTTATAATCGGATTACATCCAGCGAAGCTGGTTTCACGTGAAACATTTTTTGTTTATCAGATTTTTGAATCTCTTTTTGTAAGGAAAGGAAAATGGGAATGGATGTTCGTGTCGGAGACGTTCTGCGAATGAAAAAGGAGCATCCCTGCGGCGGCTCGGAGTTTGACGTCCTGCGGGTGGGGATGGATTTCAAGATCCGTTGCCGTACCTGCGGGCGGGAGCTTATGCTGCCCCGGGTTAAGGTGGAAAAACGGATCAAGGCGATCCTCCGGGAGGAGAGCCCCACGTAGCGCATCTGTGTCGGGATTGTGATAACAAGAAAGAACAGGAGCGAAACTTATGCTGAATAAACTGGAAAAAATCGAGGCCCGGTACGAGGAGATCAACCTCTCTCTGCAGGATAGTGCGGTGGTAACCGACCAGCTGCGGTATCGGGATCTGATGCGGGAATACAAAATGCTGACCCCCATCGTGGAGACTTACCGGCTTTACCGGAAGGCTCTTGCGGACGGGGAGGAGGCCCGTGCTTTGCTGGACGGCGGCAGCCTGGACAAGGACTTCCGGGAGCTGGTCGCCGAGGAATACGAATCCGCCAAGGAGACCGCCGAGCGGCTGAAGGACGAACTTCGGATCCTTCTCCTCCCCAAGGACCCCAACGATGACCGGAACGTTATTGTCGAGATCCGGGGCGGGGCCGGGGGAGAGGAGGCCGCCCTCTTTGCGGCCAGCCTTTACCGGATGTACTCTATGTACGGCGAGACAAAGGGCTTTCGCAGCGAGGTTCTCAGCCTGAACGAAACCGAGCTGGGGGGAATCAAGGAGATCAGCTTCGCCATTTCGGGGGAGGGCGCCTACTCCCGGCTGAAGTTTGAAAGCGGTGTTCACCGGGTTCAGCGGGTGCCCGAGACAGAGGCCTCCGGCCGAATCCACACCTCCACCGTCACTGTGGCGGTCCTCCCCGAGGCGGATGAGGTGGAGCTGGAAATCAACCCCGCCGATCTGCAGATTGACACCTACCGTTCCGGCGGTGCCGGCGGCCAGCATGTCAACAAGACCGAATCCGCCATCCGGATCACCCATCTGCCCACCGGCGTTGTGGTGGAGTGTCAGGACGAGCGGAGCCAGCACAAAAACAAGGAAAAGGCGATGAAGATCCTCCGCTCCCGTCTTTTTGAGCGGAAGCAGCAGGAGCAGGACGCTCAAATTGCCTCGGAGCGAAAGAGCCAGGTTGGTACAGGGGACCGCTCCGAGCGGATCCGCACCTACAACTTCCCCCAGGGACGGGTTTCCGATCACCGGATTGGGCTGACTCTTTACAAGATCGAGGCGATTATGAACGGCGACCTGGACGAGATTATTGATGCGCTCATCACCGCCGATCAGGCCGAAAAGCTCCAATCCGGCGCCACCCTCTCCTGACCAACTTCGTTGGATGTAAGCCGGTTTTTCGTGGGCGGGAAAATAAGCTCCGTCCCCGGGCCAGCTTCGCTGGATGCAACCCGGTTATACGCGGGCGGAAAAATAAGCTCCGTCCCCGGGTGGGGAGGTGGATGCAAGGGCGATTGAAAATCTCCCAAGAGTTTTCTCATATAACACAATAACACAACAAAAATGCCGCTCCTTTCGGAACCTCCGAGGGGAGCGGGTTTGTTTTTGCGAAAAATGGTCGGATGATTTTTCCTGCCGGGAACGGCAGAGGGATAACAGGCACAAACAACAAAACAAGAAATGCCGCAGGAGCACAGAGTTGTTTTGGCTGAGATGTAGGCTTTTAACTTGTTGCGTTTTCATTGAGGAGATTGTTTTCAACTTTCTTTCCGCAAAGAAAGTTGAGCAAAGAAGGCGTACGGGAAGGGGGAGTTCCGATTCTTCCCCTCCCCAAAACCCCACCCTATTAAAACGGCCGAGGGATTTCCTCCCTCGGACTCCCTCCGGTGAGTCCGGAGAAGGTGTGCCATAAGGTTCGCTGGTTTCTCCGTCTCCTGTGCGGCGAAAGACTGTGCTTTCCACAAAGAAAGTCCTCTGTGGAGTTATTCCTGGTCGCAGTAACGCAACGTGAAATGCACTCCGGGAGCGGAGAGAGAAGAACTGTGAGGGAAAAATCCGGACACAGGGGGTTACAAGGGGGGCGGTGAGCCCCCATTGGACGAGGTGGGGATGGGGGTTACGGGGGAAACCCGTTCGGAAGGTTTCCCCCGTACATTTCTTTGCTTCCTTTCTTTCTGGGGAAAGAA
>JAFTTH010000049.1 GCA_017466885.1 Oscillospiraceae bacterium
AAAAGCAGACTAACAGGAAAGGAGAACGAACATGACAAAAATCATATTCAATAAATCACACAAGATCATTGCCGCGGTTATGGCGCTTGTGCTTTGCTTCTCCGCTTTCCTGTGGATCGCCCCTCAGGTGCAGGCAGAGGAGCTGGATATCAGTAACACCTCCGTGACCGGCTTTACGACCCCCGGTGCACCCCCCACGATCACCAACGGCAACCTTACGGGCGGCAGTATCGGTGTATACGTGAGTTCCACAACCGGTGACCGCTACAGGGCTGACAACATCAAGTGGACCTACAACAACGGTGAATGGGAGTTCGACGGCGACAGCAAGGTGCTCTTCGAGAACAACGGCGAAAAGCAGCAGATCGCTGCCTACTATCCTTATACCGAAACAACCAACGGCAGCGTCGCCATCACCCTGCCCGAAGCATACGATGCGAATTACGATCAGTACGACTACCTCTATGGCGAATATCACCCGCTGAGCAGCAACCCTGCAACCATTCGGATGAAACACCTGATGGCAAAGGTGTCGGTGACTGTTGCCTCCATGGGAAATGAGGTTGCGGGTGACGATGCGGTGGAAAGCATCGCGCTTGCGGACGTGCCCCGCACAGCCACGTGGACCCTTCCGGGTGATACACTCAGTAACTATGGCAACGGTGAGCTCATCGATCTCTACGGCAACGGAAGCTCATACACAGGCTACGCCCTGCCAAACGGGGCTGAAGACCTCACCCTTCGAATCACAATGGAGAGCGGCCGCATCTTCACCGCAAACGTCTCTCTGGATGACCTCACCACCTCTGACGAGACCGAGTCTTTGGAAGGCGGTGTACATTACAAACTCGGCATCAGGGTTGGCAAAGATAAGGTAGAAATCACCGACGTAAACGTAACTCCTTGGGTGGAGAAGGAAATCGACGGCGGCGTGGCGACGGAAGAAGTGTCTGCGACCTTAAACGCAGCGGGCTACTACGAAATCGGCAACGCAGATCAGCTCTTCTGGTTTGCACAGCAGGTCAATGTAGAAGGCAACAAAGAGATCAAGGGCGCTCTCACGGCTAACATCGACCTTAAAAACAAGCCTTGGACGCCCATCGGCGCAATTGGCGAGGAGAACAGCTTCCGCGGTGTCTTTGACGGACAGAACTACACCATCAGGGGTCTGAACGTGGAAGGTTCCGAAAAAGGCGTTGGCTTCTTCGGTGAGGTCAGAACCGGTACGGTTAAGAACTTCACCATCTACGGTGAGGTGGTCGTGAACACCGAGGTTGATTACGTTGGCGGTGTCATCGGTTCGATTTGCGGTGTGAATGGTGAAACCGATCTTGAGCGCAACGGCGCGATCATTCAGAATATCACCTCTTATGTGAATGTTACCGCGAAGGCCCACGGCATCGGTATGATCGGCGGCTTTGTGGGATACGCAGACCACCAGAGTCTGATTGAAAAATGCTCTTGGTACGGCACCTTTGATGCAGGCGAGTACCGTGTGGACTCCGGTGCGGGCGGCTTTATCGGCAAGATTCAGGAGAACACCAGTGAAGTGACCATCCGCAACTGCGGCGCCTACGGCACCATCAAGACCAATTACGCAGGCGACTATAATAACACCGCAACCATTTATATGGGCGGTTTCCTCAGCTTCTCCAACACGGGTGCAAAGACTACCCTTGAAAACTGCCTGTTTGCAGGTAGGTTTGAGCGCGGTGAAAATCTGACCGATCAGGCTTTTCTTGGCGCATTTGGTA
>JAFTTH010000050.1 GCA_017466885.1 Oscillospiraceae bacterium
AGAAATAGGGAACAAATGTGGTTCGTAAGAACCGTGTTTGTTCCCTATTTGAGCAAGGATAGCCGCAAAGCGGCGCAAGGGGTGCAGCCCCTTGTACGGAACGAAGTGACGCATCCCGGTTCAACATTCGGATGTGGTAATCGGGGCAGCTCCGCAGGACGCACTACATGGCAGCAGGCCATGTATAGAAGTGCGCCCTTAGTTCCTAAGGGTTTCTCCCATTTCACTCCCGTTCTCCGTTGCCATTCGCTTCTTCTTATCATATTTACCCCGCAGGCCGTTTTCCTTTGCCCATTTCCGGGCATTGCTTTTTCGTTCATCACTATACGGGGCCGTCAGACGGATGCTGATCCGTTCTTTTGCAATATCGAACCGCAACCCGCCCTGCTCGTCATCCTCAGTTAGCTGGCACAGCTCCGGAAATTTCGCTGCATATTCTAGAAGCCGCCGTTTCAGTTTTGTATCGTGGGTGTAAACCTCTGCCACAGGGTCCTTGGCATTGAAATAAAGCTCTGTGACCTTCTGTTTTTTCGTAAGACCTGTTTTCATAAAATTTACTCCTTTTTTCGTAGATTTTTCTCGGCTCTTGAATTGGGAAAGAGGGGTGATTTTCCGACAGAAATGCTTCGGACGATGTCTGGATCATTTGAACTTGCGCTATCCGAAAATTTCTGCATTTTCTCAACTCAAGACCGTATTTTTACTTCGGTCTGTTGGTACGACTTCGCAGCCATTCCAGCAGATCCTTTTTCATTACCATTTTCCTGCCTCCGATCTGTAAGGTCGGGAAATCGGAGCGGTTCAAAAGTGCGTAAGCGCCGGACTTGGAAATCTGCAAAGCAGACGCAAGCTGCTCTGCGGTCATTACGTCCGGCAGACTGGAAAACATCTCATTCGCCATAGGCTTTTCCTCCTTTCTGCATGAAAAAACAGCAGCCACAAAACTGTGACTGCCGCTTAAACTGCATATTTAGTTGTTGGGGCCATCCAGATACTTTTGATATTCTCCGGTGACAAAATCCTCATAGATACTGGCAATCTTGGCAATGCGCTTATGCACAGCGCTGGCAGTTTTATAGCCGACCAAATCTGCAATCTCCTGTTCCGTATGTCCCAGCATCCGAAGCCTCAGGATTTCCTGATCCTTGTCCGTCAGCGTGGCTTTTTTGAATGCTTCAATCTGATCCTGCCCCATAATCTCCTGCTCAAATTCCTGTCGGGGATCTGCAATTTCCATCATATCCCCGTCTTTGTTTTTCATCATCTGATCCAAGGAAATATGCTGACCGGAGCGGTTATGATGCCACTTTCTTTTGAAGTCATTTTTGACAACACTGAACTTTGTTTCGTAATCTTCTTCCGCACGCATTTCCCAGGCGGCATCGATCACCGGCTGCCATTTCTGTTCCACAACGATCATGTCCGTCAGGTTGCCGACCAAGTTGCCGAACTGCTTATAAGTCAGCCAGGGGACTTCTGCACCCATGGGCATATTGTAAAGATTCTGAAAGCCCATTCCGTGAGATTCCAGCTTCATTCTCATGAAAGGAATGATGGCATAGGAAAGCTGCCAGATGGGAGAGTAGCCCGCATAATCGGGACGGTTACCGGGGATATCGCGGTAATTTCCGTTGCGGTCTTTGACCTGAAAGAACTGCCAAGCTGCCCAGGAATAGCTGTCCCAAACAAGAACCTTCATCATGTCATTTTTTACGATGTGGTCATACTTGTCCGTCCGCAGAACTTCATAAGGACAGCGGGGAAGTTCCATAGCTGCCGGGAATTTTTCTGCCAGTTCTTTTGGCAGCGCATAGAAAAGCGTCAGCCAGGATTTGTCATCATCCTGAGCAATTTCAATGATCTCACCGGGCAGCACCACGATGAATCCTTGCGGGGATTTTGCCATTGCTTCACCTCCT
>JAFTTH010000051.1 GCA_017466885.1 Oscillospiraceae bacterium
CGAATTCCTTGATCTCATTTGTGATGTGTGGAATAACCTGCACGGTTGAGCCCAGATACTCGCCCCGTCTTTCTTTATTCAGCACATTCCAATAGACCTTGCCGGTGGTCAGGTTGGAAAATTTATTCAGATCCTCGTCGATAAACCGTTCATAGTGCCCCAGATCCAGATCGGTTTCCGCACCGTCTTCGGTAACATAGACCTCGCCGTGCTGATAGGGGCTCATGGTGCCTGGGTCCACATTGATATAGGGGTCCAGCTTCTGGGCTGCTACCTTCAATCCTCTGGCCTTCAGCAGGCGGCCCAGGGACGCTGCTGTGATGCCCTTTCCCAGGCCGGAAACCACACCGCCGGTCACAAAAATATACTTTGTCATTTGTGTCTACTCCACCGTTACAGATTTTGCAAGATTCTTCGGCTTGTCAATATCGCAGCCATTCTCCTTTGCCACATGGTAGGCAAGCATTTGCAGCGGTACGATCTCCACCGCAGCGCTGAACAGCGGATGGATCTTCGGCACATAGATCATATCGTCCGCCAAAGACAGGATTCTCTGATTCTCCTTGCCTGCAACCGCTAAAACTTCAGCGCCACGAGCCTTGACTTCCACAATGTTGCTCATAGTTTTTTCTGTGATGGCATCGTTGCAGCACAGAGCCACCACGGGCTGCCCTTCGTGGATTAAAGCGATGGTTCCGTGCTTCAGCTCTCCCGCAGCGTAGGATTCCGCGTGGATATAGGAGATTTCCTTCATTTTGAGCGCGCCTTCCAATGCCACAGCATAGTCCGTATTGCGTCCTATGAAGAACATGGAACTTGCCTTATGGTACTTCTTTGCCAGTTTCCCAATGCCAGGATTCATGTCCAGAGACTCCTGCATTTTCCGGGGGATCGCTTTTAACGCATTCAGCAGAGTGCCGTACAGGGAGCTATCAATGGTTTGCAGTTTTTTTGCGGCATACAGTGCAAACAGGTAGAGCACTGTCAATTGGGTCGTATAACCCTTTGTGGTTGCAACCGCAATTTCCGGGCCTGCCCAGGTATAGATACACCAATCCGCAAGTTTTGAAATGGTGCTGCCGACCACATTGACAATAGCCAATGCCTTGGCACCTCTGCTTTGGCATTCCTTCATAGCTGCAATGGTATCCGCTGTTTCGCCGGACTGGGACAGAACGATCAGCAGTGTGCTGCTGTCGATCAAGGGATTGGAATACCGCAGCTCGCTTGCAAGTTCCACCAGCACCGGAATGCGGCACAGCTCCTCAATGGCGAATTTGGCCGCACAGCCGGCATAATAGGCACTGCCGCAGGCTGTGATCACGATTTTTCGAATGCCGGTCAGGTCAATATCCGCATCGTCCAATACGATTTCATTCCCTTTGATTCTGGGAGTCAGAGTCGCTTTGACGGCACTGGGCTGCTCCATGATCTCTTTGAGCATAAAGTGCTCATAGCCACCTTTTTCCGCAGCCTGGACATCCCATGTAATCCGGGTAACCTTCTTTTGAACAGGCTGCCCCATGCAATCGTATATTTGGATAAACTCCGGTGTCAGCTCCGCGAATTCTCCATCCTCCAGATAGATCGCATTTCTTGTATAGGCGACCAATGCGGTTACATCGGAGGCAAAGTACACCTCTCCTACACCGACGCCTAGGATCAG
>JAFTTH010000052.1 GCA_017466885.1 Oscillospiraceae bacterium
AGAACCTCCGCCATCTGATCCCAAAAGGGGTCGTTGCTGTGTGTGCCTTTCGGCGTGGTACTCTTAAACAGGTTGGTTACAAGCTGCTGCACGTCGTCATCGTCCCGCAGATATACAAACGGGTTATAACAATGGCTTTTCGGCATATTGATAAGATCAAGTATGCGTATCTCATAACCGCACTCTTTAAGGAGATTACCGGAGTCACGGAGCAATTCGCCCTTGGGGTCAAGGCAGACAAAGGAGCAAAACTCGCCGTCTTTGCCTGCGGTGATGCTTTCATAAATGCAAGGCTTGGCATAGAAACGGGTTTTACCCGCACCGCTACCACCCACGACTACTGTGTTAAGGTTACGGCGGTGTTTCTTGCCGTTTAATCCGATACGGATGTTTTGCGTTAAGATCTTATTGGGTTTCGGCTCTTTCGCACGGTACTTTTTGTTGATACGCTCGACAACGCCCCATTTAGCCGAGCCGTGTTCCTCACCACGGCGGTAGGTTCGTTTGGTGGAGATATATATGCCGATACCCATTGCATAAGCGAAAATGAAAACGAGGACAGTCGCCAAACTGTCCTCGCACCACGTTATTTTCAATGGGTTCTCCATCATAATCGGAAATTGTGTGACAATCTCCATTAAACCGCCGCTGACCGCAGGAGCGATTAGCAGACCCAACCATACGGCAGGGATAATACCGAGCAGATAAAGCCACGGACTTGTCTTACCGTTCATCCTTGCAACGCACCTTTTTTCTCGGTGCGTCAAGCGCTTTCAGCAAGACCTCATCAACAATATCGGTGGGGCGCTTCTCTTTGATAAGGTCGTTTCGCTTATCGTTAAGGGCATTGACGATAACACCGTGCTGATATTGGTCAAGGGATAAGACCCGTCTTTCCTCACGTTCCATCATCGTTCATCACGCCCCTGTCCGGTGCGGCTTTGCACTTTGTTCTGTTCCATTGCCTTATACATACGGGCAGACATTGTACGCATCACGTCACGGATTTCGGACAGCTCGCCACGGATAGCCTGCGGCTCTGCACCGCCTACGTCGGGCATCTCACGGAAATCGTATCCGCTGACATCAATGCCGTATTTGCGGCAAAGCATATAGGATGCACAGTAGGCTTTGAAATCCGCATTATCTTTACTGAAATTACGGGTGTCATTCGCCATTTCCGCACGGGCAAGGGCAAGGGACAGACTACGGAAAATATCGGGAGCGTCCATCCCTTTACGGACAAAGATTTTCTTTTGGGTGTGGTCGTACACCGCACCTGTTTCGATATTGTCCGTAAGCTCGATGGGAACGGGTCGCTTTGCGATCAGCGCCGAAAGCAACTGCCTTTCATCACGGTTGACGGAGGGTGTCGGTTCCGCCTTGGCATCGGTCTGTGAAATGTCATATACCCATTTCACATTGTAGTAGGTTCCTCTCGTATCATCGTCACGGTAGAATTTATCTCCCGGCTCGATGATGGGAATTGCCTTTTGATCTTGGAGGATGGATGCGCCTTCTTCTGCCCAACTTGCCTTGGAGCGAAGCTGTGTTGCGTTGGGGTTGTGTGCCAACACAAGCAGAACGTTTGTGACGGAATAACGGTCAAGGCGGGATTGCAGGTCAAGATATTCGGTAAAACGGTTTCCGTCTGCGAAGATCTCGCCCGTGGTCTTATCTGCCAACTCATAGGCGGCAAGACGTTCCTCTTTTTTCTTTGCCGCCCATTCATCGGGGTTCATACGCCGTTTTCCTGCTCGGCGGCGGGGACTCGGATGTTTCTTTTCCTCTACGGGGGCGGTCAAAATATCGTCAAAGTTTGCCATTATCAATTACCTCTCTTTCGATTTAGATGGTTTCTTTTTTCGCTCAGGTTGCCTGTGCTGAGGGGAACGTTTTTGAGAATTGCTCCTTGTGGGTCGTTCCTCTCTGCGGCGGGCTTCCGTTTCCTGCCGTTGCTGCTGACGCTGAATATCCCTCAGCTCCTGTCGGACGGAAGGACGGTCGGCTTTAACTGCACCCTCGTCGGATCTCGCTCTGCGTTCTGAGGAAGGCTCGGACGGACGGGATTTTGTCGTCCTCGCCGCTTGGGGGTTTTGGTGTGTTACCTCCGGTTTCTTCTTGGGCTGGTCTAACATTTCGTCCACAAGCAAGTCATCGGGACTGCGCTCCGGTACACCTCTTTCGGGTGCAGTATGCTCGGTGGGAGTTTCGTGGATACCGCTTTCAACCTCGCTTCGGATTGCTTCTTCGTTGGTAACGGTAGCAATCTTAATGTTTTCAACGATACGGTTAATCTTCGCCGCATCCTCGGCTCGTACCATAATCTCACATTCCCCCGACGGGTTATCCTTGGTATTACGCAGGGCGCAATACACTACGCCGTACCTTTTGGCATCGGCTACAAAGCGTTTCATATCCTCGTTTTTAACGGAGAATATAGAAAGCTCCTTACCGCTTTTGAGCATAGAGGTCAGACTTTGCTTGCCCTTGATTTTGTTCTTATCTCGGTTTTTGAGGGCGGCATATAAAAGTGCGGCAACCTCTTTTGCGGCGCTACCAGTAATTTTGGCAGCGACCTCAACACCTTCAAGACTTAATCGGACTACCTGTTCAGCTGCGTCGCCTGATGGGTTCATTTTGCTGTTTCTCCTTTCCTTGGTTCTGCTCGTCCTCTCGGACGGCTTTGAGTTTTTCGGTTAT
>JAFTTH010000005.1 GCA_017466885.1 Oscillospiraceae bacterium
TCCCTCGGCCGTTTTAATAGGGTGGGGTTTTGGGGAGGGGAAGAATCGGAACTTCCCCTCCCCAAACGCCTTCTTTGGGCACCTTTCTTTGCGGAAAGAAAGGTGCAAACAATTCTCCTCAAAAAGAACGCAACAAGATAACAGCGTGCACTATGGTCAGAACATCTTCAAGTTACATCGAGGAAAAATTTCGCCCACCGCAAAAGGGCTTTCCTTCGTTCCATCCCTCCCCTCCTGCGGCATTTTTCCGCAAAAACAAATCCGCTCCCCTCGGAGGTCCCGAAAGGAGCGGCATTGTTGTTGTCGTGTTGTTATATATTATATAAAAAATACTTTTAGGCGATTTTCAATCGCCCTGTTGCCCGGGAGTGGCATCTTCCCCGCCTTTTTTCTGCACCTTCTGAATCATCCAAATCACCAGATCGATCCCCAGGGTCTTGACCAGCAGCCCTGCAAAGGAGCCGATGAGAATGGGAATCCCCGATAAAAGTCCGCCCACCAAAACGATCAGCACGTCGGTAATCAGCAGCGCCCGGCCAATGTGAATCCGGAAAAATTTCTTGACGATAAGCGCAATAATATCGGTGCCGCCTGAGCTGGACTGGACATAAAACATTACCCCGCTGGCAACAGCAACGATTCCCGCGCCCACCAACGCCGAAAGGTAAATGTTGGGGAGCACCGGGCCGGTCAGAGGGATCAGCCCCTCGAACAGTCCAATCAGCAGGGTGGTCGCCACCGATCCAACCAGCGTCTTGGTGGCCATTTCCCGCCCCAGCACAAAAAAAGCCAAAACGATCAGCGCCAGGTTGATCGCCATCAGGATTGTGCCCGGAGAAAAGGGAAGGTATGCCTCCAAAATCACCGAGATTCCGCTGGTGCCGCCCAGCAGCAGGGAATCGGGAAAGATAAACAAAACGGTGCTGACTGCATAAAGGGCGCTGCCCACCAAAATCAGCAGATAATCCCGGATCAGGGCCTTTGCCCCTTCGCGAGGAGACGGTTTCATAATATAACCCCTTTTTTCCAAATGACCTCGCCGACAGACGCCGACACTACCGTTATTTTACAAAATCCTCCTCCCCCAAGTCAATGATATAATATGACAAAACCCCGACGGATGATGATATTCCCCCGCAAAAAAAGCAAATCCCCCGGCAACGGAAATCCGTTTTTCGGGGGGATGCCGGACCGGCGGCTTGGAAAAAAGCAATTCGGTGCGTAAAATCTTATGATTGATTAAAGGAGGACAACTCTTTGCATTTAGGACATCTTTTCAGATAACTGTCTATGATGGTTTTGTCCTTACTAATAATAAGAGTCCACGAACTATCGGAAGGAACAATCTCTACAGAAGAAAGCGGATGTTGGAGAGATACCGGATTTTGATAGTACCCATTATAATCTTCCGCAGAGGGCAACGGGTATTTAAGCACCTCTTCCATCGTAATATCTTTTGAAAACCCGCAAAGACAACCCCAAATCCATTGAAAATCTTCTTGTTCAATTATGGCAGATAATTCATCACCGGTTAACCAACAGTATTCTTGATTAAGCAGTTTTTCGATATCGTTGTTCTGTGGATAACATATACAGCCTGTAATAAGCCAGTTATACTGCAGTTGGGCATTATCTATTGCTTGAAAAACCTTACTCATATAGGTGTAATATTTATGGATCTTCCTATCAATGATGCCATAGATCATTTTGTACTCTCCTTTGCGGTATTGATAGAGGCAATCAATATGCGGCGGATTGTGCCGCATTGATTATAGAGATCAACAGTTGTTTCTCTGCTCAGAATGTCGGATTTCACAAACATTTCAAGCCAATATTCCGTTTCGTAAGGGGCTCAGTTCTTCTTCTCCACAAGATGAGGAGATGATTTTGTAATATTCTTCCTCGGTTAATGAACTATTGTTGATAGAAAAAGACGAATACATTTCCTGCACATCACCATTTGGTTCAAAAGCAAGAAAACAGTCAACAGCTTCGATGCTTAGGGTTTTAACAGTATCACCTTTTGGATTTTTGTAGCTACAAACAGCATCTTTCATATAGAGTTCTGCTTTTCCATAGGCATCATCAAAGGAATCAGCTTCAACTCTCAAAATCAGTTCTTCATAATACCGTTGATCATTTTCACCGACAGTATGCGTATGAATAACTTTCACACCATATATCATATTGCTCACCGCCCTTTTATTATATTATGTCATAAAATGTCCCACTTTTCAATGAAATATTGCTACGCAATATGAAATAATCCTGCGGATTATGAAATATTTTGCCTTAGCGGCAAAATGTGAAATAAAATAAATCCTTTATACGCCGCAGCGTATTTCATAGCGTCAGCTATTTCATAACGCGAAGCGTTATTTCACAAATCCCGCAAGGGATTTATTTCATTGAAAAGACCCCACACTTGTCGTAGACAAATGTGGGGTCTTTTCTGGTGGACGATAAGGGACTCGGAACCCGGGTTTTGCGGGAAGGTTTCTGCCCCCTTTTTTCCTTGCGCACCGCAAAACCTTGGAAAATGCTTCGCCTTTTCGGGGTTCTTCATCTCATAACTTTCACGCAAAATTAAATAAGGCATCCAAAATCGGATGCCTTATTTATTTGGTGGACGATAAGGGACTCGAACCCCTGACTTCCTGCACGTCAAGCAGACACTCTACCAGCTGAGTTAATCGTCCGAATGCTTATATATTTTACCATCGGGATGGAAAAAAATCAAGTCCTTTTTTAAAAATTGCTCTTTGCACAAATTTTTCCTCTTTCCCCTTGTGTATGATGTATATATGGGAGAATCGCATGAAAGGGTATTGCATAAAGTACACTATTATGGTATACTTTAGCCGTGGTCAACACACAACATTGACTTTATTGGAGGTTTTTGATTATGAAATATGTATGCGCGATTTGTGGTTATGTTCACACCGGAGATGCTGCCCCTGAGAAATGTCCCCAGTGCAATGCTCCCGCTTCCAAGTTTTCCGAGCAGAAGGCCGGTATGGCTTGGGCCGCTGAGCACGTTGTGGGCGTTGCTTCCGGCGTAAGCGAGGAGATCCTGGAGGGTCTGCGTGCCAACTTCACCGGTGAGTGCACTGAGGTTGGTATGTACCTTGCTATGGCTCGCGTGGCTCACAGAGAGGGCTACCCCGAGATCGGACTTTACTGGGAGAAGGCCGCTTACGAAGAGGCTGAGCACGCTGCCAAGTTTGCAGAGCTGCTGGGCGAGGTCGTGACCGACTCCACCAAGAAGAACCTTGAGATGCGTGTTGAGGCTGAGAACGGCGCCACCGCCGGTAAGACCGACCTGGCCAAGATGGCCAAAGAGGCCGGCCTGGATGCCATTCATGATACCGTCCACGAGATGGCTCGTGACGAGGCCCGCCACGGCAAAGCCTTCGAGGGTCTGCTGAAGAGATACTTCGCGTAAGCAGTCGCGATACTTAGGAGCGCAAAGATGGAAAATACGGTTGTTTGCAATTGCAAGAAAGTCACTTATAACGATATCGTCGTTGCCCTTCACGCAAGCAAGACCTTTGATGACGTTCTGGGCAGCTTTGAAAGCGTCCAGAAGATCACCAACTGCTCCACCGGCTGCGGCGGTTGCTATCAGAAGGTGCTGGACATCATTTCCAAGGAAATGATGGGTTGATTTTCCAAAAAGAGAGCTACGCTATCGGAACCGGTAGCGTAGCTTTTTTGTATTGTAATTTATTTTTGCGTATGTTATACTGAAGACAGTTTTCAAGCACAGCAAGGAGGGTCATTATGACTTTTTATGAACGGTTGCGAAGTCTCAAGCCTCAAGCCTATCAGGATCTGTGCAATACCGTTTCCCGCTATGGAAACCCGCAAGAGATTTTCGCCTATATTAACGCAATGCCCCTCTGCTGTCAGGAGGATGTGGGGATGTTTAAGTCTGCGCAGAGCGAGGTTCGGATCGACCAACGCTTTCTTGTCATATGCCGTCAGAAGGATATTGGCATCCTGCCGACCGGTCTCATTGAGAATTTTTATATCAGCCCCTGGGAGAGCAGCACCTACTGCTGGTTTGGCATAAACGGTGCAGACGATCTGTTCTTTGTGGAAAAAAAGTCCGGTTATGCGTTATACTCCCGACTCACCGCTCTTTGCCCCAACTTTTTCCAGCCCTTATCCAATATGGGACCTGTCCGGCTGAACGATTACCGATATAGCTATTTGACCGTAGATAACCAGAATATCACCCTCTCTAAGCTTTCGCTGCTCGGCAAGTCCAAGATCAAGCAGGTCCTTCCGGTGAAAAATATCCGCTCCTGCTATCAGCTAACCGATGACGATTGTGATGGGAACAGTTATAAACTCTATTTTTGTATGCAGGATGGCTCCGAACCATGGGTCTATGTGCAGGGGAATGCTGATGGCTTTCATATTGCCCGGAGGCTAAAGGCTGTAAACCCGAACCTCATTTACGAATGCTGGGGGACCCGCGCCAAAAAATAAGGTGCGATTTTCTTTCTGCCAAATTTCTCATCCGCCCGTCCGGCGGTTTTCATCCAAAAAGAGAGCTGCGCTACCGATTCCGGTCGCGCAGCTTTTTCTTTTTTATAACAGCAACATAACGGCACGGTCCCGCTCCCGGTCAGGCCGGGTTTCCGGCGGGGTCTGCCTCCTTTTGGGATCTCTTTGCAAAATACCTCCCCAAAACCAGCAACAGCACCACACCCAGCAGGGGGAATCCCACCGCCACCAGCATTCCCACCTTCATCCCCACCTGCTCGGGAGAAAGGGAGAGGACGGCACCCAACTGCGCCGCCCAGGGAGCCGCGGCAACGGTATCCACCACAACGCCCATCAGCTGGGGGGCCACCGAGCCGCCCAGGTCACCGCCGGCGGCCATCAGCGCGTAGGCCGCCACCCCGGGGTTGGGGATCTTTTCCTCCAGCAGAATCAGCGAGCCGGGCCAAAGCATTGCGGTGCAGAGCCCGGTCAGCACACATCCCGCCGCCGAAAGGAACACATTCCCCGAAAAGCCCACCACCAAATAGCAAACGACCGCCCCTACCATTCCACCCAGCATGGTGCGATAAATATTCCTGCCGAGCTTTGCGTAAAGGGTGCGGCCAAACCCCAAAAGAACACCAAAGAGCGCCAGACCGCAAAGATCGCTCCAGACCTTGGGAAGCTGCAGGGCCCCCTCCATATATCCCGAAACCCAACTAATCATCGTGTTTTCTGCCGAGCTGCCCAGGAAGATGCACCCCACGCAGAGGAGAAGCCCCAGCCATTTGCTCCGGGAGCCGCCTTCCCGGGAGGGAGGGGCCAACTGAATCTCCGGGAGGGGGGAGATGCAGAACAGGAGGAAGGATCCAATGGGCAACACCGCCCAGAAGAGGGTCAGATAGACCCAGTTTTCCTCCCCGCAAAACTCCAGAAAAAGGGTGCTGATTACCACAACGCTGACCATTCCGTAAGCGAAGAGGGAGTGCAGGATGCTCATATCCCGCTTGGGGTTATCCGAGGGGATGGCCGCCACCATAGGGCTGAGGAAAACCTCCGAAAGTCCCGCCGCCAGGGAGAAAAGAACCGTCCCCACCACCAGTCCCAGGTAGGCATATTGGGGGAAAAGATGGGGGATCAAGGCGTAAAGCAGGAGGCCGGCCGAGGTCAGAAGGGGCATTGCCTTGATAGTGGCCTTGATATTGAAATGCTTTGCAAAAAAGGTAAAGATCAGATCCACTGCCATCTGGGTGAAGAAGTTGATCAATACCAGCGTCCCCAAAAGGGTATAGGAAATATCATACATCTGGCGGAAGGTCATCAGCAAAATGGGGGGCAGACTGAAAACCGAGGCCGCCGCCAGGTAGGTATAATAGCAGGCATATTTGGTGCGTTGATAGCCGGTGGGAAATTTCATTTTTGTCTCTCCTGAAAGAATATTCGGTGAAAATTATACCACCGGAAGGGGAAAAAGTAAAGCACGCCCCCAAAAATGCCATTGACAACCGGGGAAAACCGTATTATACTTTCTCTTAATATATTAAGGGGGTGGAGATATGGGGATCTTCCGACAGCGGGCACCGCTGGATGAAAGCTTATCCTTCCGGTTTGTGTTTCCGGTGGCCGCCGAATTGTCCTTCACAACCCTGATCGGACTGCTGATCTCTCAGGTGGTCAGCGGAATCAGCCCCAGCGCTCTGGCCGCCATTGGGCTTTCCAACTCTATTATGATGGTGGTAACCGTCCTCTTTTCGGCGGTGACCATCGGAACAAGCATCCTGGTTTCCCGCCAGGTAGGGGAAGGCGACAGGGACGGGATGGTGGAAACGGTGGAGCAGTCCACCTTTCTGACCCTTCTTTCCACCCTGACGGTAACCCTCCTCTGTCTCCTCTTTGCTGACCCCCTTCTCCGCCTTTTTATGCCCTCGGCGGAGGAACAGATGCTTTCCGAGGCCACCCGCTATTTCCAGGTTATGATGGGAAGCCTCCCCTTTTTGATCCTGCAGAATGTTTATAGCGGGATCTACCGGGGAATGGGAGATAGCCGGCTGCCCCTGGTCTCCACGGTGGTAATGAATCTGATCCAGCTCCTCTTTTCCTGGCTTTGCATCAGCCAATGGGGGTGGAATGAGCTGGGCGCCGGCGCCGCGCTGATCTTCTGCCGGATCGGAGGGCTGGGCATTATTGTGATCGCTCTCCTTCGGGAGCATCATCGGCTACCCATCCAGTTGGACCGGATTTTCCGTCCCCGGCTGGAGGCCTGCAAGCGGATCATCCGGATCGGTCTGCCGCTCAGCTTTGAATCGACCTTTGTCCAGGGCGGGTATCTGATCGCAAACAGTATGGCCATCGCCCTGGGAGGGTTTGAAAGCGGCGTTTATCAGATCATCAATACCGTCAACGGCTTTACCGGAATTGCCCAATCCATCTGTGCTACCATCATATTATCAGCGGTGGGGCACCTTTTGGGCCGAAAGGAGTACGGCAATATCCGCAAGGCGGGCTGGCAGGTGATGATTGCGGGTCTGCTGGCAGGTCTTTTCCTAGGCACCCTCGCAGTCGTCTTCCGGGAACCCATTGCCGGCTTTTATTCCTCCGATCCGGCCACCGTCCGGGCAAGCGCCGAGCTTTTTTGGGTTCTCCTGCTGATGAACGGCACGGGGCTGGTGGTCAACGTGTTCGATTCCCAGCTTCGGGCGGGAGGGGATGTCACCTACGTGATGGTAAACTCCTCAGTGGGGGTCTGGCTGGTTCGCCTGCCATTGACCTATCTGTTCTGCTTTGTCTGGGGTTGGGGTGTGCCGGGCATATTCGCCGCAAATATTATCTCCCTGGCGGGACGGGCGGTTGCAGGTCTTGTGCGATATTGCGGAAAGAAATGGATGTATCAACGGGTATAAAAAGGCCGGCCTGAAATGGGTGATGTTCTTAGCGGAGAATGTATGCTTTGAGCAAAGTGCGAGCATCGCATTTGACTAGTCAAACGCAAATATGGGCTAAGCCCAAACCCTTATAACGACAGAAAGAGATAACAAATCGGTTCGTAGCCGAAATGTTATCTCTTTTTCTGTTGGTTTAATGAAATCGTTGCGCGGCAACGATGAAATCTTCACTTCGTTCAGATGAAATCCAAGGACAAATCCTCGGATGAAATCAAATCCGTCTAAATACAACCCTGCGAAGCAGGATTTCATCGCAAACGCGATTTCATCCACCAGAGGTGGATTTCACCCGTCGAAGACGGATTTGACTGCGTGTTCTCCGTTAAGGATAACACGCTAA
>JAFTTH010000006.1 GCA_017466885.1 Oscillospiraceae bacterium
ATATCTTTTTCATTGCACTTTGATGGCGGAGAAGGAGGGATTTGAACCCTCGCGCCAGTTGCCCGACCTACACCCTTAGCAGGGGCGCCTCTTCACCACTTGAGTACTTCTCCAAGTTGAAAATGTTAATTAATAGTCTCTTTTCGTTTGTCAACACCTTTTTGCAAAAAATTTAAAATTATTTTTTGAAAGAAAATACTTGACGAACCAATAGCGGTTATGGTATCATATTATACGCTACTGAACGGAAAGGTGTCCGAGTGGTTTAAGGAGCTGGTCTTGAAAACCAGTGATCCCGCAAGGGACCGTGGGTTCGAATCCCACCCTTTCCGCCAACCTTTCCAAAATAAGCTTTTATACTTTGACCTGGAGAAGTACTCAAGAGGCCGAAGAGGCGCCCCTGCTAAGGGTGTAGGTCGGGCAACCGGCGCGAGGGTTCAAATCCCTCCTTCTCCGCCATCAAAGGGCAATGAAAAAGATATTGCCCAAGAAACCCCCGATTTTATCGGGGGTTTCGCCGTTTCTACGGTCGAAATTTTTACAAGCGATTTTGTAGATGTGAAAAAGGTATTTTTCCCTTTCTGTAGTGAGCCGAACTCTCGCACAACCGAATACAAGCCACCGAGCGCATGGATAAGAACAAATCCATGCGCTTTTTTATTCCCACAGAAAGGAGGAAAAACCATGCGAAAGCAAACCGACCTGGACGAGATCAAACGAACAGCCATCACCTTGCTCCACACCGATATCTACGAAACCCCATACTCCCCGATGATCGTCAAGCACCCATTCGCCGACACTGGACTAACCGCCCTTCCCGATGGCAACGGTGGCATCACGATGATCAACCTTATGGAAGAAGATGCACAGAACCGATGGCGGCAGACAATGGCTCAGTCTATCAACAAGGCAAACAGCGCCTACGAGATTTATATGATGGTCACCAAGCCCTACGCGCTGACGTTTTTGAAATTTGCACAGCCGAGTCTGTCAAGAGAAGATATGTCCCAAATCCTTGCAAGCGCATGGACGAGATCAGAAGCACCGCACCAGGATGTGAATGTTACAGTCAATCAACTCCTGCGGATGTTCAAGCAAGCCGATCCGACCTGCCTCATGGAGCAAGACGAGTATATCCAATTCAAAGCGTTGGATGACACCGTAACCGTTTACCGTGGAGTAACAACTCACAATGCCAAAAGCGTGAAGGCATTGTCCTGGTCGCTGAGTCAGGAAACAGCCGAATGGTTTGCTCACCGCTTTGGTGAGGACGGAACGGTCTACGAAGCACAGATTGACAAAAAGCATATATACGCATATTTCAGCGGAAGGAACGAATCCGAAGTAATCGTCGATCCTTCCTATCTGACAAACATTACGGAGGTACAGGATCTGTCCTCCGATTTTTTATTATCACAATAACGGAGGTAACCAAATGACCATATACCAAGAAGAAATGCAGCGGAAGGCACAGCACTACGGATGCCTTACAGATTACGATGAAGCAGATCAACTCCTGCTCATCTCGCACAAAGGAGTCCATCTCACCGCAGTCAACCCCGAAGGATTTATGTACTACAACAACAAGGATCTCACCGATCCCGAATCCCGTGAGGTGTTCTCCCACCTTGTAGACGATGCCGAGGTCGTCCGAGAGTATGTCGGCCTCTACGTGTCAGCCCCACAGATGCAGCCGAAGGATGTGCAGAACTACCGCAAATTCTCCGAGTACGGCGACGTGGTGTTCGCCGGAATGTACAGCGAAAAACACGGCTTCATGTTCTGTAGCTGGCGACAGTCGGACGGCGGCAAATACCTTGCCCACGGCGACTACTCTCCCGACTACCTCTCCTCCAAAGAGAATTATGCAGTCCGCGCCGGACTCATCGTCAAAGACAAAATCTTCACGCAGGCAGAAGCGGAGGAACTGTTCAAGTGTGCAGCCTTTGCAAGAGATAACTGCGACTCGCTGACCTACGAACAGGATCGAGGTCTCATGGAACTGATGGAAAAGCTCCAGGATGCCTATCCTTCCCTCAAGGAAAATCCGCCCACCTTCGATGACGGCGAAGCCCCCATATTAAATATGTAATAAATCATACAGCCCACGGTTTTGAAACCCAAACAAAACCGTGGGCTTTTTCTATTTCTACGAAAGGAATCAACGCCTATGTATTTTTCAGACAGTTACGAACTGCGACAGCTCGAAAAGCTCATGAGATCGATCCCAAACTTCCGACCGAGAGGCCACGGCGTGGTCATCCTCCGCCGATACGAATACACCGAAAAGGACTGCGACTGCCGTGCCTGTCCCCACCATATCAGCAGAAAGAAAGGATGCGGAACAGACAAATGCCCGTGCATCAACGAAAGGATCACAGCCGGAGCCGCAACGCTGAAAGAAGCCGTTGCCGAAACGATGGCGGCGATCCAGTATCCGCCCTTTGTAAAACGATTGAATCAATATCTGAAAGAAAGCGAGGAAAACCCCATGTACTTCAAAAATGAGAAGCACCGCACCACCTTTACCGAAGCGGTTGCCAAGTTGGATAAAAAAGACTACGCGTTCATGGCGGCGGTGTATCTGCTCACCGCAGACTGCCGACTGTGGAGTTGTACCGGACGGTACGTGCAGAGAAACGAAATCCTCTTTGAGAACATCCGTCTCAAAGGCAGCACCGCAAACGGATACACCCTGTACTGCACCGCAAAGGATCTGTACCTCGGCACGAAGAATCTGACCATCGCAGACCTTGCGGATACCACGATCATCGAGCCGAAGATCTTCGGCGTTATCTGCAACGCAATGGCGATCCGCAGATACGGCGTGGGTGCTGTGAAATTCAAGGAAAGGACGGATAACCGATGATTAAAGTAACCGTACAGTACAACGACCACCTGGTCGACATCCACTTCCCATGCTCGGAAACCACACTCCATTCGGCGCTCATGGAGATACACGCAGCCGACGATAACCCGCCCGAACTGTTCGTTACGGACGTTATCTTTCCCGAAGAACTCGACCATCTGAAAGACCGCTTCGTCAATCTGGACGAGCTGAACTACCTTGCCAAGCGTATGGAGAGCTTCTTCGGTACGGAGGAAGAACAGTTCTACGAAGCCATGAAACAAGAAGGCTTCACCGAGCTGAAGGATCTCATCAACCTGTCTTTCAATCTTAACAAATACTGCCTCATTCAAAACATCGGCAATATGGGCAAGATCGGTCAGGAATACCTCTTGAACCGTGACGGCTCCATTCCTGCCAACGACGATGCTAACCCCAAATATGCAGAGATCGGCAGACGGCTGATGCAGTCCGGCACCGGCATCGTCACCGAACACGGAATCCTCTTCGTGGATGAGGACGTGCAGTTCCAGGAACTGTATGACGGGCAGGTGTTTCCGCCTTACCTCTACGATTCGAGTATCCTCTGCACCGCAAAGGCAGAATACCACGGCAAGGTGGAATATCTGTACCTGCCCTGTGAGAGAGCCGCCATTGACAAATCCATCGGCAGGCTGGGCGCACCCAATGCCGAGTCCGTCAGCATTATCCTCGATGACTTTATGGTAGATAACCCCGAATGGATGCGCCGTCTGCGTGAAATGACATCAAGCGAAAGCATCTATGATATCAACGGCCTTGTAGGAGCCATAACAGGTGTCCACAAAAAACATCTACTTGACAGGGGACATATCAACTCATTGTCCTTTTTATTGGACAGATAATGTGATACCATAAGATAAAAGGAGTGATGAAAATGGAAATTGATTACGGATTTGGCATTCTTGAAAACTGCCTGGTTGATGTCTTTCATTCGGATTCACCCGATATGAATGAAGCGAAAAAGATAATTGCTTCGGGCGCTGATGTTAATACCTTAAATGACTATCGTGATGAAAATCCACTTTCCGAAAGTCTGATAGCATACGATTCATTTTATTTTTCTATAAGAAGCGAACCATACGAAAGCTCTTCTTTAGAAAACAAAGCAAATGTAATGTGTGAGATTATTGATTTTTTCGTTTCGCACGGATTTGATATTAACGGATTTGGTGGATGTCTTGGTGCCCAATGCCTTTACGCTTTATCCTTTATGACACATGACAGATATATGATTAAAGTGACAAAGCATCTCTTTGATATTGGTGCAAAAAACCGCACAATTTCCGATAAAGCGGATGAAGAGGAAACCCCATGGGATTATGTTGGAGCAGAGCAGAGTTATTTGGATTGTTGCGAAGGAGACCACTCTTTAGGAAATATATATGAGGCTCTTTATAAAATTTATGAGGCAGCTGACAAAGGGGACTCTTACGACTGTATCGACTCATACGAGTGTTCTGTTGGTAAAAAGATAATTAGGGTTTTTGCCTCTCCCAACAATGATAATCCAACTATCTTTTATTCTATGCATTTGCCAACTTTTAAGAAAGAAAACTGTTTTACATCAGATTTGTATTTTGTATATGATGACGGAGCATTACGAACCACAAAGTATGCAGATTTTTGGGTAGATGCTAAACCTGATGAAAGTAAACTTGTTGATGTTTCGGTTTTTTTCGAGGGAGTTGTTGGCAACATAATAAAGAACTTTAGATTTAGCCACAGATGTGTTAGAAAGGAAGCCACCATATATACTCAACCAATCACAGAAATAGAAATGGAAGATGGCCAAATCATCAAGTTTTCAATCAATTTTGGTGATGTTGAAAATGAAAACAGAGTGGCTTTTTTCGAATTGAATTGAAAAATATACCCCTAACCTCAAAAGGGGGTGTATTTGTATCAAAATTAGGGTTAGTCTTCAAAACGAAAATCCTGTCGATTCTTGTCGGCAGGATTTTCGTTTTGTATTATTCATTTTTCATTATTCAATATTCATCATTCATTAAAATGGATTTTCGCAGTGAATAATGAATGATGAAGGCGCTTCGCTGATGAATAATGAATAATTTCGGTGTTTTGCTTCGCAAAGCGTTGATTATTACTAGAATTTATGGTATAATTTAACCGTCGAATAAGAATTTGATAGCAGAGAAGTTTGAAATAGGAAATTGGAAATTTATCAAATGCACTTATGAGGTAAAAAATGAGTAAAAACCAGAAAAAGAAAAAAATAGTTTGGCAGCAGTACATAGGAATGGCATTTACGATGCTGATTGGAGCAATTTGCGGTGTTGTGATGGTTTTGTTTCTTGACAGATCCCCAGCAGATACACCGTTATACCAAGACCTTCTCTCCTATGCAGGACTTTTCCTTGGCTTATATGTTGCTTTGTTCTTCCATATAATCGTGCATGAAGCAGGACACCTTCTGTTCGGCTTGATGACAGGATATAAGTTTAGTTCCTTCCGCATTGCCTCTTTTATGTGGATGAAGGAAAATGGGAAGCTTAAATTGAAACGACTTAGTTTGGCCGGAACTGGCGGTCAATGTCTTATGATTCCTCCCGATATGAAGGACGGTAAAATCCCACTTGTGTTATATAACCTTGGTGGCTCATTTATCAATATCATTCTTGGTGCTTTGTTCTTAGCAGGATATCTGTTTTGCCCCGATGTCCCATTCCTTTCACCGCTTCTTCTTCTGTTTGCAGTAGTTGGATTTATGCTTGCTATGATGAATGGCATACCGATGCGTATGGGAACGGTTGACAATGATGGATACAATGCCTTTGCATTATCAAAAAATAAAGAAGCGGTAGAAGCCTTTTGGGTTCAGCTCAAAATTAGCGAGCAAAGTTCAAAAGGTATTCGGCTGAAAGATATGCCATCTGAATGGTTTGCAGTACCAACAGATGCTGCTATGAAAAACAGTATGGTTGCTACCCGCTGTGTGTTCGCCTGCAACCGACTTATGGATGAAGAGAAGTTTGAAGAAGCGGATGCACTCATGGCACATCTGCTTGAAATCGAAAGTGGCATTATTGGACTTCATCACGACCTTCTGATGTGTGATAGAATTTATGTGGAGCTGATCGGAGAAAAGCGCCGGGAAGTTATCCGAGATATGCTGACGAAAAAGCAGAAGAAATTTATGAATGCGATGAAACGGTTCCCATCCATACTTCGAACCGAGTATGCACTTGCGTTGTTTTTCGAGAATAACACCGAGAAGGCAGAAAAGATCAGGAGTGAATTTGAAAAGGTTGCAAAGACCTATCCTTATTCGCAAGAGATCGAATCCGAAAGAGATTTGATGGATATTGCGGTTCGGAGCAATAGAAAAACCGCTGTTAATTCGCAACCACAATCATTGATCCATGGGGGTAATCGTTAAATTGCGAGTAGCAATCGTTGCCAGGTAGCCATATTCATACTATAATGGAAATAGGGATGTACCTCAGACTCCCGTATTTATTCCCAATTTAGGCCGATTGCCAAACAAAAACATCGCAAGGAGGTTGTATGATGAAAATATTCAGAGCTGCAGCAATATGTTCACTGGTGTTGGCTATGGTTATTTCGCTGACCGGGTGCATAGTAATTCCGATCCATAAACGGTATGATGACATCGACAGAGAACAGGTGGCTTCTGTGGACGTTTATGATCTGCGCAACAGCGAATCTCATTATAGCAACTTCCTGGAAACCGAAACCGCCGTATATACTTTGTCAGAGGACCAATTGGATGGTTTTTTCAGCGATCTGGCAAATATTCGTTTTACCGACAACCTTATCATCACGATCGCAGCAGTCGACCCCAGCTTTTATTATGGCGACTGGGTCGTCAGAATCAATTATGCAGACGGATCATATTCGCTTATTTCTTGCAGCGGATATGGTGAAACCTACGATGCAAACGGTCAAGTAATCGATTCGAACCATTTCGGTTGCGATGATGATGAATGGGAACAGTTGGTCGGCAAGTATGTCCCGGAAGATATTTTTTGAAAGCGGAAAACGGATCAATGCGTTTGGAGTAAAATCACAGTTTATGGTCAAGGCAAAGCCTACTGCCTTTCCGATTGAAAAATTTTTCCCAATCCGCGCCGAAAAACCTCCTTCTGATGCGCCGATGGATTTCTGTTGATTTTTCAAATTGGGAGTTGACAGATTCGCTACTTTGTGATATTCCTTCTTTGCCATCAAGGGTCTGAATGCCTCCCAAGTTTTTTTCTTGGGTGGAGGTTAACTCTTGGTGGCTTTTTTCTGCGAGCTCTTTAAACGGTTTTGCACACCCTTTGATGAGAATAAAGCTGACGTTGTTCCCCTGCATCTCCACCGCTCACCGCGGCGGTTTTTGTTTTTTTACATCGGTGAAGGGATCAGCGGCGGGACAGTACTATCCGGAAAGAACATTCTGCCGGAAAGCTCGTGCTAACCTTCGCGTTGCGACGCATTTTTTTAGAAAAAAGGAGCGTCTACGTCTGACAGCGGGTGTTTTTTGCCTTGCCGGGCCCCTTGTTCTGTGTTATTATTATACTATATAATAACGGAAAAAGGAGGGGTGGCGATGGTTTACCCGCAGGTGCAGCCGGGACGGTTCCTGGAGCGGCCCAATCGGTTTATTGCAATGGTGGAAACGGAGGGACAGGTTTTACGCTGTCACGTAAAAAACACCGGTCGGTGCCGGGAGCTGCTGACCCCCGGTGCTGAGGTTTTCCTTGCCCGCGGGGATGCCCCCGGACGGAAAACGCCTTTTGATTTGGTTTGTGTGCGGAAGGGCGACCGGCTGATCAATATGGATAGTCAGGCTCCCAATAAGGTCGCCGCAGAGTATCTGCCCGCCCTCTTCCCCGGTTTGGAGGAACTGCGGGGGGAGCAGACCTTTGAGGATTCCCGGCTGGATTTCTCTTTTCTACTGGATGGCCGGTCCGGCTTCGCGGAGGTCAAGGGCGTTACTCTGGAGGAGGGGAATCTCGCCCTCTTTCCTGACGCGCCTACCCTCCGGGGCTGCAAACATCTTTCCGGGCTGATCCGCGCCGCGGGACAAGGGTACTTCGCCGCGCTCCTTTTCATCGTGCAGTTGGAGGGTACCAAGGGTGTCTCCCCCAACGACCGCACAGACCCTGAATTTGGCCGTCTTCTGCGTCATGCGGCAGAGGCGGGAGTGGTGATCCGGGCCGTTGAGTGCCGGGTTGCCCCTGACCGGCTGGAATGTATTGGAGAGGTTCCGGTCATTTTATAGTTGAAATGACCGTTGTTTTTCGTTTCATCTTTCGTTTCTCTTGACTTTTCTTTAATTTCGGGATATAATACCTAAAACGAAAGAAAAACGAAAGCTTCAGGAGGCGAAATTCTTGGATATCTCCCCGGAACAGAGTGTTGACCAGCGCCGGCAAGCCATCCTCGACCTGCTGGATAAAAGAGGCAAGGTTCGGGTCACCGATCTGAGCAGAATGTTTGAACTTTCGGAGGTCACCATCCGGAATGATCTTTCCGAGCTGGAGGCCACCGGTCGGCTGGAGCGGGTCCACGGTGGCGCCGTCAGCACCAACAAATCCTACTTTAATATGAGTTTTCACGAGCGGATCACCCGCTACGAAACAGAAAAACAAAATATCGCCAAGGCAGCCGCCGCGATGATTAACCCCAACGATACTCTGATGATTAACTCGGGCACCACCACCTTTTTCATTGCGCAGGAGCTGAAAACCTTAAAATCCCTGACGGTAGTAACCAACTCGGTGGTAATTGCCCACGAGCTGACCCCCATTCCCGGCTTTAACGTGATCCTGCTGGGGGGAAACTTCAACCCGCAATATCAGTTTACCTACGGCGAGGATGCCCTTTCCCAGCTCCGCCGGTATAAGACCGATAAGCTGATCCTCTCGGCAGACGGCGTGGATTCCCAACTGGGTCTGACCACCCACCATTACCAGGAGGCGGACGTCAGCCGGGCAATGCTGGACCGGGTCAATCAGTCCATTGTTGTGGCGGACTTTACCAAAATCGGCCGGGAAAACTTCGCCCATATCGCCGGGATCGACCGGGTGGACCGTTTGATTACCAATACCTCCGCCGATCCGGAGGAGCTGGAGCGGATCGCCGACCACGGCGTGGAGATCTCCGTCGTTTAACTGCAAATCAAAAAGGACAAGGAACGCAAAGCTGTGTTCCCTGTCCTTTTTCTATTGTATGAAAGAATCAGCAATCAATTTCTGACTCATCCGTCCCGAGAATGGAGCCGCCCCGGGCAGATGCGTCAATCTCTGTTTTGGTAAAGACCACCCGCTTTTCCTTCCTTTTTTTGACCTGCTCCACCACAAAAAGGAGCAGCACCGAAGCAAAGAGGAAAATCACCGAGAAATGGTTATCCCAGAAAAGGCGCTTGGCAGTATCGGAGGTATCCAGACTATCCGCAAGGTATTTCCAAACGCTGAAAAGGATCACACCGGTACCGCCGCCGCTGAGCAGCACCGCCCCCAGCCGCGCGGGAAAATATTTCCCAAAATAAAGAGCCACCACCGCTAAAATACAGAGTGCCGAGCCGGCAACAACGCCCCAGCCCTGAGCAGACTGCTCCTCCGCCAGCTTCAACTGGCGCTTGGCCGCGGCAATATCTCCATCCTCCTGCTCGGTTTGGGAGGTCAACACCGCTTCCGCCTGCCGCTGATTATTGGAGGCGGTATTCAGAATACTGGCTCCACCCATCAGGTTGGTGAAAAGAACGATCACAGCTATCACCGTTCCAAACAGGCAGACAGATTTTTTCGGCTCCCACACCAAACAACAGATCAACGCCGCCGCAAAGAGCACCCCTGCAACGATCAGATACCAATAAACCACCGTCTCCCCAACAGTATCCACCTGGGTGGTCAGGGGAAGAAAAAGAGTCTGGAGCATTTTGGGATTCATCCTTTCCTTTTAGAGACTTTCGATCTCTTCCAGTCCGCAATCGACCGGCTTTGCAAGACAAACAAAGGGCACTTCCTTCCGAAGGGCTTTTTCGCAACGCTTGGCATCGTGCAGATCGGTAAACATTCCAAAGACTGCCGAGCCGCTCCCGGTCATCACAGCACCTAAGGGATCAAATTCCTTAATCTTTTCAATCACCTCACCGATCTCAGGGAGGTCAGCCGCATCGTACAGGGCATTGGCAAAGCCCTGACCTGCCGCTTCCAGATCTCCCGCCACAAGAGCCGCCAGGACACTATCCGTATCCGGGCGGGAGGAGGATCCGCACTCATCAAACCGGCGGAAAGCCGCACCGGTATTGACACCCGTCTCCCCTTTTGCAATCACAAAATAGCAGGGGTCGATTTCGGGCAGATCGGTAATCAGATCACCGATTCCCTCCACCAGCTTGGTTCCTCCCACAATGCAGAAGGGAACGTCCGCACCGATCTCCGCGCCCAATTCAATCAGCTGATGGTTGGAGATCTGGGTTTTATAAAGGGTATTCATTCCCTCCAAAACGGCGGCTGCATCTGCGCTTCCGCCTGCCATTCCCGCCTGGCTGGGAATCCGTTTTTCAATCTCAATGGTAAGCCCCTCCGGCTGAATTTCTGCCAGCCGGTAAAAGGCCATAGCGGCGCGGTAAGCAGTATTTCGCTCATCCGAGGGAATCTCTGCATCCGAAAGGATGACCCGGATCCCCTCCCCGCCCCGGGTGATGGTCACCGTATCAAAAAGGTCCACCGACTGCATCAGCATCCGGAGGTTATGGTACCCATCCGCCCGGCGGTCAATAATATCCAGGGTCAGGTTCAGCTTGGCATACGCTTTGAGCGTGATCTGGTTCATCAATCTGTTTATCCTTTCAACGAGTCGAGGAACAGGCCGATCCGGCGCATTGCCTCGAGCAGATGGTCAATGGAATAGCAGTACGAAACGCGGACATACCCCTCCCCGCAGGCGCCAAAGGCCGTTCCGGGAACAAGGGCAACCTTCTGCGCGTGCAGAAGCTTTTCACAAAACTCCTCCGAGGTCAGACCGGTAGACTGAATCGAGGGGAAGATATAAAACGCACCCTCCGGCTCGAAGCAATCCAGTCCCATTTTCCGGAAGCCATCCACCACCAATCGGCGGCGCATATTATATTCAGCAACCATTTCGTGGATCTTATCATCGCACCGGCGAAGCGCCTCCACCGCCGCATACTGACTGGTGGTCGGCGCACTCATAATGGCATACTGGTGGATCTTAATCATAACCGAAAGGAGAGGCTCGGGGCCGCAGAGGAATCCCAGCCGCCAGCCGGTCATAGAATAGGCCTTGGAAAATCCGTTGACGATCACAGTCCGTTCCTTCATTCCGGGAATGGAGGCGATGGAAACGTGGTTGGGGCCACCGTAGGTCATTTCGGCATAGATCTCATCCGAAAGGACCAGCAGATTATGCCGCAGGATCACCTCGGCAACAGCCTCAAGATCCTCCTGCCGCATAATGGCACCGGTGGGATTATTGGGATAAGGAAGGATCAACAGCTTGGTATTGGGGGTGATCCGCTCCTCCAAGGCCGATGCTGTCAGCCGGAAATTATCCTCCGCCCTGGTATCAATGGTAACGGGATTTCCTCCTGCCAACCGGACGATGGGATCGTAACAGACAAAGCAGGGCTCGGGAATCAGAACGTCATCCCCTGGGCCGACAATGGCACGGATTGCTGCGTCGATCCCCTCCGAGCCGCCCACGGTAACCATGATATCCGTTTCCGGGGAATACTCCAGTCCAAACCGGCGGTTCATATAATTGGCAATCTCCCGGCGAAGCTCCAGGGTACCCCAGTTGGAGGTATAACGGGTCTTTCCTACCTCAAGGGAACGGATGGCGGCATCCCGGATGGTGTAAGGCGTTTTAAAATCCGGCTCACCCACACCCAGGGAAATAACCCCCTCCATCTGCTCTGCAATATCAAAAAATTTACGAATTCCCGAGGGCTTTAATTCCTTTGCCCTCGCGGAAAGAAAGGATTCATAATTCAAAATGAAACGCTCCTTCTGTCATCCTCATCACCGTCAATAAAGCAGACACCTTCCTCCTTATATTTCCGGAGGAGAAAATGGGTGGCGGTGGAAAGGACAGAATCCATCGGCGCAAGGCGATGGGAAACAAAGAGGGCGACCTCCTTGAAGTTGCTGGCGGTAACGGTAACGGCAAGATCAAACCCACCCGACATCAGGTAGACAGCCTCCACCTCGGGGAAGGTCATAATCTTCCGGGCAATATCCTCAAAGCCCAAGTCCAGCTTGGGTGCGACCTTCAGCTCAATCAGGGCGGTTACCGTCTCCATCCCGGCGCGGTCAGCATCCACCAGCGCGTGATACCCACGGATGACGCCCTCCCGCTCCAGCTCCGCAATACAGGTGGCAACCTCCTCCTCGCTTACTGCAAGCATTGCGGCCAACTGCGCATTGGTCAGCTTTGCATTTTTTGAAACAAGTCTGATCAGCTTTTCTTTCATTTCAGGCCATACCTTTCCGGACAGATTTCCTTCCCATCTGAAAAGAAGGATATATACCATATCATTATATAGAATTTTTCTTCGTCTTTCAACTGTTTCTCCGAAAAAAATCCCCCGGAAGAAGAAAAAATCTTCCGGGAGATCCCCTTATTTTTGGCCATTGAGAGCAACAAAAGCGCTCACCAGCTTCGCAAACCGGTTTGATGCCTCCATCGCCGCCTGACCCACCTCCTGATGGGAAAGAGGCTTCCCGCCCAAGCCTGCCGCAAGGTTGGTCACGCAACTGATCCCGCAGACCTCCATCCCCATATGGCGGGCGGCAATCGCCTCGCAGACGGTGCTCATCCCCACAACATCCGCCCCCAGCGCACCGAACATCCGAATTTCAGCAGGAGTCTCGTAAGCCGGACCGGGCGTTTGAAGGTAGACACCCTTTTTCAGCGGAACGGCAAGCTCCTCTGCTGACCGGGTCAGCTCCCGGCGCAGGCGGGCAGAATAAACCTCGGTCATATCCGGGAAACGGGGGCCCAGCTCCTCCCGGTTTTCTCCCCGCAAGGGCGATGGAACAAAGGAGGAAATATGATCCTCAATCAACATCAGATCCCCCACATCAAGACTGGGGTTGATTCCCCCCGCGGCATTGGTCAGAAGCAGTTCTTTAACCCCCATCAGGCCCATCAAACGGATGGGGCGGACAACTTCATCCATTTCATAGCCTTCATAATAATGGACGCGACCCTGCATCGCCACGATCGGTCTTCCCGACAGATAGCCGAAAACAAACCGGCCCATATGTCCCTGGGCGGTGGACTGAGGAAAATCCTCCAGCTCGGCATAAGGGACAAACTCGGGCGACTCGATCTGCTGGGCATAATCTCCCAGCCCCGACCCCAGCACGATCCCCTTTTCCGGACAGAGAGAGACCCGTTTTTGGAGCTGTTTCAGATTTTTCATAAGAGCTTCATAGCCGTTTTTCACACCAAACGCCTCCTATGGCAACGCTGCGGTTTTTGCAGGAGCACCCCACAAGATTTTCCCCGCCGGGCGGGACACAGCCGGAAAATTTGATCCTCTCCTCATTTTACAGTAATCGCATTTTTCTGTCAAGGGAGAGCAGGCTTTCCCCCACCTTCCTCAGGCAAATCCCCCCTTCCCTTTTTTTCTTCTCTTCCTTCCAAAAAATGATTGGAAAAGAGTCTAAATTCATCCTGCCCCTTCAGTTGGTTTTGGTCAAATAATCGGAAATTTGTAAAAATTCATTCTGCGTATTGTAGTTTCCGAAAAAATCGTTTAAAATAGTAGCGTTGACCTTAACTTTTTAATATCAGGAGGAAATAAATCATGGCAATCAGAGTTGCAATCAACGGATTTGGCCGCATCGGCAGACTTGCGTTCCGTCAGATGTTCGGCGCGGAGGGATATGAGGTCGTTGCGATCAACGATCTGACCAGCCCCAAAATGCTCGCTCACCTGCTGAAGTACGATTCCGCTCAGGGTCGTTACGCTCTGGGTGATACCGTTTCCGCTTCTGAGGATTCCATCACCGTCGCCGGCAAGACCATCAAGATCTATGCCGAGAAGGACGCGAAGGATCTTCCCTGGGGCGAGATCGGTGTTGATGTTGTTCTGGAGTGCACCGGCTTCTACACTTCCAAGGCAAAGGCTCAGGCTCATATCGATGCCGGCGCCAAAAAGGTCGTTATCTCTGCTCCCGCAGGCAACGATCTTCCCACCATCGTTTTCAGCGTTAACGAAAACACCCTGACCAAGGAAGATAACATCATCTCTGCTGCTTCCTGCACCACCAACTGCCTGGCTCCTATGGCCAAGGCTCTGAATGATTACGCTCCTATCCAGAGCGGTATCATGTCAACCATCCACGCTTACACCGGCGACCAGATGGTCCTGGACGGCCCCCACAGAAAGGGTGACCTCCGCCGCGCAAGAGCTGCTGCTGCGAATATCGTCCCCAACTCCACCGGTGCTGCCAAGGCAATCGGCCTGGTTATCCCCGAGCTCAACGGCAAGCTGATCGGCTCTGCTCAGAGAGTTCCCGTTCCCACCGGCTCCACCACCATTCTCGTGGCTGTTGTCAAGGGAACTGACGTGACCAAGGAAGGCATCAACGCCGCTATGAAGGCTGCTTCCTCCGCTTCCTTCGGTTACACCGAGGAAGAGCTTGTTTCTTCTGACATCGTCGGCATCACCTACGGTTCTCTCTTTGATGCTACCCAGACCATGGTCAGCAAGATCGGCGACGATCTGTATCAGGTTCAGGTTGTTTCCTGGTATGATAACGAGAACTCCTACACCTCTCAGATGGTCCGCACCATCAAATACTTCGCCGAGATGTAATCTCCCGAAACACTCAAACCGCCATCCGGGATTCCGGGTGGCGGTTTTTTCAAAGGAGGATATGTATGCTTCGGATCCTTTCCATCGGCAATAGCTTTTCGCAGGATGCGCACATCTTTCTGCACGATGCTGCCGCCTCAATGGGCCTTGAACTGGAAACGACCAACCTTTTCATCGGCGGCTGTGAGTTATCCCGGCACGCCGAAAACCTCATCAACCGCGCCGTTGCGTACGGCAGAGATGTGAACGGTAGCTTTTTCCCCGAACCCCTTGTTTCCATCCAGGAAATGGTGGAATCCCAGGAATGGGATGTTATCACCCTCCAGCAAAATAGCGCCTTGAGCGGCAAGCCGGAAAGCTACCAGCCCTATTTGGATGAGCTGACGGCATATCTAAAGAAGGCCGCTCCCACCGCAAAAATCGTGATGCACCAGACCTGGGCTTACGAGGTAAACAGTCCGAATTCATACTTTACCTGGTACAATAACGACCGGGAGAAGATGGATCAGCTGGTGCGGGAAAGCTACCGCGCCGTTGCACAAGCAGCCGAACTTCCGATGATCCCCTGCGGTGACGTTATCTCCGCGTTGCGGAAGCTTCCTGAATTTGACCCCCTGCAAGGTGGTATTTCTCTTTGTCGGGACGGTTATCATATGGGCATGACCCACGGCAGATATACCCTCGCTATGGTCTGGATTCGAGCGCTGACCGGGGCGGATATCACCGATTGCCCTTTTATACCCACCCACGATGCTGAAACTGCCTCCCCTGAACTGCTCGGTCTGATCCGCAAAACTGTTATGGAGAAGGTCTCCTCCATTTTCTAAGCTTTTTTCAAAGCCTTCAGGGAGAAATCTCTGCGGGCTTTTTGTTTTGCAAAAAGTTTACCGTTTGTTCGCAGAAAAAACGCCGTCAGGGATTGCAAAATTCCCCAATTTATGAGAAAATATAGGATAGTGGCCTTCGGGCAAAGAATCGGAAAGGATCTGCTTTTGCGGAGGAGTATTTTTATGAAACGGAAATCTGTATTTATGCTGGCGCTTCGGACCTTTGGTGGTTGCCTGCTTTCCTGCATTATGTGCTTTATTGTGGATATTTCTATTCTGACCATCTTCGCGGAGTTCAGCCCCACCGCCGGGTATGTGATTATGCAGATCATTACCGCAATTCTCTTCTTCTCCTTCATTTATCCTCCCCTTTGGCTGGAGGGAGACAGGGACCGGAACTTCGTATCCTTCGGGCGGATTGAGCCGGATCTTTATCGCGGCTTTAAGGTCGGTGGGATTCTCTCCATTCCCTTTTTCCTGCTGGGGATTATGGGAATCGTAGGGTACTTTGTTAAGGATCTTTCGGCTTGGATGACCATCCTTTACTGCCGTTTCCTGACCCCCCAGAAGTTCGGTTTGATGGGACTGCTCATCCCCCCGTTGGGCGAGAAGGACACCTCTATGGTCATCAGCGATTATCCCTTTATCAATATTCTGATCCCCGTTCTGACCCCGGTGCTGATTATCGCCGTTGCCGGAGGTGCCTATCTTTTGGGCTACCACCGTATCTCTCTCCAGGAGAAAATCATTTTTGTCAATAAGAAAAAGAAATAATCTCATATTCCCCATTGCCGCCGCATACCTTTTAGGGAACGACTCGGGTTTCCCGTATAAAAAGGAGGCGGACTTTGGGTGCCGCGGAATATATTATCAAAGCTACTCCCCCTGCTGCTTATGATTGCCATAACGGCAGGGGGCTTCGCAATTCTTGCGCAAAAGCAGGGGCTTCCCAGCCAGGGCAACCCTGCCCTCCTCTTTCCGGAGGACCATACTATCGTCATTGACCCGGGACACGGCGGAATTGACGGCGGCGCCCTTGGAGTGGGTGGAATTGAGGAAAAGCAGATCAACCTCGCCCTTTCCCTTGACCTGGCGCAGATGCTTCGGGCGTCCGGCTTTGCGGTGATTCTGACCCGTGAGACCGATATTTCCATCCACGATCCCGGGGTGTCCGGCGCCAAAGCCATCAAAACCTCCGATCTGAAAAACCGCCTGAAGCTGACACAATCGGCGGCCAACCCCATCTTCCTGAGCATTCATCAGAATAAATATTCTTCCGGGTCAATTTCAGGGGCACAAATGTTTTACGGAGGAAAAAACCCCGAAAGCGCCCGGCTTGCGCAGCTGTTACAGGACTCCATCCGCACCCGGCTTCAGCCGGAAAACAACCGGATGATTAAGGAGGGCGGCAACAATCTCTTTCTGATCCACACCCTGGAATGTCCCGCTGTTTTGGCAGAATGCGGATTTTTGTCCAACGCAAAAGAAGCAGAGCTCCTCTCCGACCCCGAATACCGGCAAAAGGTTGCATTCGCACTTGTTTGCGGCCTGCTGGAATTTCGTTTGCCCCCAAAATCCAAGGAAATAACAGAACAAAAGGAATGAAAACAATGGCATCCGGAACCCTTTATCTGATTGCAACCCCCATTGGAAATCTCGGCGACCTTTCCCCCCGCGCAATTGAAACGCTGGAGACGGTGGATTTTATCGCGGCGGAAGACACCCGCGTGACGGGGGGCTTGCTCAACCATTTCGGCATTAAAAAACCGATGGTCAGCTATTATCAGCATAATATGCGGGAGCGGAGCGAGCAGCTGATCGCCCGAATTGCCGCCGGGGAAAGCTGTGGCCTGGTCAGCGATGCCGGAATGCCCTGCATTAGTGATCCGGGAGAGGTTCTTGTCCGGTTGGCGGCAGAAGCCGGGATTCCGGTTTCGGTCATCCCCGGCGCTTGCGCGGCTGTGTCTGCGCTGGCAGTCAGCGGACTTCCCACCGGCCGCTTCTCCTTTGAGGGCTTCCTTTCGGTCAACAAAAACTCCCGGAGGGAACAGCTTTCCCGCGCCGCTGGATACACCGGCACTCTGATCTTCTACGAAGCGCCCCATAAGCTCAAAAACACTCTTCGGGATCTGTACTCTGCCCTGGGAGACCGCCCCATTACCCTCGTCCGGGAGCTGACAAAGCTTCACGAGGAGATCATCCGTACCACCCTCTCTGCCGCGCAGGGACTTTACGAGGAAAAGGAGCCCCGGGGAGAATACGTGCTGATCGTAGGTGGCGCAGAAGAGGATGCCCCTTCCCTCCTTTCCCCCGAGGACGCCCTGGCATATGCCCGCCAGCTGATCGCTCAGGGAACTCCCCCTTCCGCCGCGGCCAAGGAAGCGGCAAAAAAGTCAGAGCTTTCCAAGCCGGAGCTTTACCGGATGCTGATGGAAGGATAATGCAAAAAGAAAAAGAGAAGATTCGTTTGTTGCGAGTCTTCTCTTTCTTTATTGATACAGATATTTTCTCAGGGCAAGTGGTAATGGCTGAAAATATATATTGGAACGGCCGACCAACCATGGCACAGGCTGCCGGCATAGTCGAAATCATCCGCACCGATTTCCGTCTCCCAAAAGGTATCGGCGCCCCGGAACAGCATCCGTCCCCACACCCGGTCGATTTCAGACAACACATAATCACGGTAGCGCTCTCCCCGCTGCAGCAATGCTTCATATGCATAGATCGTCATACTGACAGAGCAAGGGATCAGCGTATTGCTCACCAGCAGTTGGGCAGTTCGGTCCTCCGTTTCTTTCGGCGCAACACCTGCAAAGAGCATCAATGCCTGGGTCAAGCCGTGCAGAGGCTTCTCATCATCCAAACGGGTAAGATAACCGCCCGTTTCGGGATGGAAGAAATTCCGATGGGTCGCAGTGCAGAGGTCATCTGCAATCTGTTCATACCGGGCGGCATCTCCCGTTTTCAGGGTGCGCAGGATTTGGGCCAGACAACGCAGTGCATCGGCAACAAAAGCGCACAAGGGGGATTCGTAGGTTTTGCCGGAATATGCTTCATAACCGGAAAGGCCGGGCTGCCACTCGTAGAAATTCCACATACCGGAACCACGGTAAGGAGGAATCAGGCCGGTTTTGTCGATACGTTCCACAAATCCGTTGCAAATCTTCAGCAGGACGGGCAACACCTCCTCCGCCAAAGTCTGATCGCCGGTAAAGCAGGTATACTCCCATACCTCCCGCAAATAGACGGCGGTGAAGGCCGGAATATCAACCGGCACTTTTCCGGGGGCGCACAGCTCCAGCAGTCGATCCTCCCGCAAGGATTTTGCCATCAGGCTCAGGGCCGCTCTCGGAAATTGATGCTCACCGAAGGCATAGTAACCGCAAAGGATCTGCACCCGGCTATCCATCGCGTACAGCGCCTGTTCCCGCCAGGGACAGTCCTCATAATGCTCGTGCATACAAAGCTGCAATGTTTTGCAACCAACCTCCCAAATGCGGCGGTGCAGTCGGTCCTTCATAGGATTGGGCCGGAAATCCAGCGGATAAAGGGTGGGGCGCAGGCCCGCCCAATGAAGGGTTCCGGCGGAACTGCCAATATGAAGCTGGATATAACGCAGGCCAAACCGCTGGAAGGGATGGAGGAATTCGTTATGTCCGGCCTTTGCCACATATTGGCAGGCCAGATTTCTGCCGCCAATGGAGCTACGCACCCGCAAATCGTCCAGATGCTCTCCGATGCCGATGAGAATCTCTGTATCCTGGGGAACATCCACGCAAACAGACAGCAAGCCGGTGGCTTCCCCGCCCATATCGATCACTGCATAAATACCGTCTGCCCGGTCGGAGGCAGATAAATTCCAGGAAAAGTCATCCCCGCCACACAGATCCTGGCGACGTTTGGAGGAGAGGAATGCATTTTGTAGCCGGTGCGACTTGGGCGCGGTAGGATCGGACTCTAAAAAGATCCCCTGAGCCACGATTTTTCCGGTTTCCAGCGGAAGAATTTTCAGTTTTTCAATTGGCCGGGGAAAAAGGTGCTTCTCTTTTCCTGCCGGAACGGACGGAGCAAAAACCGGGTCCGGCAGGGTTGCATCGTAGGAGAAATTGCATCCCAGCTGGCCGGTAAACAGTTCACCGCCGTTATGATACCGCCGGTCCTCACCGGACAGAACAAAAGGTCCGCTGGCCAGCAGTTGGTCATCCCCATCCCAGGCCGCAAAGATAACACCGGGCACCTGGATGGAACGGGTAGAGGTATTGATCCCGCAAACATACTGAATAATTTTCAGTTCATTCTCCCCCGGCTGGAGATACTCGTCCAGTTCAAGAGTATCATATACCTGATAATCCTCATAATCATCATACTGGCCACAGTTGACGAAGGCACCGTTGAGGAAAACGGCATACTGCGAATGGGCGCTGATATATAATGCAGCCTTTCCGGAGGGGGCGTTTAAACAGCACTCATAAGCGAAATAGCGGTCCACCACAGGCCCGGAAACAGCATCGCAAAAGATCCATTGTGCATTGCAAAAATGTTCCATACAGAGCTTCTCCTCGTATCTATGATTCCGGTTTTATTGTACCACTCTTTCTACAAATGTGCAACTGTTACCCGTTTGATTTCTTCTGTTCCTTTATGCCGGAGTGTTTCTGCCGGCTATCCGATTCTGTTCCTTCTGAATACAAAATGACCCCTTATCATAGCATTCATTCTACAACAAGGGGTCAGCCTTTTATTTGTTATTTTGCAAATGCAGTCTTACGATACTGCCGGGGTCTTTGATTACTGAAACATTGGAAGCTTGCTTTGATATTCTGCGAATAACTCTTCTGTCATCTGACGGATCTCCGCAAGACTGCAGACTGATGCGGTTAACGGGTCATTGATGATGGCACGGTAGATCATCTCCCGGTCACCAGCCAAAATTCCCTCCACCGCAAGGGTCTCATTCTGCGCATTGGGGTAGTTGAGTGCCGCGATCTGCCGCGGCAGATTCCCAATATAAATCGGGCGCAGCCCCGCTTTGGACGCTATGATAGGCACTTCTACAATAGCTCCCTCCGGCAGGTTGGGGATCAAACCGGTATTGGGGATGTTTCCGTTAAACTCAATCATCTCACCATCCCCGATGACCGCATTCAGAATATATGCCGCATATTCCTGCCCGCGATTGAGATCAATTGTTCCGCTAAGGATCCGTTCTGTTTCCTCATCCCGCTCGGCATCCCGTTTTGCAATCTCCCGAATAGAGGCTCCATAGGAATTGGGGTTATATTGATCTATGAGATCCTGACGTTTGCGGAACCATCCGTTATATTCCGAGTTATGTCCGCTGGACTCTGTCACAAAGTATCCCAGCGCCTTCATCATTTCAATCCGGACAGCTTCCCCCTGATGCTCCGGCTTTTGCGCAACCTCCATCAGTCTGGGGTAGGCATTCTCCCCCTTGACGCAAAACTCCAGGTAAAACGCCTGATGGTTGATTCCGGCGCACCGATAGGTAACGTCCTTCTCATCTGCACCGAGCCAGTTGGTCAGCATTGCAGCAGTGCTCTGCACAGAATGGCACAGGCCGACAGCCTCTACCCCCAACTGCCGCAGATAGCCGGTAATCATACACATAGGGTTGGTATAGTTGAAAACATAGGCGTTGGGGCAAAGCTCAAGAATATCCTCCGCGATCGCTTTCAACGCCGGTGCCGCCCGCATCACCCGGAAGATTGCTGCCGGGCCGCGGGTATCCCCAATGCACAGATCAACCCCATACTTTTTCGGGATGATCAGATCCTTTTCCCACTGGCTGACTTCGGTATCATTCCGGATGGTAATAACCACAGCATCCGCGCCCTCCAAAGCCTCACGGCGATTAAGGGTCGCGCTGACCTTTGCGGGATATCCACCCTGGTCGATGGTTTTTTGGATGATCTTTTGGGTTGCGATCATATATTTTTCACCGACAGGAATATCCACCAAAACAATGTGAGAATCAGAAAGTGCTGGGAATGTAAAAATATCCCGCGCAATTGCCCTTGCAAACTTAACGCTGCCGCCGCCGATGATAACAATTTTCTTCATGCAAATCACTCTCCCCCGATTGTTGAAGAGATTTTACCCTTTCGACGGTAAAAAGTCAATCGAATTCCGAAAAAACGAAAGAATTTTTTCATTCGATCATCTCTGTCTGTTTGTTCCTCTATAATTGATCACAGCTCTTCCACCCGCACCTCAATCAAATCATCAATGGGAATGGAAAGGTCCATCATCCGGAGGGTACGCTCATACTCATCGATCCGGACATTGATCCCGGTCAGCTGGTAATAGTCTCCCTCCCGGTAATAAACGACGGTGACCACCGACTCAGGCGTAATTTTCTGCAGAGCACTGTTGAGTTCCTCCGCCATCTCTTCGGAAAGCTCCTTTTTGGGCAGCCGGATTCGCTCCTTGACAGCCAGAGCCTCATTGAGTCCCCGCAGGGCCGAAAAGGGCATAAACTGTTTCGCCCGCTCTGAAACGGACATTTTCGCTCTCGGTTTACTCGCCACTTTTATGCCCTCCAATCTGGCGGTTCCGTTCCCGGGTGGTTGCGCTCTCTTCCAGGTTCATCCCCTTCAGGATCGCATTTTTCCCAAACCGCTCCTTGATTCCCAGTACCGCCTGCTGGAGCTTTTGCTCCCGTTTTCCGGTCTCGGGCCGGGCAAACAGGCTGAGCTGCTCAAAGCCGGTATCCGCCTCCACCCGATTACAGGTCAGGTTGACCCGACGGATCGGCGCCGAAGGGTCCACAATCCGGTCATATAACGCCGCAACTGCAGGAATCAGCAGTCCTGCGACATTGGTTTTTACCGCAATGGATGCTGAACCGTGGGTCGGCTCCCGCTTCAACTGGTTGGAATATCCCACGTGAAGGGTAACCGAATCGGTCAGGAGGTTCTTTTGGGTCATTTCCAGGCACAAAAGGTCCATCATCTCCTTAACGATCAGCCGTCCCTCGTCAAAGTCATAATCCCGCATCAGCACCTGTCCGCTGGTCAGGCAGTTACTTTTGGCCTTATACCCTTTAATATCCGCAATGGTGACCGGCTCTCTCCCCCAGGCGTGGTCGATCAGAAGCTCTGCATCGATCCCAAACCAGCGGTAGAGCAGATCCTCCTCCGTCCGGGCAATCTGACCCATGGTATGAATCCCGTAGGTTTCCAGTTTTTTTGCTGTTCCCTTCCCGATCCGCCAGAAATCTGTCAGAGGCTTATGATCCCACATTGTTTTGCGGTAGCTTTCCTCGTTGAGCACACCGATAAAATCCTCCGCGTGCTTTGCGGTAATATCCAAAGCAATCTTGGCAAGATACAGGTTTGTTCCCACTCCGCAGGTTGCACGAATCCCCGTTTTGTCAAAAATGGCCTTCATAATTTCTTGAGCAAGCTCTTTGGCGGTCATTCCATAGAGGGCCATATAATGGGTCACATCCAGAAACGCTTCGTCAATGGAATAAACATGGATATCCTCCGCCGAAACAAACTGCAGATAGACCGCATAGATCTCGGCGGCATACTCCACATAGCGTTTCATTCGGGGCGGAGCAACCAGATACTCTATATTCGACGGGATCTCAAAGATCCGGCACCGGTTATGGACCCCCAGCGCTTTCATTGCCGGGGTAACAGCCAGACAGATGGTTTTATCAGAGCGCTCCGGATCAGCCACCACAAGGTTGGTTGTCATCGGATCCAGTCCCCGCTCCACACATTCCACCGAGGCATAAAAGGACTTCAGATCGATGCAAAGGTACTGGCGCGTTTCCATTTTTATGCCTCCTCTCCGGCAGTATTCCCGTTTTGATGTCTTTTTATTTTATCATAAAAAAACGCCCCCGGCAACCATTTCGTTGACAGGGAGCAGGACGTTTTTATGGGGAAAGATGATGAGAAAATCTCAGCGGTTTTGCGTATGAATTCGAACTCTTACAGAAAATGAAATCCTTGCTGACGCAAGGATGAAATCAGCTAACGCTGATGAAATCTTCGGCTTTGCCTCAGATGAAATTAAATCCACCCATCCGCCGTCGAGGCGGATTTCACCCAACGAAGTTGGATTTCATCGTCGAAGACGATTTCACCCACCCGAAAGGGTGGATTTAGTTAAAAAACCGACTTGTCGAAACAAGTCGGTTTTTTGAAAAGGTTGCACAATTTCAATGCCCTTTTTGTTTTCGACCTATGTGTTCGAACCCTTACATATTATTTTTTACGTTTAAGCGCTTTTATAACTTTTTTGCACAAATCTAACTCACTTGTAAAATTTGAGCGTGCTCTAATAATTTTACCATTAATGTTTGTTTCTACTACTTTGTTGTGTCGTTTTTTTAATCTTTTATAATAGCCCTTAACTAACGGAACAAAACGTATATCTTTCAATTTTTCAACAACCCAAAGATAAGGGATACCATAATAATCCTTTTCTTCAGCAAAGAGTTCTAAAAACCATTCGTTAATTAATGCTTTTTCTTCATCTGAAAGGTTGTCAAAATCTACAGCAGCGTGCTCAGCAGCACGCCCCATAGAAATGCCGTAAGTTTCAGAAGAAAAAGCATCATAAAACCCTTTAAATTCTTTGGAAAGAACATCAAAATCAAATATCATTTTGGATTCTCCTTTGCCGTGTTTATAGATGCGATTAAAATGCGTTTAATTTCTAAACAATCATCAAGTAAAGAACTACTCATTTTATCATCAATATATTCAGACATATAAAGCAACTTAATCCAATATTCAGTTTCCGCAGTTTCTTTTAAGGCAATATGCATTTTAGAAATAAAATCAGCTTTGCTTTGACCATAGTTTGCCTCGTTAATATTTGCACCGATACTTGTACCGCTACGAACAATTTGTTTTGAGATTACAGTTTCTTTTTTATTTTTAATTAAATGCTGATGTAGTTTTACAATTCTTGCAGCAAAAGCAATAGATTTATCTATAAGTAAGTTTTCTTTCATTCAACACACCGCCTTTTTCAATATTATAGCATAAACTATAATCTAAAGCAATTATTCATTATTCATCAGCGAAGCGATTTCATCATTCATTATTCATTGAAAATCCTGTCGAATGAATGATGAATAGTGAATAATGAAAAATGAATAATACAAAACAAAAATCCTGCCGACAATAATCGACAGGATTTTCGTTTTGGAGCGGGTGATGGGAATCGAACCCACACAGCCAGCTTGGAAGGCTGGAATTCTAGCCATTGAACTACACCCGCATTTATGGTACGGGAGATATTATATCACATCAAATCCCAGGAGTCAAGTGTTTTTTAAAAAATATTCTCGGTCTCCCACCTGAGTTACAGGATCATCATCCTCCCGGGAATGTCACGGGGGGCAACCTCAAGAATGTAATCCACACCCACAGTCATTCCGGCGGAGGAAAGACTGCGGAGCGCTGTATCCCTGGCAAGCTGGGGATGATTATTATTCTTGCTCAAGTGCCCCAGCACCAAACGGGTGGTTCCGCTTCGGATCAGCTCCGGCAGAAAGGATGCGCAATCGCTGTTGGAAAGGTGACCGTTGGGGCCTTTGACCCGCAACTTCAGCGAATAAGGATAGCTACCCATCTCCAGCATTCGCAGGTCATAGTTCGACTCAATGCAAACAAGCTCACACCCCCGGAGCATCCGGGCGGTTTCGGGAGAAATATACCCCATATCGGTGGCCATTCCGATCCGGGTGCCACCCGGAAAGGTAACCCGGTAGCCACAGCATTCGGCACTGTCGTGCGGCAGACGGAAGGACTCGACCTCCAACTCCCCCACCTCCACCGGACCGCGGAGCTCGGTCAGCCTTGCCGATGCCGGAAGGGGCTGGGAGCAGAGGGCACGGATGGTTCCGGGAGTACCCAACACCGGAACATTCAACCGCTTCACCAACACGTTCAGCCCTTTAATATGATCAGAATGCTCGTGGGTAATGAAGATGGCCTGAACCGCCTCGGGAGGGATCTGCTGCTCCTGAAGAGAGCGGAGGATTGCCGTAGCACTGATGCCGGCATCAATGAGGATTCCCCGGCGGGCTGTCCCCAAAAAGGCACAGTTCCCGCTGCTCCCGCTGGCCAAGGTCAAAAATCGTGCCATTTTGCTCCTCCCTTCCCCGTGATGTGAAAGATGATCTCTCCGAAGGCCGGAGAGATCATCTTTTGTCCGGCATCATTCAATGCCGAGGTTACGAATCGTTTCATACATTTTATCCATAAAACGGATATAGAGCGCCCGCCCCATTTCGCATAGGAGGGTATTATTATCCTCTCCGCAGAGCATTGCAAAGGCCCGGCCGATCTCCTGCTCGGGAGTGGCATTCCGCCGGACCGCCAGATAATAGAAGGAAAAGGCGCCCGACTCATTGATCTGGCGGTAAAGCTCAGGCGCATTGGTAGAAAGGGCATCATAAAAGCTGCCCAGCATTGACTGCGCAAGGATGGTATCGGTAAAATAGACCTCAGAACCGTAAAGAACGGCAAAGGTCAAAAGCATCCGCCGCTGGCGAAGCATCTCGGGATTTTCCGAAGCATCCTTCCCAAACTCCACCTCACCGAAGGAACCGGCTACCTCACCGGCCAAAAAGGCACCCAGCTGACGGGTCTGCTCCAGCACACCCCTGGACTGGTAGCCCAGCAGTCGGGCCGCAATGCGCTCCCCCTCATCCGCTGGATCGGTCTCGGTTCCGGTGAAAATTTTGACATCCTCTTCCTGAGTTCTCATACGGTTCCCTCCTTACCTAAAAAGCTTATACAATTCCCCGGGAAATATACCTATTCAGCGGCTGGCGCGGAGATTTTTTGCCTCCTCCAGCGCCCGCTGGCCGATATCCTTCCGGTAAAATGCACCTTCAATCTGAATTTGCTTCATTGCGCGGTAGGCAATCTGAACAGCAGATTTCAGATCAGCGGCTGTTGCCGAAACGCAGAGGATCCGGCCGCCGGAGGTCAGGAAGACTTCCTCCTCCGTCCACTTGGTGCCAGCGTGGAACACCTCCACATCCTCCGACAGGGGCAGCTGACCGGTAGGACGGAGTCCCTCAATCCGGAAGCCCGACTCGTAGCTGCCGGGATAGCCGCCCGAAGCCGCCACAACACAGGCTGCACAGCCCTTCTCGTTAACCACCGCAATCTGATCCAGGGTGCCGTTGATTACAGCGTCAAACACCTCAAACAAATCACACTTCAAAAGCCGAAGCACAACCTGGGTTTCCGGGTCACCAAACCGGGAATTATACTCGATTACCTTGGGCCCCCGGGGGGTCAGCATCAAGCCGAAATAGAGAACACCCTTGAAGGTGCGGCCCTCCATATTCATCGCGTTGACGGTGGGACGGAAAATCGTTTCCATACACTCCTCCGCGATCTTATGAGTATAGAAGGGGTTGGGGGCAACAGCTCCCATTCCGCCAGTATTGGGGCCTTTATCCTCATCATATGCCCGCTTATGATCCATAGAACTGACCATGGGGCAGATCGTCTTTCCATCGGTAAAGCAGAGAACAGAAACCTCGGGGCCGGTCAAAAACTCCTCCACCACAATTTTCTCTCCGCTTTTTCCGAACCGACGGTCCACCATAATGGAGTTGACGGCATCCTCCGCCTCTTCCCAACTTTCAGCGATGATAACACCCTTGCCCAGAGCAAGACCGTCCGCCTTGATGACAATGGGATAGCTTCCCCGGGTACGGATATACTGCCGGGCATCCTCAGCGGAGTCAAATACCTCATACCCCGCAGTTGGGATATGGTATTTTTTCATCAGATTCTTGGCAAAGACCTTACTTCCCTCGATCTCGGCAGCCGCTTTTACCGGGCCAAAGGCAGGAATCCCGGCCGCAGTCAGGGCATCTACCATTCCCAGCATCAAAGGATCGTCCGGTGCGACCATAACCATATCCACCTGATGCGCCTTGGCGAAGGCGACAATTCCTTCCACGTCAGTCGCCTTGATAGGGACGTTAATGGCATCCCGGGCTGTTCCGCCGTTGCCGGGGGCAGCATAAATGGTGCCCACATGGGCGCTTTCCCGCAGCTTACGCACGATAGCGTGCTCCCGGCCGCCGCTCCCAACTACCAGTACAACATTATCCTTATCTTTTTTCATCTTCCCATTCTTCCTTCCATTCCAAGAGTGCGGAAAGATCTCCTTTCGGTCCGATTATTCGTAAAGGGGATATTTACCGCAGAGGGCATTCACCGTATCACGGATACTGTCTGCCTTCTCTTCGAAGGCGGTGGCAGTCAGATAAATGCACTCGGCAATGGTTTCCATATCCTCGGTTACCAGTCCGCGCGTTGTCACAGCGGGGGTACCAACCCGGATACCGCTGGTGATGAAGGGGCTCTGAGGATCGTTGGGGATAGCATTCTTATTGACGGTAATATACACCTCATCCAGACGATGCTCCAGCTCTTTACCGGTGATATTGAAGGAACGGAGGTCAACCAGCATCAGGTGGTTATCCGTTCCGCCGGAAACGAGAGAGAAGCCTCTTGCGCACAGCTGCTTTGCCAGCTCTGCCGCATTGGCGACAATCTGAGTCTGGTAGGCCTTGAACTCATCCGAGAGAGCCTCCCCGAAGCAGACGGCTTTCGCCGCAATAATATGCTCCAGAGGTCCGCCCTGAGTTCCGGGGAAGATGGCCTTATCGATCTTTTTGCCCAGCTCCTCCTTGCAGAGGATCATACCGCCCCGGGGACCACGGAGGGTCTTATGGGTGGTGGTGGTCACAACATCCGCATAAGGAACGGGCGAGGGATGCAGACCCGCTGCAACCAGGCCGGCGATATGAGCCATATCCACCATCAGGTATGCACCGAATTCCTTGGCAATCTGGGACAGCTTCTCAAAGTCAATGAAGCGGGGGTATGCACTGGCACCGGCTACGATCAGCTTGGGCTGATGCTTCCGGGCAAGCTCACGCACTTCGTCATAATCGATCATACCGGTCTCATCATCCACACCGTAGGGGACGAACTTATAGTAGCATCCGGAGAGGTTCACGGGAGAACCATGGGTCAAATGGCCACCGTGGGCGAGGCTCATACCCAGGACAGTATCTCCCGGCTGAAGCAGAGCAAAATAAACGGCGAGGTTTGCCTGGGCACCTGAATGGGGCTGAACATTGGCATACTCCGCACCAAACAGCTTTTTCGCACGCTCGATGGCAATATTCTCAACCACGTCCACACACTCGCAACCGCCATAATACCGGCGGGAGGGATAGCCCTCGGCATATTTATTGGTCAGCACACTGCCCATTGCCGCCATTACCGCAGGAGAAACGATATTTTCCGAAGCGATCAGCTCCAGATTTCTTCTCTGCCGGAGCAGTTCTGACTCCATTGCCGCTCCCACTTCGGGATCGATCCCCTTCACAAAACCAATCGAATCCATCATATTTTTATACATCCCACTATCTCCTTCTGTCCGCTCTGCGGAAAAATTTTCACAGCATATATTATAACGGATTTTTCTTCAATTGACAAGACCAAAATCACGCTCTCGGCACATTCCCAGCAAAATGACGGGAATCTCCCCTGCCGGCAGACTCTTTTGGCTATTCGGGCAGACCCCCGCCCCAAATCGTCCTCCCCTCCCCCAAAACCATTTGACAACAGCCCCATTTTGCGGTATAATATCAACGGCCCAAAAACCGGGGTGTGGCGCAGTTGGTAGCGCGGGTGGTTTGGGAGCGTGCCCGGCAGTTACAGCCGAGATTTTACCGAAGTCCCGAAAAGCCTTTACTTATGCGGATTTTCGGGGTTTTGAGAAAACTCAAAATTGCGTGGATTTTGAGTTTGACCACAGTTTGTCCCACTTCCACGCAAAAACTTAAAAAGTCGAATATATATCCGGGTGTGGCGCAGCTGGGAGCGCGGGTGGTTTGGGAGCTAAAGGTCGCTACCCGATCCCCTCTTCAAAAAAGCGAGGAAACGCGAGAAAAACGGAGGAAAAACGAGCATTTGCCGTTTGACCTACCCCCGCAAAAGTGGTTTGACCACAATTTTGACCAGTTCTGTGAGAACTGCAATTTAATAAGTTTTTTCACCTTCGAGGTGTAGCTCATCTGGTAGAGCGCCTGGTTTGGGACCAGGAGGCACGGAGTTCGAGTCTCCGCACTTCGACCAAAAAAAGACCGTTTTTGAGGCTTAAAACCCTTGAAAACGGTCGTTTTTTCATCATTCTACACAATTTTTCATTTTGCAGAAAATTTTGACCACAATTTGACCAGTACAAAACTGGTCAAATTTGATGAACCTCGATATGTATTTGCTTCTCTTTCCTTGGAGCAATCAATGCATGCAATTTTAGCGTGATTTTTTGCAGGTTCAAGTAAAAACCAGCAATTGTCTTTGTAATCGAAGAAAAACAAACGCCGAAAGTGTTTTTCATCACTTTCGGCGTTCTCTTACTTTGTTGCATGCAGACGTACAATATCTCTCATGATATGTAGGATAAAATCAAACCATGCAATGATTCCAATCTTTTTGGGATATCCATTCTCTCTTACA
>JAFTTH010000037.1 GCA_017466885.1 Oscillospiraceae bacterium
GGTATGATTGTTACATATAAGGGGAAGAAAAATTTCTTTTAGGTACTTGCTTTCCTAAAACTGATGTGATACAATGATTTAATCCAGAAAAGGAGTAAAAAATATGCGGCAAGGTATTCTTAAATAAAACTATAATCAAATAGTGGGAACAAAGGATTATGATAGCTCCTTTTGTAGGGGCTTAGTTTTTTGTACCCAATTTAAGAATACTTTTGCCTTATCAATTTTGACATATCCCCAAAAACAGCAATCACAAACAGGTGTATGCTGTATATGTGTATGTCCGCAACTTATAATCCCCAGTGGTAAAAGTATTTTACTGCTGGGGATTTTTATGCCCTTTGGGGCTGTAAAGGGAGGACAATCACATGAAAATAATCAATATTGGAATTCTTGCCCATGTAGACGCTGGAAAGACGACCTTGACGGAGAGCCTGCTATATGCCAGCGGAGCCATTTCAGAACCGGGGAGCGTCGAAAAAGGGACAACGAGGACGGACACCATGTTTTTGGAGCGGCAGCGTGGGATTACCATTCAAGCGGCAGTCACTTCCTTCCAGTGGCACAGATGTAAAGTTAACATTGTGGATACGCCCGGCCACATGGATTTTTTGGCGGAGGTGTACCGCTCTTTGGCTGTTTTAGATGGGGCCATCTTGGTGATCTCCGCTAAAGATGGCGTGCAGGCCCAGACCCGTATTCTGTTCCATGCCCTGCGGAAAATGAACATTCCCACCGTTATCTTTATCAACAAGATCGACCAGGCTGGCGTTGATTTGCAGAGCGTGGTTCAGTCTGTTCGGGATAAGCTCTCCGCCGATATTATCATCAAGCAGACGGTGTCGCTGTCCCCGGAAATAGTCCTGGAGGAAAATACCGACATAGAAGCATGGGATGCGGTCATCGAAAATAACGATGAATTATTGGAAAAGTATATCGCAGGAGAACCAATCAGCCGGGAAAAACTTGCGCGGGAGGAACAGCAGCGGGTTCAAGACGCCTCCCTGTTCCCAGTCTATCATGGCAGCGCCAAAAATGGCCTTGGCATTCAACCGTTGATGGATGCGGTGACAGGGCTGTTCCAACCGATTGGGGAACAGGGGGGCGCCGCCCTATGCGGCAGCGTTTTCAAGGTTGAGTACACCGATTGCGGCCAGCGGCGTGTCTATCTACGGTTATACAGCGGAACGCTGCGCCTGCGGGATACGGTGGCCCTGGCCGGGAGAGAAAAGCTGAAAATCACAGAGATGCGTATTCCATCCAAAGGGGAAATTGTTCGGACAGACACCGCTTATCAGGGTGAAATTGTTATCCTTCCCAGCGACAGCGTGAGGTTAAACGATGTATTAGGGGACCAAACCCGGCTCCCTCGTAAAAGGTGGCGCGAGGACCCCCTCCCCATGCTGCGGACGACGATTGCGCCGAAAACGGCAGCGCAAAGAGAACGGCTGCTGGACGCTCTTACGCAACTTGCGGATACTGACCCGCTTTTGCGTTGCGAAGTGGATTCCATCACCCATGAGATCATTCTTTCTTTTTTGGGCCGGGTGCAGTTGGAGGTTGTTTCCGCTTTGCTGTCGGAAAAATACAAGCTTGAAACAGTGGTAAAGGAACCCTCCGTCATTTATATGGAGCGGCCGCTCAAAGCAGCCAGCCACACCATCCATATCGAGGTGCCGCCCAACCCGTTTTGGGCATCCATAGGACTGTCTGTTACACCACTCTCGCTTGGCTCCGGTGTACAATACGAGAGCCGGGTTTCGCTGGGATACTTGAACCAGAGTTTTCAAAACGCTGTCAGGGATGGTATCCGTTACGGGCTGGAGCAGGGCTTGTTCGGCTGGAACGTAACGGACTGTAAGATTTGCTTTGAATACGGGCTTTATTACAGTCCGGTCAGCACGCCGGCGGACTTCCGCTCATTGGCCCCGATTGTATTGGAACAGGCATTGAAGGAATCGGGGACGCAGCTGCTGGAACCTTATCTCTCCTTCATCCTCTATGCGCCCCAGGAATACCTTTCCAGGGCTTATCATGATGCACCGAAATACTGTGCCACCATCGAAACGGCCCAGGTAAAAAAGGATGAAGTTGTCTTTACTGGCGAGATTCCCGCCCGCTGTATACAGGCATACCGTACTGATCTGGCCTTTTACACCAACGGGCGGAGCGTATGCCTTACAGAGCTGAAAGGATATCAGGCCGCTGTCGGTCAGCCGGTCATCCAGCCCCGCCGTCCAAACAGCCGCCTGGACAAGGTGCGCCATATGTTTCAGAAGGTAATGTAAAGATA
>JAFTTH010000053.1 GCA_017466885.1 Oscillospiraceae bacterium
CCGCACTTGGGGCAAGTCACGCGGCGCATCTTGGGTGTGTGATATGCCCAGAACATTTCCTTGAAGGGAGGTTTGAATACCTCGTGGCATTCGGGGCAGATATAGGCAGCATGGCGGTAATAGTAAACCGATACAGCAATGCCCCACGGGATTGCCACGCAAGCCCAAACCGCAAACAGCCACCACTGCCCTTTGGTGATCCAAAGAATGATGGATATCCACTGCAGCGCCGTTACGGGAATGCCCGTCAGCACCATGGTCCACCGCATTTTTGTGAGTTTATCCTTTTGCTTCATAATGTGCGCTATATCACCGATAGATTCAACGGAGAAGTGCTCCAGCTCTTTCAGTTCCTGCTTGATGGAGCCAATCATGTCTAGCTTTTTCTGCGCTTCATGAAGTTCCTCCTGCAAGACATGCTCCTGCTGATCCAGCAGAATGGAAATGATGTTTTCCGGGTGTTCTTCCGCAAGCAGTTCACTGATGCTGTTAATGGGAAGTCCCACTTCACGCAGGAAACAGATAATCCGCATCCGCTTTAGATCGTCTTCAGAATATAGCCGACGACCGCCCTCTGACAACTCACTTGGCACAAGAATATTTCTTGAATCATAATATTGCACCGTTCTGACGGATACGCCACAGAGCTTGGCAATTTCTCCTGTTGTATACTTTGACATAGCTTTCACCTCCTTACGTTGCCTATTTTACATCATTACGCAGCGTAACAAGCAAGCCCTTACGCAAGGGGATTTTTCAGATTGTTAATACTTATTGCTTTTTCATCTGCCGCAAAAACAACAATACAGCTAGCACGAGCGCGGCAGCGGCATATCCGAGCACCCACCATAGATGGGGGAAAATACCGGTAAAGTTACCGGCAAGGATCGCCCGTTCCATTTCCACCGCATGGACAAAAGGGAGGGCGTAGGCAATCTTCTGAAACGCGCCGCCCACCAGATCGAGGTCAAACCAAACGCCGGACAACCATGCTGAAAGATTCGTAAGTAAAGCACCGCAAATACCGCCCACCTGCTTATCGGTAAATACGCTTCCGCAAAGCAGGCCCAAAGCAATATAAAAGACAGAAACAGGAATGATAAATAGAATAGCGTATAAAATGCCAGCCGTAATTTCTAATCCGAGAATAATCGCGGCAATATAGCAAACAGCACATTGGGCAACGGCGATCGGTATGATAGGCAAAGTATAACCAAGAATAAAATCCGGCGGGGTCAGTGGCGTGGTATATAGGCGTTGGAGCAGGGAGCTGCCTCTGTCCTTGGCGATAATGGTTGCGGAAAATAAGGTCATAAAGGAAAGGCCGAAGACCGTAATTCCGGGTGCTAAGTGCTGTATCTCAAACAGCTTTACGGGGATGTTTGCCTGGATTGCACTGAGCAAAAAGATCAGCACCAGGGGAAAACCGAGACCAAATGCTAAATTAAGAGGATCTCGAAGTATTTCTTTAGTATTTCTACCTGCAAATGTCAGCATTCTCATTTTGCCACCCCCTTAACGATACGAACAAAAGCCTGCTCAAAATTATCTGTCCCCGCCGTTTCTTTAATTTTATCGGCGGTGTCACAGATAAGGAGTCTACCGTCTTTCATAATAGCAATACGGTCAGACAGGGCCTCTGCTTCCTCCATGTAGTGGGTGGTCAGTATGATTGTGACATTGCCCTTTAAGGCACGGATGATGTCCCAAAGATCGCTGCGGGCAAGGACATCAAGACCTAATGTAGGCTCATCCAGAAACAGGATCTTCGGTTCGCTGATCAGTGCCATGGCGATGCTCAGCCTGCGCTGCCATCCACCGGAGAGCTTTCCGGCCTTTTTATTGAGCACTTCGTTCAGTCCGAGCATTTCAGACAACTCCGTGGTCTTCTTTTCCCGCTTTTCCTTGGAAAAACCGTGAACGCCACACATCAGCGCCAGATTTTCCCGGACAGAAAGTCCGGGGGCCACAGCGGTTTCCTGAGGAGATACAGCGATGAGGGATTTTACAGCTGCGGTGTCTGCTTTGATGCTTTTCCCTTGCAGAAAGGCATCGCCGCTTGTGGGGACAGTCAGGCAGGAGAGCATTTTGATTGTGGTGGTTTTTCCTGCCCCATTAACTCCCAATAAGGAAAACAACTCGCCGCTTTTTACGGTGAGAGACAAATTGTCCACTGCGACTACATCTTTGTATTTCTTAGTCAAGCCTTCAATCCTAATGGCATCCATTTATGATCACTCCATTCCATACTGTTTTCTAAGACCTTGATACGCATCCGTGAGCATTTTGCTTACAAGATCCCAGTCAAGATCTAAATAGCCCGTGGCAAACATGGCTGCGATTCCGTGAACATATGCCCACATTTCCAGATGGAAAAGCTTAGCATCGGAGCCATCCAAACCCGTGTTTCCACGCACCATAGCTTCCATCTGATCCCCTGTATCGGTCTGCTCCGGGATATTTTCAGCGGAACGGTCACGCATATATAGGAGTTTGAACAGTTCCTTCTCCTCCTTGGCAAAGCGGATGTAGGCCATACCGCTTGCTTTATAGGGCGGATATGCGCCGCTTTCCGTCTCGCGCTGCATATACTCCCGGTACAAAGCATCAGCAGCCTCCACTACGGCATTGCGAAGATCGTCCATTGTGGCAAAATTAGAGAAGACAGGCTGTGTGGAGCAATTCAGGGCTGAGGCAATGTTTCTTGCGTTGATTGCCTGAACACCGTCCTTTCGGACAAGGGCGACAGCAGCAGTGACAATATCCTCTTTTGAGATTCTAACCTTGGGCGGCATAGGACACCTCCATAATATATCTATTGTTATATATCGTTTGATATTTTAACACCGCAAAAAAGGAATGTCAATAGCAGATGATAAAACCCAGTTCAGTACAAGTCTGAACTGGGTTCCAAGTTTTATGATATAGAGAAAGCATTTGGATTGGATCGCAGCAGATCGGCTACGGTAACGCTGTTTAAGTACTCGTTGATTCTCCGATCAAGCTCCGTCCAGACTGGGAGCGTCCGGCAGTCAGCGGCTTTGTCGCAGGGAGCCGCACCGCATTCCAGGCAGGCCACCGGGGCCAGTGATCCTTCCGTCAGCCGCAGGATCTCACCGAGGGTGTATTCCTCCGGTTTGCGGCTTAAGCGGTAGCCGCCGGTCTTACCTTGCAGTCCCTCTACAATGCCGTTCTTGACCAGCACAGGCAGGATCTTTTCCAAGTATTTCAGTGAGATATCCTGACGTTCCGCTACATCCTTCATGGGAATGTAACCCTCGCGCTGATGCTCTGCAAGGTCTATCATGACCCGCAGGCAATAGCGTCCTCTGGTTGAAATCATCATATTTTCACTTTCTCCTTAACCTGTTTTTATTATGATAGCACAGAATCAGCAATCTTTCCAGTAGATTTCCCAAATGCAGTCAGCTTTTGCGAAATACCTTCTGATGGAACAACTCCACAAGCTTACATTTCCAGCATAGGATCATTCCCGCGACAGCCCCCACAACGGCCTGCAGTACCTGATAGGGCAGCTTCAATATTGCATATTCCGGTGTGCTGTAAATAAATGCTCTGCCAAGAGAGTATCCCACGATCATTATAACAGCACCAATTCCCACTCCGATTCCGGAGGAAAGTACCCGGTGCTTTTTCATAATGTGATGAGAAAACAGTGAGATCACGATGGCTTGCAGACCATGGGTCACCAGCGACACGAACATTGGGGTTGGATAGAAGAACAGGTCACCTAAAAACGCCCCCACGCCACCGACCATAAATGCAGCAAAAGGATCGAGCAAAATGGCAGCAGTGCATATGACGATATCATTCATATATAAATGTCCGCCGGGAACCGGTATGCTGAAAGAACTCATAACGATGTTGAGAGCCATGAACATTGCTGTGATGCAGAGCCAATAGGTGGTGTGCTTGATGTTATAGTTGCTTGTAGTAGACATTGTAAAAACTCCTTTGCTATAGATTCTACGGCTGCTACAGGTAGCGGCTGCCGTAGTGCGAAGTCAGTCGTTAAAAAGCGGGGTGGACAAATAGCGATCGCCGGTGTCGGGCAGCAGGACAACAATGGTCTTGCCTGCGTTTTCCGGACGCTGCGCAAGCTCTATGGCAGCAAAGACTGCCGCACCGGAGGAGATGCCTACCAGCACACCCTCGGCTTTGCCTATCTTTCTGCCGGTGGC
>JAFTTH010000035.1 GCA_017466885.1 Oscillospiraceae bacterium
AAAATGAAATGTGGGGGCAGTTATCATAAAACGAATTTAGAGGTAGATTTGTTCACAGTTGTATGTTAAACTCAGTTATCAGTGTTAACTATAGCAATCAGGAGATAGAATGATGAATTTACGTTACAGAATCCCGGAGATCAAGGCGCTGCAGCTGCTGGCCTGTTCCCGGGAGACAGCAGATGGGGGCCTGGATTTTTCCTTTAATACGGCGGATCCCTCCCGGGAGGCATTCTTCAAATGGACTGCACAGGATGACTGCCCGATCTTTTACCTGGCCTCTGAAATCATCCGCAGAAGGCAATATCTCAGCAGCCGCACAGGGGAAGAGATCCTGTCAGATGTGATGATCTACATCGATTTTGCCGGCATCTTTGACCGGTGCCCGGTCGGAAAAATTGCGGAGCTTCAGCGTAAAGCGGAGCTGATGTTCCGTCCGGAGGGAATTGAGCTGAATATCCACTGGAGATCGGGAAGGTATATCGCCTTTGAACGCTCTGCCAACATGAGCCGGAATTCCAAGCTGTGCTTTGTTCGGCAGGATATCTATGAAGAACTGCGGGAGCACATGATGCTGGGGATGACTATCGGCCAGTGTCAGCTCAGCAAGCTCTATGCCTACAACGGTTTGCTCTTCACGGGCGGTCAACGCATATACAGCAGAGAACTGCTCAATGACCGCAGGATTATCGTCATCGATAATCCAAAGACTGTTATTAAGCATGTCAGGACCATCACAGTCGAAGACGATGGCTCGGATGCTCCGATTCGGGAATACCACCGTATGGAAAAGATGATGGATATTGAAGTGACGGAATTTGACGGAGAAGGCCTCATATCCCCGGAGCTGGCACTTGAGATCGATCCGATGAAGGAAACGGGGCATCCCCACCATTCCTTCCAGATACGGCTCCCTTATATCAAGGGTGTTGTCCATGAGGTGGATTTCAGAACCTTGTTCCGGGATCTTGGTGTCCACATGATCGTGGATATCTGGGGTAACTGGCACAGCATCGAGGATGTGGATCTGATCCTGACAAAAAGCATGTTCAAGGGCTTTGGATGGATGACCGAAAACAATCTGACATGGGCGGAGTATTTGAAGCGGTGCCTGAAATATGACCACGCCCTCTATGTCTCCGGCACAGACTCTGTTGAAGAACAGGAAATGACGGAGCTGAATTATCAGTTCCTAAACACTGCCGCCATCTCCGATGAGGAGTTTCGCCCGGCGGATCTTCCGGACAGCTGGAACCATACCCCGGATTGGGATCATCGGAAATGGCTGACCAAAGCAACAGAACGCTCGTACTGGGATCTGCTGGGCAACAATCATTACCAGCGGGAGTATTACCGAAGCATTTTGAATAACCCCGCATATCAGTATGATTTTGACCGCAGGTGTCTGGCACAGCTGATTCAGAAGAATATCTTCTTTATCGATGAACCCATCTTCCAGAAAGAGCTTCGCAGCAAGGCGGCAAGCATCCTGACCAAGTACCAGAACGCAAATCTGCTGGTGGCCGGTGACAACCGCTATCTGTCTGACGACCTGATGCGGCTGCTGGCGGTGATCGTTCAGCCGGTATCGGAGTATGCCTACAAGGTTCTGATGGCAGAGACCATGAGCGGCGCGGTGTTCTATGCCCCGAAGCCCGCTTATGAACCGAACGATATGTACACCCTCTTGCGGAATCCCCATATCGCCAGAAATGAGGAGGTTATTGCAAAGCCCATGGAAGTTGGACCTCTGCGGCAGAAGTATCTGGGGCATCTTCATTATGTGGTCATGGTGGATTCCCGGAGTCTGATCCCGGAGCGGCTGGGCGGCGCGGACTATGACGGTGATATGATCAAGACCATTTCTGACCCGCTGATGAATCGCTGCGTTGCCCGGAACTATGGAGAGAATTACGAAAATGATGGCAATCTGCCCCTGCTGAAGATTCCGGCTGCGGAATCGATCCTGGCAGATGCTCAGGACTGGAAAGCACGGTTCGAGACGGTTAGGGCAACCTTTTCCTCACGGGTGGGTCAAATCAGCAACGCTGCCCTTCGGCGCAGCATCATCGCCTATGACGAAAACTCCACCAGCGAGGAACGGGAGCGCTGCCGTCAGGAAACCGAAGTCCTTGCCATTCTGACCGGCTTGGAGATCGACTCTGCTAAGAGCGGCGTCAAGCCAGACTTAAGTCAATATCTGGGCGGCAACCGAGGAAAAAAGAGCCTGTTTCTGCGATACCGCAATCTGTCCAAGCGCTGCGCCGACCGGAAATGGTATGAGCCTACCCGGAAAAAGCAGATGGATCAGTTCTTTGCTTCTGTCCAGTGGGATTCGGTCAGCTCCAATTTGGAAAAGCTCCCATACTATGCCCATCTGCTGGAACAGCACTTGCAGAAGGTTCCCGTAAAGCCTGTGGAAGACTGGCAGCTGTTTGCCTTTGCCGGGGATCCCAACTGGAAGGAGCATCTGGACCCTGTTTTACTGGAGCGCATGAGACAATTGATTGCGGACTACGAAGAGGCGCTGCACCGGAAGCAGTTTCTGCGGATCGAACCCAAATATATGATCCGTCAGACGGATGTGCAGCGTATCCTGTATGCCAGAAATCAGGAGGATATGTACACCGTGGATGAGCTGTACCACAGCTTTGATGTGCTGTATCACAGGAACACGAGAAAGCTGCGTCATGCCCTGACAGAGCAGAAGTGGATGTTTTCCCGCCCGGAAGACCGCATGGCGATTCTTGAAGGCATGGATCTGCCCAGGAATACGATTCCGTACTGGGATCTGTTCTGCGATTTCCGCTGCGGCGGCTACCGTCTTCTGGGAGATATTATTTGCGATTTTGATGATATGCTCCGCAATAAGGAAGTCCGGGAGCACATGCTGAACCAAAAGGGAGACAGTGCGGACCTTCATTACATGCTGACGGGATTGAGTCTGGAACGTGATTACAGGCGAGCCATTATGTGGAAGTGTCGGGAGTGTCTGCGGAAAATCCTGGAACCGGGAAAAATTGGAGATGATGAGGCCGTCAAATACGCAGTAGCTTTGGGGAAACGGAGCTTTGCTTTGGAAATTATGCCGCGAGGTGTTCTGAATACGGCGTTGGACCGCAGCAGCATGTGGCCGGAGCCAGAAGGTAAGAAAAAACGGAAATGGAGGTGGCCATGGGATGCTGAACGAGATTGAGGAATTCAAAGTATATACGGGCACGCCAATCTACAGTGCCGCCGGCAAACGGGATACATCCTGGCTGGGGCGGTTTACTTTCGACACCCTGATGGACTTCGAGGGGATCGGCAGAGTTCTGACTATCATTGCACGAGGTTATCTGTTCCAGAAAGGTACGGACCCTTACGAGAACATTGAGTATGCCAGAAATGCCCTCTGCGCCTGGTGCAGTGTCCCAGAAAAAACAAAAAAAGCCCCGGAAGCGGGGACAGAGCCGAAGGTCAATTTCGGCTATCTGTCCTCCGATTTTCCGGAACTGGTGGATGATAAGGGCAACGGCTGGTTCCATCGCCATGTGAAGAAT
>JAFTTH010000054.1 GCA_017466885.1 Oscillospiraceae bacterium
CACAGCCCCTTGTATTCAAGCTGCGGATAATATTATGCTTCATGCCGCAGTCGATGGCGGCCACATGAAACCGACTGTTTTCACAGGATGCTGTCCATGCTTTTGGGGTGCTGACCCTTGCCACCTGATCCTCGGGAAGGCGCAATGTCTGCAATCTGGCCACCGCAGCAATATTTGGAAAAGCCGCATCTGTAAGGAGTGCCTTGCCGGTACCTTTGTCCCGAATATGCCGGGCCAATGCACGGGTATCCACACCGGCGATTCCCACAATTCCAAACTTGCACATCACCTGTTCCAGTGTCTCAGCAGCACGGAAATTGGAGGGTTCGTCATTATATTCCCGGACGATCATGGCGCTGACGGTAGGACGGTCCGTTTCGTAGTCATCCTTGCACATGCCGTAGTTGCCGATCAGCGGATAGGTCATCACCACTGCTTGTCCGGTATAGCTTGGATCAGAAAGGATCTCCTGATAGCCAACCATTGATGTGTTGAACACGATCTCTGCGATCACCTCCCGGTTTTCGCCAAAGTTGTATCCGTAAAATTCCGCACCGTCCTCCAGAACGATTTTCTTATTGTACTGCCGATTCATGATTTCACTTATCCTTTCGTAGGGACAGTTTCTGTTCAAATTGATCTTTTCGGGTATCCTCCGGAATATCGGTGGGATAGGCTCCGCTGAAACAGGCACTGCAGAAATGTTCGTTACCTGTCAGATTTTTCAGATCCTCCAAGGGCAGGTATCCCAGAGAATCCACACCGATCATTTTCGCGATCTCGCTCACACTGTGATGACAGGCGATCAGATACTCTTCGGAATCTATATCTGTACCGTAATAGCAGGGATGTAAAAACGGCGGTGCGGACACGCGCATATGGATCTCGGTTGCTCCGGCATCCCGAAGCATCTGTACGATCCGCCCGGAGGTAGTTCCACGGACAATGGAATCATCGATCAGCACCACACGCTTGCCCCGAATTTCGCTTTCTACAGGGCTGAGCTTAATGCGAACTTTATCCACTCTGGATTCCTGCCCCGGAGAGATAAAGGTCCTGCCAATGTACTTGTTTTTGATCAAGCCGATACCGTAGGGAATTCCGGATGCTCTGGCATAACCAAGGGCGGCATCCAGACCGGAATCCGGCACGCCCACCACCACGTCCGCATTTACCGGATGGGCTTTGGCAAGCAACGCACCGGCTTTCAGCCGGGCATCGTGGATGCTGATCCCTTCCATTTTAGAATCCGGACGGGCAAAGTAGATATACTCAAAAATGCATAGCTTCTTTGGCTTCGTTCCGCAGTGACCGGTATCCGATACTACACCGTTTTGGCTGAAGGTGACGATCTCACCGGGCAGGATATCCCGCTCAAACCTTGCACCAACCGCACTCAATGCACAGCTTTCGGAAGCGACCACATAGGTACCGTCTTTCATAACACCATAGCAGAGGGGACGGAAACCGTAGGGGTCCCGAACAGCGATCAGCTTTTGTGCCGACATCATCACGAGA
>JAFTTH010000007.1 GCA_017466885.1 Oscillospiraceae bacterium
GGCATCGATCAGCTGCATTGCATCGCCGGCGCCAACAGAGGGGCTCATATACTCTTTCGATCCATCTGCATTTCTCATTCTGAACACGATGGCGAAAGGAGCATCGGGAGAGATCTCAGAGATATCCACATAGAACTCGAAGTACTCTCTACTGCTTGCATCTACGTTCTCAACACCGGCAGAGATGGAAACATCGCCGGCGGTGACGGTCTTCATACCGATCAGACCCTCGTTGATCTCGATATCGGTGCTGCCGTCCGTCCAGGTACCGATTTTATCGGGGGTGGAAGCATCACCCAAGACGAGGTAGTTATCGTCCGCCGCGGAGCTTGTGATCGCCAAGCCGCCCACAACAGACAAAGCCATTGCCAGGGAAAGAGAAATTGCCAGTAATTTCTTCATAGGGTTTTCCTCCTTTAATATTAATTTCATTTATAGCACTTCCGGCTATAAATTAAAAACTAGGTGGAAAAGAATCATTTCCGTGACGTTAACTTATCACTTATTTCGCAGAACCGGCCTTCTTCTTCTGCAGAACGATCACAGCAACAATCACGCCGGCCACAACCACAACACCAACAATGATACCGATGACCGCGCCAATGGGGAAACCTGCGGGAGCATCTGCATCAGAGGAGGTATTGTCTTTGGAGGCAGTATCCTTAGAGGTGACATTTGCGGTACCCTCAGAGGAGACTTCGCCGGTAGCTCCGTCTTCAGAGGTAACAGGAGTCTCTTCAGAGCTCTCAGGAGCTTCTTCAGAGCTTACGGGTGCTTCCTCAGAAGCAACAGGGGTAGACTCGGTGGGCTTATCGTTACCGGTAGCATTCAAACCGATCGGCTCTGCCACAGAGCTATCCACAAAATTGAACTCGCCAAAATAGATCGGCAGTTTTTTGTTGGACCGGGTAAGAGTGAAAACGAACTGAATCTGCTTGAACTCATCAATATGACCGGGGCCACCGTTATTCTCATAACCGCAGGGGCTCTCCATCAGTTTTGCAAGGTCAACACGAACATAGCCTTTATAGCCGAAGGGGAAAAGGAAACGGCCATAGTCATCGGTGGATTCCTGCCATGCACCGTCAACCCAAAGCTGCCAGGGAACAGCTGCGCCGCCCTCAAAAGGCATCATATCAACACAATAATAGGTGCCGTCTTCCTCTTTTTCGTGACCGCCGGTCCAGTAGCGGGATGCGAGGGGGATGGGATTCTCCCCAGCCGTCTCATCGACAAACTCAGAAACATCCACATAGAACTCCAGATATTCAAAGCCTGTAGCATCAATATCACCATTGGGGGAGACAATTCTGACGCTGGCATCTCCGGCTCCCATTGTACCGGTCATAGAGACCAGCTTTTTGCCGTCCTTTTCCACAATTGCAATCTGCGTACGCTCCGGAGTCGCAGAGAACACGGAAGTATCTCCCAACGCAACTCCAACTTTTTCTGCAGCCAGATCATTGAACTTCAAAGAACCCTCTGCTGCCGATGCGGACAGCATCATAGTTGCGGCCAATGACGCGACCATAAGACTTGCCATGATTTTTTTGAAAACTGTCATCGCTTTTTCCTCCTTAAGTAGTTATTTGATAGTTCCTGTGGGAACCTAACTTGATTATACGACCGAATCATTCATTTGTCAATAGCCTTTTTGAGTTATTTTTTGTTTTTATTTGGCATTTTATAACATCTTTGACCGTTTCATTTGTTTTGCGTCGATTTTGAAGTTTTTTGCGCGAACAGCAGTTGACTTCTTTGTCAAAATGTATTATTATTATAATAAGGTAAGCCCATTGAATTTTTTGGAGGATTACACAGACAATGAAAAAAACAGAACGACACGAGCACATTTTGATGGAAGCACTCCGTACTTCCGAGAAAATGACCCTGAGCGATGCCATGAATCTTCTGAAGGTTTCCGAATCCACCGCCCGCAGGTTATTTTGCCAGATGGAGTCCCACGGGAATGTGATCCGTGTTCACGGTGGCATTCAGTTTGTCGGCCCCACCCCTAAAGAATATTCATATGATATTGTTGAGGGCAGAAATACCATTGCTAAAAGAAAAATCGCCCTGGCTGCCGCTGAACTGATTCAGGATGGGGATATTATCTTTTTGGACTCCGGCTCTACCTTGGCATATTTGAGCGAGGCGATTGCCGAGAAGCTGAAATCCGGAAAATTGAATGATTTGGTCATTTTTACAAACTCTTTGGTAAATCTCAACTACCTTTGCAACGAAACCCGGGTGACCATCATCGGCGGATACTACCGGGATAACCGGAAGGATTTCTGCGGATATGTGGCGGAAGAGACGGCCAAGAGCCTGAACTTCACCAAATGCTTCCTGGGAACGGATGGATACAGCATCCATACCGGCTTTACCGCCATCGACTTTTCCACCGCCCGGCTCAATGAGGTGGTACTGAGCCGCTCCGCCTACCGGGTTGTTATGGCCGATACGGACAAGTTCCACGGCACGACTGTTGTCAGCTATTCCCGCAACCAGCAGATCCACCTGCTGATCACCGACCAGCTTCCCGAGGATGCTGTGCGGGCAGAGATCGAATCGGGCGGCACCACCATTTCCGTTCCCGACTAATATGATAGAAAAGAAAAAAGACTGCACCACGGTACATAGCTGTGATGCAGTCTTTCTTTTTGTGTCATATTTATTTTTTTCTGCAAACGAAAATCTTGCGCTGGCAATTCGGTGCGGGAGGCTGGAGATCCCCCTCCCCATAGCAGGCAACCAGCTCCATCCCGCTTTGGGTAATCACGTCAGAGAGCTCATCATCCGTCCAGCAGCGCTCCGAGAAGTGCTCCGCCCAGCGGTAATACTCCCCCTCCCCTTCTTCCTCAAAAAGGTCCAGATCGATGGTGGTCAGCCGGGCGGCGGGATCGTAGCTATTCTGCCAAACGCAGTAGACACCTTCACAATCGTAAACGAAGGTATTCTCCCCCAGGATCGTTTCGTGCTTATATAATGTATTGGCATCAAAAATAAAAAGGCACCCCGGCTCAAGGAAAAGAGCGATCCGTCGGAAGGCTTTCAGCAGCTCGGCGGGGTCGGTAATGTGGTTGACGCTATCCAGAGTGCAGAGGGCTGCCTGAACGGTGCCATAAAGATCCAGCTCCGCCGCCGACTGGCACAAAAAGAGAGGGGAGGTCTCCTCCCCTGCCGCCTTTTCCATAGCGCAGGAGAGCATTTCGCCGCTGGCATCGGCGCCGATCATATCATAGCCCCGGCGGGCCAGGCAAAGGGCAAGACTCCCCGTTCCGCACCCAACATCCAGAACGATCTCCGGTCTCTCCGGGCTATGGAGACGGAAAATCTTTTCGATCCCATCTGCCATCCCTTCATAATCCACGTTGGCAGTCAGCTCATCGTAAAACTGGGCGAAGGCTCCGTATCCGCTCATTTTTTCTCAAGCCTCTCAAAGATCGCCTGGTAGCCGTCACTTCCGTAATTCAAGGAGCGGTTGACCCGGCTGATGGTGGCAGTGCTGGCACCGGTCTCCCGGACAATATCGCTATATACCCGCTTTTCACTGAGCATTTTCGCCACGACCAGCCGCTGAGAAAGGGCCTTCAGCTCCTGAACAGTGCAAAGATCCTCAAAGAAGGTATAACATTCCTCCATATTTTCCAGCGCCAAAACTGCCTGAAAGAGAAAATCCAGGTTCTTGTCATTGATCTTATTATTCATTGTCGTTCCACGGAGAGGGTCCAAGGGATCTCTCCTGCCGCCTTTCTGAATATCGTCCTGCTTGGCAGGTCTAATCATATAGTAACACATTAAATCGAAAAAGTAAAGAGGGAGAAGAAAAATCCTTTTGAGGAAATCTCCTTGCCTTTTCTCCGAACACTATGATATAATGAAAAGTAATATCAAATCTGCGTTGCCTCACATAAAGAAAAATGGAGGGTTTTCCTATGAAACAAAAGCTTTTGACCCTTGGCATTGCGTTCCTGATGATTCTCTCTTTTGCCGGATGCTCTTTGCCCGATCCGGTGGATATTTCCTCGGATATTCAGTATGATTCCACCGATAACGGTGCCGCTCTGACCGACTATCCCGGTGAAGAAAAGCATATTTTGATCCCCGAGAAGGTCAACGGCACTCCTGTTACCCGGATTGAAAAATCCTTTGCGGAGGGCAAGAATTTTCAGTCGGTCACCCTGCCCACCTCTCTGAATTTTTATTGCATTGAGGATGGCAAAGAAATCCTGACCTCCGAGCCCGCCGAGGGAAGCCGGAGTCTGCGGATCACCGCCGCCAACGCGGCCGGCGTTTACTGCCGGTTTTTCGGCACCGACAGCATTCATATCAACGGTGTACAATATAAGGAGGATACCTCCAAGCTCTCCTTCAACGATCTGAAGGGAGAATGGTCTGCCAGCCATACCTGGGAGGGGGAGGAGATCCAGGTGGGTCTGGAGTTCCGCTCCGAGCAAACCCTTGCCATTCAGCCCAGCCATATGATCAACACTTTCGTGTACGATTACACCATCGAGGGCAACACCTTCACCTTCGTTCTCTGGACCGGCCCCACCGGAATGATCAACCCCGATGAGGTCTCTCAGCATGAAAAGCCGGTCACCTTTGAGCGGTTCGGAGATACTCTCGTTTGCTGGGAAGAAAACGTGACCTTCTACCGGGGCAAATCCTCCCACATTGAGGAGCCGGAGGGTGAGGACGTTTGGGTTTGGGAAGAGCTGGATGACGGCACCGTGATGATTACCGGTTACACCGGCAACGCCAGACACCTGGAATTCCCCATTGCTTTGGACGGAAAGGATGTTACCCTCATCCGGGATACCGTTGCCAACGGCTATGACTGCAAGCAGGTTTCGGTCCACGGCTTTAACTTCATTCTCAAAAAGCCGGATGGCCACTATTACCTGACCAACGGAACGGTGGACGGGCAGTTCCAGTTTATCGGCGGCCATATTGGGATGAACCCCCCCAAGGGCCGGGAGGAAGCCGCTCTCTGCCGGTTCTTCAAGACTACCAGCATCAAGATGGCAAACACCGCCCTTTCCTTTGACCCCAACGCACTGACCGCAGAAGATTATGTGGGAACGTGGGGTGTGGCTGTTCCGGATACGGAAGATTATTATAATGTATATTTGTTCGCCAACGGCGGTGCCGAGATCCATAAAAACTGTGAAACGAAAAACCCCGTCTGCACTTACGGAACCTACACTCTGAATCAGGGTCAGATCACCCTCTCCATTGAGGGTAAGACTGCCACCCTGGAGTATTACGGTGAGCGGCTGGTTTGCTGGGAGAATACCGATCTCTTTGGCGGCGAGCAGGTTCTCAATCTGGTGGGATACGAAGCCCTTCCCTCCCACAGCACCCCCAACTATGGGATCGAATAAAGGGGAAACTCCCCCTGAGGTGATACTTTATGAAAATTTGCGGTCTGCAAAAGCTGACTCTCCTGGATTTCCCGGAGCACGTTGCCTGCACCGTCTTTTTGGGCGGCTGCAATCTCCGCTGCCCCTTCTGCCATAACCGGGATCTTGTTTTGGGCGGCGGAGAGGAGCTGATGGGCGAGGAGGAGCTTCTCCGCTTCCTTCAAAAGCGAAAAGGTCTGCTGGATGGGGTCTGCATTACCGGAGGAGAGCCTCTTTTGTGGGATCAGACGCTGGAGCTGGCGGCCAGAATCAAGGATCTTGGGTATCTGCTGAAGCTGGATACCAACGGTTTCTTTCCCCAGCGGCTCCGGACCTTCCTGGACCGCAGCCTGGCCGATTATATTGCTATGGATATCAAAAGCTCTCCTGATGGCTACCCTGCGGCAACGGGACTTTCCCGGGTGGAGCTTGCACCGGTGGAGGAAAGCGTCCGGCTGATCCGGCAGAGTGGCGTAGCGCACGAGTTCCGCACCACCGTGGTCCGGCAGCTGCACGGGCCGGAGGAAATGGCCGCCATCGGCGATTGGCTGGCCGGAACGGAGCGGTATTTCCTCCAGGGATTTGTGGATTCCGGGGCGTTGATTGACCCCGGTATGAGCGGATATTCCAAAGAAGAGATGGAAAAGCTACTGAAAATCGTTCAAAAGAAAATACCCAATGCGGCATTAAGGGGCGTTTGAAACGCCCCTTTTCCCTTTCACAAGATATATGGTTAAAAATAAAAAATAAATTCCATATATTGTGTTTTTTCTCTTGACAAGCCATATCTACTATGATACTATATATAGGCGAACCCTTTAACAATTTACATATTATAACAAAAGAAAAGAAAGGAAAACCGCTATGTATCAGGTAGAGAAACGTACCGGGAAGGTCGTTGATTTCAAGCTTTCCAAAATCAGCGAAGCCATCCAGAGAGCCTTTGAAGCGCAGGAGCGCCAGTTTAACCAGGATATTATTGATTTTCTTGCCCTGAAGGTCACCGCAGACTTTGAGCCCAAAATCAAAGAGGGGCTTGTGAAGGTGGAGGATATTCAGGATAGCGTTGAGTCGGTGCTGGTCCAGGCCGGCTATGCCGATGTTGCCAAGGCCTACATCCTGTATCGCCGTCAGCACGAGAAGCTCCGGAATATGAAATCCACCATTCTGGACTATAAAGAGCTGGTAGACAGCTACGTTAAGGAGATCGACTGGCGTGTTAAGGAGAACTCCACCGTTACCTATTCGGTCGGCGGACTGATCCTGAGCAACAGTGGCGCCATCACCGCCAACTACTGGCTCTCCGAGATTTATGACGATGAAATTGCCAATGCCCACCGGAATGCCGATATGCATATCCACGATCTGGCAATGCTCACCGGTTACTGCGCCGGCTGGTCTTTGAAGCAGCTGATTCAGGAGGGTCTGGGCGGCGTTCCCGGAAAGATCACCTCCTCCCCTGCCAGCCACCTGGCCACCCTCTGCAACCAGATGGTCAACTTCCTGGGCATTATGCAGAATGAGTGGGCGGGCGCGCAGGCCTTCTCCTCCTTTGATACCTATCTTGCCCCCTTCGTTAAGGTGGACAACCTCTCTTACGATCAGGTCAAGAAGTGCATTGAGTCCTTTATTTACGGAGTGAATACCCCCAGCAGATGGGGTACCCAGGCGCCCTTCTCCAATATTACTCTGGACTGGGTCGTTCCTGCTGACCTGGCCGAGCTGCCTGCCATTGTCGGCGGCAAGGAGATGGACTTCAAATATAAAGACTGCAAGCCTGAGATGGATATGATCAACAAAGCCTTCATCGAAACGATGATCGAAGGCGATGCCAACGGCCGAGGCTTCCAGTATCCCATCCCCACCTATTCCATCACCTCGGATTTTGATTGGTCGGATACCGAAAATAACCGTCTCCTTTTTGAGATGACCTCCAAGTACGGTACTCCCTACTTCTCCAACTATGTGAACAGCGATATGGAGCCCAGCGATATCCGGAGTATGTGCTGCCGGCTGCGTTTGGATCTGCGTGAGCTGAGAAAGAAGTCGGGCGGCTTCTTCGGAAGCGGCGAGAGCACCGGTTCTGTGGGTGTTGTTACCATCAATATGCCCCGGATCGCTTATGTTGCCGAGGATGAGGCAGATTTCTTCCGCCGGCTGAATAAGATTATGGATATTGCCGCCCGTTCTCTGAAGGTTAAGCGGGATGTTATCACCAAGCTGCTGGATGAGGGCCTGTATCCTTATACCAAGCGGTATCTCGGCACCTTCTCCAACCACTTCTCCACCATCGGTCTGATCGGTATGAACGAGGTCGGTCTCAATGCCAAATGGATCCGGAAGGATATGACCAGCACCGAGACGCAGGAGTTCACCAAGAAGGTTCTCAACCATATGCGTGAGCGTCTGTCTGACTATCAGGAGATGTACGGCGACCTTTATAACCTGGAGGCAACTCCCGCCGAGTCCACCACCTACCGTCTGGCCAAGCACGATGTCAAGCGCTTCCCCGGCATCATCACCGCCGCCGCGGAGGGCGAGACCCCCTATTACACCAACAGTTCCCACCTCCCCGTCGGATACACTGAGGATATCTTTGCCGCCCTGGATATTCAGGATGAGCTTCAGACCCTCTATACCTCCGGTACCGTATTCCACGGCTTCCTGGGTGAAAAGCTCCCCGACTGGAAGGCAGCTGCCTCCATCGTCCGGAAGATTGCCGAGAATTACCGTCTGCCCTATTATACCCTCTCTCCCACCTATTCCGTCTGCCGCGAGCATGGCTATCTTGCCGGCGAGCAGTTCACCTGCCCCGTCTGCGGCGGCCAGACCGAGGTATATAGCCGGATCACCGGTTACTACCGTCCTGTTCACGCCTGGAATGACGGTAAATCCCAGGAATATAAAGACCGGAAAGAGTACGTAATCGAGCGTTCCATCCTCCGTCGTGAGGGGTGCCCTGCAGAAGCTCCCGCCGTTGCAGAGGCTCCTGTTGCCGCGGCAGAGGGAGAGGTTCTCCTCTTCGCCACCCAGACCTGCCCCAACTGCAAGGTTGCCGCTTCTATGCTGGAAAAGGCAGGGGTCAAGTATGAAAAGCTCTTCGTCAGCGAAAATCCTGAGCTGGCCGCCGAGCTTGGTTTGAAGCAGGCCCCCACCCTGATTATCCGCTCGGGTGACTCGGCGGAGAAGTTTGTAGGCGTTGCCGGAGTCAAACAATATCTGGATCAGGTCAAGGCCTGACCTCCAAGAAAAAGGAGCCAAGCCTGATGTATGATATGATCGTGGTCGGTGCAGGTCCTGCGGGACTGACTGCCGCCGTTTATGCCCTCCGGGCAAACAAAACCGTCCTGGTGCTGGAAAAGGCCTCCTTCGGAGGACAGATCACCCACAGTCCCAAGATTGAAAACTTCCCCGGCACCGTCCGGATCAGCGGCACAGAGCTGGCTGACCGGATGGTGGAGCACGCCATCTCCCAGGGCGCCGACCTGGAGCTTGGGGAGGTGACGGAGGTCTCCCGGGATGAGGAGGGCTTCACCGTTACCACCGAGGATGGCAGCTACCGGGGAAAAACGGTGGTTGCCGCGGTGGGCGTCCGCCACCGGACATTGCCTCTCACCTGTGCCGATGAAGCCCTTTGGGAATCGGTCTCCTACTGTGCCGTTTGTGACGGTGCCTTTTATAAGGATAAGGAGGTCGTGGTGGTCGGAGGAGGAAACAGCGCTCTTCAGGAAGCGCTGATGCTTTCCGAGCTTTGCAAAAAGGTTACCGTTGTTCAGAATCTCCCCTACTTAACGGGGGAAGCCCGTTTGATCGAGCTGGTCAACGCAAACCCCACTATCACCGTGATCACCGGAACTGTTGCCACCGGTTTGTTGGGAAATGGCACCCTGGAGCGGGTTGCAGTGAAGGAGGAAGCCACCGGAAAAGAGGATTCCATTCCGGCGGACGGTCTCTTTATTGCGGTGGGCCTTGTTCCGGATAACGACCGGTACGCATCCCTTGCCGAGCTAAACGAGTGGGGCTACTTTGCCTCGGGTGAGGATTGTCTGACCCGCACTCCCGGCTTTTACATTGCCGGAGACTGCCGGAGTAAGCAGATCCGCCAAATCACCACCGCCGTTTCGGACGGAGCAACTGCCGCTCTTGCGGCCTGCCGGTACCTGGAACAGCGCTAAAAAATCATTCCAAATAAAAGCGACCCGGAGCAGGTAATTTTCCTGCCCCGGGTTTTCTTATTTCTTCATTGCGTCCCGAAGGGTCAGGATCGCCCCCTTCTCAATCCGGGAAACATAAGACCGGGAGATCCCCAAAAGCTTTGCCGTCTCCTTTTGGGTCATAGGCGCTCTTCCCCCCAGCCCATATCGCAGGATCAGAACCGTTTTCTCCCGCTCTGAAAGGACCCGCTCCATCTGTCCGGCCAGGGTCTCCGCATTGATCCGCAGCTCCACCTCCTCCGTCATATCCCGGTCATCGGCGATCAGATCCATTAAGGTCAGTGAGCTATCCTCTCCGTCAGATTCGATGGGATCATTGATATAAATATCTCGGGCGGATCGCTTGGCAGAACGGAAATACATCAGGATTTCATTCTCAATGCATCGGGCCGCAAAGGTGGCAAACCGTGCGCCCCGGCGAAAATCAAAGCTGGAGACAGCCTTAATTAGCCCAATCGTCCCCACAGAAACCAGATCCTCCTGCTGCTGGGGCGGAACGTTATATTTCTTCACCACGTGAGCCACCAGTCGCAGGTTGTGCTCGATCAGACGGTTTCGGGCGGCTTTGTCTCCCTCGGCGGCCCGCTCAAAGCACTCCCGCTCCTCCTTGGCCGAAAGTGGCTTGGGAAAGGATCCCGTTTTTTCCAGATGCAGGGCAAAATATAAAAGATTGCCCAGCAAAAGCTCCAATATTGCGCCGAACATTTTCATTCCTCCTTTTGCGTCCCCGGAAATGGGGCAGTCTGTTTATGTATATGTGAGAGAAAGGAGGCCTTTGTCTGTCCCGGGAACGGTGCTCCCGTCATTTTTCGTTGACAGGCATCGTTTTTTCTTCTATAATGTCTGTAAGTATCTGTACCGATGAAGGGTGGTGAGGAGATGGAGCTGAAAGAATTCCCGGCAGAAGAGCTGGAGGCGCCCGTGGAGGAGCTGCAGGAGGTTCCCGGCAATCTGATTGCTTTTGAAAAGGCCTTTCCTCTCTCCGCACCCGAGATCACCGAGCTGGTCAAGCAGGCGACGGTGGGAGATAAAAATGCCTTCTCCGCCCTTTTTATGAATAGCTACCGGTATGTTTACGGCATTCTCCGCCGTCACCTCTCCAACGAGGAGGATATCCGGGATACCTTGCAGGAGGTATATATCCGCGTTTATACCAATATCTCCCAGCTCAAGGATCCCAAGGCCTTCCCCGCCTGGCTGACCCGGGTCACCCTCAACTGCGCCCGGGATAGCTTTGCCCGCACCCGGCGTTCCCTCCGGATACAGGATGAACTGCTTCAGCATACTGACCCGGAGGACTTTTTGCAGGAAGACACCGCCGAATCCGATCTTGCAATGGATGTTACGGATATTCTCAAGCAGCTCCCCGAGGATCAGGCAAGCCTTCTGGTAATGCTTTATTATGACGGGATGACCGTTGCAGAGATCGCCCGAATGCTGAAAAAGCCGGCAACCACCATATACAGTCAGGTCAATCGGGCAAAAAAACAGCTCAAGGTCCTCCTCAAGCACCGGGGAATCGACAAGCCCTTCTATGGCGGCAGCTTTGTTGCGATGATTACTACCGCACTGCGAAATGCCATCGGCACCGAGATCCTCAGCGCAACGGTTGCAGAGGAAATCCTGCAGAATGTTTACGAGCAGTCCGAAAAGAAAAAGGCCGGAGCGGTGCTGACTAAGATCTCCAAACAGCAGAGAACTGCCTCCGTCCTACGGATCGCCTCCCTGATTGTCGCCCTTTCGGTGGTGACCTCTGGGGGAACCGTCTTACTGATCCGTTCTCAAAACCCCGGAGACACGGCGCAGGACGCTGTCACGTCCGATTCCTCTGCGATCCAAAGCGAAGGCGTGTCTTCTGTTCCGTCCTCCCCGGAAAATGGGACTGTTTCTTCGGCGGCATCCTCTGCTGTGCAGAGTGAGGATTCCTTTCTTCCGGATTATTCTCCCGGGAAAGCCAACACCGTCGGAAACAGCCCCAACAATCTTGGACTGGCTTACGGCGGCATCGCCCAGCAGGATGGCTGGCTTTATTTCACCACGGGAATGAACTGCACCTTCCTTTACAAGATGCGCACCGATGGCTCCGAGCGGCAGCTGGTTACCGATGAAATCGGCTCTCACGCCGGTCTGAACGTGGTGGGAGACTGGATTTATTACGGTCGGAGTGCCGGAATCTGGAAGATCCGGACGGATGGCTCTCAAAAGACGCTACTTGACCCGATCGGCCCGCAAACCCTTTCTATCATCGGAAATACCGGATATTTTTCTATGGAAAATAACGGTACCTCCATTTGCCAGATCGATCTCGAGACCGGGCTTATTTCCACCGTTCAGGGGAAAACGACCTCCTCGTATTTCGCCATCTACCAAGAAAAGCTCTATTACAGCAATGACGGACTTTGGGAAATGGACCTTTCCACCGGCACTAACCGAAAGCTCAGCTCCATCTCTGCGGAACGACTCCAGTTTGCCGGGGATATTCTCTTTTTCTCCAGTTCGGCCAACGCAGGCGGTAAGGTTTACTGGCTGTATCTTTCCGAATCCGAGCCGACAACCCGGTCGATCTTCTCGGCAGACACATTTTCCTACTCCCCCGCCAATGGAGGCTGTTTGGTATACCGGGTGGATACATCGAATCATGAACAGATCTATCAGTCCAGCTCCTATCATACCTATTATCTTTCCACCCACGAGACGGTGGATTGGACCGCCGTTGACTCAGATACCTACCTGGAAAACTTTTACTCAGTAGACGATACTTATTTTTACGCCTACCATAACCACGCCCTCTACCGTTTTCGGGTGGATGGCTCCACTATGGAAAAGGTGGGATAAGCCTCTGTTTTTTCTCATAATCATCGGGGATTTTTCATGCCATACCGGCTTTGAAAGGTCCCCGACTTTTTCTTTTGCAACGGAATAAATCACCCCTCTCAGTTTCTCTTTGATCCGGTAACCTGCATCAAAAGTCCCTGTCAGGCAGAATGAAAAATATCCCCTTCTTATTTCCAAAAACTTCCGGATTTTCCCTCTCCTTTGCCTTGACACTACGCCTGGAAACAGGTATAATAAAAGGTGAATATATTCTGCCCTTCCCGGCAGAACCAAAAGGAGGGCCCGACACAACTTGACTACTATTTTCAAGGAACACCGCCATAAACTCAAGCAGATCTTCCTCCTGGCAAAAAACGATCTGATCAAAACTTATAAGGGTGCTTTTTTGGGTCCTCTCTGGTCTGTTGTCAAACCGCTGACCACCTTGTTTGTTTACTGGTTCGCCTTTGACATTGGACTGCGGGGCTCGGCGCCCATCTCCGGCTATCCCCGGTTTCAGTTTATGCTGCCGGCATTTGTGGCCTGGTTCTTTATCAGTGACGCCATTCTCTTCGGTTCCAGCTCTATCCGGTCCAATAGCCAGTTTGTCAATAAAATGTCCTTCCCGGTTTCCACCATTATGACCTTCACGTTGCTGTCCAAGATGTTCGTTCACCTTGGGCTGACGGTGCTGATGTATATCTTCCTGATCTGCACCGGGTATGGACCGATGCTTTCCAACCTGCAGTTTTTCTATTACTGTCCGTTGATGTATCTGTTCTTCCTGGCCCTTTCCTGGTCCACCGCTCCTATGAGCGCCTTCAGTCGGGACTTTGAAAACCTGGTCAAATCCATCACCACTCCCCTGTTCTGGTTCTCCAGCATCATTTACAACAGCTACGATATGTCTCCCGATTGGCTCCGGAAGCTGATGTATTTCAACCCGGTCAACTATTTTGTCAACGGCTACCGCAAATCCTTCCTCACCGGAGAAGGAATCTTCACAAGAGATTGGGAGACCATCATCTTCTTTGCGGAGTTTGCCGTTATTATCGTAATCGGCATCTTCAATTACAAGCGTTTGCGCAAAACCCTGCCCGACGTCCTCTGAGTTTTTCCATTACATTGAGAGGAGGGCCCGTCTGATGAGCCAACAGGCCCCTGCCATTATCTTTGAAAACGTTTCAAAGACTTACTATCTTTATAAAAACAGTCAAGAGCAGTTTTTGGCCCTTTTCCGCCGCAGAAAGAGCAACCGGACTCACGAGGCGCTCAAAAACGTTTCTCTGACCATCCAGCCGGGTGAAGCGGTGGGAATCATCGGCAATAACGGTGCCGGAAAATCCACCCTTTTGAAGATGATTACCGGCGTTACCTTCCCCACCAGCGGCACCGTTACCGTCAACGGACGGGTCGCCGCCCTGCTGGAGCTGACCGCCGGATTTTCGGGTGAGATGACCGGCCGGGAAAATATCGGTCTGAAGGGTCTGATTCTTGGGCTGACCGCCGAGGAAATCAAGGCCATCGAGCCGAATATCATTGAGTTTGCGGATCTGGGAGAGTATATCGACCAGCCGGTCCGCACCTATTCCAGCGGTATGAAAATGCGGCTGGGATTTGCCATTAACATTAACATTCGCCCTGATATTCTCGTCATTGACGAGGCTTTGAGCGTTGGTGACGCAACCTTCCGTAAAAAATGCACCTCCAAGATCTCGGAGCTCCAGAAAACCGGGATCACCGTTTTGTACGTCAGCCATTCCCCCAGCGGCATCCGGGACGTTTGCACCCGTACCGTATATCTGAAAAAGGGACAGGTCATTTTTGACGGCGGCGTGGAGGAAGGTCTGAAGATCTACGCGGCAGATAAATAATGCTGATTATACCGCCGGTGGGCCTCTCACCGGCGAAAGGATGGTAAACATTGGAGCCCTTTCGATTTGTATGTCCCTGCCTTTTTGGACTTGAGGGGATCCTTGCCGGCGAGATGAGACGTCTCGGCCTGCAGGAGGTCGCCGCCGAAAATGGCAGGGTTTGTTTTCGGGGAAATGCGGAGGATCTTGCCCGGGCCAGTCTTTGGCTGAGAACCGCCGAGCGGATTCTTATTGAGGTTGCGGCATTCCCCGCCCCCACCTTTGACGCACTTTTTGAGGGTGTCAAGGCGGTGCCCTGGGAAAATTTCATCGGCAGGCAGGATGCTTTTCCAGTGAAGGGATGGGCTCTCAACTCCGCCCTCCACAGCATCCCCGACTGCCAATCCATCATCAAAAAAGCGGTGGTAGAACGGCTGAAATCAGCTTACAGCATTACCTGGTTTGAGGAAACCGGCGTTAAGTACCAGATTCAGTTTTCCATAATGAAGGATCAGGCCTCCATTATGCTGGATACCTCCGGCGCGGGCCTGCATAAGCGGGGCTACCGGGAAAACGCCAACGCCGCACCCCTGAGGGAGACCCTCGCCGCCGCTATTGCCGATCTGGCCTTCGTTAAGAAGGATACCATCCTCTGCGATCCCTTCTGCGGCAGCGGCACCATTCTGATTGAAAGCGCCCTCCGGGCCAAGAATATTGCCCCCGGGATCCGTCGGCGGTTTGCCGCTGAGACCTGGGACTGGGTGGGGCGGAAGCCCTTTGAGGAAGCCCGCGCTGAGGCGCTGGAAAAGATCGACCCCACCGCCGGTTTCCACGCTTACGGGGGAGACATTGACCCCGGAGCGGTCCGGCTGACCCTGCAGAATGCCAAAAAGGCCGGTGTGGGCAAGATGATCGATGCCGTTTGCCGGGATGTGGCAGACTTCTCCCTCCCCACGGAGGAGGCGGTGGTCATTTGCAATCCGCCTTACGGTGAGCGGATGCTGGACCGTCCGGCGGCGGACGCGCTGGCCAAAAAAATGGGCGAGGTATTTCGTCGTGCCGGGGCAAAGAAAATTTACGTTATCACCGAAAACGAATCCTTCGAGACCCTGTTTGGCCGCCCGGCCGATAAGCGGCGAAAGCTTTATAACGGTATGCTTCGCTGCAACCTTTATTTGTATTTCCGTTAACAACGAATGGATAGGAGGTGCTGAATATGGCTTCCCCGTTGGCTGATACCATCCGCCCGGACGGGCTGGAGGATGTGGTGGGGCAGACCCATCTTTTGGGAGAAGGAAAGCTGCTTCGCCGGATCGTGGATTCGGGCCGGATCCCCAACCTGATCTTTTACGGTCCCTCCGGAACAGGAAAAACCACCGTTGCCCGGATCATCGCCCGGAAGTCCAATAAAAAGCTTTTCCACCTCAACGGCACCTCTGCCTCCACCGCAGATATTAAGGAGGTCATTGCCGAGACCGGCGGAATTGACGGATATAACGGCATCCTCCTTTACCTGGACGAGATTCAGTACCTGAATAAAAAACAGCAGCAATCTCTGTTGGAATATATTGAGGACGGAAGCATCACCCTCATTGCCTCCACCACTGAAAATCCTTATTTTTATGTATATAACGCCATTCTCAGCCGGTGCACGGTGTTTGAATTTCACCCGGTTGAGGCAGCCGAGCTGGAGCGGGCCGTCTGCCGCGCCTTTGACCAGTATCGGAAGCTCTATTCTGCCGAGTTGACCCTGGAGGATGGGGTTTGTGCCTATATTGCCGCAAGCTGCGGCGGGGATGTGCGAAAGGCCATCAATGCCGCGGAGCTTGCCGCTTTGGGCGCGGAAAACAGCCGGATAACGATGGAGGATGTCCGTCAGCTTTCCCAGCGGAGCGCCATGCGGTACGACCGGGATGGGGATGCCCATTACGACATTCTCTCCGCCTTCCAGAAATCCATTCGCGGGTCAGATGAAAATGCCGCCCTTCACTATCTTGCCCGGCTTTTGGAGGCAGGCGACCTGATCTCCCCCTGCCGGCGGCTTCTGGTGATTGCGGCAGAGGATATCGGGTTGGCATACCCTGCGGCAATTCACGTAGTCAATGCCTGCGTGGAGGCGGCAAATAAGCTGGGTCTGCCCGAAGCACGGATCCCCCTGGCGGAGGCTGTGATCTTTTTGGCCACCTGCCCCAAATCCAATTCCGCCATCTGCGCCATTGACGAGGCTTTAGCCGACGTCCGCAAGGGCAACACCGGGGATATTCCCTCTTCCCTGAAGGATGCACATTTCGCCGGTGCCGAAAAGTTGGGGCACGTGGGGTACCAGTATGCCCACAGCTTCCCCGGTCATTACGTCCGTCAGCAATATCTCCCCGACCCGCTGAAGGATCGGGTTTACTACCAGTTTGGGGATAATAAAACCGAGCAGGCGGCTCTCACCTACCGCCAGCATATCCTGCAGATCAGTCAGGAAAAAGAGAAAAAATAAAAACGGAGGCTGTTTTCCCAATCATCGGGAGCACAGCTTCCGTTTTCAGCATTTAGTGGCCGGAAGGGGGCTGGGTATTATCCTGTTGAGACTGCTGCATCAGCTGCTGGGCACAGGCGCGAAGCTCATCTTCGTTACGGATGTCTGTATGGCCTTGCAGAATCGTTTCCTGCACAATGGCCGGAAGAGACTGAAAATATGCATTCTGTGGCAGGGTGTGATAGAAGCTTGAAACCATAATTGGGATACCGCAGGGATTCCCGCGGGCTCCTCCTTCCTATTTTATTTTGAATTATTGTTACCGGGAAATGTAAAAAAATGCGGAGTTCCTCCGTATACGTGCAAAATGGTGTCCATTCGGACAAGATTGTATGTGCAAAGTGTAAATTCGGTAATTTTATCTTGAAATCTTCCGCAAGATAGGTTAAAATATACTCATACAAACAATTGAGAGACCATCTCTCAAAAAAGGAGACTGTATTTTGAGCGTTTCACTTTCTGCAAAGCATACCGAAGCCTTCATCGCTCCTCACGAGCTGGAGGGCATGACCGCGCAGCTTTCCGCCGCCGCTGAGCTGGTCCAAACCAAATCGGGGCTGGGGAATGATTTTCTCGGCTGGGTAGACCTCCCCGTTGATTACGACAAAGACGAAGTTTGCCGCATCAAGGCCGCCGCAGAACGAATCCGGAAAAACTGCGATATTTTTATTTGCATCGGAATCGGCGGTTCCTACCTCGGCGCAAGAGCCGTAATTGAGTTGCTCAAGGGCCCGATGCATAACACCACCGGCTCCACCACTCCCCAGATTTATTTTGCGGGGAATAACATTGATTCCGAATATCTGACCAACCTCCTGGCTATCTGTGAGGGGAAGGATATTACCGTTAACGTCATCTCCAAATCGGGGACGACCACCGAGCCGGCCATTGCGTTCCGGGTTTTTTCCGAGCTGGTTCGGAATAAGTACGGCGCGGAAGGCGCCAAGGATCACATTTTCGTCACCACAGACCGGCAAAAGGGCACCCTCAAGGCGCTGGCCGATAAAGAGGGCTACGAAACCTTCGTCGTACCGGATGATATTGGCGGACGCTTCTCGGTGCTGACCGCTGTAGGCTTGCTTCCCATTGCCGTTGCCGGGATCGACCTGGACGGTCTGTTTGCCGGTGCGCAGGCTGCCCGGAAAGAGCTTTCCCTCCCCGGGAACGATTGCTACCGTTATGCCGCTCTGCGGAATATTCTCTATCGGAAGGGTAAGAGCATTGAGCTGTTGGCCTCCTTCTCCACCGCCTTCGGGCAGTTCAGCGAGTGGTGGAAGCAGCTTTATGGCGAAAGCGAAGGGAAGGACGGTAAGGGCCTCTTCCCCGCTTCGGTCACCTATTCTACCGACCTGCACTCTCTGGGCCAATTCGTTCAGCAGGGAAGCCGGAATCTTTTCGAGACAATGCTTTGGATCGAAAAGCCGGTTGCCGACCTGACCATCGGCATTGACCCCGAAAATACGGACGGCTTGAACTTCCTGGCCGGCAAGCAGGTTTCGGAGGTCAACCTCGCAGCCTTCCGCGGGACGGTGCTGGCCCATAATGAGGGCGGTGTTCCCTGCATTCTGCTGAGCATCCCCGCCGTGAATGAATACGAGGTGGGGTATCTGATCTATTTCTTCGAGAAGGCCTGCGCCGTATCGGGTTATATGTTGGGGGTCAACCCCTTCGACCAGCCGGGCGTTGAGGCGTATAAGAAGAATATGTTTGCATTGCTGGGCAAGCCCGGCTTTGAGGACCGTCAGCAGGAGCTGCTGGCAAAGCTTGACTGATTACTGTCTATCTCCGGCTTCGGCCGGTGGAATAGAGGCGGCACACACCGCCGCACAAAACCATTAGGAGGACTCACCATGATTAAACTCATCGTTGGAAACAAAGGCTCCGGCAAGACCAAAACCCTCATCGGCATGATTAACGAGGCCGCAAAGAACTCTCCGGGAAACGTTGTCTGCATTGAGAAGGGCTCTAAGCTTACCTATGATATACCGCACAGCATCCGCTTGGTTGACACCGAGCATTACGGCATCTCCTGCTACGACGCTTTCTATGGCTTCGTTGCCGGTCTCTTTGCCGGAAACTATGACATTACCGATATTTACGTTGACTCCATCCTGAAGGTGGGTGGTAAAGATCTGGAGGCGCTGACCAACCTGATCGACCGCCTCTCCGCCCTCTGCGAGGAGACCCACGCCCGGATGGTCTTTACCGTCTCGGCGGATAAAGAGGAGCTCCCCGCCGCTCTGGCTGAGCTGGCTCTCTAATCTGACGCAAGTCACACAAAAGCGGAAGTACCCTTTGCGGGCTGCTTCCGCTTTTTCTTTTTCCAAAAAGTTACACAATGGTTACAATTTGCCCAAAATAGTTACAATTTGGTTACAAACTATTGACAATAATTGACCAGTATGATAGACTAAACACAAAGGAAGAAAATTCCTCAAAATAATAACGAAAAGAGGCGATGGTTATGATGAAGACTCGATCTATATGGGCAGTTATTCTCTCTGCTGTCTTGCCGGTGATTGCTTTATGCTCCTGCCAGTCCGGGCCGGAGATCAATTCCACTTCAACACCGGAGATCAATTCCACTTCAACATTGGAAATCATCCCTACCCCCATTCCGGAAGGATTAAATCGCATTGAAATTGTTATGGAGGGGGATCAGCAGGAGTTTGGACCTGTTGAGGAAACGGTTTATGTGATTCCCAAAGAGATGGAAGTTTTCAACCATCAAGCGGTCTATAACCGGGGAATCCGGTGGATAGAGGTGGAGGAGGGCAATCAAACCTTTGTGGTTTCGGATGGTGTGCTTTTCACTAAAGATATGAAAGAGTTGGTTTACTGTCCAATCGGAAGAGAAACTGTTCACTATGAAATTCCATCCTCGGTTAAAATTATAGGAAAAGCAGCGTTTCAAAATTGCAGAAACATGAAGTCAGTCACGTTGCCCGCTGGGATTACCGAAATCGGTTCAAGTGCTTTTTCCAACTGTATGTCATTAGAATCAATCGCACTTCCTTCAGAGTTAAAGACAATCCCTAATAATGTTTTTAGCCATTGTATCTCGTTAGAGGAAATTATCATTCCAGAGGGTGTCACTACTATCGGTGAGTATGCTTTTTCCGGCTGCAAAAGTCTAAAGAGCGTTACCCTTCCTTCCACATTAACCCAAATTGATGCATACGCCTTTCAAGCCTGTGAAAGTCTGACCACAATTTCCTTCCCGAAGAATCTGAAAACGATTGGAAAAAATGCTTTTTATACCTGCTATCGGCTGGAGTCTTACCCCTCCGGAAACGTTGCGATTGGAGAGAATGCCTTTTTTGAAACTCGCTATGAAAAGAATCAGAAGGATATTTTTGAAATCACCGCAAAAGGAATTCTCAACAAATATAACGGAACGGATTCGATCGTGATTCTGCCGGAGGGAATCACCAATATTCAGGGAATGGTCTTTTCTGATGCAGAAATTACCTCTATAACGATTCCTGCATCCCTCAAAAGCTCTACGCAAGAAATAGATGATGGGGTTCTGGTTTACCACACCTTTTTAATCAACCTGAACAATCAAAAACTACTGATGAACAGCGGCAAAACTTTCAACGAAATCATTGTTCATCCGGATAATCCGTATTATACCGTGATTGATGGTGTTCTCTACTCCAAAGATCTGACCAATCTGATCCTCTATCCCCAAGGAAAGCCGGACAAAGAGTTTGTCATTCCCGATCATGTTAAAGTGATTGCCCCCGCCGCATTTTTGAACTGCAACCAACTGGAATCGGTCTATATTCCTGATTCTGTTGTGGATATTCAGTATGAAGCCTTTTCCGGATGCAAGTCCTTGCGGGAGGCTCGCATTCCGGAGCATTTATCCGGTCGCAGTAGCTGTGCAGAAGCCTTCTATGGAACTCCCTTCTTTGAACTAAGCGGATTCCAAATTGCCCAGTAACCCTACCGCCCCTTCGGGGGCGGGGACCCTTTATATTTTTGGAAAGGAGATCGACGATGAAAAAGAAAGTAGTCGCGTGTTTTATTGCTGCGATGATAGGAGCTGTTGCGTTGCTTTCCTCTTGTGCCCCTGTTTCAACTGCTTCTCTGGATAACTTTATCATTGAAGATGGCGTTCTCCTCTCTTACACCGGCACCGCCTCCGAGGTTGTTATCCCGGAAGGGGTCACCTCCATTGCCGCCCTTGCCTTTGAAGGAAATAAGAATATGGAGACCCTCCGCCTTTCCGCAACGGTGGAGAAAGTGGAAGAGAATGCTCTCGCTGATTGCGTTTCCCTTAATGAGATTGTTTTGAGCAAGGGAATGAAGGATTTAAGAGGGGTAATCGTAAAAGATCTTTCGAAAGTTACTTTTGTCATCCCTGATGATATGGATGAGTTTGACTTGTCTATATTTTATAACAAAAACATTCAGCTTCTTTCGGTTGACGAGGGGAATCCCAAATATAAATCGGTAGAAAATGTGTTATTCACCAAAGATATGAAAGAGCTGGTCTATTTCCCGATTGGGAACGCTCAGAAGAATTATGTTGTTCCCGATTCCGTTGAGCGTATTGGTGCAACTGCTTTTAAACTTTGCCGCTATTTAGAATCTGTTACACTTCCCGAATCTATTGAAGAAATCGGAGAAGAAGCATTTACCGGTTGTATAAGCCTAAAGACTATCAATTTGCCTTCAAACCTCAAAAAAGTTGCGCGAAATGCATTTGCGTTTTGTCGTCAACTGACGGAGATCGTAATCCCAGAGGGTGTAACGGTGATCGAAGAATACGCATTTGATTCTTGCCAAAATCTCCAGCGAGTGGTTTTTCCTTCTACTTTGGAAACGATTGGAAAAAATGCCTTTCGTGAATGTATGCTACTGGAAACGGCAACTTTCCCTGACAAATTGAAGTCGATTGGTGAAGCGGCCTTTCTTAATTGTGTGAAGCTGGAAAGTTACCCTTCCGGCAAGACAACAATCGGTGTGGATGCTTTTAAAAACACCCGATACGAACGGAAAACCCAAGAAGAATTTATTATCAGTGATGATGGAATTTTGACGGATTATAATGGAATCGGGGGCGAAGTGGTTATTCCGGAGGGAGTTGTTGACATCAGAGATTCCGCTTTTGAAAACCTCTCGATTCGAAAAATAGTAATTCCCTCCACTTATCAGCCGAAGGGAATCACTTTAAATAATCCATATATAGGCTCGACGTTAAACGATCAGAAAGCTCATTCAATGAATGATTTGATGTTTGAAGAAATTGTCGTTGCAGAAGATAACCCGTATTTAACCGTCGTGGATGGCGTGCTCTATACCAAAGATCTCTCGGTGCTCTTGTTTTATCCACAAGGAAAGCCGGACAAAGAGTTTGTCATTCCCGATCATGTAACACAAATTGCTATGGGCGCCTTTTACAACTGTTTCAATCTGGAATCGCTTTATATTCCTGACTCGGTTGAGAGAATCGGGGACAATGTATTCCATAACTGTACCTCCTTGACCGAGGTGCGGATGCCGGAGGATATTATATATTGGGGAGAAACCTTTAGCAATACCCCCTTTGCCGAACTGAATGATATTGATACCAGTGAGTATTGAGAAAACCGTTATTGCGCCGCCCCTTCGGGGGCGGTTTTTTTGAATAAGATTCCCTTGCCAAATATCCCGGGAGGTAGTATAATAGGGGTGTAAGGAGGGGTGTGTTTCTCCTCCGGAATGGATGGAAAAGTAACCGGCATTGCCGGAAAGGAGTTCCTCTATGAATGATTTTGACCTGATTATGGAAAGAACGAAGGACGCACTCTCTGTTGCCGGGCAGAAGGCCGGTGAGTTTGTGGAGATTTCCAAGCTGCGGCTCCACGCTTCCAAACTCAAAAGCCGGATCAATAACCGTTATCAGCGGATCGGAAAGCTCTACTTCGACCAGAAGGAGCTGGGCATCTCCTGCGAGGAAAAGATCGAGGACGCCTGCACCGAGGTTTACGCTTTGAAGCTGGAGCTGGAGTGGACTCTGGAAAAGCTGGATGAGGCGCAGGATACCCGCCATTGCCCTCATTGCGGGCAGTTCAACCCCTCTGCCGCCAGTTACTGCAACCGTTGCAGCAAAAAGCTCTGAAAATAGGAGAATCGTATGCTTGATCTTGCTTACAAATACCGTGGCGAGCTTTCTACCCGGTATCGGGAGATCCCTTACACGGAAAAATACAAGTTTTATAACTATCATAGCTACTGGTCTTATGATATTGCGGTGTCCGACTCCTCCTGGGATAATCTGGATATGGTCAGCCTTTCCCCCGAGGGGCGGGTGCTGGGCTTTTTCCGGGCCGCCATCAAGCGGGAGACCTTCTCGGTCCACCAGCTTTATATCATCAACTTTGGGGAGCCCAACCCCATCTTTTCCCGGGATATGAGCCGGTTTCTCAAGGAGCTTTTCACCCGGCATAATTTCCGCAAGGTGGAGTTTTCGGTCATCTGCGGCAACCCCGCAGAAAAGCTCTTTGATAAGCTCTGTGAGCGGTATGACGGGCGGATCGTCGGGACAAAACGGCTTTCCATCCTTTTAAGTGACGGCCAGTACTATGACGAAAAATGGTACGAATTTTTCGGAGAGGACGTAAAACGATGCCTGAACGGGGACAAGCAACAATGACCCTTCGCTTCGCGGAACGAAAGGACATTCCTGTAATACTCGGATTTATCCGCGCGCTGGCGGAATACGAACACATGGCCGATCAGATCACCACCGACGAAGCCCTTCTCGCCCAACAGATTTTTGACCGGAAGGGCGCCGAGGTGCTGTTTGTGGAAGAGGAGGGGAATCCGGTGGGGTTTGCCCTCTTTTGCCATAACTTCTCCACCTTTTTGGGGCGGAGAGGACTTTGGCTGGAGGACCTTTTCGTTTTGCCGGAGCATCGGGGCAAGGGGTACGGTAAAGCCCTCCTCCGCTCCCTTGCGCAGATCGCCCTGGAGTGGGAATGCGGTCGGCTGGAGTGGAACTGTTTGGATTGGAATGCGCCCTCCATTGCCTTTTACCGATCCTTGGGTGCTGTCCCGATGGATGAATGGACAACCTATCGGCTGACAGGGGAAACCCTGCATCGGCTTGCCGGGGAAGCGGGTCAAAACTGACCCCTCCCCTATTTTGAACCGGAGGAAACGCAAAGCGAAACCCGCTTTGCTTTTTATTTATGGCGGAAACGGAGCTTCTGGAAATTACCGGTACGGTGGAGGATGTGGTATTTCACAATCCCGAAACCGGATATATTGTGCTGGAGCTTTTCTGCGACGGTGAGGGGATCACCGCCGTCGGGGAGCTGGGCGAATGCTTTGAGGGGGAAGAACTGATCCTCCACGGCAATTTTACCAGCCACCCCACCTTCGGCAGACAGTTTAAGGCTGTGTTCTGTGAACATCGGCTTCCTTCGGCGTTGCCGGAAATCATCCGGTTCCTTTCCTCGGGAGCGGTGCGGGGAATCGGTGAGGTCACCGCGCAGAAGCTGGTCAAATATTTCGGTGCGGATACGCTAACCATTCTGGAAGAAGATCCCGGCCGAATCTTTGAAGTGCCGGGACTTTCCCACAACCGGGCGGAAAAGCTTCGGGCCAACCTTGCCAAGCTCTTTGATGCCCGGATCACCATGCAGGCTCTTTCGGAGCTCTCCCTCAACGGCTCTGAGGCAGTCAACCTCTTTAAGCTATACGGCCACCTTGCGGCGGATGTTCTGCGGGAAAATCCCTTTGTCGTCTGCTGTGAGGAGGTGGGGGTCTCCTTCTCCCGGGCGGACGAAATCCGGATCTCTCTGGGGTATCCGGATGCTGCACCCGTCCGGCTGGGCGCGGGATTATTATATGTTTTTCGTGTTTGTCTGGATAGTGGGCATACCTGCATTTCCCGGGATCAGCTACTGAATCTGGCGGGCTCCCTCCTTTCGGTGAACTTGGATTCCATTGAGGTAGAGCTGGATCAAAAGATTGAGGACGGAGATATTATTTCCGAGATTCTGGGAGACAAAGAACGCCTTTTTCTCCGCAGATATTACGAATCGGAACGGTACATTGCCGGGCGGATCGCCATGCTTAACGAGCTTCCGCCTGTTTTCGGCTGTGATTGCCGGACGGCCATCGGCATTCTGGAGGAGGCCTCCGGAATGACCTACGCCGCCCTCCAACGGCAGGCCATTGAGGAGGCTCTGAGCGGTGGGGTCTTTGTTCTGACCGGCGGCCCCGGCACAGGAAAAACTACCACTATCCGGGCGATCATCTCCATTTTGGAAAGTGCCGGGTTGGAGGTTGCTTTGGCTGCCCCCACAGGACGGGCCGCCAAGCGGATGTCTGAGCTGACGGGGCGGGAGGCAAAGACCATCCACCGGATGCTGGAGGTGGGCTTTTCGGATGCCGCCGGTGCTATTTTTCAGCGAAACGAGAATAACACTCTCAAATGTGATGCGGTAATTATTGACGAGATGTCCATGGTGGACACCCTGCTTTTCGAAGCGCTCCTCAAGGCAATGCGCTTGAGCTGTCGGCTGATTTTGGTGGGCGACTCGGATCAGCTCCCCTCGGTGGGGGCGGGAAATATTCTGAAATGTTTGGTGGGAAGCGGAAAGGTTCGCACCGTTCAACTGACAGAGGTTTTCCGGCAGGCGGCGGAGAGTCTGATTATTACCAATGCACACCGGATCGTCCGGGGAGAATATCCGGTACTGGATGAAAAAAAACAGGACTTTTTCTTCCTCCCCGCCCCCCGGTCAGATCAAGCGGCAGAGCTTGTTTGCGATCTTGTCAGCCGCAGACTCCCCACCAGCTACGGCTACTCCCCCTTTTGGGACATTCAGGTGCTTTGCCCCGGCCGAAAGGGGGAGCTTGGCACCTTCTCCCTCAACCAGCGGCTGGGTGGAATCCTCAATCCTCCCGCCAAGCAGAAGCCGGAGCTGAAATACGGCTCCTACACCTTCCGCCTGGGAGATAAGGTGATGCAGACCCGGAATAACTACGACATTCCCTGGACTGCCGGCCGAAAGGACGGTGCCGGAATTTTCAACGGGGACATCGGAATGATCGAGGCCATTGATAAGCACGCCGGAACGCTGATCGTCCGGTTTGACGATCGGGTCGCTTCCCTCTCCACCGACCATCTTGCCGACCTGGAGCCTGCTTACGCCATTACAGTGCATAAGGCCCAGGGCAGCGAGTTTGATGCGGTGATCCTTCCCCTTTTGGGCGGCTTTGAAAAGCTCTACTACCGCAATCTTCTTTACACGGCGGTCACCCGCGCCAAAAAGCTACTGATTATCGTTGGAAAGCGGGAAACTGTTTTTCAAATGGTGGATAACAACCGCCGGATGCTCCGGTACACCGGACTGAAGGTGTTTTTACAGGAGGCAGAAAAGGCCGGGATTGCCGGCGCACCCGAGCCCATTGTGATCCTTTCCCCCGACGAAATATAAAAGAGCGGTGTCCGTATTGGACACCGCTCTGATTCTTTTTTACAGACGTTCCGGCTCCAGCAGACCATACCCGCCGTTTTTCCGACGATAAACAAGGTTGATCTCCCCGGCCTTAACATTCTGGAAGAGGAAAAATTCGTGCCCAGAAAGATCCATCTGCAAAATTGCCTCCTCCACATCCATCGGCTTAACGGGAAAGCTCTTGCGTTTGACCAGGTCCATCGGTTCCTCAGGCAGATCCTCCGGAATGGAATCAATGGCCTCCTTGGAATAGCGGGTGGCAAGCCGTCCCTTATTCTTAACGATCTGCTTGACAATGGCATCACAGGCGGCCTCCAGTGCATCCACACCGTCTGCCGCCGTCCGCTCGGCGCGGAAAACCAGGCTCTTATTCCGGACGGTGACCTCCACCGTTACCTTATCCCGGATCTCGCTGACGACGAGGTTGGCCTCAGCGTCAGCATCGAAAAATTTGTCCAGCTTGGCAAGCTTCTTCTCCGAACGGTTACGAAATGCTTCGGTCACGGTAATTTTTCTTGCTGTGATGTTGATCTTCATACTCTTCACCTTTTCTGCCCGCAGAGCGGACAAATTTTCCTTTCTCTTCTTTATTTTTACCTCCTATTGGAGGGTCGTGCCAATATTCAATCCACCTCTGCCAGCTCCTGCAACAGCGCAGGCAGACCGGAATAGGTACTGAAACGGATATTTCCGAAATCCCGATCCAGCATTTGGCAGCGTTCCCGGAGAGAAGTATCCTCCCCCGCAACGATCACAAAACCCCGCCGTTCCCGGCGGCCCTCCAGCTCCCGCTCCGCGGAACGGATCAGCTGCTCGGCATCCTCCTGCTCCCGCTGAGGGTAAAGGATGCAAAGGGTTACGGTATGTTTCCCCCGGCTGGCCAGTCCCTTTCGGACCAGTGCCCCCACGGATGCCACGCCAAAAACCGCAAAAATTCCCAGGATAATCAGAGAAACCGTTTCATAGCCATTCATCTTCTCCGCCCCATTTTATGTAAAAACAGAGGAGTCCACCTCCGGCGGAAGTCCCGCTGTTTTTATTATATGCAGGGAGTGGAATTTGGTGCGGCGATTTTCCGGAGTAAGTCGGCGGCATTTTTGCAGAGAGGAATCAACTCCTCCAGGCTACCGTCATTCCGGATGACAAGGTCAGCCCGAGCAGTATAAAATTCGTCTCCGCCCTGGGCGGACATCCGGCGCTCTGCCTCCTGAGGGGTGATGCCATCCCGGGAAAGAATCCGTTCCCGGCGAATTTGCGGATCGGCGATCACCGCAATCACATACCCGCAAAGGGAATCGCACCCGCTCTCATAAAGGGTGGGCGCATCCAAAAGGAGGATATCCGCCTCCCGGAAGGCCTCCACCGTCTGCCGGCGGATCTCCTCCTTGATAAAGGGATGGGTGATCCGGTTCAAAAGGGCTGTATTTTCGGGGGATGAGAAGGCTTTTTTTGCCAATCCCCGGCGATCCAACACCTGTCCCGGCAGGAGAATCTCCTCACCAAAAGCCTCCGCCAGCGCCAGCACGCAGGGCATTCCCGGGCCGCATACCGTCCGCGAAACGGCATCCGCATCGATCCGCCCAAACCCTTCCTTCTGCAAAAGCTCCGAAACGGTACTTTTCCCGGCCCCGGTCTGGCCGGTCAGTCCCACCAAAAGCTTGCCCATCCTGATCCCTCCTCATTTTCGTTTCTTTCCCCGCATCAGCCACAAATAGCAGGCGGCGATCGTTTCGGGCGGAACTACGCCCGCAATGGTTCTCAAAAGTTTTTTCCGTTCCTTCGGCTCATATTCCTCCATAATATGCAGGATGGCCGCTACTGTTTTCCCTTTTCCCGGCTTGAGGATCTCCCGAAGCTGACTCCGACCCTCCCGGGAAAGATCTCCCGGAAGGAACAACCGTTCCCGGAGCTCCTCTGCCACCCGGACGGCCAGCTGATGCTCCTCCAGCGCATTTTTCAGCGCTTCCGAGAAGGTTTCCACCGTATAACATTCTTCGGGGGACACCCCCATATATTCCCCTGCGAACTCTGCCGCGCGGAGCAAAAGCTTGGATAAGGGCGCTTTTCTCCCCAGATTACCGAACAGCCACCGCACCAGCACCAGCCGCGCATACCGCTCGGAGGTACTGAAGGCAAGCCCGGTCATTTCAATCCCCAAAAGCTGGGAAAACTCCTCATAAAGGAGAGGCAAAGCACCGCCATAGCCCTTGAAGGCATCCTTTTGGAAGGTATATTTTTCGCCGTCCGCCAAACCGAAGGCTTTCTTTGCATCCAGATAACCCAACCGCATATTCCTGCGGGCTGTTTCGGCGGAAAAATTCAGAATATGCCCCAAATCCCACTGGGAACGGATATATTTCACCGGGCGGTCTCCGGTATCAATCTTTTTCACAACGCCCGGCGAACCGAGCTCAACCACAACCAGCTCCTCTGCGCCCCGTTCCAGGGCCATATCCACCGGAGTGTTATTCCAATAGCCTCCGTCAATATAAGAGACCTCACCGATGGGGTAGGCCCGCATAGTGGGAAAGAAGGAGGCGCTGGCCAATAGATAGTCAATCAACTGTCCCCGGGGAATTTCCTCCAGGAAAACGTTTTTCCCCTTCATCCGGGGCCACTCTACCATTGTTACACCAAAGTCAATCCCTGATGAGCGGATCGTTTCCTCGGACAGATATTCCTCCAAAAGCTGACGCAGAGGGGCACAATCCGTTCCTCCCTGGAGGATCGCCTCCTTGGCAAGCCAGGCCGGGGATTCCTCAATCCCCTTCCGGCGCATCTGCTCCAGATCCACGTCCAGCACAAGGTCGGTGGAGATCCTGGACCAAATATCACAGGCAACCTCATAGTCTCCCTGAAGGATAACAGCACCATTCAGACCGCCCACCGAGCATCCCGTTACCACCGAGGGCTCATAGCCGATCTCCCGCAGAAGCTTCCATACACCGATCTGATAACTTCCCCTTGCTCCTCCTCCGGCGAGCACAAGCCCTATCCTTGGCATCTGTCATCCTCCTTTGCCGTCCGCTTTCTGCCTCTATCATACCATAGACAGATCACAAATCTGAGAAGGATTTATGAATTTTCCGATTCGTAAAATGCACCGCCGATCATTACCCGGTGAATGGAAAGATCCTCATTGAGAATCACAAGGTCAGCCTCTTTCCCCACAGCAATGCTCCCCAAAGTCCGGTCCAGCCCAATGGAGCGGGCGGGGTTGAAGGAGGCCGCCTTGACTGCCTTTTCAAAGGGTATCCCAAAGGAGACCGCTTTTTTCATACAGTCGAAAAGGTTGGTGGCGCTACCGGAGATGGTACCGTCCGCAAGGGTCGCAAGGGGGCCCTTCACCGTGACCTCCTGGCCACCCATCTGATATTTTCCGTCCCGGAAGCCGGTGGCGGCCATAGAGTCGCTGATCAGAGTCAGCCGATCCTCTCCAAAGATCCGGAAGGCGGCCCGCACCATAGAAGGATGAACGTGGATTCCGTCAGAAATCAGCTCCGCAAAGGCACCGCAATCTGCTGCCGCACCGATCACGCCCGGCTGACGGTGAGAAAACGCCGTCATTGCGTTAAAGGTGTGGGTCAGGTGGTTTGCTCCCGCATCAAAGGCCTTACAGCCCAGCTCGTAATCCCCGGCGGTATGGGCGATGGAGAGGGTCGTCTTCCCCTTGAGGGCGGCAATAAACTCCACCGCACCCGGAAGCTCCGGTGCAAGGCTGACCAACCGGATCCGGCCGCCTGCCGCCCGGTTGAGACGCTCAAACTCCTCCGGGTCAGGGTTCCGAAGATACTGGGGATTATGGGCGCCTCTCCGGTCGTAGGACAGATAAGGGCCCTCCAGATGAATTCCCAGGCATCGGCTCCCCTTCCCATTCTCAGCCATCTCCGCCGCTTCAGCGCAGGCTGCCGCGAGGGTTTCCTCCGGCAGGGTCATCGTGGTGGGAAGATGGGCGGTGACACCGTTCCGGGCAAGATAGTCGGCCATTCTCCTATGGCTTTCAGGGTCTCCCTCACTATAATCTCCGCCTACACAGCCGTGAGAATGGATGTCCACCAGACCGGGGATAATCAGTTTCCCATCAAAAGAATATTCTTCACAACCGTCCGGAGAAATGGCTCCGACCGCCGCGATCTTTCCCTGTTTAATTTTTATTTCGGCTTTCCGGAGGATAAAATCCTCCCCCAGAATCTTTGCGCCCTTCAAAAGCATATCGATCCGCCTCCTGCGACCTTTTCTTCCGGATTATATATGCACAAAGCTTGTCAGATTATTCCTTCTTTTCCGCCAGCCGGCGGCACAGTTCGGGATCCGGATCCACAAAAACGCTCCGGAAATTCTCATAAATTACCATTCCGGGACGGGCTCCCGAAGGTTTTCGGACATTCCGCACCTCGGTCAGATCCACCCGCACCTTTCGTGATTCAGCAGCACGGCTTCGCGTTGCGGCGATAACGGCGGCTTCCTCCAGCGTCCGATCCGGGACGGAACGCCCGCCGCATTCGATAACCACGTGCGACCCGGGGATGTTCCCCACATGGAACCACATATCACTCTTTGCGGCCTTCTTTAGGGAGAGTGTATCGTTTTGAATATTGTTTCGCCCGGCAAGGATGGAAAAGCCGTCCGACGAGCAGAAGCTCTCAAAGGGCAAGGGGGGACGCTTCTTTTCCTTCCCTTTTCCGCCCCGCTCCCGAAGGTAACCCGATTCCCGCAGCTCGGCCTTGATATCGGTAAGCTCAGCCTCGGAGGTCGCCCGGGAAAGCGCATCAAAAACACTATCCAGGTAGGTGATCTCCTGCTGCCCCTCTGCAACAAACCGGGTCAGCATCCGCTCTGCCTTATCCAGCTTTTTATACTCTTTATAACATTTTTGAATATTCTCCCGGGGGGAAAGAGCCGGGTCAAGGGGAATGGTGATCTCCTCCCCCGTTTCGGAATAGATATCCGGCAGAGTAACGGTATGCATTCCCTTGGCAAGCTGCCAAACGTTTGCGCTGAGAATATCTCCCCATTTGCGGAACTGCTCCCGCTCGGCACACTCCTTCAGCTCCTCCCGCTGAACGGCAACCCGGCGGGTCACCTTGTCGGAGGCGGCGGAAAGGACCTTCAAAAGCTGCTCTGCGGCGGCATTCTTCCGCAAAACTCCAAACTTCCGCCGGTAAAAATCATCCAGCATACTGCTGAAATCGGGATACTCCTCCAGGGTGGCAAGGTGGCCATACTGGTGGCAGGGCAAAAAGGCAAAATCCCGGGGCTTGCCGTTGGTTTCGCAAAGAAGGGTGGGCCTGGGGGCTTTTTCGGTCAGCATCCGCTGGATCCCCCGGAGATAAAAGGTGAGCCGATCCCGCTCCTCCCCGGTCAGCGCAAGGGCAGATTCGTCCCGACCCCGCTGGGTATAAAAAGCGCCCTCCTGCGCAATGATGGGACTGACTCCCTCGGTATATTTTAGGATCGCCTTGGAAAGGGGGGCATCCGTCCCACAGATCCGTTCCACCAGCTCTTCACAGGAACATTCCAGCAAAGAGATCTGATCCCGGGCGGGTGGGGGGGTATACCGCATCCCGGGAAGGACCGACCGCACCGAGGAGATCTCGGGGGTGATCCGCTTGACGGCATCCACAATCCGTTCCTCCTCATCCAGGAGGATAATATTGCTATGCCGCCCCATAATTTCCACGCAAAGGGAGAGCCGGACCCGGTCGCCCAGATCATTGGTCGCCTCAAAATCCAAAAATGCGGTGCGATCCAATCCCTGCTGGCGCACTCCCATCAGCCGACCTCCTGAGAGCTTTTTTCGCAAAAGCATACAAAGCATGGGGGGAGTATCGGGATTTTCCCGGGTTTGGGTGGTAAAATGCAGTCGGGGTGCATCTGCCGCGGCGGTAATCAAAAGCCGACGGCTTCCCCCGGCCGACCGCAGAAGGAGAATGAGGGTATCCTTCGCGGGCTGGTAGATCTTTTCCACCCGGGCATTTTCCGCCCCCGCCCGGATCTCCTCCAACAAAAAATGAAGGGTAATGCCATCCAATGCCATTGGTTAAACCTTGCCTTTCCCAAAAACGGAGACCTTATGCCTCCTGAAAAATCTGTTCCGTTTCGCCCAGCACCGAGATGGGCAGTTGAGGGAACCGTTCCCGAAGCTGTCTGCGCAGCGGGCGGAGCACACATACCTCAGTGGAGAAATGTCCCCCGTCAAAAATGGGGAAGCCCGCCCAGAGAGACTGGATCATCACCGAGTGCTTTACATCGCCGGTCAGGAGGGCATCCGCCCCTGCCGCCATTGCATCCTCCAGCAGATCGCCTCCCGCTCCGCCACAGACAGCCAGCCGGCGGATTGGCTTACCGAAATCGGTAAACCGGATGGTTTCTCCTCCCAAAAGTTCCCGGATCATCCCGGCAAGCTCCGGCGCAGAGTACTCCCGATCCAGCACGCCGATCCGCCCCATTCCATATTCCCGCAGGACACCGCTATCCTCAAAAATATCAAAAGCGGGCATCTCGTAGGGGTGAACCTCCTGGATGGCGCGAATGGCATCCGCCACCCGTTCCGACGGGCAGATCGCCTCGATCCGCACCTCCCGAACCCGTTCCAGACGACCCTGCTGGCCCAAATAGGGGTCAGAGCCCTCCACCGGGCGGAAGCATCCCGTTCCGGCGGAAAGAAAGGAGCAATCCCGGTAATTTCCCAACGCACCGGCACCGGCATCTGCCAGAGCTTGCCGCACCTGCTCTGCCGCCTCCTCCGGGGCAAAGACGACGATCTTTTTCCCTGCCTCCCGGCGCAGAATCCCCAGGGGCTCGATCTGTCGCAGGCCCAGCCGCTCGCAAAGGCAATCGTTGACGCCACCAGAGGCAACATCCATATTTGTATGAGCGGCGATGACAGAGATTCCTGCCCGAAGCAGCTGCCCCACCACCGACTCGCTATCCACCCGGGAAAGAGGATGAAAGATCACCGGATGATGGCAGATCAAAAGCTCGATCTCCTCCTCAATGGCCGCCTTCAGCACCGCCGGAGTAATATCCAAGCAAACACCGGCCCGGCTGATCTCCTCCTCGGGATTCCCCACCAAAAGGCCGCAATTATCCCATTCCTCGCAAAGGCGCCGAGGGAAAAGCTCCTCCATCGCCTCCATAATTTGACGGATTCTCATTCTTCCGCCTCCTTGTCGGTTTTCTCTACTCATATTATACCATTTTTTTCTTTCCTTCGCAATAGGAATGGCGCATTTGACCCCTCTTGGAAACAAAAAAGTGAGGCCGGACATTTTCCGGATATTCTCTTGCATACATTATTTTGAATAACACAGAAAGGATGAGCCGCTATGGCCGATGCAAAACGCCCCAATCCCACCGTACCCCACAACGTCACCCTGCAGGAACGAACCAAGCTGACAGTGACCGGGGTAGCCGGAGTAGATAATTTTGATGACACCACCATCTCCGCCTCCCTTTTTCAGGGAGGTTTACAGATCCGCGGCCGGGGGCTGCATATCAACCGGATGAGTGTGGAAACGGGGGAGCTTTTGGTGGAAGGAACCGTCCAGGCTATCGTTTATACCGATTCCTCCCCCAGAGAGCACACCGGATTTTTCGGCAAGCTTTTCCGCTGACAGCAAAGGAGGATCCCTTTGGAAATTTCGGTACATCAACAGTTGATCGATTTTCTTCTTTCAATGGTTCTCGGCGGGATGATCTGTCTTGTCTTTGACGGATTCCGGATCCTCCGCCGGGGGATCCCCCATCATTTTATCGCTGTGTTAGGGGAGGATCTGCTGACCTTTTGTATTGCGTCAGCGGCAAGCTATCTTTTTATGATGACCGCAAGCAGCGGAGAGGTCCGGCTTTATATTCTGCTGGGTGAGCTGCTTGGATTTATCCTTTGGCGGCTGACACTGGGGGATCTGCTGGTACGGTTTTTCGGCAAAATCGCCGCAACGGTATGGGGCTGGATCCGCCGGGGTGTTTTGGCTCTTTGGAAAACCATTCGAAAGATTTCTGCCCATTTCAAGCAAAAAAGAAATATTTCCCGAAAAAAATCGGAAAAACGACCTAAAAAACCAAGAAAAAATCAAAAAAACCTCTTGCAATCCAATGCAACTTTGCAGTATAATGATGTGGGTACACCTCCAACAAGGGGGAGGTACGTCCGGAGAAAAAGCTCGGGAGCATAAGAGGATGAAGCTTCGGTTCGGCTCGTCGGAGAAAGGAAAGCTCGGTTCCAGACTGCTGCGGATATCGCTGGCGGTCTTTTTGGCGTACATAGCTGTCCTGATCGTTAACGATACCACCCAGCTTTCTCAGATCCAGCAGAAGCTGGAGGAGACCAATCAAAGAATCCAGGCTGCTGAGCTGGAGCGGAAGGATCTGGAATATCTGCTCTCCAAAACCGGAGACAAAGAGTATATTGAATATATCGCCCGGGAGAAGCTCCGTTTCGCCTACCCGGATGAGATCGTTTATATTCCCCGGATCTCGGGGCAGACCGGAGGCAACTCCGCCAAAGAATGAAGCACTCGCCCAAAGGGCGTTGCATATTAGCGGCAGGTGCCGCAAATCAGAGGAAGGATCAGTCAGTCTTATGCAGCTTGAAGTCGGAAGCATTTATGAAGGCAAGGTAACAGGCATCACCAAGTTTGGCGCGTTTGTCGAGCTGGAAAACGGCAAAACCGGTATGGTGCACATCTCAGAGGTCGCTTCGGTATACGTTAAGGAGATCAAGGATCACCTTCAGCTGAACCAGACCGTGAAAGTCAAGGTTCTCACCATTGGGGAGGACGGAAAGGTCAGCCTTTCCATTAAGCAGTGCGAGCCTCCCAAACCCAAGCCCCAGCGCAGCCATCAGGGCAGAACCTTTGAGGGTCTCCCCCGCTCCGCTGAGCCCACCAACTTTGAGGATATGCTGACCAAATTCAAGCAATCCAGCGATGAGCGGATGTCTGACCTGAAGCGGAATGTGGATTCCAAACGGGGCAGTTATTCCCGTCGCGGCCACTAATGTTTGAACACCGGGGCTGTTGTATGATCCCATACAGCAGCCCTTTCCTACTATTTCAACCGAAATGAGGGTTACTATGCTGATCGTTAACGCGAAAATTTACACCATGGAGCAGGAACTTGGCGTCATTGAGTCGGGCTACCTGCGGACGGAGGGCACCCGGATTGCCGAAATAGGCCCGATGTCCGGGCTGACGGCAGATCCCGCCGAAGAGGTGATCGATGCCGCCGGTGCCTCTCTCTTCCCCGGATTTATTGACGCTCACTGCCATATTGGTATGTGGGAGGATTCTATTGGCTTTGAAGGGGATGACGGAAACGAGGAAACGGATCCCTCCACTCCCCATCTCCGCGCTGTGGATGCCATCAACCCCTTGGACCGCTGCTTCCGGGAGGCGGCCGCCGCAGGAATCACCACCGTTATGACCGGGCCGGGAAGTGCCAACCCCATTGGGGGACAACTGCTGGCTATGAAAACCGTGGGCCGCCGGATCGACGATATGATCCTTCTGGCTCCTGCCGCCATTAAATTTGCCCTGGGTGAAAATCCCAAAACCGTTTATCACGGAAAAAACCAGGCTCCCATTACCCGGATGGCCACCGCCGCCATCATCCGGGAGCAACTGGTCAAGGCAGAGCGGTATCTCCAGGACTGCCGCCATGCCGATACGGATGAGGATACCGATCTGCCCGACCCCGATGCCAAATGTGAGGCCCTTCTTCCCCTTCTGCGGGGCGAGGTTCCGGCGCATTTCCACGCCCATCGCTCGGACGATATTTTCACCGCCATCCGGATTGCCAAGGAGTTTAACCTCAATTTTGCCATCGTTCATGGAACGGAGGGCTACCTGACTGAGGATATTTTGGCCAAGGAGGGTGTCGCTGTGATCAGCGGGCCCTTCCTGACCGATCGCAGTAAGCCGGAGCTCCGCAACCAAACGCCTCAGGCTCCCGGGATCCTTTCCCGCGGCGGGGTCATTACCGCCATCTGCACCGACCACCCTGTAATCCCCATCCAGTATCTCCCCCTCTGTGCCGGCCTGGCTGTCCGGGAGGGAATGCCCTGGGAGGATGCGCTTGCGGCCATCACCATCGTTGCGGCGCAGATCTGCGGGATCGACGAGCGGGTCGGCTCCCTCAAACCCGGCAAGGATGCGGACTTCCTGCTCTTTGAGGGCAACCCCCTGACTCTGGAAGCCAAACCCAAGCTTGTGGTGGTAAACGGCGCCCAAATCTGACACAACCCCAAACGATAAAGGGACACCTTCCTGACCGACCGTCAGAAGGGTGTCCCTCTTTTTTTACCAGCCTGTTCCCCGCTCTAACGCATCCGCCAGGGCGGTGCAACCGGCCAGGATATCCTCATAGGTTTTCTCGAAGTCCCCGGTATACCAGGGGTCATCCACATCTCGGGAAAGGCCGGCATATTCCATCATCAGCCGAATTTTGCACTCCGGATCGCCTCCCGAAATCCGCCGGAGATTGGATAGATTCCATTGATCCATCCCGATGATCCGGTCGTATTCCCCGTAATCCCGGCGGGTCATCTGCACCGCACGGCGGGATGAACAGGGAATCCCCTTTTTTCGCAGGATATTCCGTGTTCCGTAATGAATATCGTTCCCCAGCTCCTCGGTGCTGGTGGCCATAGAAGCAACCGCAAACCGATCCTCCAGCCCCCTCCGGCGCAACAACTCCTTCAACACAAATTCCGCCATAGGCGACCGACAGATATTGCCGTGGCAAACAAAGAGAATTTTGCGCATAAGGTTTCCTCGTTTCTATATGTCATTGTGAGGGCGCTTGCGCCCGTGGCAATCTTTTGCTGGATGGGGGTATTATAGCATGGATTTCCAGGGATTGCAACTCAAAGGCCCCCTTGTGCAAAGGGCTGATTCCTCCGTCAGCGGGGGAAATGTCCGCGTAGCGGACAAAGGGGGCGCGGGCTCGGCAGAGTTGTCAGCTACGCTGACTGGGGGATTGACAATCCCTCCGTCTTGCCTTCGGCAATCCACCTCCCTTTACACAAGGGAGGCTTTTTCGTCGGCAAGAGTTACGCATCTATAGTAGATGACGAAAAAACGGCTTTTGAGCAGCGGAGCAAACACCGACAAAATGGGCATAAAAAATCCCGCTACCGTCATCATAGCTACTTTTACAGATATGGACGGGTAGCGGCGATTGAGGATTGATACGAAATTTCTTGATTTCTGTGTGTTGGCAGTATATAATTCAATTAGGCAACCAGTTTGATAAATAAAAATCGAAAGGAGTCCTATTGATGAAAAAGATAATTTGCTTTACCTTGGTTCTATTTGCCCTCCTTGGCTGCTTAACCGCCTGTAATTTTACACAAAACATGTCAGGTGCGATAGCAGGAGAGGCAGAAGCTACTCCGAAAGTAGAGGAAATGATGGCAGCATTAGCTGATGATAACGCATCCGATGCCAAAGCCTTGCTACATCCCCAGGTTGCAGAAACATCCGATAATGCTATCGCCCAAATGAGTGCCTATCTGGCAGGAAAAAAAGCAAGCGCCATTGAATTGATAAGCATCAACGTCAATACCTCCACTGGCACTGCTGGTACAACCAGACAAGAGCGAGTAGGCTACCGAGTTACGCTGAATGATGATGCTGTTATTTACATAAATGCAGTATATCTTTCCAACAATCAAGGCACTGGCTTCGCTTCATTCCAAATAGTTCTGGGTGTAGTTTAAAAGTATTAGGTATTGAAATGATAAAACAGCCGCCTCCATCACAGAGGCGGCTGTGCTATTTGTGTCATGTTGGGGCAAAATGTGGTTATTTTGAAAAGTAGTATGCGAGTAGTACAAATGGCATAAACCCGTTGCAAAAGGTCGTATAGCATTGTATAGCTTGGTATGCCGTGCCTGGCTTAAATCTTCCCGTGGCAGACGAACAAAATTTTTATCATAACCCATCCTCGCTCTTTCGGCACCATTCCGCATCGGCACGGCGCCCTCTGAATCGCACAGAGTATTATACCATATCTCCCGCCGGGAGTAAACCCCGCCCTCCCGGCTTGCCCCGAAACCTTAACTGACCTTACAACGCCGGAAACACCAACTGATGGCCACAACACAGAATCAGCCGCCTCCGTTATTGGGGGCGGCTGTGTTGCTCCTATCGCGGTTTTTCCGGGTTTATTTTACGATCCGGTTCAGGATCGCCTCCAATGCGGCGGCAAAACGGGCATCATCCTCCGGGGTTCTGGCCCGGGGGCCCTTCCAATGATGCTTGGCTGATGCCCGGAGCTTTTTGGCTGTGTGGCGCTCGGCCAGCAGGCCGTCAATATTGGCGGCGGTATACTCCATCCCGCTTTGGTGCAGGGCATAACCGCCCTTCCCCAGCACCATCGCCGCCACGCCGTAATCCTGGGTGATGACAAGATCTCCCCGCTGGCAACGGTTCACCAGGGCAAAGTCGGCGGCATCCGCCCCCTTCCCCACCGTCACGACCTCTCCTGCAAACTCCGAAAAAACGTGGCTGGTATCGCAAAACAAAACCAGCGGAATCTGATACCGGAGCGCCATCCGCTCTGCAATCCGCACAACCGGGCAACCGTCTCCATCAATCAGAAGCTTCATTCCGTCTGCTCCCTCCCGACGGTGGAGGAGCGGATCATCAGCTCTGTTCCAAACCGGGAGCAGGCTGCGGGTTTTCCGTCCATCCGGTCCACTAAAAGCCGGCAAGCCTCCCCGCAAATCTCCTCCATCTGCAGCGCCGCAGAGGTCAGAGAGGGGGTCAGGATCCGCGCAATCAAAATGTTATCAAAGCCGGTTACAGCGATCTCCTCCGGCACCTTCACACCGTGATCCAAAAGCATCCGCAAACAGCCCGCCGCAATAATGTCGTTTTCGCAAACAATTCCGTCAGGGAACTGTCCCCGGCGGATCATCTCCTCAGCCGCCGCGGTTCCGCCCTGGAAACTGGAGGGGCCTTCAAAAATATCCTCCGGACGGAGAACGATTCCCATTTCGCCGGCCGCCTCCGCAAAGCCCTTCCGTTTCAGGGTAGAAAGGTAGCAGTCCTCGCTCCCGCCCACGTAGGCCAACCGCTTTTTGCCGCACTGACCCAGATGACGGGTCGCGGCACGGGCACCGCCCTCAATATCCACCAGCACATAGGAAAGATCACCCGCCGGCGGAACACCGCAGATGGAGACCACCGGAAGCTTCCCGCCCGTCAGCCGGGCAACGCGATCCGCCGTTTCGCCGTCATCCACCAGACAGATAATCACACCGTCCACCCCCGCAAAGTCGGCAGGCTCGGCGGGTTTTGCATCGGTCGTTTGGAGAACGGTGGTATACCCCTGGCGGGATAATGCCAGACGGATATATTCAAATGCCTCCGCGAAAAAGGGGTTTCGAATGCTCTCGGTAATGGCTTTGACTGTATAGCTCCGCTTGGTGCGGAGAGACTGCGCCGCCACAGAAGGAATGTAATTCAGCTCCGCAATGGCCGCCTCGATCCGCTCCCGGGAGGAGGGAAGAACGCTCTCCGGATTTTTCAGATATTTGGAAACGCAGGCAACCGAAAGACCGGCCTTTGCCGCAACACCTTTGATATTCGCCATCTGTCTACCTCGCTGGAATTTTGATGATAATAGTGTAACATTTTGCCGGGGATTCGTCAACTCTCCGGCCGCTCTTTTCCCTTTGTTTCGGCCATTTTCCGGGGAGATTCCTCTGTTTCCTTTTTCCGGTCAACAAAATAAAAAAGAGAAAAAGGGTTGCTTTTTCCGGATTTTTGAGTATAATATGGTTTGTAACTGTTTGTTACCGTTTTGTAACCTTTTGTAACCAATTTGTAATAATCAGGATGATTTCATCCACAGAAAGGAGCGATTTGATGTTTTCCAAAAAATTCGGAGAAGCCCGCAAACCAGCGGAAAAGTCTGAAAAAGGGAGAACAGCTCAACGCGAAAAAACAAAAACGTTATCTTCATTTTTCAAACAAGTCCAAAGCCTCTCCACCCGATTTTGTTTTGCCGCCGGAGAGGCAGTCATCACTCTTTTCTCCCAAATTTTCCGGAGACTGGGGCGGTGGCTGCGATCCGTTCCGGCCGGGACAGCACATTTTTGCCGCAGATTTTTCTCCGGTGTGGGGCGGTTTTTCCTCCGGCGGGGACACACCATCCTCAATTACGTTCTTCCGGTGGCCGGACTTTTTCTTTTTCTGGGTGTGACCCAGCATTTTATGGGGCTGACCTTCGGCCTTGCGGTGGAATACCGGGGAAAAACCATCGGGTACGTGCAGGATGAGGAGGTTGTTTGCTCTGCCCAGCAGATGCTCCGGGAGCAGATCGTTTACGGTGCCGGGCAGGAAGAGATCGCCATTGAGCCCACCTGGACCGTCACTTTGGTGGAAAAAGATCGGCTTTCCGATGCCGACGATGTCTGCAGTCAGTTGATCGAGGCCTCCCGGCAGGTGATTCAGCCGGCCTTCGGGCTGACCGTCAAGGGGGAATTTCTGGGCGCTGTCACCGACGGGGAAATACTGACCCGCACGCTGGACGGTCTTTTGGAGGCTTATCGGGAGGCATATGATTTCGAAACCGTCTCCTTTATCGATGAGGTGGAGGTCAAAGAGGGACTTTATCCGGTGGACGATATTCTTCCGGTTCAGGAGCTGACGGCGCTGGTCACCTCAGAGGTATCTGCGCAGATCTCTTACACCGTAAAGGCCGGCGATGCTCCTTATACCGTTGCCCGGGAATTTGGCATTACTTTAGAGGAGCTTTATGCCAATAATCCCATCATTGACAACGGTAACCGCTTTCTGCCGGGGGATGTGCTGCTGATTGCCGGTGCAGAGCCCTTCCTTTCCATTCAGGGCACCCGCACCGAGATTCACACCGAAGCAATTCCCTACCCGGTGGAGAAGGTTTCCACCTCCTCCCTCTATCAGGGGCAGACCCAGATCAAAAAGGCCGGTGTGAAGGGGGAGCAGGAGGTAACCTATTCCGTCACCTACCGGAATGATACCGTCGCAGAAAAAACTGCCCTTTCCACAACGGTCATCCGGGAACCGACCACGCAGATTCTTTGGGTGGGAACAAAAAAGGTTCCCCAGTCCGTTTCCACCATCACCCCCTCCACCGGAAACGGAAAGATCGGGGATCTGACCTTTCTTTGGCCGGTGGACGGCGGCTACTACTCCCGGGGCTGGGCCAGTTACCATAAAGCCATTGATATTGCCGCGCCTCTCAACACCCCTCTCCGCGCCGCGGCAGACGGCGTTGTGGTCTCGGCCTACACCAGCGGCTGGAACACCGGCTACGGCCGATACGTTAAAATCGACCACGGCAACGGTGTTTGCACCCTTTACGCCCATTGCAACGTCCTGAAGGTTACTGTGGGACAGCAGGTAAAGCAGGGAGACCTGATTGCTCTGGTGGGCGATACCGGAAATTCCTCCGGCACCCACGTGCATTTTGAGATCCAGGTCAATGGCAACCGGATTGATCCCGAGCCTTATATTGGCAGATATTGTAACCGTTAAGGGGTGTTTGCGGGAAAAAACAGCAGAATTCTAACGCTATTCTTCTGAAAAATCCCTTCTTTTCCTCTGGAAAATATCTCCAAACGGCCTGAAATCGTAAAAAAGGGTTGCATTTTCCGGATTTCCGTGTATAATATGCTTTGTAACCGTTTGTTACCGTTTTGTAATAATTTGATACCAATTTGTAACGAAAGGAGCGATTCGATGTTTCCCGAAGAATTCGGAGAAGCCCGCGACGAGGCAGTTGAGGCCGCCGAAACCGCGGAAAAGTCTGAACATGGGATAACAGCTGAAAGCGCCGTCATAAACAAAAATCAGGAACGTTTCAATCAATGCAAAAAAGCTTTCATCCGTTTTCAATGCGCCACCGGTGAGGAGACCATTGGGTTTGTTTCTTTGGTTGGCCGTCTTTGTATTAAGACGATCCGTCGCATCCCCACCCGCTTTTTTGACCGGATCAAGAAATTCGGTCGATCGATCTTGACATTTTTCCGCCGGCGGTATGACCGCGCAGTCGGTCGTGTTCTGAAGTTCCGCACAATGCTCGTCCGGGGTGTTCACCGGTTTGGCGAGCGGGTCCGAGAAGGGTTTGGCAAAAACCTCTTCGCCGGGCTGGGATCGGTTTTTTATTGCTTATTCCGGTCGGTGCAGTTCTTCTGCAGATATCTTGCAACCCTGTTCAACTATACCGTTCCGGTCGCCGGCCTGTGTCTGCTTTTGGCGGTGGTCAACCATTATATGGGGCTGACCTTTGGCCTTGCGGTGGAATATGAAGGAAAAACCATTGGTTATGTCAGCAATGAAAATGTCGTCTTCTCTGCTCAGCAGATGATGCAGGAGCGGATCGTTTACGGAGACGGCGAGGAGCATATCACCGTTGATCCCACCTTTACCATCACCGTTGTGGATCAAAATAAACTGGCGGACGCCAACGATGTCTGCAACGAAATGATCGCCATTTCGGGCGGTGTGATCGAAGAAGCCTGGGGGCTTTATATTAACGATGAATTCATGGGTGCAACGGTGGAGGGCCAGGCCCTGACTGACACTTTGGACACTCTGCTGGCTGACTACCAGAAAAAGTATGGCTTTGAGACCGTTTCCTTTGTGGATACAGTGGAGATCAAGGAAGGTCTTTACCCCATTAACGGTGTTGTGGAGCTTTCCAAGCTGACCGATCTGGTCACCTCGGATGTTGCCTCCCAGATCACCTACACTGTTCAGCTGGGAGATGCTCCTTATAATGTTGCCAAGGAGTTTGGCATCACCCTTGAGGAGCTTTACGCCAACAACCCCGGTATGGATAACGGCAACCGCTTTATCCCGGGAGATGTTCTGATGATCGCCGGTGCCAAGCCCTATCTTTCCATTCAGGGCACCCGCACCGAAACCTTTAAGGAGTCGGTCGCTTTCTCGGTTGAGAAGACCAACACCTCCTCCCTCTATCAGGGGCAGACGCAGATCAAAAAGGCCGGCAAAAACGGTGAAAACGAAGTGACCTATATCGTCACCTATATTGATGAAACGGTGCAGAGCAAGCAGGCCATTGCCACCAAGGTCATCAAAAAGCCGGTTGCACAGATTCTCCTTGTAGGAACCAAAAAGGTTCCCAACTCCGTTTCCTCCATCAAGCCCTCCTCCGGAAACGGAAAGATCGGAAATCTGACCTTTATGTGGCCGGTGGACGGCGGATACTACTCCAGAGGCTGGAAGTATTACCACAAGGCGATGGATATTGCCGCCCCGATGAATACCCCCCTTCGCGCTTCGGCGGACGGAATTGTGGTTTCGGCCTTCACCAGCGGCTGGAACACCGGGTACGGACGGTACGTTAAAATCGATCACGGCAACGGCGTATGCACTCTTTACGCTCACTGCAACACTCTGAAGGTTAAGGTTGGCCAAAAGGTCAAGAAGGGCGATTTGATTGCGCTAATGGGTTCTACCGGTAACTCCACCGGAAGCCACGTTCACTTTGAGATTCAGGTCAACGGCAACCGCATTGATCCCGAGCCCTATATCGGCCGGTATTATAACAGATAAAAAACTACCCGAAGAAGAGCATCTCACTCTTTTTCGGGTAGTTATTTTTTACTCGCTTATCCGTTTTTCCGGTAGATGATGCAGTTCCAGTCATTCTCAGAGGCGCGGTCCAGCTTGGTCAGCCCGGTGGCCGCCAAAGCCGCTTCCACCTCTGCCCGCCGCGGCTCAATAATCCCTGAGGAAATCAGCGTTCCGCCCGGCACAAGGAGCTTGCAAAGAAGGGGCGCCATTCCAATGATTACATCCGCAACAATATTGGCCGCCACCACGTCAAAGCAGGCTTCCCCCAAAGAGTCGGCGAAGGCCCTATCGGAAAGGGCGTTGCCGCAGAAAAGCTGCAGCCGGTCGGGCCCGATTCCGTTTTGGGCGGCGTTTTCCCCGGCAATGCTGACCGCCAGCTCATCAATATCCACCCCAACAGCCTCCTTTGCTCCCAGCAAAAGCGCCGCAATACTCAAAATACCGCTGCCGCAGCCCATATCCATCAGCCGCTCACCGCCCTTGATCTGCCCCTCCAGCTTGGAAAGGCAAAGGCGGGTGGTTTGGTGGGTACCGGTCCCGAAAGCCATTCCCGGATCCAGCCGGAGGACGATCTGATCCTCCTTTTGGTCGTAATCCTCCCAGGAAGGGCAAATGACCAGCCGCTCTCCCACCTGAACGGGATGATAAAATTCCTTCCAGGCATTGGCCCAATCTTCTTCATTTACAGTAGCCGTTTCCATCCGGAGCTTTCCGAAATCCAGGGGAGAATGTTCCGCCAGCTGCTTCAGCTCGCTGACGATCTGCCCCAGAATGGCCGCACCCTGGTCGTTTTCGGGAAGGTAAAACCGCACGAAGGTTTTTCCCCGCAGCTCCTTTTCCAGCTCCTCATCCACGTAATCCCAGTAGGCGCCCTCTCCGGCCATAAACTCTTCAAAATCAGCAGGATCGCAAACCTGCGCACCGTCCGCCCCGGCACCGATCAGCACCCCGCAGATGGTATCAATGCATTCGGGAACGGTATACAGGGTAATTTCTTTCCAGTTCATATTCTCTGTCCTTTCTTTCGGGAAACAGTTCTACCGTTATTTTACCATAATCTGCGTGTCTTTGCAACTGAGGATTTGGGTATGAAGGAAGCCCCTGTCCGCATATAATGGAGGGATGACTTTCGGGAGGAATGACAATGGATTTGCGTGATCCGCGGTTTGACCATATGTACGATAAAATCGTTGCGGCGGAGCGTTCCGGTGAATTGGAACAATCCGACACAACTGCTCCGGCGAAGGAAGACTCCTTTTTCCGGGTAACAGTTTTTCAGGTTGCCGCCTGTCTCGTTCTGCTGGGGGCGGGATTTTTGTTGAAAACACAAGGGGGAACGCTCTACCAATCCCTGCGTGACGGCTTTGCCAATATGATCGCCGCCCCTCAGGAGAGTAATTTTTCCGACCGCCTGGACGATATTGCCGCCGCAATGAAGAACTTTTTCGGCACAGAAAATGACACAGAAGAGGACACTTCCCAGGAAACCGCCTCCGAAGAAGAGGCTGTTTCCTCCCTACCGGAGGATGTGCCGCCTATCGAAGGGCCCTCTCTGCTGCAGGTTTCCGCCGGGGTCTCATCCAAAAATGAGGTGCAATATTATTCGGCGCCCTCTTATGCAAGCTTTTCCCCGGTGGTGGCAAGCTGCCGGCTGGTACTCCCTCTGGAGGAATATACCGTTACCTCCCCTTACGGGTATCGGGAGAATCCCGTTGGTGAGGGGGTGGATTTCCACGCGGGGGTTGACCTGAAGGCCCCTGAAGGGACTCCCATCTTCGCAGCGATGAGCGGCACCGTTACCAAGGTTTCCACCACCGGAAATGCCGGTCTCCATGTGGAAATCACCCACGGAGAGGGGTTTGTGACTGCCTATTCTCATATGAGCCGGATTTTGGTGCGGGAGGGAATGCTCCTGCGGCGGGGAGAACGGATCGGCTTTGTGGGACAAACGGGACTGACCACCGGACCTCATCTTCATTTTGCCTTAAAGGTGGACGGCAAATATGCCGACCCTGCCTGGCTGCTGGAGTTTTGAGATGGAGTTTCAGGTCCGGGGTGTTTCGGTACAGATCAGCTTTTATTTTTTTGCCGTTCTCGCTCTGCTTTTTCTTCTGGATCGGTCCGGTACCCTCTCGGCTGGTTTTCTCAGCTGCCTTTGTCATGAAGCGGGACATCTGGCCGCCTTTGCCCTTTTGGGGGATCCTCCGAAAAGTCTCGCCTTCCTCCCTTTCGGCCTGCGGATCATTCCACGCGCCGGACTTTCCTCCCCCCGCCACGAGTTGATCACTCTGCTTGCCGGACCGGGGGTCAATCTGGGGCTTTTTGCTCTTTTTTTACTAACCGGTGTGCATCTTCCTTTTGCGGCCGCCAATCTTTTGATCGGAATTTTCAATCTTCTTCCCATTGCGCCGCTGGACGGCGGACGGGCAATCCTGCTTCTTTTAGAGCGGTTTTTCCCCGAAGGAAGGGCCTATCTGACCGGAAGAATCCTTTCGGGGATCACTCTGCTGGGGCTAGGGGTAGGAGGTGTTTGGCTCCTTCTTTGCACCGGATATAATTTTTCCCTTCTGCTTTGCACCGGCTATCTTTTCGTTCTGACCTTTTGCAAAAAGGAAGTCTGATTTCTCCCCCAAAGAGTAGTATATTGTTATCGTCATCAAAAAAGGCCACCTGCATTCGCGCAGGTGGCCTTGTCCTATCCCGTCAGGGCAGAAGGAAACAGCTGGTATAAGCAATGGTGTTTTTTCCGTAGGAATAGGGGATCCCCGACTTTTCGCATACATCGCTGACCCACAAACCGTATGCCTCCATTGAGGGAATCGCCCGGTCAGGGAATCGACAGGGAGCCTCCGGGTAGGTACACTCCTTGCAGATGGTGCAGGTGCCGGCACCCATTGGAAAAACCTCCGGCCACTTGGTCTTCAACTGCGCTACAAGCTTTGCAAACCGTTCCTGGTGAATGCGGGCAGTCTCCTGCATGGATTCGAAGTCAAACTCATCCTCCAACTGGCCCACTGTCTGGACAATGACTCCCCGAGAATATCCTTCCACCCGCTGTGCGGCTTCCTCGATGGTGCCGCACCCGGGAGGACAGCACCAGTTTTTTCCATATGCGTGGCACCGATCCGCACTACACATCTGCCGGACCTCCGCACGGAAAATCAACGCTTCCCGCTTCAGTTCGCCCACACCCTCAAAACCCATTTGGTTGGCAAGGGCAATTCCTTCCTCAATTCGGTTCATCCTGCATCGCTCCTTTTGATGGAATCTCGTAAATTCTTTGAAACTCCTCCGTCTGGGTTCCGTCCGGACGGTATAAGAGGAGGGGCGGCTCCACACGCAAAAAGGGCTTACCGCATTTTCTTGCCTCCACCAGCAAAAGCCAGGGGGCGCTCCCCTCATTTTTCTGAACCATTCGCAGCCGCTTGGGCTCCAGCCGCGCCTTGCGCAACTCAAAAAAGAGATCTGCCATCCGCTCCGGCTTGAAGGACAAGCAGACACTCCCGCCCACCCGGAGCAAGCGAAATGCCGTCTCCACCACATCCTCGAGGGTACATTCCATTTCGTGCCGGGCAACCTGCGCCGCTTTGGACCGGCTGAGCTTTCCCGTCCCTTCTGCATAATAAGGCGGATTGCAAACCACCAAATCAAACTGCCCTGCGTATTCCCGGCCTCCGAGCTTGCGCAGGTCAGCGCAGACCGGCTGGACCCGCCCCAAAGCGGGATATGTCTCTACTGTTCGGTTGCAGAGGGAAATGGCATCGGCAGAAAGATCCACGCAGGTGATATGGGCCGCTTTCTCTCTTGCCGCCAGCAAAAAAGCAATGATCCCGCACCCTGTTCCCAGGTCACAGCACCGTTCCGCCCGGTATTCGCCGGCAAAATCAGCCAAGAGAAAAGCATCCGTTCCAAAGGTGTGCTCCTTCGAAACAAAAAGGGAAAGCTGTTCTGTCAGCGGCTCGCAGCTCACCTTTTCCATCCATCTTCCCTCCTGACTCGTTTTCTATCATTCTACCACGCCAATCACAGATTGACAATGAAGATTTTTGCGAAAAAAGAAAAGCCGCCGGCAACTGCCAGCAGCTTCCTTGATTTAAATGAAGAATACGAAGAATCCAAGTCCCGCCGTTATCGCGGTGATAAAGACGTCCATAAAAATCTGGCTACAACCGGCGACCAAACCCAGAATCAATCCGGCAATCGCCATTCCCTTGGGTTTATCTTTCGCTGCAATTCCGACAATGCCGGTAATGATAGCGGCAAGAGGAACCAAACCCAGAGGATTGAAGAAAAAGGCTACGATTCCGCAGATTAAGGACGCAACACCGGCGCCATTATTTTTGCTTTGCTGACTCATAATTCCGCTCTCCCTTTTTAAGTTTTATTTTATACATATTATATGGGGCGATGCGAAATTTGTCAAGAAAAAGACTTTTTCGAAGGCTCAATCACTGCTTACGCGGCGCGATGGCTCTGCAACTCCTCGAAACAGATCCGGCGAGGCAGGGCAACAGTCTTCTTGGCCGGGCCAAACACAACTCTCCGGAGCAGACGGTCTGCACCGTAAACAACAGCGCAAAGAGCGGGGACAAACAGCAAGGTCAGGATGATTTCAAGCATTTTTATTACTCCTTTATCATAAACATGGAAACGGTTTATTGTGCGATATTTCGTTCGTTTTCTTTATTATATTCGATATTTCGGACATTGTCAAGGGGTTTTTTGAAAAAATGTGCGAAATTTCGAATTTTTATTTGACAATCTCTTTTTTCTGTGATATGATATAGCCATAGAAGCTGTCGACCGTATTGCAATTCTGAAAGGAGCGGCGCAAAATGCCAGGGGCAAGAGAGGAAAAACTCAAGGAAGCCATTAAGGCGCAATATAAAAGTCAGCGGGAATTTTCCAAACAAACGGGGATTCCTGCCTCCACCCTTTCCAGTATGTTTAAAAACGGAATCGGCGGCACTGCGCTGGACACTTTAATGCGGGTCTGCGCTGCTCTGGGAATGGAGCTGCGGGAGCTTGCCGTGAGCAACGAGGTCTCTTTGGCGCAGAATTACTCCAAAAAAGAGCAGCAACTGATTGCTGACTTCCGGCGGCTGGACTCCTTCGGCCAGGAAATGGTCCTCTGCGTTTTGGAAAAACAACTGGAGCATGTTCCCGCTGCCAGTCCCGAGATCATTGCCATCCGGGAGCCGGAGGAGCGGAGAAATCTTCGGCCCATCCGTCTGTATCAGATCGCAGCCTCTGCCGGCACCGGGAACTTTTTGGACGGTGAGGAATTTGACGAAGTGATGGTGGACGATGCCGTTCCTGCTTCGGCAGAATTCGGCATCCGGATCCAGGGAGACAGCATGGAGCCCCGGATTCCCAACGGATCGGTGGTTTGGATCCGTCCCCAGCAAATGCTGGACGATGGAGATATCGGTATTTTCGTCCTCAACGGGGACTCTTACTGCAAGCGGCTGATGCAAACCGGCAGCCGTGCCCGGCTTGTTTCCCTGAATAAGCGGTATAGCGATATTCAGATCGGAGAGTATGACGAGCTTTATGTTGTGGGGAAGGTTGTTGGCGTGGAGCAGACTCCCGCCTTCTGATCCCTCTATTCTCCCGCCCTGACCGGCGGGCAAACCGCAGGTGAACAATGAAAAAAACACCTCTCCCTCTTTTTGGCCGGGGCGGATGGATCCTTTTGGGAGCGATCCTGGCAATTGGGGGCGGATGGCTGGCACTCCGTCAGCTAACTGCGCCCTCCTCCACCCGGGCAACCGTTTTGCTCCACTCCCAGCCGGTAGGGTCAATCCCTCTGGCGGGTGGTGCGGAGCGTTGGTATCACCTGGATCCCGATTCGGGCCGTCTGATGGAAACCGACTCTGCCTCTGCCCCCGAAGAAGGGATTCTGTTTCATCTTTTTTCGGATGGATCGGTTTGTTTTGAGAGCTCCGACTGTCCCGACCGGCTTTGCGTGCAGAAGGGGCGGCTCTCCCTGGCGGGGGATGTTGCCGTGTGCCTTCCCAACGGTGTAGTTCTGCGGCTGGAGGGCGAGGGCGACCATCCTGACGTGATCGTATAAATAAGACTCCCTTTCTGTTGCCAAAGAAGGGAGTCTTTCATTTTTCCAAGGATTTGATACGCTCTTTTTCTTGCTATTTTTTCTAATTTCTGTTATAATGACAGGATAGAATGATTTGGCACAAGAAAGGCTGGTGGCGATGAAAACAGAAACCGTTTCCTTTTCGGTGGTGCGCCGACTCCCCCGGTATTACCGGTTCCTCTCGGACCTTCACGCCGCTGAGGTCACCCGGATCTCTTCCCGCCAGCTTGCTGAGCTGATGGGGATTACCTCCTCTCAGATCCGCCAGGATCTAAACTGCTTTGGCGGCTTTGGGCAGCAAGGGTACGGATATAACGTAGAGCAGCTTCATTCTGCCATTGGCAGGATTTTGGGACTGGATGGACTATACCCCACGGTGCTGATCGGTGCCGGTAACTTGGGCCGTGCCATCGGAACGAAAATGGATTTTGAGGCCAACGGCTTCCGTCTCATCGGTGCCTTTGATCAGTCCCCCGAAAAAATCGGGAAGGAGATGCGGAATCTGACAGTGCAGGATGTTGCAACCCTTGCCGCATTTTGCAGGGAGGAGCACCCGTTGGTAGCCATGATCTGTCTCCCACCCGATGCGGCGAAGGCTGTTTGCGCCGTTCTTTACGAAGGGGGCGTCCGTGCATTCTGGAACTTCAGCCATTATAATATTTTGGCCGATTATCCCGATGCGGCGGTAGAAAACGTTCACCTGGAGGATAGCCTTATGACCCTCTGCTACCGACTGACCCACCCAACCGGGGTTCCGGAACAGGACGAAACCTGATTTCCGCCTTTATTTTCCGCTTTTTTATTTACAATCGGGCAAAAAAGCGGTATACTATTCCAGTAGCGCAAAACGCAATCATAACGGAGGATCACTATGCTTGAATATGATGAAATAAAGCTGGAGCTGGAGGGCTTGAAGCCCCAGCTTTCCGATTTGGCAGATGCCATTGCTTTGCCGAAGCTCCGGGAGGAAGTGTCCGGACTGGAGGAGCAGGCAGCTGCTCCCAATTTTTGGGATAATATGGAAGAGTCCCAAAAGGTCCTGCAGCATACTGCTCAGCTCAAAGGCAAGATCAATGAGTACGAGCATCTGGTCGCCCAGTTTGAAGATGCTGAGACACTTTTGGCCATTGCCGTGGAGGAAAATGATCCGGATATGCTGGAGGAGATCCGCACCGCAGTGGATCAGGTGATTGCCGGGCTGGAGACCCAGCGGCTTTCCACCCTTCTCTCGGGAGAGTACGATTCCAAAAACGCCATTCTTTCCTTCCATGCCGGTGCCGGCGGCACAGAGGCCCAGGACTGGGCGGAAATGCTTTACCGGATGTACGGTCGGTGGGCGGAGCGGCACGGTTTCAAGCTCAAGACTCTGGACTATCTGGACGGGGACGAGGCCGGTCTGAAGAGCGCTTCGATTCTCATTGAGGGCTTTAACGCATACGGTTACCTGAAGTCCGAGTCGGGTGTGCATCGGCTGGTTCGTGTCTCCCCCTTTGACTCCTCGGGTCGGCGCCATACCTCCTTTGCTTCCATTGAGGTTATGCCTGAAATTGACGATAGCGTTGCCATTGAGATCCGGGATGAGGATCTGAAGGTGGATACCTACCGTTCCGGCGGTGCCGGCGGTCAGCACGTCAACAAAACCGAATCCGCCATCCGGATCACCCACATCCCCACCGGAATCATCGTTGCCTGCCAGAACGAGCGCAGTCAGCACCAAAACCGGGAGGTCGCGATGAAAATGCTCCGTTCCAAGCTGATCGAGATTAAGGAACGGGAGCATCTGGATAAGATTGAGGATATTAAGGGCGAGCAGATGCAGATCGCCTGGGGTTCTCAGATCCGTTCTTATGTTTTTATGCCATATACCCTGGCCAAGGACCACCGCACCGGTTTTGAATCAGGCAATATCAACGCTGTAATGGACGGCGAGATCGACGGCTTTATCAATGCCTATTTGAAGGCGGCAAGCCGGGGCGAGATCTGACCGATATTTCTGTCGTAAACAAAACAAGGCGCCACAGATGCTCATTTCGTCTGTGGTGCCTTTCTCAAATAGAAAAGGAAGGATGAGCCGTATGCCTTTTACGCCCCGTTCTCTGGAGTTTTTATTCGAGAACCGTATCCTTAACAACCGGGATTGGTTCCTGGAGCATAAGTCCGAATATCAGCAGGTGGTGGTTGCGCCTATGGCGGAGCTGGTGGAAGCACTGGAGCCGACTCTGCACGCCATTGACCCCCATCTTCTCTGCGATCCCCGGGTGGGAAAATCCATCTCACGGATTTATCGGGATGTTCGGTTTTCCCGGGATAAATCCCTCTATCGGGATACCGCGTGGTGCGTTTTTATGCGGGATAAGAAGCTCTATAACGGCCTTCCGGGGTATTTTTTTGAGATTTCCCCTGCCGGCTTCCGGTACGGCTGCGGGTATTATACCACCTCCAACGAATCCCTTGAGGCCATCCGCACCCTGATTCTCCGGGGGGAGCGCTCTGCCAAGGAGGCACTCCGCTGCTTTGAGAAGCAGGATGTCTTTTCTCTGGAGGGGGATTGCTATAAACGGAGCCGTCACCCCGATCAACCCGAGGCACTTCGCGCCTGGCTGGACCGGAAAAATATCTGCCTAATCCATAATGAGGGAGACCTTTCCCTCCTTTTCTCGGAGGAGCTTGCCCACCGGGTCAGCTGTGATTTTGAAAAAATTGCTCCCATCTACCGCTTTCTGATGAATGCGGAAGCCTTCAAATAAATACCACCTTACGAAAAAACTCCCTTTGTTTGCACAAACACGCTCAACAGCGCATTTTCAAACAAAGGGAGACTTTTTATTCTACCGGCACAGGCCGCAGAGCTTACTCCAGCTCGGAGATGGTTTTGATGATGCCATCCAGCCATTCGCCCTCAAAGAGCTCGATGGTACCCTTATCGCAGGCGGCGGCAAGGGAGGGGTTGATGGGAATCCGGGCGGTCTGATCGATCCCGAGTTTCTTTGCAAGGCCCTCAATATCGCTATTGCCAAAGATATGGTGCTTTCCGCCGCAGTCGGGGCACTCAAAGTAGGACATATTTTCCACCAGGCCCAGCACCGGAACCTCCATCAGCTTGGCCATATTCACAGCCTTCTCCACGATCATCCCCACCAGCTCCTGCGGTGTGGTAACGATCACAATCCCATCCACCGGGAGGGACTGGAAGACCGTCAGGGGAACATCCCCCGTTCCGGGAGGCATATCGATAAACATATAGTCAATATCGCTCCAGATCACATCCGTCCAGAACTGCTTGACCGCTCCGGCAATCACAGGACCTCTCCAAACCACCGGGTCAGTCTCGTTGGGAAGGAGCAGATTCAGGGACATAATCTCAATTCCGGTGGCGCTGGCCACGGGATAAAGCCCGTCATTACTGGCCTCCGCCCGACGCTGAATATGAAATGCCTTGGGGATAGACGGACCGGTAATATCCGCATCCAGGATGGCGGTCTTAAAGCCGCACCGGGCCGACAAAACAGCAAGCATTGAGGTGACGATAGACTTTCCGACGCCGCCCTTTCCGCTGACAACACCAATCACCTTCCGGACGCTGCTCAGAGCATTCAGCTCCTCCCGGAAGCTCTCCTTACGATCCGAACAATTCTGCGAGCAACTCGCGCAATCGTGGTTGCAACCACCGCTCATTTGAAATTCCTCCATTTACCAAATAGTTTCCTTGAATCGCACCACAGGGTGGATTCGCTATAGAGAAGTGTACCACCCTTTGAGGAAAATGTCAAGCCGGGATCGGTGGAAGGAGTCCCGGCCGAGGGGATTCCGGCCGTTTTTCGGCATACCGTTTTTCGCTGTGTTTTAACAGGAAATCCCTCCTTTTCCGACAAATTTCTATCCCGGAACGATTGCAATATAGGGGCATTTTTGATATAATGTTATTGATGTTATTATGCCCATTTATCGACAGAAAGGATCTCTGCCTCATGAAGACCCGTATGATGAAATGGAACCTGCTCCCGCCCCAGCCAGAACGTGCCCGGGCGCTTTCTGAAGCGCTTGGCCTTCCCCTTCTTCCGGCGCGGGTGCTGGCCGCCCGGGGGATCACCGATCCTGCCGGGGCAGAGGCACTTCTTTCCGGTGGCGAGTTCCCCGAGTCCCCCTTTGAGATGATGGATATGGAAAAGGCCGCCCGGCGGATTGCCCAGGCCATCGGAGATGGGGAGCGGATCATCGTTTACGGTGACTATGATGCGGACGGTGTCAGCGCCACTGTGGCGCTTTACAGCTATCTCTCCCTTCAGGGGGGAGACGTTGGGTACTATATTCCCGAGCGGGACGGCGAAGGGTACGGTCTTTCCACCGCCGCTGTCCGCCAGCTGGCCGATGAAGGCTGCAGGCTGATTGTAACGGTGGATAACGGAATTACTGCCCTCAAGGAGATCGAATATGCCAACAGCCTTGGTCTTTGCGTGGTGGTGACCGACCATCATCAGCCTCTGGAGGTTCTTCCTCCCGCTTACGCGGTGGTCAATCCCCACCGGAAGGATTGCCCTTCCTCCTTTAAGCAGCTTTGCGGCGCAGGAATTGTTTTGAAGCTGATCTGCGCCATGGAGGGCGGTGATTACGATTCCGCCCTGGACTTTTGCAGCGATATTGTCACTTTGGGAACGGTGGGAGATATTGTTCCGCTGACCGGGGAGAACCGCATCATCGTTTCCCACGGACTGCAGCATATTGAGCAGACGGAAAATCCCGGTCTTGCCGCACTCATCAGCGTTGCCGGCTTTGCCGGGAAGGAGATCACCTCCGGCCGGGTGGCCTTTGGGCTTGTTCCCCGGATCAACGCCGCGGGACGGCTGGGGAGCGCGGAGCTTGCCTGCCGTCTGCTGCTCTGCGAGGAGGAAGAGGAGGCTGCCTTTCTGGCCGGTGAGGTGGACCGGCTCAACACCCTGCGCCGCCAAACCGAGACCGAGATTCTGACCAAGATCCGGGATCAGATGGACGCCGCTCCCGAAATGGCCAACCAACCGGTGCTGATGGCTGTGGGAGAGGACTGGAACACCGGAGTGGTGGGAATCGTTGCCTCCCGGGCGGTAGAGCAGACCGGAAAACCCGCCTTTCTTTTTGCCCCGGATGGCGAGGATTGTCTCCGGGCTTCGGGTCGGAGCGTGGAGGGCTTTTCCCTTTTTGAGCTGCTCTGTGATTCCAGGGAACTGCTGGTCCGCTTTGGAGGACACGAAATGGCCGCCGGGCTGACGGTGCGGCGGGAGGATTTCCCCGCTCTCTGCCAGCGGATCTACCGGTACTGCGCCGAGCGGTTTCCTATTATGCCTGCGCCCACCCTTCGGGTGGATCTTCTCGTTTCACCGGCTGAGCTGACGGTGGATGAGGTGGCCGCTCTCTCCATGCTGGAGCCCTTCGGCTCAGGCAACCCTTCTCCGGTATTCGGGATCAAAAATGCGGTGCTGGATCATGTGACCTCTCTTTCGGAGGGAAAGCATTCCAAGCTCCGCTTCCGTTGCGGTAACGATTATATCCAGACCCTTTTCTTCGGTGTCTCCCCCAAGGATCTGCCCTATCAGCCAGGGGATGCTCTGGACATTGCCTTCACCTGCGAGATCAACCGTTTCAACGGCACCGAAAGCGTTTCCTGCACGCTGAAAGAAATATCCCCGGCAGGCTTTGACTGCGACGCTGTTTGGCTGGGCGCCTCCCGGTACGATCATCTACTCACCGGACGTCCCCTTTCAGCGGCGGACCGGATCGCCCTTCTGCCCAATCGGGAGGAGTTTGCGTTTTTATTCCGTTATCTTGTGAAAAATCAGGGCTTCTCGGGAGGTCGTCAGCTTCTCTGGCACAGGGTTTGCCGGGAGTTGCCCTCCTTTGGCAAGCTTTGCGTGATCCTTCACGCCTTTGAGGAGCTGGGTCTGACCTGCGAAACAAAGCAGCGGATCGAACTTTCTCCGCAACAGCAGAAGGTCCACCTTGAGGATGCTCCCATTATGCAGCTTTTGACGCAACAATAAGACCGTTCATCTCTTGCAAGCCTATGGAAAGCGAGTGATTGTCTTTTGAGAATCAACCGGAAATTTTATATTCTTCTTGCGGCAATTTTCGGGGGGCTGACCCTTGCGGCCGCGGCAACGGCCGCCATCACCTCCCTCCCCAGCTGGCTCCCTTCCGGCCAGGAGGTCTCCTCTGCTCCTACCTCCTCCGGAACGGAAAGCGAAACTGTTTCCCAGCCGGAGATACTTCCTCCCGAGCCGGAATACCCCACCCGAACCTTCTCCTTCCCCAACCAGATGCAGGCGCTGTTCCTCCGGTATGGGGTGGATTATATCGGAGATGAGGATGCCATCCGGCAGGCCGAGCTGACCGCCGCCCTCGCCAAGGGGGTGGAGTGGGGCTTCAATACCGTGATTATCTCCGCCTTTGACCCGGAAGGGAAGCCCTTATTCAACTCTCCCCTCCGCGGGATGGCTCCTGAGGGAACAAACCGGATCGCGGAGGCCGCTGAAGCGGTGAAGGAGGCGGGTCTGAACCTTTATATTCTTTATCCCCTCCCCAAAACCGGCACAGACGAGCAGATGATCGGGGAGCTCTCAGCTCTTCTGACTGACCACCCGGTGGACGGTGTTATCTTTACCGACTATCTCCCCTCGGAGGAGGCTCTGACCGCCGCAAAGGCCGATGGAGATTCCGGGATGGCCGCTTTGCGGGGCGCCCGCCATTCTCTCTTCTCCGCCTATCGGGAGCTTTTGCTCAAGGAATTTCCCAGCGTTGGAATGGGACTGGCTGCCAACGCGCTTTACGCCTCCCAAACCGAAGTCTCCGGTGAGGGGATTCCCCTTACCTTGAAAGAGACCGACCACGCCCGGGGCTTTGATCTGCTGGGAGCAGTAAAAAGTGGATTGTTGGATTTCGTATTTGTTTCGGGGCTTCCCTCCACCGAAAATAAAGCTACCCCCTTCGAAACAGTAGCCAAAAGCTGGGCTGCCCTTTCGGAGCACACCGCCGTTTGTTTTACATATCAGCAGAACCGGATCGGAAATGATGACGGCTTTATGAGTCCCGATCAGCTGGTCCGCCAACATCTGACCGCCAAGGAGCTGGAAGGCTTCCGGGGCTGCGGTGTGGATTCCTATTTGGGGATGCTCCAAAACTACGACTCCTCTGCCGACGCTCTGGTCAAAACGCTTGCCAGCAAAACGGAGGATAAATATATTCTCTCCATTCTTCGGATGTCCAATCCTCCCAAGGCAACCTTTACCACCGAGGAGTCTGCCCTGACCTTCCGGGGCGCCTCCGACCCCAACTTCCCCGTCTATCTCAACGGAGAGCGGCTTCAGACCGATGCCAACGGATATATTTCCGTCCGGCTGGAGCTGAAATACGGACTGAACACCATTGCATTTAAGCATAAAACAAAAACCGTTACCTATAAAATCACCCGCACCCAGACACTTATCAAGGAGGTCTACCCCTCCACCTCTCTGACCATTGACGGCGGAACGATCTTTAATGTTTCTGCTTTGGGATATAAGGATGCTGTGATTACCGCTACAGTGGGCGGAAAAACCATTACCCTGAAAATGAAAGAGGAGCAGGACACGGATGAGGAGTCCAGCTTCCGGATCTTTGAGGGGGAGTTTACCGCCCCTGCCGCCACCAGCGAGGAGCAAAAGCTGGGCACCGTCAGTTATTCGGCGACCTATGCCGACTTCAAAGAGACTAAAAAGGGTGCTTCCGTTACCATCAACCCCAAAGCCACCTACACCTCCGAAAATGCTGTGATCGTTACAGCAGAGGAAGCCATTGTATACTCTCTGTATTATACTGACAAAAACGGCACCCAAAAGCCTGCGTCCGTGGGGGAGGACGGCACCCAGACCTATTATATGAAGCGTCCCCAGAATTTCTATCTTCCCAAGGGGACCATCGCGTTCATTTCAGGAAACGCCACCAAGATCAACGGTGTTTCCTTCTATCCCATCCGGTCGGGTGGCTGGCTCAATGCCGCTGATTTCGACTGGGCAACCTCTGAAGAGGAGGAGCGAACCGCCTCCCGCCTTTCGGATGCCACCTTCACCGCCGATGGAATCTACGAATATCTCCGTCTGAAAACCGAATGGGCAATTCCCATTGCGGCGGAGCTTTCTCCCCTGACCTTCACCACCGCGCATATCAACGATTATGATGTAACGAGCTACAAGCCTACCAAGCTGACCCTGACCTTCCATTACGCTCAGGCTGACGCCCAAACATTGATTCCTGCTCTTTCTGCCAGCGGCCTCTTTACCAAGATCGAGGTTGCTCAAAAAGAAGATCCAATGGCCGTTACCCTGACGTTGACGCTGAAAAATGCCGGCGGCTTTTACGGCGTGCGGTACTATTTTGAGGATGGACAGATCGTTTTTCGGTTCACCCGGCCTTTGAGTGTTTCCAAGGCGGAGAATTCCTTTGGGTATAGCCTGGCCGGCTCGGTGATCGTCATTGACCCGGGCCATAGTCCCTGCTTCTGCAAGACCTGCCAGGATTATATGGGCACCACCGGAATGGGATACCCTGTTTCCTCCAAGCATAATTCTCAAAAGGATCCCGGTGCGCTGGGCTCCAACGATTATTTCCACGAGGCGCAACTGAATATGCGGCTGGCGGTGATGATTAAAAAACGGCTGGAAGGAATTGGCGCAACGGTAAAATTCCTTGATGTAACCAACAACCCCACCGCCGCCAAGGACCGGATGCCCTTAATTGAGGCCGCCAACGGCCAGATTGCTATCTCTGTTCACCATAATAGCGGCTCTTACTCGGCAAAGGGTGTTTCCGACTTTTACTATACCCCTTACTCTATGACCCTCTGCCAGTCGATTCTCGATAAGGTCAACGCCGTTTATAAGGATATTTATGGCAGCTCCTTCAAGCCCCGCAACAGCGGAAAAACTGCATTCGGCCGGTATATGGTCACCACCTCCCAGGAGCTCCCCTCCCTGATTATGGAGTATGGGTTTGTTTCCAACCCCACCGAATACTCTCATCTGGTCAAGGATGAGGTGGCTGAGGCCTTTGCCGATGCAACGGTCAAGGGAATCATCGAATACGCCTTAGCGCAGAACTGGCAGCCACCCCTTCCCCCGGAGGATTCCTCTTCCTCCACCCCCTCGGGTGACTCCTCCACTCCTTCCTCCGACACAACCTCCTCCGAGGCGACTTCCTCTGACGTCAGCTCGGAAACATCCTCGGAAGTCCCCTCTGAAGGGAGTTCTTCCGCCAATTCCGCCTCAACCAGCACCGAAGTTTGAAGAAAGGACAGGGCCCGCCCCTGACATTGCTATGAACAAGCAGCCTTTTGTTTCTGTGATTATCGTTGCCGCCGGGACTGCCTCCCGAATGAACGGCATCGATAAAATCATCTATCCTCTCAAAGGCACTCCGGTCATTATCCGCACCCTCCGGCCCTTTCTTGCCCTTCCCTTTGTCCGGGAGATTGTAATCGTGACCCGGAAGGAGCTCCATCAAACCATCGGAGATGCCGCAAAGGAGCTGGAAAGCACCGTTCCCATTCGGTTCACCGAGGGAGGCTCCTGCCGGCAGGAATCGGTATTCCGCGGCATTGAAATGACCTCGCCCCAGGCAGAATATTTTATGATTCACGACGGCGCCCGTCCCCTGATCACCCCGGATTGCCTGACCGGGATTCTGGAGGCCGCCATTGCCCATCAGGCCGCCGCTCCCGGCGTCCCGGTGAAGGATACCATCAAGCGGTGCGATGAAGCGGGAATGATCGTGGAAACCCCGCCCCGTGCCGCGCTCCGCGCCATCCAGACACCCCAAACCTTCTCGGCCGCTCTTTACCGCAGGGCAATGGATACTGCCCGCGCTACCGGCAAAGACTATACCGACGATTGCCAGCTGGTGGAGGCGATGGGTGTTCCGGTCTTTGTTGCCCCGGGGGAATATACCAACATCAAAATCACAACGCCGGAGGACCTGCTCCTCGCAGAGGCGCTGATCAAGGAGGAAAACGCTATGATCCGGATTGGACACGGTTATGACGTTCATCGCCTGGTGGAGGAACGGAAGCTGATTCTCGGCGGAGTGGAGATCCCCTGGGAAAAGGGTCTGCTGGGCCACTCAGATGCGGACGTTCTGGCCCACGCCATCTCGGATGCCCTTTTGGGGGCCGCCGCCCTTGGGGATATTGGCAAGCACTTTCCTGACAACGATCCCGCCTTCTCCGGTGCCGACAGCATCCTTCTTCTGAAGGAGGTTTGTGCCATCCTTCGCAGAGAGGGCTACCGCCCTGGAAACGTGGATGCTACCGTCATTGCGCAGGCACCCAAGCTCGCCTCTCATATCCCCGCCATGCGGCAGATCCTTGCCAACGCTATGGGGCTTTCCCTCAAAGATGTCAGCGTGAAAGCAACCACCGAGGAAAAGCTGGGCTTCACTGGGCAAGGAGAAGGAATCTCCGCTCACGCTGTTTGCACCATTGTCGGGATATAATCCCGGAAGGGAGGCATTTTGAATGTTCCACGAGGATTGGTTTTTGCGCCAGATTGAAATGTATATTCACGCCATTGCGCAGATCGTTTTTGGCAAAAAATCGCCCCGCTTTGAGCAGGGAGAAAGGGTTTCCCTCTCCCCGGACGATCTGCATTATCTGCTCCTCCCCCTGCTGGAGGAGGGACGCTACTGTGAAGCGGAGGACCTGCTTTTTGAGGCCGCCGGAGATGGATCGGACCTTTCCGTCCTGGAGACCGGTCTGGACTTTTACAGCCGTCTCAACACCCTGACTGACTCCCAGCTTGAGGCCGGAAGCTTCTCCCGGGAGGAAATCCGGGAGGGGCTGGACGACCTATTGCGAATCCACCGCTTTGACCCTGCACTTTTTTCTGATACGAAATCTGACCCCAAGGAGTAACCCTGATGAAGCTGACCACCCGGTTTATCACCTTATCGGCATTGATTGCCGCCGCTTATGTTGTCCTGACTACCCTGCTGGCGCCCATTTCCTTCGGTGTTTTGCAGGTGCGGGTCGCAGAATGTATGTCCGTTTTATGCGTGTTTGGCCCAATTCCCCTTTGCGGCCTGACAGCAGGCTGCGCCATCTCCAATGCCATTGGCGTTGCTACCGGGCAAAACCTTGCCGGCGTACTGGATATTCTGATTGGCACCTCTGCCACCCTGATTGCCGGCATTTTATCCTATCTTTTGCGGAATATTACCCTCAAGGGCCTTCCCCTGCTCTCGGTGCTCCCCCCTATCCTTATTAACGCGGTAGTCATCGGCATTGAGCTGACGGTCGTGCTCTATCCCGGGGAATTTTCCCCCTGGCTTTTTGCGCTGAATATGCTGACCATCGCCGGGGAACAGACGATTGCCTGCGCCGGCCTGGGAATTCCCTTCTATCTGCTGGTGAAAAAAGCCCGGCTGGATCGGTATTTTTCCTACCAACGTCTGTAAATACCTCCCGCAACCCCAACGCAGAAGGAGCACTGATTCTATGATTAAAGTAACATTGCTGGGAGATTCCATCCGTTTGATCGGATATGGCCATGAAGTTCCCAAGCTTTTGGGAGAGGATTTTGAGGTTTTTCAGCCGGACGATAACTGCAGATTTGCAAAATATACCCTTCGGGGATTATTTGATTGGGAAAATGAGATGTCCGGGTCGAGGATTGTTCATTGGAACAACGGTCTTTGGGATATTTGCAATCTGTTCGGCGACGGAGTTTTTACCTCCGAATCGGAATATGTGGAAAATATGCTGAGAATTGCCGATATTCTCCTTTCAAGGTACGACAAGGTGATTTTTGCAACAACCACCCCGGTCACCCCTCAAAACGAATACAATCAAAACTCCGATATTGAAAAATACAATGATTTAATTGTTCCGCTTTTGGAGGAAAAAGGAATTCTCATCAATGATCTGCACAAGCTGGTCGCATCGGATGTCGACCGATACATCCGAAAAGATGACAACATTCATCTGACGGAGGCAGGCATTGACGCATGTGCAAAACAGGTTTCTGAAATCATCCGTAAGGTTGCGCAAACGCTGTAACGATGCGACAGAAAAGGGGTACAATCGGCCGGCAGCAGAATAGCGTGTCTGGTATAAAAGGAAAAAGCACTTCTTTAGGAGCGTTCTCATAAGGATGCTTGGATAACCCAAAATTGTAGGGACAGGCGTCCTCGACTGTCCGTGACACAAAAATTTCGGCAGAGATGTTGTTTTCTCTGCCGATTTGTGTTTTTGGGGATAATGAAAAAACCTCTCCCTTGGGGAGAGGTGGAGGCGAAGCCGACGGAGAGGGTTAGATGATGGATTGAAATGCCCTCTCTCCCGCCAAAATGAATTGCGGGTTTTCCTTCTTCAGCCTATAGGCAAGCTCGGCATCCCCCACGGGAATGATCATCTCCGCCCCCCTGTGCAAACAGATAGGCTTCCACAGAAAATGCGCGAAAAACGTCAATGATAACAGTCAGTCCTCGAGCGGCTTTTGCTCCTTCAATCAACTGCAAAATTTGAACATTTATATAATCTCAGCTTTCATCAAAGACTCAAGAAACACAAGAGAATCATAATTGTGCTTGGCGAATGAGCGTAGCAAGTCCTCGTTATCATACCAGCAACGCGTTTCAAGCGTCAACGGACCTTGATAACCGATAGATGCTAATGAGGTCATTACACTATCCCATTTGATATTTCCGTAAATTGGGGGAGCGTGATCGTCACGCGTTCCCCAGTTATTATGAATATGGGTGCATTTTATTCTGTTTCCTAAAAAGGAAACAGCAGCCGCAAAATCTACTTCGTCAATGTTCGCGTGACCTGTGTCAAGGCAGATTCCAATATTATCCGTACGGAAGCTATCACACAGGCGAGCCAGCGTCTCAACCCCGCCATACATCAAGCTTCTGAAAAGGTTTTCGAGTGCTATTCCGGTTCCGAATTTCTTTGCTTGTTCCAAATAATGAGGTACTGTTTCGTGGTTATAGTAAAAAGTTCTCTCTTCGTCGTATACGCCGTTATTCCATTCTCCGGATTTAAAATAGCGGGGATGCCACACACACCAAGGAGCTCCGATCTTTCCGCTGACCTCGATCTCTCGCAATACCCTATGCTCAAGTTCATCCTCGATTTTATCGGCAGAGGAAAGCGGATAATAATAGTACAGATGCGTCTGTACCGCTTTGAGATCATATTTTTCAAGAATTGCAGAAATATATTCGGGAGCTTTGTCGTAGGTTGTATCGGATGGCTCCGATGTATCATCAAAATTTACGGAGATGTACCGAAATCCGACATCATGGGCGATTTTACACTTCTTTTCAAAATTTTCGTCATACGCAATTTGAATTGCTTTTTGCATCATCGTTCTCCTTCTGAAATTTTAGTTTTGTATTTTAAATATTATAACATTAGCTCGAGCTTCGCGTATAGAATTTTCATCTTTAATTTGCTTCACAAAAATCAAAGATAAAATGCTGGCTGCTAACACAAGCAGTATGGCGCAAACACTCAATGCTAACGGAATTTCGATGAATAAATCCAAAAGCTTTATAATACAGCTGAACAATAAGCATAATGTTCCGATTAGTGGAATAACATTGACCTTTTTCATTTCTCCACAGCCTTTCTGATTTCATTATATCGCAAAACCTCTTACTTTTCAAGCTTTATAATAAAAATGCTTTTCGCCACGGTGAAAAGCTACCTTACCTCTTCACTATTCACTATTACTTATTACTTTCAAAAAATTCCGTGCACGCGAAATTAGTGAAAAGTGAAGAGTGAAAAGTGAAAAAGTAAAAAATTCCGCACACTTGCGTGTACGGAATCTTTTGGCTCGTCTTGACAAAAAAGATGCCATCATTTATTTTGACTTTTTATTTTGTTTTAAGAACATTTTTATTCGGGGATCTTAAAATCGTATATTGACCCTTCCGGGAAATTTTCCATAAATACTGATGTATAGTACTGCATGGTATGACTATCAAAGTCGTATTTCATAATATAAACGCAACTTGGGTATCCTAAAAAACCATCCACCAAGTATGTGTATACGATATATATTTCGCCATTATGCTCATAATAATCCATAGGACTTGTGGTATCATAAACATCGCCCAATCCGATGATCGTTTTTCCCTGCTCGCAGGTTTTCAGCAAAGAACGTCCAACAGTCTTTTCCTCACCGGTTGCATTGTTTTTTACCAATAGTTTGGTTTCTAACGACCACTCGGCATCCTCATAGGTAATCGTATATTTCTCTGATTGAAAATTTTCAAAAACATCTTCTGATACCGTTTGATACTCCACATTACGGCTTTGCTTTGTTTCAATGTTATAAATCAAGTATGAGCTGCTCGGCGTAGCACCCTTGTTATATTCTACAAAGTACACCTCGCCATTACAATAATTTGCTCGTGTGATTTCGTTCTCTGCTTCAACAGTTGCAATGAAAGTCAACTCAAGAGTTTGGTATGACAGATTGAGCAAATCTACCGTATTTTTTGACTCTGAATGGTATGCATAAAAATATGCGGAAGTGGTTGTTGTGGAAATATAATGGCAAGGAGCTCCATCGTATGTTAAACGATCCAAATCAATCACATTGTCTCGAACATACAGACAATCAGGGGAAGAAGTGACAAATACATAATCTCGTGCATTTTCAAAAGAATCAAAGGTATTAATTATTTCTTGTTGCTTATATTCAGAATTAATACAACCGCTAAATGTGCCTAATGTTATTACGAGTAACATTGAAATGATTATAATTCGTTTTGCATTTTTCATATCTCCACCGCCTTTCTGATTTCATTATATTACTAAACCTCTTACTTTTCAAGCTTTATAATAAAAATGCTTTTCGCCACGGTGAAAAGCTACCTTACCTCTTCACTATTCACTATTACTTATTACTTTCAAAAAATTCCGCGCACGCGAAATTAGTGAAAAGTGAAGAGTGAAAAGTGAAAAATTCCGCACACTTGCGTGTACGGAATTTTTTGGCAGTACGTCTCACTTTAGAACCGGAGTTCGACGAATTGGAATTTATCAGATACGATTACTCGTTCAGAATTTATCGGCAGCTCTTATGCACAGAACCATATCGGTTGCCTGCGTCCTGTCGCCAATGTAATATGTACCAAACCGAGTGGCAGTGAATTCATATTCCTCGGAGTATTCGCCATTGATAGGGTTGAACCATTGATAAGTATAACTTCCGTTCGGAACGAGGCTTCCGATTGTACCCGTTTTTATTCCGCCGTAAAACTTGGTGTTTACATTCTGCGCAACGGTTTCATCGGTGAACGAATAGAAATAAATAACGATTTCGGTGTTATCTTCGTTGCCTGCATAA
>JAFTTH010000038.1 GCA_017466885.1 Oscillospiraceae bacterium
CTCCAGCTTCTCCTCGGCAATGGTAGAGGTGCCGAAGGTATCGATCATAATAGAAACGGGCTGCGCAACGCCGATAGCGTAATCCAGCTCGACCTCGCACTTATCGGCAAAGCCTGCGGCAACGATATTTTTGTCAACATACCGGGCAGCATATGCGGCAGAACGGTCAACCTTGGTGGGATCCTTACCGGAGAAGGCACCGCCACCGTGACGGGCATAGCCGCCATAGGTATCAACGATGATCTTCCGGCCGGTCAGACCGCTGTCCCCCTGAGGTCCGCCGATAACGAAACGGCCGGTGGGGTTGATATAGTATTTGGTGGTATCAGACAGCAGTTCCGCAGGAACAATGGGTTTGACAACCAGCTCCAGCAGGTCGGCACGAATGGTCTCCAAAGACACAGCGGCATCGTGCTGGGTGGAGATAACAATGGTATCCACACTCACGGGCTTGCCATCCTCGTATGCAACGGTGACCTGAGTCTTTCCGTCGGGACGGAGATAGGGGAGAGTGCCGTTCTTCCGGACCTCGGTCAAACGGAGAGCCAGCTTGTGAGCCAGGGAAATCGGCAGGGGCATCAGCTCGGGGGTCTCGTTGCAGGCGTAGCCGAACATCATACCCTGGTCGCCGGCGCCGGTGGAAGCATCCTCGGCATCGGTCTCGCCGGTTTTGATCTCCAGAGCCTTGTCAACGCCCATGGCGATATCGCCCGACTGCTCGTCAATCGAGGTCATAACGGCGCAGGTGTGGCAGTCAAAGCCGTACTTAGCACGATCATAGCCGATCTCCTCCACAGTTTTCCGGGCAACCTTGGGAATATCAACGTAGCAGGAGGTGCTGATTTCACCCATAATGGAGATGATACCGGTGGTAACAGTGGTTTCGCAGGCAACGCGGGCGGTGGGGTCCTGGGCAAGAATCGCATCCAGAACGGCGTCCGAGATCTGGTCACAGATTTTATCGGGATGTCCCTCAGTTACAGACTCAGAAGTGAAAAGAAACTTTTTCATTGAGCTTACCTCCAAAAAAGAATGCCAAATAAAAAGCGCCCGGAAAACCGCGCGCTGAAATTCCTCATCTTTCGGTTAATCCGCAGGATTTGGCACCTGTTCCAAAATGGTAGGTTGCCGGGCTTCACAGGGCCAGTCCCTCCGCCGCTCTTTATAAGGTTTATTTGGTTTTCTTTATTATAACACGGAGGAAGGGGGCTGTCAATGGGTGATATGAATTTTCTGCGGCCGGAAGAAACCTCAATTTCGCGCTGCTAAAATACCGAGACAGGGAAAGGAAAGAGTCCTGAAAAAATTTTTGATAAAATTTCAAATAAACCCTTGACAAATACATTCGGGGAGGGTATAATATCTCTTGCGGATTAGAAATCCGTGCAAATCCGGGGGTGTAGCTCACTTGGGAGAGCGCTTGAATGGCATTCAAGAGGTAAGGGGTTCGATCCCCCTCATCTCCACCAGATAAGGTCCCTTTCCGCAGGAATAGCCTTCCTGTGGAAAAGACCTTATTTTATTCGGAGGCATAGCTCAGTTGGTTAGAGCGCTCGCTTCACATGCGAGAGGTCGTAGGTTCGAGTCCTACTGTCTCTACCAGAAAAGAACCCACATTTGTCTACGACAAGTGTGGGTTCTTTTCAATGAAATAAATCCCTTGCGGGATTTGTGAAATAACGCTTCGCGTTATGAAATAGCTGACGCTATGAAATACGCTGCGGCGTATGAGGGATTTA
>JAFTTH010000008.1 GCA_017466885.1 Oscillospiraceae bacterium
ACTGCTGTCTGATACCACCAAATACTATATCAACCCCACCGGCCGTTTCGTTATCGGCGGACCTCAGGGGGACAGCGGTCTGAACGGCCGGAAGATCATCGTTGATACCTATGGCGGCTATGCCCGTCACGGTGGCGGTGCCTTCTCCGGTAAGGATCCCACCAAGGTTGACCGTTCTGCCGCATATGCTGCCCGGTATGTTGCCAAAAATATCGTTGCCGCAGGCTTTGCCGATAAGTGCGAGGTCGAGCTGGCTTACGCTATCGGCGTTGCGCAGCCCGTTTCTATTATGATCGATACCTTCGGCACCGCTACCATTGCCGAGGAGAAGCTGGAGGAGGCTGTCCGGAAGGTATTTGATCTCCGTCCCGCGGCGATCATCAAGACCCTGGGGCTCCGCAAGCCTATCTACCGTCAGCTGGCCGCTTACGGTCATATGGGCCGTGAGGATCTGGGCGTTGCCTGGGAGAAGACCGACAAGGTGGATGCTCTGAAGGCTGCGGTTGCCGAGTAATTTTGTTATTTACAATCGGAAAATTTCATATTATAATAGAGGCGGAGGGCATTGCTCTCCGCCTTTTACTATTGTACCATCGAAAGGAGCGGATCCTATGGGTCTGATCAAAGCAGGAATTGGCGCTGCGGGAAGCGTTCTCGCCGACCAATGGAAGGAATTTTTCTATTGCGATGCAATCGATAAGGATATTCTGGTCACCAAAGGGCAGAAGCGGATCAGCGGACGCTCCTCCAACACTAAAGCCAGCGATAATATCATCTCCAACGGGTCAGGGATCGCCGTGGCGGACGGTCAGTGTATGATTATTGTGGAGCAGGGAAAGATCGTGGAGGTCTGTGCCGAGCCGGGTGAGTTTACTTATAACTCCTCCACTGAGCCCTCCATCTTTGCCGGATCACTGGGGCAGTCGATCATTGATACCTTCAAAACCCTGGGCAAGCGCTTTACCTACGGTGGAGATACCGGCAAGGACCAGCGGATTTATTATTTCAACACCAAAGAAATCACCGGAAATAAGTTCGGCACCGCCACCCCCATCCCCTTCCGGGTAATTGTGGATGAGGCGCTGGGATATAAGCTCTCGGTAGATCTGCGGTGCAACGGTGTTTACTCCTATCATATTGTCAATCCGCTGCTTTTCTATACCAATGTCTGCGGAAATGTCTCCCGGGATTACGAACGCTCCGAGATCGACGAGATGCTCAAGGGTGAGCTGATGAACGCTCTCCAGCCGGCGCTGGCCAAAATCTCCGCCCAAAAGATCACCTATTCCGAGATCCCGGCCCATACCAAGGAAATCTCCCTTGCTCTGCGGGAGGAGCTTGCCGCAGAATGGCGGGAGAAGCGGGGCCTTGAGGTCTTCTCTCTCAACTTCAACTCTGTCAGCATTCCTGATGCCCAGCGGGCAAAGATCACCGAGTGGGAAGAGCTTGCAATGACCACCAATCCCAACACCGCGGCCGCCCGTTTGGTAGGTGGGCAGGTGGACGCTATGAAGATGGCCGCCTCCAACAGTGCCGGAGCCATGACCGGCTTTATGGGCATGGGAATGGCGATGAATGCCGCCGGCGGTGTCAACGCGCAGAATCTTTACCAGATGGGTGCGCAACAGCCTGCCGCTTCTGCCGAGAAGGGCTGGACCTGCTCCTGCGGCAGTCAAAACAGCGGCAAGTTCTGCTCCAACTGCGGCAACCCCAAGCCGGCCGATGGCTGGACCTGCTCCTGCGGCGCGGTCAATCAGGGAAACTTCTGCACCAACTGCGGTGGAAAGCGCCCCGCGAATGCACCTCTTTATAAGTGTGATAAATGCGGCTGGCAGCCGGAGGATCCCAAGAATCCTCCCAAATTCTGCCCCGAGTGCGGAGACCGGTTTGACGAGCAGGACGCGCAGTAATACTCTCACAACAAAAGATCCCCGGAAACATTGCCGTTTCCGGGGATTTCTTTATTCCTTGGGTTCATTTTTGGCAGCATCCAGCTTGGTCTGGCGGCGTTGCTTGACCTCCTCCGGGATGGGATGGATCTCCCCGGCGGCGGCCAAGGCCTGGCGGGTCAGCAGCGGCCCGACCAGTTCATAGATCAGAACCGCAAAGAGGGTGATATTCCGGATCAGATTCCCCTGCTCCCCCAACTGCATTGCAGTAGCACACATTCCCAGCGCAACTCCCGCCTGGGGCAGAAGGGTAATGCCGAGATATTTGCAGATCTGAGGAGAGCATTTGGTCAGCTTGGCGCTGAAGAGGGCTCCGAAATATTTTCCAAGAGAACGGAAGATGATATAAACGACGCCGATCACAACGATTGCCACATCGGTAAAGACATTCAGCTCCAGCTCCGCTCCGCTGATGACAAAGAAGAGGGCAAACAAGGGGGATGTCCACTTATCCGATGCGGTCATCAAATCGGAAGAAAGGGGGCAGATATTGCAGAAAACGGTTCCCAGCATCATACAGACCAGCAGGGAGGAAAACTGGATATGTACCGGCCCGATCGGGATTTCCAGCATAGAAAGAGAGGCAGTCAGAAACACCGCCGCAATGGTCAGATTCAGACGGTTGGTATTGGAGTTGAAGAGCTTTTCCAGCTGGGTCAGCACCCAGCCCATTACCGCACCGAGAGCAAGGGAGCAAGCAATCTCGATCAGGGGGTTGATAAGGATGGAAATGGGATCCGCCGTTCCGCTGACCATAGTTTTGGCAATACCGAAGGAAACCGCGAACACGATCAGGCCCACCGCATCATCCAGCGCAACAATGGGCAGAAGGAGCTTGGTTAGAGGGCCCTTGGCCTTATACTGCCGGACGACCATCAGGGTGGCCGCCGGTGCGGTAGCGGTTGCAATGGCGCCGAGGGTAATCAACTGCGGAACAGTCAGCTTATACGGTATGATAAAATGGACCGCCAACAGCGCCAGGTCCACCAAAAGCGTTGCCGCCAATGCCTGAAACACACCAATCACCAGCGCCTGCTTCCCTGTCTTTTTCAGATCCTGGACCCGGAATTCATTTCCGATGGAAAATGCAATAAACCCAAGGGCAACCTCCGAAACCAGAGCCAGCCCGCTCACGGCCTCCCCCGAATCAAACCCGACCCCGGGCAAATGGAGCTGTCCCAGGCAATAGGGGCCAACCAGGACACCTGCGATCAGGTAGGCGGTAACGGAAGGGAGCTTGAGCGGCTTGAAAAAACGGGTCATTATCAACCCGGCCAAAAGCGCAATGGATACCGATAACAGCGTACTCACAAAATTCATCTCTTTTTCTGATATTGACGGAATGAAAAAGGCCCTCCCGTCATAGGCGCGAACGGAGTAATTATACCTCTCCTGCCGGGAAAAGTCAATTCCTATTTTATGACATTCCCAAAAGAAAAAGCACCTTCCAAAAGCGTAATGTCGTTAGCGAAGTTTTTGTTTTGGCATAAAATAATATATTTGGATAGAACCAGCATCGCATTTGTGAGTACAAAATGCAGTCGGGCAGAAGCCCAAACACACTTAACAACAGAAAAAGAGAAGATTTGTTTTGTAACAAGTCTTCTCTTTCTTTTTATTTGTATGGTGATATTCCGACTTTGTCGGAGTGATATTTTTGCTAAGCAAAAGTGATATTGAAACCTTACGGTTTCAGTGATATTTTATTCGCCTCTAAAACTCGCGAAGCGAATAACACTTGGCCGAAAGCCAAATATCACTGCGAAGCAATATAACTCGCCGCAAGGCGAATAAAACTTTTGGGAAATGTTCGCTAAGAACATTTCCCAAACCGATGAAGGTGCTTTCTTCTTACTCCATATCCATCCAGTCCTCCAGGCCCAGATCCCAAAGAAGGCGGGAAAGAACATATTTATCTCGGATATCCTTGGAGGCCCGGAGGGTCAAAGGCAAAATTCCCGGATCGATCCCGATCTCGGCCATGGTTTTTGGCGCTTCGATCCGATCCAGAATTCCCTCCAGATAGGCTGCTGACGGAACCTCCTCCACCACCTTCTGAATCTCATCCCAATGGGAAAGGATCTGCTCCAGCCGCTCCTTATGCAGCTCCGGATCGTATTTTTTCTCCGAGGTCCGGTCCAGAGTGACCATCCCTTCCCCGGCGGCACCCATAAAGGTGCAGAGCTGGCGGTACCAGTCCTCCACATCAAAGGAGGCAACCGCCGCAAGAGCCTTCTCCCGGTCGGGGGTATAGCCCCGCAGGCGTTCATACAGCCGGGCGGTAATCACCGTGGCAATGGCGCATTGTGTTCCGTGGCTGGCGGTGGGAGTTCCAAAGGCCAGCCCCCGCATATCCCACACGTGAGAGAGGTAGTGCTCCACCCCCGATGCCGGGCGGGAGCTTCCTGCAAAGCTCATTGCCACTCCAACGCCCACCAAGCCCTCAAAAACCGCCGAGATGGCTTCATCTTCCCCTTTGAGGAGGCCATCCACATTATCCACACAGGCCTGAATGGAGGAACGGACAAGCTCTGCGATCATCGGGCAGTAGTACTCCCCCTTTACAATCCGGGCAATCTGCCACTCACAGATTCCGATATACTTTGCCAGCATATCTCCGATCCCTGACTTGACCATATCCAAAGGGGCTTTTTTGAGGATCTCCAGGTCCCCGATCACTACGTTCGCTACGCCGTTATAAAGGGACACCTTCCAGCCATTCCGGACCATTGAAGAGCTATCCGAGGCATAGCCATCCATAGAAGGAGCTGTTCCGACGATAATAAAGGGCAGCTTGACCAAGCTACGGAGGATTTTTGTCACGTCATTGATGACCCCCGAACCCACGGCAATGAGAATATCGCAGCTACGGTCAAAATGGAGAGCGACGGAGCCGACCGCCTGCTCATCCGGCTCCAATATTTCCTGGGGAAAGACGAAGCTGGTATACGCCACGCCTCCCTCCTCCAATATCTTACAGACGGCCTCCCCTGCCGCAGCCTGAGTATTCCGGTCCGCAATCACAAAGGCTTTCTTTGCCCCGTACCGCGACATAACCTCCGGAATCCGCGCGATCACGCCGTTCCCCACGATCACCTCATCCACCGGGGTAGCATGAACCTTCCCGCAGCAGTCGCAGAGCTTATGATTATGCGCCTCAATATACGCCGAAACTGACATTGTGCTTCTCCCATCCGGTGCCGTTGGCACCGCATTTTTCCTGTTGTGTTATTATTATACCATATCTTTTCGATCAAAGCAATCAACCGCAAAAAAGAGAGACGCAATCGAGGGAAAGCGTCTCTCCTGGGGCGTTTTATTATTCTGTTACTGCTCCTGAACCGGGGTACCGGCACGAACAGCGTCGAAGTCTTCCTCAATCTCCTTTGCGGGGGCTTTTGTTAACAGGGAGACCACAACAATGCAGATCGCCGAGAAGAGGAATGCAGGCAGGAGCTCATAGATGCCGAAGACACCGCCCAACTGACTGAGCACCAGCTTCCAGAGGAAGATCATTCCGGCGCCGCCCACCATACCGGCGATTGCGCCCGGCTTATTGATCCGCTTCCAAAAGAGGGAGAAGAGCATCAGAGGCCCGAAGGTGGCGCCGAAGCCCGCCCAAGCAAAGGACACGATCTCGAAAATAACGCTATTTTCATCCAGCGCGATCACAATGCCGATGAGAGCCAGCGCCAGCAGAGTGATTCGGGAAACAGTCATAACCTGCTTATCGGTAGCGGATTTTTTGAAGATCCCCTGGAAGATATTCTTGGAGAAGGCCGATGCGGCAATCAACAGAATGTGCTTATGCTTTTCCCGGAAGCGATTGGAGAAAAACTCCGGCAGGGTAATAGAGTTATTGGCCCGCACGCTATATCTTCTCAACCGCTTGGAAACGATCAGCCAGTTTAAGTAGGTGCCTACCGCAAGGCCGATAGCCGTCCACGCGGCATCCGCCAGTCCGCTTTTCGTATGAATTCGGACTCTTACATAAATCACGGCGAAAGCCGTGTATATCATCCGCAACTTGTTGCGGTATATCATCAGCCCGTATGGCTGTATATCATCAAGCCGCAGGATATGCACGCTGGCGCGTGATGAGATACAAGGGCGGCTTGCCGCCCTTGATGATATCCACGACTGCGTCGTGATGATATGCCAAGCCTGCGGCTTGGATAAAAAAAGAAGTAACTTTTGTCTACCAAAAGTTACTTCTTTTTTGGCTATGGGCTACGAAAAAGATATTTTTGGCATTTTTGCGTATGAATTCGAACTCACCTCTGAATGTGTTATATCATGATTCGTTGTTTAATTCAATGCTTTGCGGAGCAAAGCTACCTTTTCTTTTATCTCTTCTCTCTTATCTTTTCTCTGGAAACGACAATTTGAGAGAAGAGAGAAGAACGAATAGAGAAAAGTGAAGAGAACAAAAGAAACGACAATCTTCTGTCGAAAATTGTCGTTTCTTTTTGGCTGGGATGGATGGGCTCGAACCATCGAAATGACGGAGTCAAAGTCCGTTGCCTTACCGCTTGGCTACATCCCAATATTGAATACGGGACGCTTTTTTGAAAGAAGCATCCCGTACCCTAAAGCTATGGGGTGGATAATCGGATTCGAACCGATGGTCTCCAGAGCCACAATCTGGCGCTTTAACCAACTAAGCTATACCCACCATATCTGGCGCGCCCAGCAGGATTCGAACCTGCGGCCTACTGCTTAGAAGGCAGTTGCTCTATCCTGCTGAGCTATGGGCGCAATTGCAAAAAATATGCCTCGCTATTACAGCAAGGCATACATTGGTGCGGATAAGAGGACTTGAACCTCCACCGAGTTGCCCCGACTAGAACCTGAATCTAGCGCGTCTGCCTATTCCGCCATATCCGCATATTTTTTTGCTCCAGCGACGGGATATATTCTAACACGTTCTGCCAAGAAAGTCAATATCTTTTTTGAAAAAAATTTTTCTTTTTTTCATTTTCCTTTTTTAATGGTCTTTTTCTTCCGTTTTCCTTCTTTTATCCCTGCAAAAAAGAAAAGCAGGGCGGGAAAATCCACGCCCTGCCGATTCCTTATGATTCGGGAGGAGGTAAAACCGGCAGCGAAAACCAGAAGCAGCTCCCCTGCCCAAGGGTGCTTTCCACCCCGTAGCCGCCGCCGTGAAGCTCCATCACCGACCGGACGATGGAAAGCCCCAGTCCCGTTCCGATAGCGGCCTGCTTATGCTCCTTATCCACCTTATAATACCGGTCCCAGATCAGGGGCAGATTTTCCTCTGCGATTCCCTCACCGGTATCCACTACCTCAATCCGGACAAAGCCCTCCCCCACAATCTGCCGCAGGATGACCAACCGGTCCGGCCCGGTATAGTTGATGGCGTTATTGACCAGGTTATAGATTACCTGACTGATCCGCAGTTCATCGGCGGAAACGTAAACCTCCCTATCGTGGAGGAATTCAATGCGGTATCCCTGCTGCCGGGTCAGCTTATTGTATCGCGTCAGCGTCCTTTGAATGGTCCGGGTCAGGGAAAACTCCTCCACCGAAAGGGTTTGGGTCCCCGACTGGAGCTTGGAGATATCCAAAAGGTCATTGACCAAAAGGGAAAGCCTCTGTGTTTCATCAATGATAATCTGCATATTTTCCGGAGTATTTTCCCCCGGAATATCCCGCATAACCTCGCTATACCCGGCGATCATAGTCAGAGGGGTGCGCAGGTCGTGAGAGACATTGGCAATCAGCTCCCGCTTCAAGGCCTCGGTTTTTCCCAGCTCGGTGGCGGTCATGTTCAGCGTCCGGCCAAGCTCGGCAATCTCCCGGTAACCTGTTTCGGGGAAATGCATCTCATACTGTCCGGCGGCCAACGCCTTGGCCCCCTCGTTGATCCGGACAATGGGCCGGGAAACGGTCCTGGCGATGATAACGGCCAGCAGAAGCGCCACCATCAGCATAATCACCGAGATGCAGATCAACTGCACCCGCAGGGTATAGACCGTTGCGTCCACGGGGGAAACGATGGCGTTGAGCATCAGTACCCGCTCTCCGCCTGCTCCGTCCGGAAGGACCGAAACGGAAACGATGCTTTCAATGGAATCCCGCTGACGGATCCCCGGAAACCGGTCCTGCCGCAGAGGTGGCGCACCTGGAGGGGCTCCTGAAACCCCCTCCCACTCAAAGGTTTCCAGATGACTTCCGCCGTTTTTCAGCGCTCGATCGTAAAGGGCGTAGCGGCCATCCGGGGTCATCCGGTGGATGACGCAATCGTGAAGGTAGTCTACCGAGGCAAGCTGTCTTCCCTCTCCATCGCAGAGAAGGATGCACAGATCCTCCTGCTGGGCAACCGCCTCCAGGTAATCCTGCAGCTCCTCCGATCCGACATTCCGGGCAATGGATTCGGCGGTGGAGCGGATGGATGCGGTTTTGATGGCACGGTAAAAATCATCCAACAGCACGATCTGAAAGATCCAGAGCAGTCCCAGCGTTACCACGGTGAAGATGGCAAGATAGAGAAAAAACCGCCATTTGATCCCCAGCTTATTCTTCCGTGTCAAACCGGTAGCCAACTCCTCTCAGCGTAACGATATGCCGGCTATACTCCCCGAGGGATTTGCGAAGGATCTTGATATGGGTATCCAGGGTGCGGTCGTCACCGTAAAAATCATAGCCCCAAACATCGGTAATCAGCTTTTCCCGGGCGAGGGCCACATTCCGGTTTTTGACCAGGTAGAAAAACAGATCATACTCCTTGGGGGACATCTCCACCCGTTTATTGTCAATATAGACCCGGCGGGCGGTGAAATCCACCGTCAACCCATTGATGATGACAACATCCTTGGGGGAATAGCTGCCGCTGGCTCTTTTGAGGATCGCCCCGACCCGCATCATCAGTTCCCGGGGAGAAAAGGGCTTGACCACGTAATCGTCGATCCCCAGTTCAAAGCCGTGAATCCGGTCATACTCCTCCCCTCTGGCCGACAGCACGATAATGGGCGTATTGGAAAACTTCCGGATCTCCCGGCAGGCAGAATACCCATCCAGCTCGGGCATCATAATATCCATAATAATCATATCAAAGCTTTGCTTTTTGCAGAGGAGGACCGATTCCATTCCGTTGGCGGCCTCATAGACCGAATGCCCCTCAAATTCCGCATATTTGCGGATAATCTCCCGGATCTTCTGTTCGTCATCCACGACGAGAAGCTTTGCCATAATATCCCTCTCCTTTCCCGGGGAAGCTCCCGCTCCCCCTTTCCTTGTATTATTATAATGGATAAATGCGATATTTTCTTGCGTTTTGTGTGATGATCGCGTGAACATTTTCAGGATAATGGGGAAATTTTTGGGGATGTGTTGTGCATAATGACAATACACGTTTCCTTGCGGGAAAAAGAAAAATCTGTTATACTAAAATTATTCTACGGATGATGAGACCAACCCGGTTCAAAAACGTACCATATAGATGAAGGCGCTTTCAGACAGAGAGAGGGAGGTGGACAGTATGGATGATCTTCAGATCATTGAGCTTTACTTTGAACGGAACGAGGATGCCATTCAGCAGACAGATGCCAAATACGGCAAGCTTTGCCACCGGATTGCTTACAACATTCTTCACAGTCGGGAGGACTCCCAGGAGTGCGTCAACGATACATATATGGGCGCATGGAACGCGATCCCTCCCACGCGGCCCCGGAATCTTATGGCCTTTCTATGCAAAATCGCGCGGAATCTTTCTCTGAAACGGCTGGAGTATCTGACCAGAGAGAAACGGTCGGCCGAAATGGAGGTTGCCCTGGAGGAGCTGGAGGCGATCCTGCCGGACGACCGGTACGCTCGGGATGCTGACGGGGAGGAGCTGGGTCAACTCATTAGCAGCTTTCTCCGCACACAAAAGAAGGAGGCCCGGGATGTTTTTATCCGGAAGTACTTTTTCTTTGATTCGGTAAAGGAGATTGCCGATCGGTACTCCCTCACCGAAAGCAAGGTAAAGAATATGCTGCTCCGCACCCGCAACCGGCTCAAAGAATATCTCATTCAGGAGGGCGTTGCGCTATGAAAATAACCAAGCTTGCAAAGGCTATCGGGCAGATCGAGGACGGTCTGATCTCCGAGGCCGCTGAACATCCCCCAAAAAGCATTTGGCTCCCCTGGGGGGCGATTGTCGCCTGCTTTTTGGTGCTGGCAATTGCCGGTGGGGTGATCTTTTTCCCACACGGAGATACCGAATACGTTAATAGCGGAATCGTTGCAGTTGAGGGGCTTGAAGGCTTTTCCATTATTGAAAACCCGGTTTATCCGGATTATACGAATGCTACGATAAGTCCGACGGATTGTTGGCTTGGTTTTTCCACACTGGAGGAATTCGAACGTTCGTCCTACCGTGCCTTTGAACCGGAATATACCCAAGTAACCGTCATCGCCCGGGTCAAACGAAAAAATTCCACCGTCTACTATAAAGAACTCTCCGAAATCCAAAAGTTTATCTCGGATGATCTGGTCGCCCGGATTTATGCAAGTGCATCCTATTTTGCCCTGACCGAGGTAGAAATCCTTGAAATCTATAATCAAGACACCCTTATAGAGTCTAAAAAAGTAAAGGTTGGAGATACCTTGATTATCCGTGAGCAGAATGTGCCGGATCTTTCTGAAAAGGGGTCTGAAGAGGAGTCGACCGTTTATCTCCCTGCCGTTTTGCCGGTAGAACCGGGAGAACACATTATGTATTTGAATCTGCCCACAAAGCCCCTTTTTGTGGGAGAAGAAAAAATTGGGGTCACTCTCCTGCCAAATGTTTGGTCGTTTCAATATTTTCCTTTAGACCCCAATAAGCGGGGCTCTGTGTGGCTGGATAACCTCCACCAGGATGTGCTGGATAAGTATATCTATAAAACCTACGTTGCACCACCGTCAAAGGCGCCAATCCCCGATTATGACGTGGATCTTGATAAGTACGATCGCTACTGAATCGAAATCACTCAATCCGCCAAACCTAACGCAAACAAAAAAGCACCTGCCCGATTCCAACAGGAAGAAGGCAGGTGCTTTCATTTTCTTATTTTCCCATCCGTTCCAGATCACGCTTGCGGATCTCGGAGCGGCGGACCTTGCCGTTGACCGTTTTGGGGAGGCTTTCCACAAACTCGATCATCCGGGGGTATTTATAAGGAGCGGTCTCCTTCTTAACGTAGGTCTGCAGCTCCTTGACCAGCTCGTCGCTGGGGGTGTAGCCGCTCCGAAGGACACAGGTAGCCTTAACGAGATTTCCCCGCAGCTCATCAGGGATACCCGTTACCGCGCATTCGGATACCGCGGGATGGGTCAGCAACACGCTCTCGATCTCAAAGGGCCCGATCCGGTAGCCGGAGGATTTGATGACGTCATCCGTTCTGCCAACGTACCAGTAGTAGCCGTCCTCATCCATCCAGGCGGTATCGCCGGTGTGGTAGAAGCCATCGTGCCAAACCTCCCGGGTCCGCTCTTCATCCTTATAATAGCAGAGGAAGAGACCGAGAGGGGCACCCTCCCGGGTGTCAATGACGATCTCACCCGTCACTCCGGGAGGAACGGGATTGCCGTCCTCATCCACGATGATTCCCTTATAATGAGGCAGAGGCTTGCCCATAGAGCCGGGCTTGGGGTTGGTCCCCACAAGGTTTGCCACCGTCAGGGTGGTTTCGGTCTGGCCGAAGCCCTCCATCAGCTTGATGCCGGTAGCATCATACCAGCCGTTGAAAACGTCCGGATTGAGCGCCTCTCCGGCAATGGTGCAGTATTTGAGGGCAGAAAGATCATATCCTGCCACATTCTCCCGCAGAAGGAACCGGAACATGGTGGGCGGGCAGCAGAGAGAGGTGATCTTATATTTTTCCAGCATTCCCAGAATCTCGGCACCGTTGAACTTATCAAAATCGTAGGTAAAGACGCAGGTTTCCATCATAAACTGGCCGTAAAACTTACCCCAGACCGCCTTGCCCCAGCCGGTATCGGCAATGGTAAAGTGGATTCCCTCAGGGTCAACATTATGCCAGATCCGGGCGGTGGTCAGGTGCGCCAGAGCATAGGTATGAGCGTGGAGGACCATTTTGGGGTTGCCGGTGGTGCCGCTGGAAAAATAGAGCAGCATCGGGCCGTTTGCCTCGGTCTGAACCCGCTCAAAATTCTCGGGAGCCGCCTCAACCAGCTCGTCAAAGGGCAGCCAGCCTTCCCGCTCACCGTTGACCATCAGGAGGTTTTTCAGCTCGGGACATTCGGGCAGTGCCGCTTCCACGTGCTCTGCCACCTCGCCCTGGCCGGTGCAGATGACCGTTTTGATCCCGGCAGACTGGACCCGGTAAACCACATCGTGAGGGGTCAGCAGAAAGGTTGCCGGACAGATGACAGCCCCCAGCTTGGAAAGGGCCAGCGCAGTATACCAGAACTGGTAGTGCCGCTTGAGGATAACCATAACCATATCGCCCTTGGAAACGCCCTGGGCCGCCAGCATATTAGCGGTCTTATCGCTCAGCCGCTTCAGGTCACCGTAGGTAAAGAGATGCTCCTCCCCGGCGGGATTGCACCAGATCATTGCCCGGCGATCCGGCTCGGCAGCGGCGATTTCATCCACCACGTCGTAGGCGAAGTTGAAATTATCGGGGTAGTGGAAATCGTAATCCACCACCACACCGTTTTCGTTTTTCCGTTCTGTATAATATCTTTTATAAAGCTCAAGCATTGTTCTTCATCCTTTCCTATCCCTCGCCTTATTCCGCGGGTTTGAGTACGACCGCAAGGAATTCACAATCCTCGCCGCCGGTAGCCACCATACCGTGGCCGTGGCCAGAATCGTAATAAATGGTATCTCCCGCGTGAAGGACCTCCACGTGGTCCTCCATCTGCACCTTTAGGCTTCCCTTGAGGACAAAGTCAAACTCCTGGCCCTCATGGGTGGAAAGGGCAATCTCGCCCTCATCCTTCTCCTTGATATAGGGCGCAGTAACGAGGAAGGGCTCTGCGGTCTTGCCCCGGAAGAGGGGAGCCAGGTGATGATACGCAAATCCTTCCCGGCGACGAATGGGCAGACCTTTTCCATCCCGGACGATGCTATAAAAGCTGAGCTTGGGGCGATCTCCGGTTAGAAGCTCAACCATATCCACACCGAAGCGATCTGCACATTTATACAGGAAGGTGAAAGAAAAATCCAACTCCCCCGACTCATAACGCAGATATTCCGCCTCCGGAATTCCCACAACCTCTGCCATCTCTGCGGCGGAAATCTCCAGAATCTCCCGCAGGGTGCGAATTCGCATTGCAATCTCCATCAGTCTGTTTTCCATCTTTACATCCTTCCTTTCACTGAATGGCAAAGGCGTTTCGGGATCTTTGCGGAACAACAAAAAAATCCCGTCCACCAAGGGACGGGATTACCCGCGATACCACCCTATTTGCAAGCAGTAAGCTTGCCACCTCAGCAGGCTCAGGAGCAAACACTCTGATAAGCCCTCGGCCGATAACGCTGCCGCTGCGGAAGCCTTTACTCAAGCAGAACGCTCTTTCAGGACTTCGGCTCGGGAATGATGGGATACTTGCCCGCCATTGCCTGCTTGCACCAACCGCCGGCTCTCTGAAAATGGGGATGGACAGATCCGTTTCCGTCTTTGCCTTTCAAATTTGAGTGTATTATAATCCCGGGATTTTGATTTGTCAAGTACTTTTTTGGAATTTTTTTCGATTTTTTTCTCTGTCCCAGAAAAAAGATGATGATTTTGCTATTTCACAAAAATTTCCGAATTCGTTCTTGAAAAAACGGAAAAAATCGGATATAATGTTATTTGTGGGAATTTGGAGCATTTTTCGTTCCATATTCTTTGATACCGTGATCGAAGGGAGATTTACCATGACCACAAACAAAAAAGTTCTTGAATTCGTTCGTGAATCTGAGCTTCTCTGCAAGCCTGACCGTGTCGTTTGGATTGACGGCAGCGACGAGCAGCTCAACGCGCTCCGCGCAGAAGCGGAGTCTACCGGCGAAATGGTCCGCCTGAATGAAGAAAAACTTCCCGGGTGCTACCTCCACCGCACCGCTGTCAATGACGTTGCCCGCGTGGAGCACCGCACCTTTATCTGCTCAAGAAATGAAGAGGACGCCGGCCCTACCAATAACTGGTGGGATCCCAAGGAGGCTTATGCGAAGCTCTCCGAGCTTTATGACGGCGCAATGAAGGGCCGCACGATGTACGTTATCCCCTATTCTATGGGCCCCATCGGCTCTCCCTTCTCCAAGGTTGGAATTGAGCTGACCGACTCGATCTATGTTGTTCTCAATATGGATATTATGACCCGGATGGGCTCTGCCGCTCTGGATCAGTTGGGCGATTCCAACGATTTCGTCCGCGGTCTCCATTCCAAGGCGCAGCTGGACGATGAGAAGCGGTATATCTGCCATTTCCCCGAGGATAATGCAATTTGGTCCATCAACTCCGGTTACGGCGGAAACGTTCTGCTGGGCAAAAAGTGCTTTGCCCTCCGGATTGCTTCCTATCAGGGTAAAAACGAGGGCTGGATGGCCGAGCATATGCTGATTTTGGGCATTGAGAATCCCCAGGGCGAGATCAAATATATCTCCGCTGCATTCCCCTCTGCCTGCGGCAAAACAAACCTTGCCATGCTCATTCCTCCTGAGGTGTTTGCCAAGAAGGGCTACAAAGTATGGTGCGTGGGTGACGATATTGCCTGGATCCGGATCGGTGAGGACGGCCGCCTTTGGGCCATCAACCCCGAGAACGGCTTCTTCGGCGTTGCTCCCGGAACCAACGTAAAGTCCAACCCCAACGCGCTCTCCTCCACCCAGCAGGGCACCATCTTCACCAACGTTGTTCATAATCTTGAGGATAACACCGTGTGGTGGGAGGGTCTGGATAAGAATCCTCCCAAGAACGCTCTGAACTGGAAGGGCGAGGTTTGGGATTGCACCGCCGGCGAGAAAGGTGCGCATCCCAACAGCCGGTTCACTGCTCCTGCCAAGAACTGCCCCTGCGTCAGCGCAGAGTTCAATAATCCCAAGGGTGTACCCCTGTCTGCCATTGTTTTCGGTGGACGTCGCGCCAAGACCGCTCCCCTGGTTTATCAGTCCTTTGACTGGAACCACGGCGTCTTCGTCGGATCCATTATGGCTTCCGAGACCACTGCCGCCGCTACCGGTGCTGTGGGCGTTGTTCGCCGGGATCCTATGGCGATGCTTCCCTTCTGCGGCTACCATATGGGCGATTACTTCAAGCATTGGATCGAGATCGGCAAAAAACTGGGTGACAAGGCTCCCAAGATCTTCAACGTCAACTGGTTCCGCACCGACGATGAAGGCCACTTCATCTGGCCGGGCTTTGGTGATAACCTCCGGGTCCTCCTTTGGATCCTTGCCCGTTGCGAGGGCACTGCCGATGCGGTTGAGACTGCCATCGGTTACGAGCCCAAGGCTGAGGATATCAACCTTGAGGGTCTGGATCTGGATATTGAGATTCTCCGCGAGCTGCTGAACGTGGATAAGGCGCTCTGGGCTGAGGAAGCCGAGGGCATCACCGAGTTCTACGGCAAGTTCGGCGACCGTCTCCCTGCCGAGCTCAAGGAAGAGCTTGAGGCACTCAAAAAGCGTTTGGCTGAGTAATCCTGCATTACCGTTCCGGGTCGTTTTTCGGCCCGGAACTTTTTTGTTTGAAGTTTTTTCAAAAAAGGGATTCCTTTTTTGCCGCAGATGTACTATAATAGATGTGTGTGCGTTCCGCAAAGGAATGCAGGGATTATGAATGGGGAAAGGAACATGGGATTATGATGTCGAATAACCGTGTGAAAGTCAAGATCTGCGGCGCAGAGTATGCGATGATTACCGATCAGTCGGAAGAATACGTGCTGGATCTTGCATATGAAATTGATCGGGATATGAAGCAGATTATGAATACCAGTGGCCGGGCAACTGCCACCACCGCCGCGGTGCTGACCGCCTTCTCTTACCTGGATAAGGAGCGGAGAAGCCGGGAGGCTGCTGACCATATGCGCCAGCAGATCAACGAATACATTCAGGAGGCTGCCCGCGCTCGGTTGGAGATCGAAGAGCTGAAACGCCGTCTTGCCCGGAACGAAAAATAATCCCCTTGGAAAGGCTTGATTCCCTATGAATGAAATTCTGATTCCGATTTTGATTTTGGCGGCTCTGGGGCTGTTTTTTGCTCTGATCCTGTCCTTCGTGAATAAAAAGCTGGCCGTCCCGGTGGATGAGCGGGCTGCAAAGATCGAGGAGGCGCTTCCCGGCGCCAACTGCGGCGGTTGCGGCTTTGCCTCCTGCTCTGCTTACGCCTCCTCCCTGGCGGATGGCTCGGCCAAAATAGGTCAATGCCGGGTTGCCGGCGCGGATGCTTACGCTGTAATTTCCCAGGTTTTGGGGGTGGAAGCGCCCGAGAATGCCGTTCCGATGAAGGCCTTTGTGGCCTGTAAGGGCTGCATCAGCGGCGAAGAGGACAAGCTCCGGTATTCCGGTGTGGAAAGCTGCAAGGCGGTAACCGCATTTTTCGGTGGAAAGCTGAAATGTACTTACGGCTGCACCGGGTACGGTGACTGTGTGTCCGCCTGTACCCAAAATGCCATCTCCATTGTGGACGGAATCGCCAAGGTGGATCCGGAGCTCTGCTCAGGATGCCTTGTTTGCGTGTCGGTATGTCCCAAGGGTGTCATCATCCCTGTCCACGCTGAAAGCAGCGTTGCGGTGGCCTGCAATAGCCACACCAAGGGAAGCGTTACCCGGGCAAACTGCTCGGCAGGCTGTATCGGTTGCAAAAAGTGTGAGAAGGTCTGTGAGACAGGCGCTGTTGCCGTGAGCGGGCATCTTGCCAAGGTTGACCCCGACCGCTGCACCCATTGCGAAAAATGTGTGGAGGCCTGTCCGGTGGGATGCATTCAGTTTGTTTGTTAAGAGAACAGAACCGGCCGAAGCTGCTTTGCTCCGGCCGGTTTATTTTTGTAAAATGTATCTTTTTCCCCCGGAAACAGATACTATTTCCGTTTGACAGTGTTTTCCATCTGTGATATACTATAGGGAAGAACCAACCGTTGAAAAACAGGAGAGAAGCATATGCTGGACATTAAATTTATTTGTGATAATCCCGAGCTCGTAAAAGAAAATATCCGGAAGAAGTTTAAAGACTCCAAGCTTCCTTTGGTGGACGAGGTCATTGCTCTTTACCAGGAGAAATGCGCCGCTAACACCCGCGCCAACGATCTTCGTGCCAACCGGAATAAGGTCAGCAAGCAGATCGGTGCGCTGATGGGCCAGGGCAAACGGGAAGAGGCCGAGGAGATGAAGCGGCTGGTCAGCGAGCAGGCTGCTGAGCTGAAGGCTTTGGAGGAACGGGAGGCCGAGCTTTCCCGCCAGGTGCTGGAGCTTCAGATGAAGATCCCCAATATTGTGGATGACAGTGTGCCTGTCGGCAAGGATGACAGTGAAAACGTTGAGGTGGAGCAGTTTGGCGAAAAGACCGTCCCCACCTTTGAGATCCCCTATCACACCGATATTATGGCGCTGTTTGACGGCATCGACAAAGAGGCTGCCGGTCGCGTTGCCGGTGAGGGCTTCTACTATCTGATGGGCGACATTGCCCGTCTGCACTCCGCTGTTACGGCGTATGCCCGTGATTTTATGATCGACAAGGGCTTTACCTACTGCATTCCTCCCTTTATGATCCGGAGCAATGTTGTGACCGGAGTTATGAGCTTTGAGGAAATGGATGCAATGATGTATAAGATTGAGGGGGAGGATCTCTACCTCATCGGCACCTCGGAGCATTCTATGATCGGCAAGTTTATTGATACCTTCACCGCTGAAGAGAAGCTCCCCCTGACCCTGACCAGCTACTCCCCCTGCTTCCGGAAGGAAAAGGGCGCTCACGGCATTGAGGAGCGGGGCATTTACCGGATTCACCAGTTTGAGAAGCAGGAAATGATCGTCATCTGCAAGCCGGAGGAGAGCATGGATTGGTTCCACAAGATGTGGAGCTACTCGGTTGAGCTGTTCCGGAGCATGGATATTCCTGTCCGGACTCTGGAATGCTGCACCGGCGATCTTGCCGACCTGAAGGTCAAATCTTATGACGTTGAGGCCTGGAGCCCCAAGCAGCAGAAATACTTTGAGGTTTGCTCCTGCTCCAACCTTGGTGACGCACAGGCCCGCCGCCTGGGCATCCGGGTGCGGGATGAGAAGGGCAACAAATACCTGGCACACACCCTGAACAATACCGTTGTTGCGCCGCCCCGTATGCTGATCGCTTTCCTGGAGAACAACCTCCGGTTTGACGGCGAGAAATACTCGGTGCTGATCCCCGAAGCACTCCGGCCTTACATGGGCGGTAAGAGCGAGATCGTTGCAAAGCACTAAAGAAATCCCCCACCCTGATGGATTTGTGTCAGGGTGGGGTTTGTTGTTATAGAAAGAAAAGAGGATATCGCCCTCTTAATAGGACGATATCCTTCTTTTTTACTTTATTTTATACTGCGCGCTCCGGAAGCCCATATAATCATAAGTATACTGGAAGGTAATCGGCTCATAGCCGGACGGAAGGGTAAAGAATACCTTCGCCTCAATGGTTTCGTTTGTGGCTATGGTCTTTCCTCGCAGATCATTTCCGGCTATATCCTCCAAACGACCGGCCTTCAGCCGTTCCCGTTCATCGTCCAGCAGATGGAACTGCAGGGGCATATTAATCACGTGACCGGCGTTCAGCTTATTGGTGATGGTCATAGTAACGCAGACCTCCGATCCGGTTTGGTCAATGGACGTTACAGTAGCCTCAATATCCGGCTGAACAATGGACTCACCAAGCAGTAAGCGGGTATCAGCGGGCATGGTTGACGTCACTCCTTCCTGTGAGGATGGTGCTTCACTTGATGCAAGGGGATTTTCGGAAGAAACAGTTTCCTCCGAGCTGACGGAAGGTGCCTCGCTTTCCGTCGGGGGTGAAACAGAAGATGCGGCTGAGTACTCCTCATTCACAGAAGATACTGCCTGGGAGGATACGTTTTCTCCGGGGAGTGATCCGTTTGACGAATCTGCACAGGCGGTCAGCAAAACCAGTCCAAAAGCTGCCGCGACAAGTATTCCTTTTTTCATTTTACTCACCTTCTTCCGGATTGCTGCCTTTTCCGGCAAAACGGTTCAGATCGCCGGTTCCGCCGGTCATTTTTTGGTAGGCTACTCCTTTGGCCTTGACAGTATATCCCTCGGAGGGCTCATTCATCAGGCCATAAGGATCAAAGGGGCCGTGGTTAAACAGCCAGTAATAATGCAGTGTTTCGGCATAGGGCATATGCTTTTCCACCAGGTTATACATAATGGGGATCCAGGGGGCTTGCTCCCGGTCCGCCTCCTCGATGCGGTTATCCCGGAAGCCGGCCTCGGTCAGATATACCCGCTTTTCCCCGTCCCCGTGTTCGCACATAATGCGATAGAGGGTATTGTTTTCCTCCACCCAGGATTCATCCGGGCAGGTAAAGGGCCAGTAGGGATGCCAAGCCATCGCATTGAAGAAATCATTTGTATCTGTGGATCCAAATGATCCGCTATGGATATTTTCATAAATACGGGTCAGGTATTTGGTTGTGGAAGGGCCGTCAATACCATCCACCGGCGCAGTTCCGGGAAAGATGGTAATTGCATCCGGATTCCCCTCTTTGATGCCTTTATGGGCATAGTAGCACATATCAGTGGTGATATCCGCTTTCTGCCGCAGAGTATACTCCTCCATCCCGTTGACAGGCGTCCAGCCCACCGGGACCGGCAAGGTATGGTTCATCTCATTTCCCATCTCCCAATGGGTTACCTCGGGAAACTCCGCCGCCAAAGTCCGCCAGGTGATCCGGAGAGTTTCCAGAAACTCCAAATAGGCGGATCCGGGCGTTTTATCCGGAGTTGGAACTTGCTCATGGGTGGCGGTTCCATCCGGCAAAAACCAGGTCACATTGGCCGAAATAACCTCCGCTCCCCTTTGCGCCAGCTGAGTATAAAGCTCGTGAAAATACTGCGCACCCTCGGGGTTGACCCGCTCCGGATTATAGAGTACCTCATTGCAACAGATAACATCCCGAACGCTTCCGATCCCAAGAGACTCAATCAAGTCTACTGCATCCGAAATGGTGACCTCACGCTTTCTCCCCAGCAGGGATCCCACGCCATATAAACGATTCTTTTTCATAAATACTCTCTTTGCCTTATTTATTCTGATTTTTTCCTTTTTTTCTTCTTCACAACGATAGCACCTGCCGCAGCAGCGGATGCAACCGCCGAACCAAGGACAAACGATCCAATCATTGCCGGGACTGGATTTGGTTCTGAACCGGAATGCTCTGAGGACGACACAGCAGAGGAGGGATCTTGAACCTCACCGGAAGAAGCATCTGAGCCATCTTCAGTAGATGTAGCCGGAGTGTTGCTAAGTATGCCGTCAGAGGTTTCACCGGGAGCACTTTCCGGTTTACTTTCCGGTTTGCTTTTGGGGGTCACCGGTATTTTTTCCAGCTCCTTGTTCGCTGTCTGAACAGCAGCGGCCACCTTACCGCCCAAATAGGATATGCCTGTCACCGACGGGTGAAGAAAATGAGGACTTTCATTGGCAATATAGGTTTTTACATTTTCCTGCGTAAGCCAACCGGACGTATCAATATAAACGACCTTTCGATCCCCCGCCGCATTGACCTGTGCTACCGCTTTAGAGATCGGCTCCTCCATAAAATGAACGAAGGTTTCCCCATCCAGCATCCCGCCAAAGGGACTTACGGCATAAATCACTGCGTTCGGGTTTTTTCTTCGAAGCTTCTGCAGAAAATCCACATATGTCTTCTCAAAATCTTCAGACTTGACCCCTCTGCCGAAATCATTCGTACCAATATTGATCATAATAGCTTCCGGCTGGTAGATCGCAAAATCCCAGTTGGGTGCGTTCTGATTGGTGGGATCGTTTATCTGCTTAAAGTACATCGTCTCCATACCGTTTGAGTAAGGAGGGAACGCAGGAGCGGAGGGGGCATTGTCCGAAAGGGTGATTCCGGCAAAGGCAACATTTACCGTATTATACCCGAGCAAAAGCTCTCCGGCATATCCAAGTGCTGTCATTCCATACCATCCGTCCGAAATGGAATCTCCGACGATTTCCATTGTCGACTTGCGATTGTCCGTTCTGAGGACCGTTGCACCCTTATCCACCCAAAGGCCCTTTAGCACAAAGGGTTCGTTTCGGGATGCATTGGGACCCGCATGGTTTCCCGGGGTAATAATCCTTACAGCATGAGTCCCCTCTGACAGAGGTGTAGCGGTCAGGTTTCCTACACCGTTCACCACGTCAAACACAACTGTTGCATTATCGATAGCAAAAAATTCCGAGCAGAATAACACAGGGTATGAACATTACATAATAACTACCATACCGCTTCAGATTCTGCCTGCACTTTGCAAAGACAGGCATCTTCTTTCCGGCAATGGCTTGTTTTTGCATGAACAGCCACCCCTTTCGCAAAAGTTTCGAAACTTTTTCATCAGCGCACACATCAACATCATCGCTTTTGATTATACACAACCATCAATATCGTGTCAAGTGTTAATTATATTTTTTACATTATTTGAACATTTTGACAAAAAACACCTCTTGTTTTTTTCGGTTTTCACTATTGACTTTCGAAAGTTTTTTGATTATAATTGTCTCAAACCTCAAATTTTGATGGATTTATCTTTTTGAAAATCCACCCGTAATGACGCAAAAATGGCGATATTTCAGCATTTAACAGCTTGTTTCGGGAAATTTGAGGGAAAAACTATTTTCGAAACTTTTTCAAAAAACACATCATCACTCAAATCCATCACACGCATCATTGTCAAATCATCAAGCCAAATTCATTAAGTGATCGGAGTGACTCTTTTGCAAAAAGAAAAAATGAATGCGGGAGTTTTTGTTGCGGATATCACTCCGCAACTCCCCGTAAGGCTTTCCGGCCAGCTTTACAAACGGATTGCCAGGGAAGTCTACTCCCCCTTGAAGGCTACGGTGCTTGTCCTTCGCAATTCCGAGGATCACGCAATTTTTATCGGATGTGACCTGGTAGGAATCCCAGCGCCCCTTCTGAAAGCCCTGCGGGAGCGGATTTCAGCAAAAAACTGCGAGATTAACCCGCAGAAAATCATCCTATCCGCCACACATATCCACACCGGACCCTACATTTACGAAGATGACTTTGCAAACTTCTGGGGAAAGGATTTCCGTTTCGATTCCCAAATCGACGGTGTTGCCACTCCCTCTTATGCAGACTTCCTTCTGGAAACCCTTTGCAGCGCTATTCTGGCTACGTGGGAAAGCTGCCAGCCTGTAACTTTTCGGGTAGGGAATGATTATTGCCCGATTGCATTTCCCCGCCGGGTCGTGTATAATAATGGTAGCGCAAAAATGTATGGTTCTACAGCGCAGTCCGATTTCTCTCATATGGAAGGAAGCACCGATTTCGGTATTCACTTTATTTCCGTTTTCAACCAGAGGGATCAACTGCTTTGTGCCATTATGAATCTCCCCTGCCCTGCTCAGATCCTGGAGCATAAGCATTTTATCACTTCTGACTACTGGGATGTTGTCCGAGAAGCCGTAAAAGACAAGTACGGTGCGCAGGCCGCGGTTCTTCCCCTGATCGGCGCCGCCGGCGATCTTTCCCCGAGAGACTTGGTCCGTCTGGCGCGGGATGAAGCGGAGATGCATAAGACCGCTATGTATAATCCCGAAGGAACACGGATTGTCTCGAATCGGATTATGCATTGTTTTGATGCTTTTATGGCCTCGGAAGATTCCAAGTCCGAAGCTCCGGATTTCGCGCACCTAAGCGCGGCACCACTCCTCCCCATCTGGCAAACTACCCGGGAAGAAGCAGAGGAAGCGCAAAAATCGTACGATACACTTCGGAGCAAGCACCAGCTGATTGATGACTTTACTGAAGAGGAGTGTATGTATCTTTCCTTCCATCAGGGAATCATCAACCGGTACCGAAATCAGCAAAAATCCACCTCCCACTCTGTTGAGATCCACTGCATCAAGCTCGGCGATACGCTGATTGCCACCAATCCCTTTGAACTCTTTGTGGCGTATGCAGACCGGATCCGGGCGCAGACAAACTTTCCCAATGTGATCGTTGCGCAGCTCGCTTGCGCGTATGACGGTTATCTTCCCACCCGGGAAGCTGTTCTTCACGGGGGATATAGCGCCTGCATTTCCAACGGCATTCTGGGCCCGGAGGGCGGAGACCGTTTTGTGGAGGAAACGCTGAAGTTGGCCCGGGCGCTGTAAAGAAACATTCCATTTTCCTTCACCAACTATTTTGGAGGCAGAAGCTATGACACTCAAGGATATTGCAAGGATTGCCAACGTAAACGTTTCAACCGTCTCAAAGGCACTGCGTTCCAGCAGCGACCTGAATCCCCAGACGATCGAACGGATCCGCAAAATCGCTCAAGAGGTCAACTATAAAAAAATCCCTGCTCCGGAGGAGAAAAAATCCAACCGAATTGGGATTGTCTGCCCTGAAATTACCAGTATGTACTATTCCAGCATTCTGCACTCTCTGCAGCTCAATTTTCTGAAGGCCGGGTATCAAAGTATTGTTATGATCTCTAACTTTAATCGCCGCCAGGAAATCGAGTGTATTCGGATGTTGGCAGAATATAACGTATGTGGGATCGTATTTTTCTCAGAAAACAATACCGATCCCTCCGAGCTGCAGGAAATCCCCGGAATCAAGGATCTTGCGTTTGTCATTGTAGCGCATAACGATTCCAACGATTTCTGCGACAATATTTACATTGATGATTATCAAGGCATTTCCACCGCCATTCATTATTTGGCCGGGTTGGGGCACTCCAGAATTGCCTATATCGGTGATAAACTGACCGGCAATCGCCGGGAAGCTTACGAATGGGCGATGCAGTCCGAATCCCTCCCTCTGGTGACAGAGCATATTGTTGAAAACGATCTGCGGTTTGAAGAATGCGGCTATCTGGGAATGAAAAAGCTGTTGACTCTTCCCGATCTCCCCACCGCCATTTTTGCTGCGTACGATAACATTGCTATTGGCGCGATGCGCGCAATTTATGAGGGTGGATACACCATTCCGGGAGATTTCAGCGTTGTGGGGGTCGATAATCTGAAAACCTCCTCCTATCTTTTCAAAACCTTGACGACCATCACCGAGCCGGTTGCTGATTTAGGAGAGCTTACCTGCGAAATGATGATTCACCGGATCCATAAGGATACTGCGATCCGCAACACCAAGCTGATCCCAAAACTGAACATTCAGGAAACAACCGGTTTTGCCAGAAAAAAATAGCTTTACCGGAAGGTTGATGCATTTTGTGCCAATCCATTTCCTTTCAGAGCAAAACCCTTTCCCCTGATTTCCTCCAGACACTCCAAACAATCGGTCTGCGGCAGATAAACCGGCGGATTCCTCCGGCGGGCAAATCTGCCGGGCCTGTTCTCACTGTCTCCTTTGAGTCAGACCCAACCCTCCCCGGAGACAGTTACCGCATCACTACCCGATCCTCCCGCATCCTTGCGGAGGCCTCCACCCGGTGTGGATTTCTTGCCGCTCTAGGCTTCCTCCTGCGGGACGGAACCTTTTCTTCTACCGGATTTCAGTCCGGAAACTTCTGCGGAGAAATTCATCCTCAAAAGCATTTCCGGTGCATGTATTTTGCGTCACATTTTCATAATTTCTATCATGATGCGCCCATAGAAAAGGTTCGGGAGTATATCGAGGACCTTTCCCTGTGGGGGCTGAATACCCTATGCTTTTGGTTTGATCTGCATCATTATTCCTCCTGTCTGGACCCGGAGGGTATTGCTATGATTGAGCGGATCAAGCAGATGATCTCCCACACCAAGGCCTTAGGGTTAAAGACTATGCTTCTGACCCTTTCCAATGAAATGTTTGCCAACTCTCCCCGGGAGATTCGGGCAGACTGGTTCCCTCAAGGGAACTACCACAGTCAATTGATGGGGCATTACCATATTGAGGCCTGCCCCTCCAAGCCGGGTGGAATGGAGGCGATCCTTTCCGTCCGCAGTCAGATGCTGGATGTTTTTGCTGACACACCCCCCGATTACATTACCATTTGGCCGTACGATCAAGGTGGATGCACCTGTCCTGACTGTGCACCTTGGGGCGGAAACGGTTTTTTACGGGTCGCCCGCGCTTTGAAAGAGCTGATCCACCAAAAAATGCCTCAAACAGAAATCTGCCTTTCCGCCTGGTACTTTGACCATTTCACCACCGGTGAATGGGATGCCTTCATCCGGGAGGTGGAGCGGGGAGATTACTCTGAGTGGGTCAAATATCTCGTGGTGTTTTTCAATGAATCAGAGCCCCTCCCCTCTGCTCTGCAAGAGAACGGCAATCTTGCCGGCATTCCGCTGATCGGTTTCCCTGAGATCAGCATGTTTCAGGCGGAGCCTTGGGGTGGCTTCGGCGCCAACCCCATGCCCACGCGGCTGGAAGCACTATGGAGGAGAGATTCCGCCCTTCTCTCAGGTGGATACCCCTATTCAGAGGGGATCTTCGAGGATATCAACAAGGCGATCATGCTCTCCTTCTACACAGGAACAGCCAAAACCGCTTATGAGGCGGTAACCGAATATGCACGGTTCGAGTATTCCGCCGAGCACGCTGAGGAAATTTCCGATCTGATCTTCTTAATGGAACGGACTCTTCCCCGCGTCCGGGATGAAGAACGCGAGACCGCCGAGGGACTCCCCGCTATTTTCCGTCTGGAACAAACGGAACAGGTCGAGGAGATCTACGAGCGCGCCCAAAAGCTGAACGCTCTCCTGGATCAGTCTGTCCGAAGCTCCTGGAGATGGCGAATCCTTTATCTGCGGGCACTGATCGACCATGAACTACTAGCTCATAACTTTACCATCTCCGGGCAGTGCGAGGAATATTTTGAAGAGCTGACCGAGATCTATTTCGCCGAGCAGGCCAACTATTACGTTGCGCCGCCTACCCGCCGTTCTCTCAAAAAAACGAGAGAATTTTATCTGGTATGACCCGAAGGAGGTCTGAATCAATGCGATTAGAGAATCTGAAGGATGCCTTTCAAAATCCGTCTGCAGAGTTTCGTTCCTATCCCTTCTATTCCTTAAATGGAAAACTGGATCCTGCCGAGGTAGACCGGCAGGTCCGGGATATGCATCAGCATGGGATGGGCGGATTTTTCCTCCACTCCCGAGAGGGCCTGGAAACAGAATACATGAGCGAAGCCTGGCTGGATGCCATTCAGGCCGCCGTTTCTGCCGCCAAAGAGACCGGGATGTATGCCTGGCTATACGATGAAGACCGTTTTCCCTCCGGAGGTGCCGGCGGACTGGTGCAGAGCGCCGACCGGGATGGGAACAGCGCCAAAGCCATCACTATGGAGCTGGGAACCGCCTTTTGCTTTGAAGATAACTGCTATCCTTTTGTGGTGCGACTGGAGGGTGAGACGCTGGTTTCCTTTCGTCCGGTCACCCGGGAGGAGCCTCTTTCGGAGGGTGAACAGGTTGCCCTCTTTCGCACAGAGCGTTCCCTCCCCTGCGAATGGTTCAATAATGAAGCCCCGCCCGATAATCTGAGTCCTGACGCCGTCTCCCGCTTCCTTTCGGTCACCCACGAACGATACAAAGAACGTTTCGGAGAAGAGTTCGGCAAGACAATCCACGGGATTTTCACCGACGAACCAAACATCGCCGATTTCCGTTGCCGATATTCCGCCGGTCGGTACTGGGTACCCTGGACTGACTCTTTCTGGGAATTCTTCGCAGAACGCCGCGGTTACCGTTTGGAGGAGCATCTTCCCGAAATTTTCTGGGAAGGAGAGCAAACCCCCGCCATCCGGCACGACTACTGGCGCACAATTACCGAGCGGTTCTGTACCGCATATTCCAAGCAAATCAGTGAATGGTGCGACCAAAATAATCTGATGCTGACCGGTCACTATATGGGCGAGCCCGTTCCCGCCTTTTCCACCCGGATGAGCGGCTCGGTGATGCCTCATTACTATTATCAAAAGCTCCCCGGCATTGACGTTTTAATGGAGCGAATCGCCGAGGTTCTCACCGCAAAACAGTGCAGTAGCGTTGCCAACCAAATGGGGCGGAGAAGCATCTGTGAGCTTTACGGCTGCACCGGTTGGGAATTCACCTTTGAGGGACAAAAATGGGTTGGCGACTGGCTTTACGCTCTGGGAATTGACACCCGTTGCCAGCATCATACCCTTTACAGCAGCTGCGGCTGCCGCAAACGGGATTACCCGCCCACCTTCAACGAAATCAGCTGTTGGTGGGAGCACAATCATATTACTGAGGATTATTTCGCCCGTCTTTCCGCCGCACTATCGGGAGGAAAGGCTGTACGCCAGGTTTTAGTCATCCACCCCCAATCCACCGCATGGATGACCACCGGAAAAGGCAACTGTGCTGATTTTGTTTGGGATACCGATGATCGTCAGGCGCTCTTGTTGCAGCAAAAACTTGAGCAGACTGTTTGTGCTTTGCTTGGTTCTCACATTGACTTCGATTTCGGGGACGAACTGATTATGGAGGAGATCGCCTCAGCATCCGAAGGCACCATCTCCATCGGTCAGATGCAGTACCCAATTGTACTTCTCCCCCATATGAGCACCATTACTCACTCCACCCTTGAATTACTCCTTTCCTTTGCCAACCAGGGAGGGACACTTCTCTCTATTGGACAGGAGCTGAACCGGGTAGATGGCCGCCTTGACGAAGACATCTCCCAACTGATCCATCATCCCAACATGATCCGCGTGGATACCCTTTCCCAACTTGTTTCCCAGCTTCGTAGGATCATCCCTTCTGCCGTCAGCATCCAGAATATTGCCGCGCAGGAGCAGGGAAGCATTTATTACCTGCTGAAGGAGTTCGAGGACCACTATACCCTCTTCCTTGCCAATACAGCCCGGGAGGAGGGCACTACTGCAAAGATTACCCTTCCCCTGACAGGCCGGGTGGAAAAATGGGATCCTCTGACCGGGAAAAAGGAGGAAATTGCAGTTGAGAAGGGAGAAACAACCCTTTCCTTTCTCAATTTCTTTGACCCTGCCGGGTCTGCCCTTTACATCATCGCAAAGGGCCACCCCCCTACCCTTTCAGACACCCCGACATTCCTCCCCATGGAATACGCTGACTATTCCGAAAAGCTGATCCTACCTGCCAAAACAGCAGTAAGACGCACCCATCCCAACGTTCTGTTGCTGGATTATTGCAGCTATCGGCTGAACGACGAGGCTTGGTCGGAACAGATGCAGGTATGGGATGCGCAGCGAAAGCTCCGGGAACGTTTGGAAATGCGGCAAATTCATTGTAACGGTACACCCCAGCGATATCAATGGGCAGACATCCCTCACAAAAATGACGGACACAGCCTTTCTTTGCGGTTTATCTTTGATGTTTGCCAGACCCCTCAAACCGTTTCCCGGATTGCAATTGAAAAGCCGGAGCCCTTCCGTATCATTCTCAATGGCACTCCGGTGGAAAACACCCCCGACGGTTGGTATTTCGACCGGGAGCTGAAAACGATCCCCCTTCCTTCCCTGAAAAAGGGAGAAAACGAGCTGATCCTCACCTGCGCTTACAAAAACGCCTACGAACTTGAGGATATCTTTCTTCTGGGAGACTTTGGAGTAACTGTGGATCGCAAGATCATTGCAGAGCCAAAAGAGATCCGGATCGGCGACTGGGGCCCGCAGGGTTATTTCCATTATGCCGGTGGTTTGCGCTACCGGTACACCTTCCAGTGGGATCCTTCCAAAAACGCCACCCTGTTTCTGGAGGATTGGAAGGGTGTGACCGTGCATATCCGTGTCAACGGCAAAGATGCCGGAGATTTTCCCTGGCGCCGGTCAGAGGGGCTTGATATTACTGATTTTCTCTTTTGCGGTACGAACTCCCTTGAAATCGAGGTAGTGGGAAGTCAACGAAATGTTTTCGGCCTATTCCACGGCACGGTGAGTCACAACGTCTGGACGGATTGGACCTTCTTCTCCCGTGAGGGTGCACGGAATGACCCTGAATACATCACCCTCCCCTACGGTCTGTTCCGACGGCCCTTTATCCGGATCGGTTAATACTCTTGGAAAGGAATGAGCATCTTTGGTGAAGCTATCGGTTGATTTCAGTCAAGACCTTGGGCCAATCAAGCCTCTTAACGGCATCAACAACGGCCCCCTTTGCTTCGGCGAAACCATTGATCTTTCCGATCGGTTTCGTGAGGCAAAATTTCCCTATTCTCGGTTGCACGATCCTAACTGGCCCCACCCTTACGAGGTGGACATTCACACTGTTTTTCCCGATTTTTCCAGAGACCCAGCCCGGCCGGAAAGCTATCAGTTTCGCCGGACGGACGAATATATTGCATCAATAAAGAATACCGGAGCAGATATTGTCTATCGGTTGGGGGAGAGTATTGAACACAGCAAGACGAAATACCACGTTCATCCCCCCGCAGACTTTAAGAAGTGGACGCAGATCTGCATCGGCATTATCCGTCATATGAACGAAGGCTGGGGAGATGGACATCATTTCGGAATCCGGTACTGGGAAATCTGGAACGAGCCGGATAATCCCTCCGGAGAATGTATGTGGAGCGGAACAGATCAACAATACTTCGATCTTTATGCCACCGCCGCCACCGCCATCAAAGATCACGACAGCACTCTGAAGGTAGGCGGATACGCCGCCACAATGGTCAACGATGCCTTTCTCCTTGCCTTTCTGGAACAGTGCAGAAACCGCAATCTCCCGCTGGACTTCTTCTCCTGGCACACCTACACCCAGGATGTTTCCTTCCTTGTAGGGAACGCTCGAAAGGTCAAGGGTCTGCTGGAGCAGTACGGCTTTGGACAGGCGGAGGTTCACTTGAACGAATGGAATTATGCCCCTATCGATACCGGCGTAGATGCATCTGATGCCGCAAAGACTCTTCGCCATGTTTTTCAGGCGATGCACGGTGCCAAAGGCATGAGCTACGACGCATCGGCAATGCTTGCTCTGCTGGATGAACCGGTAGATCTGGCCAACTTCTATGATGTGGCTGCCAGTTCTATTTGGGGGATGTTTGATCCTTATGGCGTTCCCTATATGAGCTTTTGGGCATTCAAGGCCTTTGGGTTACTCCGGGAGGGCAACCGGGTTCGGACAAAGGTGGAAGGCGACCGACTTTACGCCGCCGCGTCCATTCTGGAGAAGCAAAAGCTCGGGCGCATTATGATCAGCAATCCTTCTGAAAAATCCGAACACATCTCTTTGGATTGCGCCGGCCAAATTCTCCGGGGATATATCGCTGACCCGGAAGGAGAATGGCGCCCCCTTGATGTTGATCCTGCCAAGCTGCAGCTTCCCGGCTATTCCGTTTGTCTGCTTGAGATATCTCAGATATAATAACCCCCCAACAACAAAAAGAACAGGAGAAAACAATATGAGCACAATTGCATTTATTGGATTCGGTGAAGTTAACACTCCCTTTGATCTAATCGAAAAAAAATGCACCGCAGCACAGGAGTCCTTGAAGGCAGAAGGCCTTGAAGTGATCTCCGTTGGCCCGGTTACGGACGATGAAAAAGGCGAGGATGTCCGCAGGGCGTTGGATGCCCTGGAGGGCACCTCCTTTGACGCGATGGTTCTTTGCATTGCAGGATGGATTCCTACTCACGCAGTCATTTCCATCACCGAGCAATACCGGAACAAGCCGATGATCCTTTGGGGACTCTGCGGCTGGATCGAATCGGACGGCCGACTGGTCACCACCGCCGATCAGGCTGGTACCTCAGCTCTCCGTAAAACGATGTCTGACCTGGGGTACTGCTTTAAGTACGTTTATGACATTATTGGGCTCCCCTCCCGCTCGTCGGCTGTCGCTGATTTTGCCAAAGCAGCAACAGCTGCAACAAAACTCCGTTCCGCCAAGGCCGGAATGGCCGGATACCGGGATATGCGTCTTTACGGGACTCTCTACGACGGTGCTTCTCTGAAGAAAGTGACCGGCGTGGAAATCGAAACCTTTGAAATGCTGGAACTTTATCAGCGGTATCAGGCAGTAGATCCTGCCCAGCGGCAGGAAATTATCGATTATATGCTGAAAAACTGGAAATTTGATAAACCCGCCAAAGAGGAAAGTCTACAGATGGCAGCCGGATATTTTCTTGCCGCCAAGCAGATCACAGAGGAGCGGGGCTATTCCGCTGTATCTTTGAAGGATGTTGACGGAATGAAAAAGCTTCTGGGCTTCCCTCCCGCTCCGATCTTCACCCTTTTGTCCGACATCTGCAAGGTTTCTACCATCCCTGAAAATGATGCTTTGGGCAGTGTTACGCAGATGATGGTCAAATATTTGACTGGACAATGCGGCGCTTATCTGGAGTTTTACGAATTCTTCGAGGACCGCGTTTTGGCCGGTGTTCCCGATTTTGTTCCGAGTGAGATTGTGGACGGCCAGGTAACGGTAATGCCTGCCGCCTTCGGTGAGCTTTCAGAAGGTATTCTGAATGTCTCCAAAGTCAAGCCCGGCAAGCTTACTATGTGCCGCCTGGTTTACACCGATGGAAAATACGCAATGCATATGGTCACCGGAGAAGGAATCGCCCCCCGGAAGTGGGAAGAAGCCGGCTGGACACAGCCGGCCCCCCAGCTTCCCGGTCTGGAAATCCTCCTGCAGGATACGGAAGCCTTCACCCAGAATGTTATGTGTCAGCATTATATCATCGCTTACGGTGATATTACCGCGCAGATGACTGATCTTTGCAAAATTCTCAGTATCTCTATTCTCTGATCCGCTAAGAAGACATACAGCTATGACCGCTCCCAAAAGAAGGTCGCACAATAAGGTGCCTATTAGAAAAGCCAACGTCTTTAAGACGCTGGCTTTTTCTCTTTGTTCAAGACACGGCGGAATGATTCCTTGATATCCTTGAACGAATCCTCATACTCCTTCTTGTAGAAATCATCTTCCGTTGGACCTTGTTCATCCTGCTCCTATGTATTTTCACTGCTGCATATCAGTAATGCGATGCGTTCCACCCACGCGCCGAAGGCGTGCATCACAGACCGAAGGTCGGCATCACACACGAAATGCGCATCACGTTCCGAAAGGAACGCTTCACTCAAAAAAAGCCTAATTTGTCCGGTAGACAAAAGGGGATTTTTGTTGCGAAAGAGCGAGCAAACGGTGCGTAAATGTAGGTAAGAAAAGCGAAAAGGTGCTTGAATAATCAGATGACTTCAATCTTACCTATGATATGACGATTAAATTCCGCCAAATCTTCCGCGGGAATCCAGAACTCTTGGTGATAACTTGCTCCTACTGTTTGAATATCAAATTGAGAAATATAGGTATCTTCAATTTCAAATGTTGTAACATATCCTGCATAACCCGAATCGGCAGATTTTTTGTTCCATTTTTCTGCGATTTCACGAGCATATTTTTCATTTAGAACAGGATAAAAGATAGGTTGTTCGGGAAGTCTTGGAGGATATTCCCTGTAATCCACCTTTGCGATTAAATCCAATTCTGCCTGTCCAACAGGTCTATATAATCTCATAAACAGACCTCCTTTTTTACAATGATACTATATGTTTCGATGTTTTTCAATGATGCATCGCCTGCGGCGATATGATGTTATGCTCCGCATAATGATGTTGCTCGTTTCGCTCGCAATGATGCGATGTTTGCCCCAAAATGTGGCGAAGCCACACATCATTCGCAAAGCGAACATCATTAGGCGAAGCCGTCATCATTTGCCGAAGGCAAACATCATTCAAAAAAGCCTAATTTGTCTGGTAGACAAAAGAGGTCTTTTTGTTGTCTATGTGCTACAAAAAAGATATTTTCGGCATTATTGAATATGAATTCGAACTCTTACATAAATCACGGCGAAAGCCGTGTATATCATCAATTCCGCAGGAATTGCATATCATCAAAACGAAGTTTTGCATATCATCATTGCGAAAAGAAATGCAGCCTGCGGCTGATGATATACACCTTCGGTGATGAGATACACGCTTGCGCGTGATGATATACCATTGCTTTCGCAATGGATAAAAAATCGACAGGTCGAAACCTGTCGATTTCTGGAGCGGGTGATGGGAATCGAACCCACATGGCCGGCTTGGGAAGCCGGTGCTCTGCCACTGAGCTACACCCGCGAATATACTGGAGCTAATGGTGGGACTCGAACCCGCGACCTGCGCATTACGAATGCGCTGCTCTACCAACTGAGCTACATTAGCATCACTTTATAACGCCAGTATATTATACCTTGAAGAGCCGGGATTGTCAATACCAAAACGGAAGTTTTTTTCCGACAGTTAAAGAATCAATGAGACAAGAAGCTCCTTTGTCATCCCGCTGATGTAGTCGCCAAGCTCCAACTGTGCCAAACGTTCCAGAAGATCTTCCTCCCGGTGGCGGCAACCCACAAGGCGGTCACAGAGCTCCCCGATCTCCCGTTTCCCAAAGAAATCCCCTCGGATCTGAATGCTCCGGATGACCCCTTCTGTTACATTCAAGCCTATCTCAACCAGGCCAAAGGGGTATTTTTCCGCCTTCTCCATAGTAAAGGCTGGAGAGCTACCGATATTCCACTCCCATTTGCCGTATTTTTCCGCTACCAGACGCTCGATCCCCCGGCATTCAGCTTCGGAAAAGCCGCGGGCTTCGATCCCCGGCACCTGCTCCAGAAAGTAGCAGTAAAGCGCATCCATAAATTCCTCCACCGAAAGCTCCCGGAGCAAATGGCTTGCGATATTGGTCACCCGGCTCCGCACCGAGGAAATTCCCTTGCTCTGGAGCTTTATCGGGCGGGGCTTGAGGGCTCCGGAAAGAGCACTCAGGTCGGCGGAATACATCAAGGTTCCGTGGTGCATAATCTTATCCCCGCTGACAGTCTGGGCATTCCCCGAGAACTTCATCCCATCAATGGTCAGATCGTTCCGCCCGGTCAGTTCCGCCTTAACCCCCAGGGTGCGGAGGAAATCGCAGACCGGCTGGGTGAAGCCTTTATAGTCATTGAAGGCACCTGTTTTGTAATCGGAGATGAAGGTGAAGTTGACATTTCCAAGATCGTGGAACACCGCACCGCCCCCCGTCATCCGGCGGATGACTGCGATCCCCTTCTCCCGGACGAAATCTCCATCGATCTCGGCCACGGCATTCTGATTTCTGCCAATGATCACCGACCGGTCGTTCCTCCAAAGCATAATCACATTCTCCCGGCGGCGACAGAGAAGGTATTCCTCAGCAGCCAGGTTAAAAGCAGGGTCGATGGAGTCATTTAAAATAATCCGCATAATAAGAATGGCCGGGCAACGCCCTGAACGGTTTCCTCCCCGCTCAAGCCGCACCCGGCACCACCTCTTTTCTCGTTAGTGAATCGTTTCTGCGATCAACTCGGACAAAATACGGACACCCTTGACGATATTGTCATCCGACGGAGTGGAGTAGTTCATCCGGAAGGACTGACTACTTCCCGACTCATCGGCCAGGAATGCCGTTCCGGGAACGACGGCTACCTTCCGCGCCACAGCATCCCGGCAGAACTGCATCATATCCACACCCTCCGGCAGGGTCGCCCAAAGGAAAAGGCCTCCCTCGGGACGGGTATACTTCACCTTACCGCCAAAGCCGCGATCCAGCTCGGAGAGCATCAGATCCAGCTTTCCCCTATACAGGGTGCGAAGACCGGCGATATGAGCATGAATATCATACTCGGTCAGGAACCGGTGGCAGATCAACTGGGACAGGATGGTAGTGTGAACGTCCGACACCTGCTTAGCAACCGTCAGCTTGCCGATGACCGGCTTGGGGGCTACCACATAACCTACCCGCATTCCGGGGGAAAGGATCTTGGAGAAGCTACCCGCATAAATCACGCGGCCCTCCTCATCCATAGACTTGATGGTGGGGATATCCTCACCGGTATAACGGAGGTCACCGTAAGGGTTATCCTCCAGGATAATAACGTTATACTTGCAGGCAAGACGGTATACCTCCTGCCGCTTTGCAAGGCTCATGGTGATTCCGGAGGGGTTCTGGAAGTTGGGGATCAGGTAGAGGAACCGGACGTTCTTCTCCCGCTTCAGCGCATCCTCCAGCCGCTGGATGGAGATACCGTCCGCCTCCACAGGCACACCCTTCAACTGAACGTGGTAGGAACGGAAGGCATTCAGAGAGCCGATGAAGCTGGGATCCTCGCAGAGGACGGTATCCCCTTCATTGCAGAGGACCTTACATGTCAGTTCAATGGCCTGCTGGGCACCTGAGGTAACGATCAGGTCGTCCCCCTCTGTTCCGATATTGTAATCGGTTTTCATCCAGCTTTTGAGAGCATCCCGCAGGGGGGTATATCCCTCGCTGATACTATACTGCAAAGCAGAAATGGGATTCTCGGCCAGGATCTGCCCGGCAATTTTTGCCACCGCCTCGGTGGGGAACGCTTCCGCAGAGGGATTTCCCGCCGCAAAGGCGATGACCTCCGGGTCTGCGGTGAATTTCAGGATCTCACGGATGGCAGAGGGCGCCAGGGAGGAGATCCGGTCGGAAAAAACATACTCCATGGGAAGACACGATCCTTTTATCGGTTATTTTTTCAGATCCATCCAAAGGGAATCCATATATTTATTGATCTCATCCGGGTAGGCGATAAAGAGCTCCGCTTTGTCCAAAACCTCGTTAGAGGGATAATAGATGGGGTTTTCGGAGATCTCGGGGTCCAGAAGCTTTTTGGCCTCCGTATGGGGGGTTGCATAGCATACAAAATCTGCATTGGCCAGTGCAATCTCGGTGCGGCACATAAAGTTGATATACTCCTCCGCCTCTGCCTTATGCTCCGAGCTCTTGGGAATGCACATGGCATCCACAAACTTATTGGTTCCCTCCTCGGGAATCAAAAAGCCGATATTTTCGTTCTCGGTGGCCATAATGGAAGCATCCCCAGCATAATAGGGGCCAAGCGCCGCTTCGTCATTTCCCATTTTGTCATAAATCTGGTCCATAACGTAGCCCTGCAGGAGGGGCTTTTGCTTTTTCAGCTCGGCAGCGGCCTCATCCAGCTCGGCTTTGTTGGTGGTATTCATAGAATACCCCAGCTTTTTGAGGGCGATGGCAAAGGCATCCCGCTGGTTATCAAACATCAGGATATTTCCGGAATATTTCTCATTCCAAAGCAGATCCCAGCCCTGGTCAAGATCGGCCTCGTCCACCATCGTCTTATTATAGAAGATGCAGACGGTACCCCAAAGGTAAGGCACCGTATACTTATTCTCCGGATCATAGCTCATATTCCGGAACTGCGGATCGATATACTTAAAGTTGGGGATATTATCGAAATTCAGCTCGGCAAGGAGACCCTCGTTTGCCATCTTCCCGATCATATAATCGGAGGGGATGATTACGTCATAGTCTGCCGCGCCGGCGCTGATGAGTGCATACATACTTTCATTGGTATCGAACATTTTATAGTTGACATCGATCCCGGTGATATGGGTAAAAGCCGCATTCACGTCCAGGGAGCCTTCCGAGCCATCCGAGATATACTCGCCCCAGTTATAGACGTTCAGGGTCACGCCCCGGCCTTCCGCCTTGGGCTCGCTTTCCCAATCCCAAATATCATTTTTGTTGCCCCCGCTGCAGGATGCAAGGGTTACTGCCGCCATTACGGCACACATACCCGCCAGGAGAATTTTTTTCATCAAGAGCCACCGTACCCTCCAAAAGGAGAGTTCCTTTCTTTTTTCTGTATCATCAGCGGAAGACCGCCAAATACCGCTACCGGGCCGCTTTTTTCTTGGCATCATCCCGCATTTGGGCGATATTGACCACCAAAAGCAGGACAAATACCGTTACGAACAGGATGGTCGAAAGTGCATTGACCTCCGGACTGACCCGATGGCGGGTCATGGAATAGATTACCACCGAAAGGGGCTGGGCGCTGGAGCCGGAGGTAAAAAGGCTGATAACAAAATCGTCCAGCGAAAGGGTAAAGGCCATCAGCGCACCTGTCAGGATTCCCGGCATAATTTCGGGCAACACAACCTTGAAAAACGCCCGGACAGGAGAACAACCCAGGTCAAGCGCTGCTTCATACATATGTGCATTCATCTGCCGGAGCTTGGGGGATACCTGCAGGATCACGTAAGGAATGCTGAAGGTGATATGAGAAAGCAGCAGAGTCAGAAAGCCCATCTCAAACCAACCGGTCGCCTCTGAAACGAAGACGAAGATCAACAGCAACGAAACCGCCGTTACGATCTCGGGGTTGACCATCGGGATATTATTCACCGTGAGGAAAACCCGCTTCATCCGTTTGCCGAGGCTGTGGATTCCCACCGCAGAAACAGTCCCGATGATGGTGGCGAACACCGCCGTCAGCGCGGCAACACTCAGGGTAACGATCAGCGCATCCATCAACTGGTCGTTATTGAAAAGCTCTTCGTACCATTTCAGGGTAAAACCATGCCAGGTCACCCGGCTTTTGGAATCATTGAAGCTGAACAGGATCAGCACGCCGATAGGCGCATAGAGGAAGAAGAAGATCAGGGCAGTATAAACCTTGGATAAAACTTTCATCCGCCGATCCCTCCCTTCTCCTCATCCCGGTCCACAAGGCCGGTCACCGCCATACAAAGGAGGATCAAAACCATCAGCACCAGCGAAAGGGCCGATCCGATATTATAATCCTTGGCCGTTCCGATGAAATAGTTTTCAATAAAGTCACCGATTAGCCACTCCTTGCCGCCTCCCAAAAGCTTGGAGATGACAAAGGTACTTACCGCTGGAACGAAAACCATTGTGATCCCGGTAACGATCCCCGGTGCGGAAAGGGGCAGAAGGATCCGCCGGAACACCTGGAAGCCGTTGGAACCCAGGTCCTCCGCCGCCTCGATAATGCTTTTATCAATCTTGACCATCACCGAATAGAGGGGGATAATCATAAAGGGCAGGAAATTATAAACCATTCCCACCACCACCGCAAAGCGGGTGTTGATCATATGGATCGGCTCCATCCCCAAAAGGCCGAGAAACTGGTTGATAAAGCCTTTATCCTCCAGAATGGACATCCATGCATAGGTGCGGAGGAGAAAGTTCATCCACATAGGCATCATCGTCAGCATAACAAGGGTCTGCTGAACCCGCTCCCCCGTCCGGGAGATGATAAAGGCCACCGGATAGGCCATCACCAGACAGATCAGGGTCGCCAGTGCACCCAAAAGGATGGAGATCAGAAAGGTCTCGGAAAAATCCGCAATCTTGAGAATATTATCAAAGGTGAAGGTACCCTTGGAGTCGGTAAAAGCAAACCAAATGACCATTCCCAAGGGAAGGATGGTAAAGATCAGCATCCAGACCGCAAAGGGCAAAGAGGCAATCTTATGCTTAGTCAACGCTCTCCCCTCCCCCTTCGTCAGTCAGATCGATGGTGGGGTCGGCAAGCTCATCGAACTCTTCGGAATAGGAGCTATAATCCCCGTAGAGGCCGGAATACTCCGATTTTTTCATAATATGAATATCCTCAGGATTGAGGACGATTCCGATGACAGAATCCACCGGATAATAATCGGTGGTCTGGATCATCCACTTAAAGCCCTTGAAATCAACGATGGTCTCAAAGTGGACGCCCTTAAAGGTCACCTCCGTTACCTTTCCGGTCAGATGGCCCTTCATCGGCTCAACAATATCAATATCCTCAGGACGGATCACAACATCCACCGGCTCGTCCGGCGCAAAGCCCCGATCCAGACAGGCAAACTTCCGCCCGAAAAATTCCACCACAAAGTCCGCCCGCATAATACCGTCGAGGATATTGCTTTCCCCGATAAAGTCGGCAACGAAGGCGTTTTTCGGCTCATTATAAATATCCTGGGGGGTGCCGATCTGCTGGATCACACCCTCATTCATAACAACCACCGTATCAGACATGGAAAGAGCCTCTTCCTGATCGTGGGTCACGTAAATAAAGGTGATTCCCAGGCTCTTCTGCATCTTTTTCAGCTCAAGCTGCATATCCTTGCGGAGCTTCAGGTCCAGGGCGGCGAGCGGCTCATCCAGCAGGAGGACCTGCGGGCCGTTTGCCAGCGCACGGGCAATGGCAACCCGCTGCTGCTGACCGCCCGAAAGGGTATGAACTCTGCGGTTTTCAAAGCCCTTAAGGTTGACCAGCTTCAAAAGCTCTGCCACCCGCTCCTTAATTTCCGCATTTTTCTTTTTCTGGAGCCGCATTCCGAAGGCAACATTCTCAAAAACATTCAGATGCGGGAAAAGGGCATACCGTTGGAAAATGGTATTGACCTGGCGCTTATGGGGCGGGAGGTCATTGACTCTTTTCCCAGCAAAAAAAACATCGCCGCTATCCGGAGTGACAAAGCCGCCGATGATCCGCAAGGTTGTTGTCTTACCGCAGCCCGAGGGCCCCAGCAAGGTGACAAACTCCCCATTCCGGATGGAAAGGGACAGGTCATCCAGCACCGTTTCACCATCAAACGATACAACGATGTTTTTCAAATCAATAATCGTATCAACAGACAATTCTGCATCCCCCTTTGCGGATTTTCGCAGGTCTCCCCTGCTGACATATGCCTTTTGATCCCGCCCCCCGCAAAAGGTTTACCTAAGTAACAGGCGGTACATACGACATATGCCGGAACAGCGCTCCTTTTCGGCTCGCGCTCCGATCAGATGCCAAACCGTGTTTTGAGAGTTTACAGCCTCCAAACCGTGTCTGATATGCAACATTATAATGATACATTTTTTTAACAGAAAAGTCAATGGGTTTTATAAATTCGACATATTCCCTCAAATGAGGGTTTTTTCCGGGGGTTTTGTCGGATTTTTAACAAGAATCAGCCCTCCGGAGCGACCGAAAAACGCAGAAAGAACACCCCCGGTCTGTCCCATTGACAGGCCGGAGGTGCTGTGGTCTTTTCTTATTGGGAGACCTCGCTTTCGACCTCCCCGGAAGCCAAAGGCTTTCCCGACGCCTTAAAGGCGGTGATATACTCCTTGGTCAGGTTCCAGTAAAGCCAGGGATCCTCTTCGCCGGCAGCGTTGAGCCACTGCTCCCGCTTGGCACCCATTCCCTTGATGCCGGGCGTTTGGGCCGGGAGGATAGAGGTGCACTCCCCATACTCATTAAAGGAGTTGATAACGATGATCCGGGGGCGGCTCTCCTGCTCCATAATGTTATCCCAGAATTTGCGGTAGGTCTCATCCCCATCCCGGTAGACGGGAGGATTTCCGGCGCGGTTATGCCAGCCCGGCATCACCACTACCGTTTCGTGGTGCCATTTCGGGCCGGTGGTATATGCCCAGCCCCAGTAACCGGGGGTGTTATCATTTCCGGCCCACCGGATGGTAAACTTCGACCCATAGGTCTTATCTCCGGTATATTCATTCCACATTTTTTCGCCGCCATTCCCATATACGATCAGGAGGGGCTTACCCTCATAATAATAGTGGTAATCCTCGGTGCCAAACTCCTGGGAATTATACCGCTCCCAAAGAATCTTTGCCTCTTCCTCAATTACCTCGGGCTTTTTTGACCATTGGATCGCGCCGATGGCGGAACAATATTTTACCGGACGGTCAGCAGTATCGTTATACTCCTTGATGGTCTGCGCCACCTTCAGAGAGCGCTCGTTAATGTAGCCGTTATCCACATCAATATGGTTGGTTTGATCCATAATGATAAAGTCGATCTGCGCCTCGGAGAGCATCTTCAGGTGGAACTTAATGACCTCCTCATCCCCCGAGTCATAATAGCCGAAGCTACCATCCGGCAGAAGGGGCTTATACTTCAGATCCCAAGCATTCCAGGTATCCAGCTTATTATCCTCCGAGCCCGGCTCCTCATAGCTGAAAAAGGTGCTGTACCAGATTCCGATCTCTGTTTCGGGGCCGTTGGAGGGGGTAGTGCAGCTACTGGCCGCGATCAGGGTAAGAGCGCAAAGACATACCGCAAAAAACCGTTTCATCCGCAATTCCTCTTTCCAATTTGTTTTTCTTAATTATAACATATATCACAGTATGATACAAGCCCCCAAAAAAAAGAAGACCCGAACAAAATCGGGTCTTCTTTGATTCAGTTATTCATCCTTATCCGCTTTGGCAGCCTCAATGATGCCTGCTTCCAGCTGGGGAGGAACCTGCTCATACCGCTCAAACGACAGAGTATAGCTTCCGCGACCCTGGGTCATAGACCGGAGGGCGGTGGTGAAATCGTACATCTCGCTCATGGGAACCTCCGCCTCGATCAGTTGGAGACCTGCTTCATCCGGGTTCATTCCCAGAACACGGCCGCGGCGCTTATTGATATCACCCATCAGGTCGCCGGCGTTGGCATCGGGAACGAGGGCGCGGAGAGTGCCAATGGGCTCCAGCAGGGCCGGAGACGCCTGGGCAACACCCGTTTTGTAAGCGAGGTTTGCAGCCATCTTAAAGGACATTTCAGAGGAGTCAACAGGGTGGTAGGAGCCATCCACCAGGGTAGCCTTCAGGCCAACCACCGGGTAGCCGGCCAAAACACCCTTCTGAATGCTATCCCGCAGGCCCTTTTCAACCGCCGGGAAGAAGCTCTTGGGAACGGCGCCGCCGAAGATCTTCTCCTCAAAGATGAACTCTTCCTCACAGGGCTCAAATTCGATCCAAACGTCACCAAACTGGCCGTGACCGCCCGACTGCTTCTTATGACGGCCCTGCACCTTGACCTTTTTGCGGATGGTCTCACGGTAGGGAACCTTGGGCGGAACCAGCTCAACCTCCATACCGAACTTGGACTTCATCCGGGAGATGGCAACATCCAGATGCTGCTCGCCCAGACCGGAAATGATCTGCTCGTGGGTCTCCACGTTGGTCTCATAGGACAGAGTCGGATCCTCTTCCATCAACCGGGAGATAACGCCCGAAATTTTACCCTCATCCCCTTTAGCCTTCAGCTTTATGGCCATAGACTGGGTGGGTTTGGGGAAGCGGCCCGCATCCAGGGTAACGATCTTTCCGGGCGCGCAGAGAGTATCTCCGGTCACAGTCTCGGAAAGCTTGGTAATGGCGCCGATATCACCGGCACAGATGGCGGCAGTCTCCTCCTGCTTTTTGCCCTTCAGGAGGATCAGCTTGCCCATCCGCTCAGGGTTGCCGGTACGGGCATTGACCGGTTGCATATCGGAGGTCAGCTTACCCGAAACAACCTTTACATAAGACAGCTTGCCCACAAAGGGATCCGCAACCGTCTTGAAGGTATAAGCCACCAGCGGGCCATTTTCATCACAGGGAATCTCAACCTTTTCCCCTGCGGCATCGGTTCCGGTCTCACCGGCTTTTTCCGCCGCAGTGGGGAGCATCCGCAGGAGGGAATACATCAGAAGGTCAATGCCCTCCATCGACTGGGATGCGCCGCCGTACACCGGGAAGAGGGTACCGGCCTTGACGCCGTTCCGGACGCCCTGCACCACTTCTTCCTGGGTAAAGGGCTCGCCCGAGAAGTATTTTTCCATATATTCGTCACTGGTTTCGGCAACGGCCTCCGCAATCGCATCCATCAGCTCGTCAATCTTGCTCTGCGCCGCTGCGGGGATGGGAATTTCTCCCGCTTTGCCGCCCTGCTCGTAAGCAAAGGCTTTCATGGTCAGCAGGTCAACATAGCAGGTGACCTTATGATTCTCGGTAACCGGGTAAACGATGGGGCAAACCGCTGCGCCGAATACTTCCCGCATCTGCGCCAGGACCTTATCAAAATCAGCGTGCTCCGAATCCAGCTTATTGATGAAGAAAGCAATGGCCTTCCCTGTTTTCTTGGCGCGCTTGAAGGCTTTTTCGGTACCCACCGAAACGCCCGATTTACCGGACAGGCAAACCAGCACTGTTTCCGCCGCGCTGACGCCCTCAACAACTCCCGCCTCAAAGTCAAACAGTCCCGGGGTATCCAGGAGGTTGATCTTCTCGTCCTTCCACTCAAAATATGCCAAAGCGCTGGAGATAGAAGCGGTGCGCTTGATCTCTTCAGGGTCAAAATCCATTACAGTATTCCCGTCAGCAATCTTTCCGAGTCTGTCGGTGGCTTTGGTCGCGAACAGCAAAGCCTCTGCAAGAGATGTCTTCCCGGCGTTGCTATGCCCCGCCAGTGCCACGTTTTTGATGTTTTTTGCCGAATACTGTTTCAAGTTTAGGAACTCCCCTCTCATATGCTTCAGGGCAAAAACCTTTCCGCATATTGAATAAATTAGTATAGAACATATAAATTATATCAAAAGAATCTCCGCAATGCAACGATAGTTTCTTTTTGGGAGTATAGAAAAAATTGCCTTTCGTTTGTATATTATGCATAAAAACAAATCACTCTTTTACAAAATTCCAAAAACAAAAAATTATTTACCCAAATTCCGAAAAAATACAGAAAAGGTCTTTTCTTTTTCCATTTTTTGAGGTATAATAAAAATGTATGGGTAAAGATATTTTACCCCGAACGGATGTTCAATATAAGGAATGGAGTTGTTTTTGTATGCCACTGGTAAACACAAAAGAGATGTTCCGCAAGGCTTATGAGGGCGGATACGCCGTCGGCGCCTTCAACGTCAACAACATGGAGATTATTCAGGGAATCACGGAAGCTGCCAAAGAGCTTTCCGCTCCTGTCATTCTTCAGGTTTCTGCCGGCGCCCGGAAGTATGCCAACCACACCTACCTGACCAAGCTGGTCGAGGCAGCCGTGCTGGAGACCGATCTTCCCATCGCCCTGCACCTGGACCACGGTGATTCCTTTGAGCTTTGCAAGAGCTGCATCGACGGTGGCTTCACCTCCGTTATGATCGACGGTTCTCACTATGATTACGAGGATAACATTGCCCTGACCAAGAAGGTCGTTGACTATGCTCATGAGAGGGGCGTCACCGTTGAGGGTGAGCTTGGCCGTCTGGCCGGCATCGAGGATGCTGTGAACGTTTCCGACGCAGACGCTTCCTACACCGATCCTGCTCAGGTTCAGGATTTCGTGGAGCGCACCGGCGTTGACAGTCTGGCCATCGCCATCGGCACCAGCCACGGTGCTTACAAATTTAAGCCCGGCCAGAAGCCCCAGCTCCGGTTCGACATTCTGGAAGAGGTTTCCCGCCGTCTGCCCAACTTCCCCATCGTTCTCCACGGTGCAAGCTCTGTTGTTCCCGAGTTTGTTGAGATCATCAACCAGTACGGTGGACAGATGCCCGATGCCATCGGCATCCCCGAGGAGATGCTCCGTCAGGCCGCCACGATGGCTGTCTGCAAGATCAACATTGACAGTGACCTCCGTCTTGCCATGACCGCCGCTGTCCGGAAGCATCTGGCCGAGAATCCCTCCCACTTCGATCCCCGTCAGTACCTCAAGCCCGCCCGGGAAGCGATCAAGGGAATGGTTTCCCACAAGATCGTTGACGTGCTCGGCTGCAACGGCAAAATCTGAATTTAAGACCGATTGAATCAGCGTCCGCAGGCGGTTGCCGTCTGCGGACGTTTTCAAAAGGAGGATTCTTTATGCAGGTCATTCTCGCCTCCGCCTCTCCCAGACGGCGTGAGCTGCTCCGTTTTTTATTTGATTCCTTCGAGATCATCCCCGCAGATGTGGATGAGGAGTCCATCGCTGTCGGTGCGGAGGGCGGACAGACCGCCTCCCTTCTTGCCGCCGCCAAGGCGGATGCCGTTGCCGCGGCGCACCCCGATGCTTTGGTGATCGGGTGCGATACCGTGGTGGAAGCAGGTGGCATTTTGCTGGGCAAGCCCCGGGATCGGGAGGATGCCCGCCGGATGCTTCAGCTTCTTTCCAGCGGGCCGCATCGGGTCATTACCGGTGTTGCCCTGCGGCTGGACGGCCAAAAGGCTGATTTCTCGGAAGTCACCCAAATCTCCTTCCGTCCTTTATCTGAGGAGGAGATCGAAGCATATATCGCCACCCCCGAGCCTTACGATAAGGCCGGCGGATACGGCATTCAGGAGGGCGCAACCCGGTTTGTCAGTGAGATGGAGGGAGATTTCTTCAACGTTGTCGGACTGCCGGTCACAAAGCTCTATCAAACCCTGCTGGAGCGGTTTCCCCAGGCCCTTTAAGCGGCAGAAAGGAGCATTGTTATGCGCGTCAAGCATTTTACCGTTGGCGAGCTTTACACCAACTGTTATATCCTGATCTCGGAGAAGAACCGAGCCGCTGTGATCGACCCGGGCGGAAACGGAAAAGAGCTCCTGGACTGGCTGCAGCGGGAAGGCATCAAGGTTCGGTATATCCTTCTGACCCACGGCCATTACGACCACATTAAGGATGCCCCTTTCCTGCGGGATAAGACCGGCGGCGAGGTTTGCATCCATCCTCTGGATGGAGATATGCTTTCCGACCGGGTCAAAAGTCTCGGCGTTTTTCTGGGCGGGGCGACTCAAAAGTATATCTCCCCCGGCAGACTTCTTCGGGAGGGAGATACCCTGGAGCTGGATGAGCTGACCATTTCCGTTCTGGAAACCCCGGGACATACCCCCGGTTCCCTTTCCTTCCTTTGCGGCGACCTTCTCTTTTCGGGAGATACCCTTTTCTGCCGTGGCAGAGGACGGACCGATTTCCCCGGCGGGAATGAAGGGGAGCTTTTCCGTTCCATTGACCGGCTCTTTTCCCTGGAGGGAGATTACCGTCTCCTTTCGGGACACGGCGAGGAATCCACCCTCCGCGCCGAGGAAGCCGGCGGCGTTTTTTGACCGGAATATTCTATTCACCCACAAAGGAGGATCCCCCTTGTGTATCTGACTGTTATTGACCTCCCCTATGTATATGAGCTGCAGATTCTGACGGGCCTTTTCTTCCCGGGATGCTTACTGGACACCGGAAACGAAATCCCCGCTGATGCAGACCGGCTGATCCTTCGCCGGGAGGAAGGGGCTGTTTGCGCTCTGCTGTCCCGGGACGGAGAGGAATATACTACCCGGTGGGAGCTGGATGCCGGGCACACCGAAAAGGAAGCGTGCCGGCAATGCTGCGTGGCGTTATACCGGTTTCTTTCCCCCATCTGCGGAATCTCACCGCCCTGGGGAGTGCTGACCGGTGTCCGGCCCATCCGTCTGGTGCACGATCAGCTCAATGCCGGGATGACGCCCCAGCAGGCCGCCAAGCTCTTGGGAGAGGAATATCTTGTCAGCGAGCAGAAGCTGCGGCTTTCCCTTTCTACCGCCGTCACCCAGCTTCCTCTGCTTGCCCGCTCCGGGAGGGATTCCTTCAGCCTTTATGTATCCATCCCCTTCTGCCCCTCCCGCTGCCGGTATTGCTCCTTTGTATCCCATTCCATTGATAAAGCAAAAAAGCTGATCGAGCCCTACCTTGAGCGACTCCACCGGGAGATCTCCCTCATTGGCGAGATCTCTGCCCAACTGGGTCTTCGGTTGCAGACCGTTTATATCGGCGGCGGAACGCCCACGACCCTCACCGCCCCCCAGCTTTCCTCCCTGTGCCGGCATATTGCAGAGGTTTTTGACCCATTTTCTCCCGAGGAGTTTACGGTGGAGGCCGGTCGGCCCGATACCATTACCCCTGAAAAGCTCTCTGCTCTGAGGGAGGCGGGCGTTACCCGCATCAGCATCAACCCGCAGACGATGAACCCCGCCGTACTGGAGGCCATCGGTCGGCGTCACTCGGTGGATCAGACCCGGGAAGCCTTCCGGATGGCAGAGCAGTTTGATTTTCCCTGTGTCAATGCGGATCTGATTGCGGGACTTCCGGGAGACACCCCCGAGTCCTTCCGCGCATCTCTGGAGGAGGTTTTATCCTTCCATCCCGAGAATATCACGGTGCATACCCTCTCCATCAAGCGCGCTTCCGATTTTTCGGGGGCGGAGGTCATTCCCGGTGCGGCCGGCAAGATGCTTGATTTTACCCAGGAGGCACTTTCTGCCGCAGGGTATCTGCCCTATTATTTATACCGGCAGAAAAACACGGTGGAAAATATGGAAAACACCGGCTACTCTCTCCCCGGCTATGAGGGGCTATATAATCTATATATGATGGACGAGACGCATACCGTCCTCTCCGCAGGTGCAGGCGCTGTCACAATGCTCCGCCAGCCGGGCGGAAGCCGGATTGAACGGATCTTCAACTACAAATTCCCCTACGAATACAACTCCGATTTTGACGAGATCCTTCGCCGAAAGGAGCAGATTCGGGAGTTTTACAGGCGGTTCCCGGTTTCGCAATAAAAAATACAGACAGGCATTGATCTGCCTACAATTTCGCCTTTTGGTCGTATGCGCCTCTCTTTCTCCTCCGTGTCGGAGGAGATTGTGGATCCGCTTGCCACACCTTCGTCAGATTTAGTTGACATAAAGTGATGTCAATAATTTTTTGTGTCAAAAAGTTGTCAGATATTCAAAAAACCGCATAAACAAGCCATCCGGCGCGAGGGTTCAAATCCCTCCTTCTCCGCCAAAGAATAACCGCAACTTTGATACAAGTTGCGGTTATTTTCTTTTTGTGATATAATGATAAAAAAGAGGTGGTTATTGTGTTCTTCTCTAAACGAAATCGTATTATAAAAAAGGCTGTCAAAAAAACGGTTTCGGATTTTGCCGACAGAACCCCAAAAATATATGAGCATTTCTTCTACGGTGCATTTGATATTGCACCGCAGTATCTTGTGGTTTGGTATCTGTTTCAGACTGATGCTGAATTAGAAACTGCAAAATCATCTGGCTATTGTGATGATCTGGAGAAAGCGACAATTTCCAATTTGATTGATCTTGGTTATCCGCAAGAAGCGTTTGAAATTACAAACATGGGTACGCCCAATATTACCTTTTGCGGTGGCACAGAAGAGGATCAGCAGAACATTTTGCATTCGTTAACATATAGAAAAGCCATGATTTCCTTCACTACGAAGGAGGATATAGACAATAAGGCAAATGGCGATTATCGTATGTATTTTCAGTAAATGCACCCCCCTAAACCTAATTTGCACCCCCTGACCCCAAAATGCACCCCCTAAAATGACTTTGCACCCCCTTGCTTCAAAAGGGGGTGCATTTGTATTAAAATTAGGGTTAGTCTTCAAACGCAAACCCGCATAAATGCTGATAAATCCAGTGTTTATGCGGGTTTGTTGCTATTTTAGGCATACACAAACGATCGCAGAAATACATCAAAATACACGTTGAATGTTGTCAAATTGTTGTCAAGAAAAAAAGGGGGAACGGCGAAAAACCGTTCCCCTTTTTGTGTGGTCAGCCGACCACAATCACATCCCCCGGATAGAGGGCTTCCTTGCCGGGGTTAAGAGCTTTCAGCTCCATATACCGGCTGCCCTTGCCGAGGATCTTTTTGGAAATGGCCCACCAGGAATCCCCTTTTTGCACCGTGTAGGTCTTGGCCGGTGCGGGGGCGGGCTTGGGGGGCTTTTCCGGTTCCTCTTTCCCGACGATGATAACATCGCCGGGGTAGAGACTGGTCTTGCCGGGGTTGAGGGCCTGCAGTTCCTTATACCGGCTCCCCTTCCCCAAAACCTCCGCTGAAATCTTCCACCAGGAATCCCCCTTTTTAACGGTGTAGGTCTCGCCGGAGGTCGGCTTTGCATCCGGCAGAGTCTTTTCCCCGGACAGATAGGGGGCGGGATCCTGGGCGGTTCCCCCGATCCGTACCTCAAAGTGGAGATGCGCCCCGGTGACGTACCCGGTGGCACCGATCCGGCCAACCGTATCCCCCGCCCGGACGGTCTGCCCCTTTTTGACCTTGATACTCCCCTTCTCCAGATGGAGATACCGGGTCTGACAATCATTGCCATGGTCGATGTAAAGATAGTTTCCGGCGGGATTGACCCGGGAATAGCCCGAAACCCCATCCCGCACAGCGGTAACGACCCCATCCGCAAAGGCGATCACATCATCAATGCGACTGGTGTCCGCGCCGGTCAAATCAATTCCGAGATGGTTATCCGAAACGGTCTTTCCCTGCATCACAAAGGTGCGGGGGCCGAAGTCGGAGGTTACCCGATGCCCCCCTTTTTTCAGCACCGGGGTGCGCGCTTTCAGAAGATAGGCCATCTTATTCCTCCTTTTCTTTCAGCTCGGGCAGGCCGGCAACGCTGGTCAGCAAAGAGAGCACTCCCGCCAGCGCCGCCGCAGAGCCCACCACGATCCAGTTGACTTCATCCAGCACCATTGCAGTACCGATGGTTGCCACAGCGGTCTGCGCGACCGTTTTCAGAGCGCGGATGCCGGCGGCCTTGAGCCAATGCAGAACGTATTCCTTATCCATTTGCTATTCCTCCTTTTTCATTTTATTTGTGATAAACCTCAAGATCCGCGATCCTGCGGTTTACAACCTTGATTTTTTCCTCGATGACCTCATCTAGCTTTTCCAAGTTATAGACCCGCTCAATCACGTGGTTGTGGATTTCCACCTTCTTTTCAAGCTGTTCGATCCGGTATACCGTCAGCCGGTTTGCGGCCAAAATTCCCAGCAGCGACCCGAGGACGGTACCCGCCAGGGAGAGGATTCCGACAATGATTTCTGATGGCATTTTGTCACCTCCCGGGAGTTAAATGCAGAACGCGAAGCGAAGCTTTTTCAATGTGCTGTTTGATGCAGAGTCCATATCAAAAATATTCTGACCCGTGCCCTGTGCATATTTGTAATACCACGTGTAATTCTCTTTAGAACCTCCGCCAACTTGCCGCAACCACCAGTCATTCGCTCCTGTAAGATTGTACGGACGCAATCCATAATAGTCTGAGTTGATATTGAACCATTCATAGGTTTCCCCTAATTTCACTACCAGCTTATACCATTGCTCTGACTTATACTCAGTCGTCATATATCGATAGATTTTGGTTTCCTCGACGCTTAACGTAAAAAGATTAAACGGTACCGTAATAAGTTCGTATTCCTGGAAGGCGATCCGATTTGCGCAGGGCTTATTCACCGTTTTAATATTTGAACGGACGATTTCAGGGAAATATGACAAATACGCATTATCGATCATGGATGCGACCTCTGTCCAATCAGAGGACATTGTAAAGGTTTCTGTAAGATATTTTGACGAGTTTGCCGACGTTGTGCCAACGGCAATTGTCATTGCGGCTTTTCCGCTGCCGTCTGCCAAGTCATCATGTTGGAATCCGATGATTGTCAGTCTTATTTGAGCACCATTTTCCGCAACGATATCCTTTTTATCTCCAATTGCAAAGTATTCCTCCGCCTGTCCCGCTTCTGCAATTGCAATAATATCCTCCCAAGATCCCCCGGCAAAGGTCACCTTATCCTCCCATTGCGCAGTGTAACTTGCATCTCCAGTAACATTCGCCAAAGAAGGAACCCATCCGGTAAAGGAAGCTCCGCTTTTTTCCGGCATATAGGCTGGCTTACTCCCATACGCTACCTGCTCGGTTTTCAGCACCGTTGTTCCGTCCGAATCGTAATAGGTGATGGTATAATACCGCACCGCAGAGGTGTATGCCGCATAGATTGTCCGATCCTCGGTGATGTTTTTCAGGGTGTTATCGGTGTCTGCTTCCCCACCATCCGTCAACGTCCACCCGGAATAAGTATAGTCATACTGCGCGGTGCTTTCCTTTGTGGGGGCATCCACACGACCTTGCGTTATCGGGTCGGGGCAATCGTCACCGATCACCACCGGGCGGGTATAGTAGACCGCATCTCCGTTCATAAAGGTTACGGTTGCCGCCCCTTCCACAGTTCCACCGCCCGAACCGCCACCATTGCATTCCACAATCTCCGAATAGATCGCAACGGAATGTTCCGTTTCGGATTCGGTGGTGACAACCGTCATCTGCTCGGCTTGACTGACAAAAACGATTCCAAAGGGAATCCCGGTGTCGGGGCTATCCTCACCCAAAAACCTGGTATTTCCCACGAAAATCATACCGTCAGCAGAATAAACCGGGCAAGCGTAGGAAACACCGTCCCATTGTACCGTAAGGAATCTCGGGGCCTCGGTTCCCCCAAGCATCTGCCCCACAGAAACGATCCTTTGATATACAGTGGGAGTTACGCCCTCCGCTTGTGTGAATCCATCCATATGCTCCATCGCAAAGATTGATTCCACTAAACATAGCAAAGGTTGTACCCGGTCCTGCAAGGGTCGCCTCTCCGTAGGTGCCATCCGGAAGGGTCAGCGAAACGGTCACATCCCCTTGGACCTGCTTTTTGGGCAGAACGTAATAGATGCCGGCGCCATCTGAGGTATAGGCGGCACGGTAGCTGTCGGTCAGGAGGTTATAATCCTCATAGGCCGTCCCGGTGAGAGGGGCATCCACCATACTCTCGCTGGGTTTTCCGTCAATCAGTACCAATGGCTTGTAAAAATCCTCATCCACCAGCTCCAGAAAAGAGGATTGCGATACCCCCAGTTCCAGGATACATCCGTTATCCAGAAACACAAATACGCCCGCTCCCTTGACCGCCGGCCCGCAGGTTAAAAAGCCGTGATAGGGCAAGGGGTAGGCCGTTTCGGTCACATCGGGATTGGGGAAAGTTTTATGACACAGCCGCGCCCATTCGCCGTCACAATACAAACGGTACAGACAGACAACAGCATGGTGGTTGGGCTCGGTATACTGCAGCTCCAGCAGATACCGGTACTCCCGCTCCCCTTCCAAAAACACATCCTCACCGATCCGGACCTCAGGCGGCATAGAGATACGGTTTGCTCCAGCAGCATTGACCGATCCGCCCAGGCACAGTCCCGGACGGGTCCGGAGCGCACCCTCCTCCCACCAGAGGTTCCGGCACCGGGTCAGAGCGCCGTCAGGAAACTGCCCGTCAAAATTTGCTTGATGCAGACCGCCGGAAAAGGCTGAAACGGAAAAGTACTTTCCTTTTCCGGCAGAAATGGTTTTATCTTTCATCATTATCCTCCATTCGTTGGGGATCCGCCGGAAGGGAAATCCCTCCCCGGCGGACCGGCCTTATCCTTCCGGACAAGGCGGCAGGACATCCTTGCGGGAGCGGGCAGAAAAAAGCATCCCCCGTCGCTCCCGGTAGAGCTGACGGAAAAAGGCTTCCCCCTCCCGGTCAGCTTCGGCCTGTGCAAGGATCATTGCCGTCCCTAAAATCATAGCCTCGATTCCCTGCAAAGAAAGCTCTGGCTCCTCTGAAAGATCCGCCAAAGGCGGAGCCGCACACCCCTTTTCAATGGCAGAAAGCTCGGAATAGACCCGATTGATGACCGAAAGTCCCCGGCGGAGGAAATCTCCGTCCCGGGCGGTAAGAGGGGTGCCGTCCGAGGTGGTCAGTCCCATCACCGAGAGAGCCTCATCCAAGATCGCTTTAGCGTTCATCCGCTTGCCCTCCTTCCTGCAAGGGGATTGTTTCGTCAGCGCGCAACCGGCGCAGAAGTGCATCACAACCGGGAACGGTCCCCTTGGGCAACCGCTCCAGATACTGCTCGGCCGTAATCACGCCCTTTTCAAAGAGGCCGTCCAGGATTTTGACCGATGCCAGCTCACTCCAGGCAGAGGCCGCTCCCACATCGATCCGGGTATTGAGGATCAGATTCCGGTATCGGGCGCCGTCAAAGGGCAGATACCATACGCCGCCCTCATCCTCGATGCGGAGACTTCTCTTGCCGTACATACTCAGCCAAAGCTCTCCCCAAATCCGGGCGACATCCTCGCAAAACGAGAAGAAGCGGTTCCGGAAAAGCTGCATCGGCATTGTTGCCGCCTCCCGCAGGGCAATGATTGCGGAGGTATTATTGGGGGCAATATCCCCCAAAGCGGCAGCATTTGCGCCGGCCTGGGTCAGGGTCTGTTCAATCAGGGAGGAGATGGCCGTTCCAAACTGACCCGAAAACTCGGGCGGGTTGACAAACTGCACCGCAGAGGAAACATTCTCTCCCCCTCCCTGCACCCGGATGATCTGCGCCGGATCATTGGTGACGGGCTGATCCACCAGATCCCCATCCACCACCATAATGGGCATTCCCATCATCATTCCCGACCACACCGATGCTGTCAGCATCCGGTTGATGGCGATCTGATTGGGAACAAGCCAGGTGATCTCCGACTCGCCGTAAGCGCAGGAGTGACGTCGCTCCCACAAAAAGCAAGCCAGCGGGTAGAGCCGAATTCCCATACTCCAGTCCTCCCGAATGACTACATCTCTGCAGACCCGGACTGCCCGGATCTCATAGTCATTCAAGTCACGGCTCCAGGCTTTATAGAGTTTTGTCAGCACAAGGATCCGCTTGGAATCCTCCGGCTCCAGGGAACTGATGTCCCCTGCCATATGACGGAAGGAGCGGTCGGGAGTGATTTTTGACAGTTCCTCGGCCGTACGGCCGTTTCGTTTTGCCTCCCGACGCACCTCGGCAACGGTTTTCCGCTGAGCGAGGATAATATAGGGCTGTGTCTGGATATTTTCGTTATTCGGCTCGCCGAAATAGACATTTTCAATATCCAGCACCTCGCAACTGACATCCCCCAAAATAGGACAACGCTTCTCCCGGTCAGCATAGAGGCCGGTGGGCGCTGACTCGTCCCAGTAGCTGTAAATGACTCCGGTTCCGGTGATATAGGCATTCCGAAGGGCCTGCTCCCGAAGCCGGTCAAACTCCACCCGCTCGGCAGTCGTTTTGAAAAAATCCGAAAAACCTGAGAGGATCAGACTGATCTCCTGAGGGGTCGGATCTCCCGAGAAGGTATCCTCCCCGCCATTCCGCAGGGCGGCACGGACCGCTTCGGCCTGTTCCCGGTGGGTCAGGGTATCGGGGATCCCCTCGGCACGGTAGTTGACGGCGATGGGGATCGTGCCGATAGAGGCCATTTTATACTCCCCGATCCGTTTGATGATGTTATACCTCACCAGGGGGCGGTCCTTGCCGCATTTGGCCTCAAACCACTGGTCGCCGGTATAAAAACGCTCGTTGATCTTATTTTGCTCATACAATCCCCGGCTGCCGAGAGACGCTTTGAACCGGACGCCTGCCTCATACTCGGCAAAGATCTTGCCGGGGGAGTTGTTTTCCTTGGTGGATTGCATATCCTTCCTCCTTTTTCCTTTCGGAGTTGAATGTCGAGGCGCAGCGGCGGAGGCTTTTCCTCCGCCCTGCCCCGGGGGGCGCTTCGCGCCCCCCGGGGCCCGCCCTTCGGGCGGGGCTGCGCCCCTTACCCATTGACCGGTCAGGCTACCGTTACTGCGGCAATTGCCGAATCGCGGACGGTGCTGCCGCCTCCGGTGATCCTCACGAAGTAATAGTAGGTGCCTGCGGGAAGGTCCTCTCCGACCTGCATAGAAGGTCCATTCTCCCCGGCAATCCGGAGTGCGCCCTTGCCGGTGCTGTCCTTACAGGAATACCACTGATATTCCGGGGTACTGCCATCCGAGACGGTGGCTGTCACAGAGAGGGTTACCGGATCCCCAGTCTGCATAGAGATCCCCTCATCCAGATCCGTTTCAACGGTCACCTCGGGGGCCATCCATGCCCACACACCGGATGCATAAGAGGTCTTGACAAAGACATCGTAATACAAACGGTAATCGAACTGGTAGGCATCCGCCTTGGGGTTTTTATCGGGAGAGAAGATGCGCATCTTCTCGCTCTTCCGCACCAGAGAAGCTGCGCTCTTGGGGAGCATCAGCATACAGATGCCCTTAGCACCCTCTGCAACGGCAAAGCCACCCTCCTCCGCACCGGCTCCGCCCGAGAGGAACTGATAGGCACTCTGCATCCGGGAGGCCGGAACGGGAATGATGGTCACGCCGTTGATCGAGCTGACCTGCATCTGAACCTGGCCCTGACGGAACTCGCTGACGGTGATCTGGCGGGAGATCTCCTCCGAGCCCAAAAAGCTATTCCAGACGGCAGGGGAAACGAAGCAGACAAGCTCCGAATCATAGCCGCACTCCCCCTGCACCAGAGCCATCAGGCGGTTAAAGCTGGCGTAGGGCTTGGAGGTATCACCGTCGGTGAGGAGCTGGCCTCTGGAGTTGGCAAGGCCGCAGAGCTTGGAAAGCACGTAAGCGTCGCACTCGGGCACAACGCGGGTCCGGACAAACTCGCCCAGCACCTGTCCTGCGAGATTTGCCACGCCGGTCTCGTCCATATCCTCCCGGTCGATCTGGAAGGAGCGGGCACGGTCCTGCTTGAGGGTATACGCGGTATTGGAAACGGTGGTTGTACCGGTGATAAAGCCGGTATCCCGGTCATAATCCCCCAGTCCCTGGAAGGAAATATCGGGAATCAGAACGGTGTGCGCCCCCACGAATTTCGCGCGGAAGGCATTGTCGGTCATAAAGCCGGTCTTGGCTTCGGATACCAGCAGCTTATCCAGCTCACCGGTAAAGTTCTGTGCAAAATTGATCGAATTGATCGCCATAATAACATTCTCCTTTTTCTTCTTTTTTTGATTACAATAACAGGGCTAACGCCAGATTCCATCCAGCAAAGCGGAAAGGTCTCCTCCGCCCTCCTCCGGGTCGGAGTGCATCCTTCCTGCAGAATGGGCGGCCGCACGCTCCTGTGCCTGCTGCTCTGCGGCTCTTGCCCGTCCTTGTGCGAACTGATACCGCAGATATGCATCGAAAAGGCGGTGTCCCTCCCGGACTGCGGAGCGGATTACCTCATCCGGCAGATCGGAAAAGCTTCGGATCTCGGGGAGCAATTCACTGATCTCGCCAAACTCCTGCGCAAGCCTTCCGCACAGATCAGACTCCTCCTGCCCTTCCGGTTCCGGAATGGAGGGTTGGTCGGGGTCTTCCTGCGGCTGTTCCTGAGGGGAATTTTCCTCTTCCGGGTCGAGCCGGAGCTCCTCCGCGGTTTCCCCGAGTTGGTCCTCCTGTTGTTCCAAAATCATCTCGTTTTCTTCCATCTTTTCCTTTCACCTCCTTTCCTCATTTCTCTTCGCCGGGATAAAAATCCTCCTGCGGTGTTCCGTCGTAGGTCAGAAAATTTTCCCACTCACGGATGGCTCTCCGCACCTCGGGACGCTCCTTTTGCGTCCCCTTCTTCTCCGGACGGGGGCGCTTTGCGGCCGCCGGCAAGTCTTTTCCGTACCGTTCTCCTGCTAAAAAGCCGATCCCACCCGAAAGGGCCATCACCACCAGGAGATTCACGCTCCAAAAAATCGCTTCCATTCCATCACCCCCTTTTTTCAGATATCCCAGCCGCCCGGCATCGGGCGTTCCGCCGCCGCGGCTCTTCTCATTCTCTTTTCTTCCTCCTCCGGAGTGACCGGATGGAAGAACCGGAAGTCCTCCGACGCGTACCGGAGGGCATCGATCATATGGTTGTTTGTGTCAGCGGGCTTGTTGGAGGGCTTGCCATCCTCTCCCGGCTCCCAGGCGTAGGAGGAAAACTCCGCAATGGCCGCCGGGCATCCCGGAGAAATGGTGATCCGGTACTCCTGCAACCGGGCAATCCCGTGAAGGATGCTGTCCCGCCCCTTTTCTGCCGCCATAATCCGCCCGATCCCCAGCCGCCGAAGGTCATCGTTGGACTTGGGCTCTGCGGCATCCGCCCGGATCCGTTCCTTTGCGTAGCCTTTGGCGGTGATCATTTTGGCAATATCATCGTTGAGCATCCGCCGCTGGTAGTGCTCGTCAAAGATGAAAAGCTGCTTATCCAGGGGGTTTGCCATACAGGCCACAAAGGCGGTGGGGTCGTTGGTGTACCCGTAATCCAGGCCAAAGAAGGGCCGCCATTTCCACCGATCCTCCGGAGGGATAGAATCGGGGCCGCAAGCCTCCACCCTCCAGTTTTCAAACACAAGCCCCTCCGCAACGCCCCATTCTCCCAAACCTGCCACACGGTATCTCCGGGGGTTTTCCTCCTTCATTCGCTCGTAAACGGCCCGGTCGGCATCGTCCAGAAATTCATTGCAAAGATAATTGGTGGTAAAAACATCCGCATTTTCGGGCGGGTGGTCAAAGAACCGTTTTTTCAGCCAATGGTGCTCATTCCAGGGGTTGAAGGTGAGGGTCGTCTGCTTGAACAGCCCTTCGGGAACATTCCCTCGGGGGACGGACAGATCCAGCACATCAAACTGCTCCTCCGAGAGGATCTCGTATGCCTCCTCAATCCACACCCAGCAAAGCACACCCTTGGGAACGGTGATGGAAGCCAGCTTCAGCACATCATCAAACCCGCGAAAGAGGATCTTCTGCCCGGTAGGCAGATAGGTAATCTCCATCGGGGAGACGGTGCATTTAAAGAGGCCGTCCATCCCCAACCGGCGGATGGCCCAGGTCAACTGGGCGAAGGTGGAGGAGCGGTGGGTATCCATTACACTTCGCACCACCAAAAGATTTGCTTCGGGGTACTGGGTCAGCCGGAGAACGAAGTTAAGGGAGGTTGTGGCGGACTTTTTGGAGCCCTTCCCGCCCTTCAACACCCGGTACCGTTTCTTTGAGTGCCAAAACTCCCGATACCCACCGCCCACGATCTCGGATAGCTTATAGGTCGTCATGGATATTGATCACCACCGTACCGGTGCCGCCGGTCGGCTCAAGGATGCTCCTGATCTCCCGGATGGCTGAAATATCTCCGCTTTGGGCTTTTTTGACCAGCGCCAGGGCCATCAGCCCGCCGTTGGTGGTCTGCCGGGGGGATAGTCCGCCCTCCTTCGCCTGCCGAAGCTTCTCCGGGTCGGTAATCCGCTTTGCGAGTATTGCGGCTAATGTTCCGGCAAGCTGTCCCGATGCCGATTTCTTTTCAGGATGCTCCATCCTTTTCTGCGGTGCTCGTTCCGCTCCGCCTCCTTTCCCCGGGAGGGGTCCCCAAAAAGCTGGGGAACACATCTGGGCAACCAGCAAAAATCCACCCCGCACTCGGGACGGCGGTTATGAATACATCCGCGGCAGCGTTCCTCCTTATCCTCCGCCGGGAGGATCTTTTCTTTTTTCACACCAGACACGCCTCCTTTCTTTGATTCGGGAGAGGGCCCTTTTCTCCCGTGACCAAAGAATACACCCGTTTAACCGGACAAAACGGACAAGATAAAAAAGAAAAAAGAACACGTTCCGGGAAAACAGAACGTGTTCTTTCAAAAGGTTTCTTTATGATTCTATTGTAAGATTTATCGGCTTGCGAAAGCGTTCCGGGGAGGGAAATCAGAAGTTGATCATCAGAGTAAACCGCTCGCCGTCAGCCGTGAACTGATAATATCCATTATTCTTCTCGCAGAAAGCGGCAATAAAGCGGGTGCCAAAGCCATGATCGTGGTGATGGTTGACCGGAATATCGTTTTCGTCAAATTCGATCTCCCCGTCATAGTGGTTAACGATCCGCATCATAAACCGGGGCTGACTGATCGCCTTAATCTCAAGGAACCGCCTCTCCGGCTCCAACGCCTCACAGGCGTGGATGGCGTTTTCCAGAGCGTTGGCAATGGCAACCGCAAGCTCCGCCTCGTTGACCGGCAGTTCATCGGGAAAGGCAAAGCCCATATCCACCGAAATATTCTTGGCCTGTGCCTTCGCAAGATAGGAGGATAAGGTCGCATCCAGCACCGCGTGCTGGCAATAGTGCTTGACCTTGGTCCGGTCCAGCGCCTCTTCAAACTCTGAAAGAAGCTTTAAGCATTCCTCATACTGCTCTTTTTTGATCAGTCCGGCAATGGTTTTGAGCTTATGGCGGAAATTATGCCTCTCCACCCGGAATTTTTCATCCGCGGCAACCAGCTCAGCCATCCGGGAGGTGAAGCTGGAAATCTGAACCTGCAAAAGCTCTTCCTGCTCCTCTGCCTCATATGCATTTTGCTGGCGGCGAAGGGTCACAATAATATGAATATAAATGACCGGCATCAAAAAGAACAGGATGATCAGAACCGGGATATTCTCCGGCCGCTCCACAATAGAGGTGGGATAGGTCATCAGCAGGGTGATGGCAAGATAGAAAAGAGCTCCGATCACGGCAAAAACGCCCCAACCCTTTTTGATATGCTTTTGAACTCCCAGAAAGATCGGCCGCAGCTGCTTATAAGCCCAAAGCTCAATCAGAGGGTAAATGACCATCCGCACAATAAACATAACAAGGTAGCTATCCGGCGTCAGGTAGTGGTTGAGGAGATTCGTTATGTAAATAATCTCCAGAACAATGGTATCCACCATACAGAAGGTGAAGAAAAACCGTCCGTCCCGGTGCTTTGCTAAAACCCAAAAGATCAAGCAGCTCGGCAGAGAAAGCGTCAGAAGCATCAGGGTGCCGTAGCCGTCAATCCCAAAGAGAGCAAAGAGAATCATATTGACGATACCCAGCGGCACCATCGTTGCCACGGTGATGATCAGCGTCTTCCTTCTGGGGTAGCGGGACTCAAACAGGAAGAAAAAAAGCACCAGCGCATGAACCAAAGACCACAAAAGTGATATATCCCTCAATATGGCCACCCATCAACCCTCCTTCGAAATCCAGTAGTTATTCCAGGCGCCCCGCAGGTCACGGCAGAGTTTCTTATTCAGAAAAACCCGCTCATTCCCCTTGAATACTGCCCCTTCGTTTTCCACAGAAGTGATATGATGAAGGTTGACCACCGTGCTCACACCGCACTGCGCAAACCTTCCGTCTGCCAAAAGCTCTGCCACCGCATCTGAAAAGGAGGTGCGAAGAGTGGTGCTCTCCACAGCCTTCCCGTCAGCCAGGTGGTAGATCAGTGAACGGTTAGAAAGCTCGATATACAGGATGCTGTCAAAGGAGAGGCGGGCATTTCCCTCTTTCGTCTTGATGATCACACCCTTATCCTTTTTGATATGGATGGAGTTGATTGCCTCATCCATTACCTTATAAAACACATCCCTGGCAATGGGCTTTAAAATATAGTCAAAGGCTCTGACCCGGAAGGAGTCCAGGGCGTATTCCTCGCTGGAGGTAAGATAAATGATCTTACTTTCCACCCCCTGCTCCCGGATTGCCTGCCCCAGTTGGATCCCATTTAAGTCGGGCATCACAATGTCCAGGATAAAAATATCAAAGTCTGCACCCTCCCAAACTGCCTGCAAAAGCTCTGCGGGCTCGGAAAAAACCGTATATTCAATCTGCTTATCCTTCCGCTCCTCCGAATAATCCTCCGCAATATCCAGCAGTCGCGCCCGGCAGACCGTCTCATCGTCGCAAATTGCTATTTTCACCCTGATCACCCCGCAGTTTTTATTCTGTGTAAAATTATAGCACCCCTTGCAGGGTTTTTCAAGACGTTCCGTCCCTTCCAAATCTTTTCTTTCTGCTGCCCGAATCAATTCTGCGCAAAAAAGTATAAATTTTACGCACTCCCGTTTTGAGAAAAAATTTCTGTTATGATATTACCATAGTAAGATCTGAAAGGAGTCACATCATGACCTTACTCAGTAATATCCGGGTTGCGGTCTGCGGCGAGCTTCCAACCACCTGCAATTATCTGTTACGCCAGGGCGTTGTGAAGATCGACCAGTATCTGGACGCAACCGAGATTGCAGACGAAGCCGCCTACCATCTGATTCTGATTTACGCTCCTCACGCGGAAGGAATCTTTGATACGGTGTATGAACGAAAGACCAAGTCCGGCAATGGGAACGCAACTGTTCCCATTCGGCTTTTGAATGAACCCGCCTGCGATTCCGCCCTGATCGAGTTACGATCTACGTTGCGCCGCATTGCAAGCACTCAAGCGCAAAGCAAGGAGGCGGTGACCGACACATAATTCCCCCGCAAAGCAACTTTCCGCTTTGCCAACTGCTACTTTTCCTGCCAACACCGGCCTATGCCGATATTGTGAAACCCTTTATGGAGGTATCTGTATGAAAACAAATAAACGACTCACCAAGCGACTGATCAGCGGTTTTCTGAGCTTTGCGATGCTGCTTACCATCCTGCCCCTTACTGCCTTTGCGGCGAGCGGCGCGGCAGACTCCTTATATCACCGCATTGCGGACGACAATACCATGGATCTGTGGAAGGAATACTTCCCCGTAACCGGCTCCGCATCCAATCCCCTCTCCACCCAGAATGCGGGCGGCGTGTGGACCGATAAGTCGGTCTTCACCAACGCGGATGCCTTCCCCGCCGGCGTTACAATGATGGATGAAGGCAAAAACTTCCTCACCGCCCTTTCTGCCATTGCGGCAAATAAAGAGGTGGTGGGTTATTCCACCGTCCCCACCGATACGGTATTCGTCCTTGACCTTTCCAACTCCATGTCCCAATCCAATGTTGACGATCTGGTTGACGCGACCAACGCGGCGATTCAGCAGTTGCAGGCGATCAACAAAAACAATCGGGTCGGCGTTGTGCTCTATTCAGGCTCCAGTGACGACCGGACCTATGACAACTCCGTTGCCGCGCTGATGCCCATTGACCGGTACACCACCACCAACCCCAACGGAAAATATATTGAATACACCAATAACGGAACTGTCCGACTGGCACGTAGCTGGACAAACGCCCTGCAGGTCAGCGGCACCAAGGGCACCATCCAGTCGGAATCCAAGTCCCACGGCGGCGCAACCTATATTCAGGCAGGTCTTTGGGAGGCTTATAACCTTTTCAATGCCGTTCCTGATGATGAGATCGTGATCGGAAATAACAACTGGCAGGCCGGCGAATCCCGGATGCCCATCCTCGTTTTGATGAGCGATGGTGCCCCCACCCTGGGAACAACCTATTTTGACAATGTCAGCAACTCTTATTACGGCAACCGCTATTCCAACGCCACCAAATCCAATGTTGGCAACGGAAATGATTCCAACATCACCGCCGGCCAGGGATTTTTGGTCCAGTTGACCGCCTCTTACATCCGAAACCGGATCGAAAATAAATATAAGGTTGCGGAAGAGAACGGCGCCGGCAGAAGCCTCTTTTATACCCTCGGCTTTAATATTTCCGCCGATAACGACAACAACATTGAGGCCGGAGATATTGCTTTCAATGTTCTCAACCCCGATGCAACCACCATCACCGACCAGCTTTGGTCCACCTACCAGGGTCTGACTGCCACAAGAAACACCATGGAGGTATCCGTCAAGGGGCGGAACGGTGACAGAACAAACGTTACTATCACCAGAAACTCCTATGCAACCTCCAAATCCTACGTGGATAAGTATTTCTCCGCCACCGGAAATGGCCTTTCCGATGCATTTAACGATATTGTTGTGGAGATTATTCTCCAGTCCCGCTACTACCCGACCCATCTGGAGGGAGGCAATCCCGACTTCTCGGGCTATATCACCTTCACCGATGAGCTGGGCGAATATATGGAGGTGAAGCGCGTCAACGGTATCCTCCTGGGGAATACCCTGTTTGACGGGCATATGATGGCCTCCAAGCTCAACACCAACACCGAAGATGGCCTTGGCACCCCCTCCAATCCCACCAGCCTGGGCAACGAATTTATTTGGGCGGTCCAGTCCCGGCTGGGCATTTCTAACGTTGCAGATGCGCGTCTTTTGGTGTCCGAGGCTTATAAAGCCGGTCAGATCCGCTATGTGACCGACGGCGCAGGCAACCCGGTGGAATGGTCCAACTATATCGGCTGGTATGCCGATGCAGCCGGAAACTATATCGGTCATTGGAACGAAGACCCCCAGCAGGCCCTTCCCGAAAAAGCGGTCTATCAGGTCAAGTCTTACGGCTTTTTGGGCGAGACCTCCGGCAGTATCAAAAATTCGGATATGATGTATATGTCGGTTCAGGTCAAGACCGATATTACCACCGGCAAGCAGACCGTCACCTGGAAGATCCCCGCATCTCTCGTCCCTATGGTCACCTACCTGATCGCCCTGGACGGCACCAGCGTAGATACTTCCACCGGTGTGAACATTACCGTTGAGGATGTTAATGTTTCCCCCATCCGTCTGGTCTTTGAGACCGGGCTTCGTTCCGACCTGAATGAGTATAATATCACCCAGATTCAGGATCCTGCCCATATTGCGACAGATGGCTCCACCCGGATCTTCTGGAATAACCATTTCGCCAATCTAAGTGCTCCCTCCCATAACGACCATATCACCACCCGTTCCGAGTTCACCCCCAATAAGGAAAACGAGCGGTTCTATTATACCTTTGACTCCGCCGTTTATAAGCTGGTGGGCAACGATTATGAGCTGGTGACCCAGTCGGAGGGTCTGGATCCTCAAAACGGCACCTATTATCACCGCAGATATATCTTCTCTGCCACCTCTCAGTCCCCTATTTTCTTCTACGAACAGATGTCTCCCGCTTCGGTTCAGGCTGCATACGATAACGGCTTTAACCCCTCCTTTGAAGACCTTACCCATCAGACGGTAGGTGCCTGGGTCGTGCCCAAGGGCACCCCGGCCCGCGAGCTGGATATGTATAACAGACAGAAGGCCTCCAACCCCACCAACTCGTCAAATATGGTCTTCCATCCCTTTATGACCGATCAGAATAACCTTGTGCATGTGGATATGAACCTGGGAAATAACGGTCTGCTCTCCGTTACCCCGGCCACCGGAATCAAGGTAACCAAGACTGTCGATATCTATGAGGACGGCACCTCCGATACCTTCAAATTCCGCATTACCGCCTCCCAGAGCGGCACCTTTACCGGCTGGATCACCGCCGCAAACGCCACCCCCACCGGTGACGGAACACCTGTCACCCTCACCGACGGCGTTTACGAGTTCGAGCTGAAGAAGGATCAGACCTTCTGGCTGATCGGTCTGGATGCCGGAACCGCCTATGTGGTGGAGGAGATCTCCGGAAACAGCGATTATAAGATCAAGTCGGTGCACGTAAACGGTGCCGCCGCTGACCGGGCAGCAGCCGGTATTGTCAGCCAGAATTTCGTGGATGACGTGGCTTTTGTAAACACCGCCATCGGCGAGGGCGATCTGGTCATCACCAAGCAGGTGGTGGATCAGAACGGCAATCCTGTGGATGTGAACGATGCGATCAAGTTCCCCATCCAGGTTGCTCTGACCAACGCCTCAGGCGATCCGGTCTCGGGCACCTTTGAGGCTACCGGCGGTACGGTTACCGTTCCTGCCAGCGGCATCCTCACCCTTCAGCTTTCGGATGGAGAGTCCTTTATCCTCCGGGGAATCCCCGAAAAAACCAACTATACCGTTTCCGAAACGGCTACTGCCGGCTTTACCCTGAATCAGGCGGCCAGCACCCTGACCGGAACGGTAGATATCATTGACAACGATCAGGCTCTGGTCGTCAACACCTACACTCCCACCGGCACTGACGGCCGGGACGTTTCGGTGGAGGTCACCAAGACCATTTCGGGCAACCGGAATACCTGGCAGGACGGCGAAAGCTATACCTTCACTCTGTTCAGAGTCAATACTGCAAGAGCCACCAGCACCGTGGTCGCTACCGATACCATTTCCCATTCCGATGCGGAAAAACGGATCTCCTTCTCTCTGGACAAAGAGGATTACGATGCTGCCGGCACTTATTATTACACCATCTCCGAGACGGTCGGGACGCAGGGCGGTATCACTTACGATACTGCCATCCGCAGCTTCTCTGTCGTGGTTGCCGATACAGATATGAACGGCGATCTGCAGATCGTTTCGGTCAATAACGAGGCAAATACCGTTGTCAGCGGTCAGTGGGTCGTTACCGCCAACTATAATAACATTTATGCGCCCACCGCCTCGGACAGCGTTGCCATCAATATTCAGAAGCAGATCAACGGAAACCACTCTCTTGCCGGCTTCCAGTTCGCTCTTTACAGCGACAGCGCCCTGGAAAATGAGCTGCTCCGCTCCAATATCACCGGCGCAGACGGCAAGGCAGTCCTCAACCTCACCTATGCCCCCAACCGTGCCACTATGGAAGGCACAGTCTACACCTACTACCTGGCAGAAATCCAGGGAGATAACCCCAATATCACCTACTCCTCCACCGTTTATAAGGTCAATGTCACGGTGAAGGACAACGGAGACGGCACCATCTCTGCCAGCGCGGCTGTGGAGGGCGTGAACGGCAATACTGTAACCTTCACAAACACCTATACCCCCGACCAGTCTGCCTTTGCAACCATTTCCGGCATCAAGGTCATCTCCACCAATAACCGGGTGCTGAATACCGGCGAGTTCGGCTTCAGAATCGAAGCACACTCCAATACTCCCGGCGCGCCTCTGCCGGCAGAAACAGTCGTACGGAATGCCGCTGACGGCTCCTTCATCTTCCCTGCCATTGAGTATACGTCAGCGGGAGTCTACCAGTATATTGTTTCCGAGGTGGCGGATCATCCCATCGGCGGCTTCACCTATGACCAGACAAAATATCTTGTCACCGTTACCGTTGAGAAGGATACCAGCCATACTCCTCCCGTTCTTGTTTCCACTGTGAAGCTGGATGTGATCGGCGGTGCAAGCGACGTTGCGGATATCCGGTTCGAAAATGCATATTCCGCAACCCCCACAACAGTCACCTTCCGGGGCACCAAGCATCTCACCGGCAAAGCGATGCAGAATGATGAATTCTCCTTTGCCCTGCAGGCTCTGACCGCTGGCGCTCCCATGCCCTCCGGGAATACCACTGTGAAAAACCGGGCAAACGGCACCTTTGAATTCGGCACCATCACCTTTACCGAGGCCGGAACCTATCGCTACACCATCACCGAGGTTGCGGGGTCGGATGACCGGTATGACTATGACACATCGGTTTATACCCTTACCGTCACCGTTACCGACAACTCCGAGGGCAAGCTCTCCTCCAGCTATACTATCTCCAAAAACGGAATGGCTTCGGGCGAGATCGTTTTTGTGAACAGCTTTGTTCCCACCCCCAAGGAGTACGATATCCACGCAGTTTACGGCGGAGATAAGGTCCTAACCGGCCGTTCGATGGAGGCTGGCGAGTTTACCTTCACCCTCTTCAACGCCATCAACGGTCTCCAGATCGGAGCATCCGTTCAGAATGATGCCTCCGGCAAGTTCCGCTTCCCGGCTGTCACCCTCCCCGAGGCCGGCACCTATCACTTCAAGATCCTTGAGTCGGTGGGAGATAAGAACGGCGTTTCCTACGACACCTCCTCCTATCATATCCTCGTGGTTGTGGAGCAGGATGTGGACGGCAATCTTTCCATCGTGCGGGAAGAGCTGCACAAAGGCACCACCGCAAAGGAGAATGTGGGCGGTACGCTCACTGAGGTCACCAAGTACGAAAATATCACCGCAAACGGGCAGATCGTCTTCAACAACACCTACAAGGCGGATGCCACCCAGGTCACCCTCGAGGCAACCAAGTTCCTCTCCGGACGGGATTTGGTGGATGGCGAGTTCAAGTTCGACCTCCACAAGACCGACTCCACCTTCGCTTACAACGACAGCACCCTCCTCCAGGATGATGTTGCTCTAACCCTGAATCCCAACGGCACCGGAAACGTGAAGTTCGCATCCATCCTCTTTGAGCAGGCAGGCACCTACCACTTTGCCATCGTTGAGGATGAGGTCAGCGAGAAGGGCGTCACCCCCGACACCACCGTGTATGAGGTCACCGTCACCGTTACTGACGATCAGAACGGCAACCTGGTCGCTTCTGTCAAGGTCAACGGCGCAGACGTTGCC
>JAFTTH010000039.1 GCA_017466885.1 Oscillospiraceae bacterium
AATCTCCTTTTTGGAGCAGCAGCGGTCCATGGCTTGTTTTTCAATGTAGTGATGGGCATCTGATTCTGTCATTTTCAGATTTTCGATCAACAGCCACTTTGCCCGGTTTACCAGACGGATCTCCTCCATTTTTTCTTCGATGGAGGTAGCTTTGCTTTCCAGCCTCCGCAGGCGTTCCCGGGCAGCGGCCATCCATTCCAAGGCTTGGGTAATGATCTGTGTAGAGGTGGGTTTCAACAGGGTAAAAATGCCCTTCGATACCACCTTCGCACGAATATCTTCATACGACTCGGCACGGACAATCAGCAGAGCCACAGTGCCGTTTCCGCGTGTGACATCGGTGGCAAAGCGAGTGCCAAAATCATCGGGCAGCGGCGCGTTGATAATAACAAAATCGTACTGCTGTTCCAAATAAGCCCGTTTTGCGGCTGCTATGTTCGTAACAAATTTAACAGGATAATAGTCGGTTGAGGGAAGCAGAGTGGCCATGGTTGCATTGAATTTTTCTGCTGCCGAAACGACCAGTACACTGTAATAGCAATCCCCAAAGACCAAAATGTTCCCCTCCCTTCAAAAATGATAATGTTTGCTCAGCGATTGCAGAAATACTCGATCAAAGACAAGGGAAGATGGTCCCGTACAAAAGAACTGTCAAAAGCACGCTTTCTGGCTTCCGCAAGGGACAGGGGCAGCGTTTTATAGTTTGCCAGGGTTTCCGCATCTGCGGTAAAGAGATTCACATTTGCCGGTTCGGGAAGCTCCAGCTTGTTTTGGATACCGTACAGGCCGGCATAGATCAGCAGCGTATAGGCAATATAGGGGTTTGCCATGGGATCGGGAGAACGCAGCTCTGCACGGCGGTACTCGCCGGTGGCTGCAGGAATCCGAATCAGCTGAGAGCGGTTCTCACTGGACCAGGAAATATACTTGGGAGCTTTGTTAAAGCCCAGCCGGTGGAAGGACTGCTTGCTGGGGTTCAGGAATACAGTCATGTCCGCAACCGTGCTGAGAATACCGGCAAGCATATGATTTGTATCCTTTTCATCTCCGCCCTTGATGGAAATGTTGATATGCTGTCCGCTGCCCGGCTGGTCTGCCAGGGGTTTGGGTGAAAAGTCCGCATGCAGACCGTTTAAGGCGGCCACGGATTTGACGACCGAACAGAAGGTAATGGCATTATCCGCAGCAGTCAGCGCATCGGAATAACGGAAGTCGATCTCGTTCTGCCCGGGACCTTCCTCGTGGTGGGAGGATTCAGGCCGGATGCCCATCTTTTCCAATGTCAGGCAGATCTCCCGGCGGACATTTTCACATTTATCCTCCGGAGCTACATCCATATAGGTAGCATGATCGTAGGGCTGGACGGTTGGATTGCCGTTTTCATCCAGCTTGAACAGGTAGAACTCCATTTCCGGTCCAAAGTAGAAGGAGTAACCCAACTCCTTGGCATGGCGAATGGCCTCTTTTAGGAGCGTGCGAACGTCGTGTTCAAAGGGTCTGCCATCCGGGTAGGTAATGGAGCAGAACATCCTTGCCACCTTGCCATGCTCCGGCCGCCAGGGCAGTACCGTGATGGTGTCGGGATCCGGATGCAGGAAAATATCCGAGTGGGTCTCATCCCCGAAACCTTCGATAGCTGAAGCATCAATGGCAATGCCATGTTCAAATGCACGCTCCAGCTCTGTGGGCATAATGGAAACATTTTTTGGCTTGCCGGTGACATCACAGAAAGCCAGACGAAGGAACTTCACATCCTCCTCCTGAACAAACTGCATGACCTCTTGCTTTGAATACTTCATAACCGAACCTTCTTTCGTTTAATTTGCTACATACATTTGTTTATAGGGATTTTTGCTGTCGGGAGTTACCACAGTAAAGGGAGAATTCATGATCTCCTGACTGCTGCAATCAAACTCCTTGCAAAACGCAGCTACATATTCCTGAATCTCTGCAAGGTCAGCAGAACCTGCAGGTCTTGCGGTGACCTGACTGGGGAATTCGATATCATCACATTTCCCCCGCAGGAAAAGCTTGCCGCCGTGCATACCGGTACAGGGGAAATTATGGACGATCTTCTTACCGTCCGTATGCAGACCCAGCACCACAATCACACCGCCTGCCTGATACTCACCGAGGAAGGAGCCGGTTCTGCCGCCAATGACCAAAACCGGAACTTTATCCTTGTACTGCTTCATGTG
>JAFTTH010000055.1 GCA_017466885.1 Oscillospiraceae bacterium
AGGGAGTCCGAGGGAGGAAATCCCTCGGCCGTTTTAAGGGGGTTGGGTTACGGGAAGGGGGAGAATCGGAACTCCCCCTTCCCGTACGCCTTCTTTGCTCAACTTTCTTTGCGGAAAGAAAGTTGAAAACAATCTCCTCAACGAAAACGGAAAAAAGTTAAAAGTCTGTGCTATGGCCAAAACACTTCCAAGCTACCGCAAGGCAAAAATTTCAACCACCCCAAACGAGGCTTTCCTTTATTTTCACTCCCCTCCCCACCCTCATTTTTGACTTTTCCACATTTTCAGCGGACTTTTCCACAATTTCTGCGGAAAACTCCCTCCGTTCCGGTAAACCTCTTGAGAGGAATTGTTTTTTTTGCCATTCCGTGATATACTATACTGGATGATTCAGGAAAGGTGGTTCTCCCCTTGAAAGGACCGAAACAGGATCTTCCGGAAGTGGAATTTGATCTCCGTCAGTTGCAGCTGACCGAACTGGAGGCGCTTTGTGAGCTCCGCCGGGTTTGTCAGCTTTTGGAGCTGCCCTTTTATCTGGTGGGCGGAACGGCGCTGGGTGCCGTCCGGCATCAGGGCTTTATTCCCTGGGATGATGACATTGATATCGGCCTGCTCCGTCCCGATTACGACCGTCTTCTCAGGGAGGCGCCGTCCCTTTTGGGAGAACGCTTCTTTCTCCAGACCAACCGGAGCGACCCCGAATATTATCTGGGCTATGCCAAGCTCCGGATCAACGATACCTTGTATGTTCAGCGGAATTTTGCCGACCGGAAGATGCATCACGGTGTTTTCGTGGATATTTTCCCCCTGGACGGTGTTCCCAATTCCGGACTGGGACGGAAATGGCAGCATTCTCTGGAGCAGATGTGCTATTTCTTTGGACGGGGCGAGCCGGTCAACCGGGGCGGAAAGGTGGTCCGTGCTGTCTCGGCGGCGGTTTTGGCCCTCCTGCCCCGCAAGCTGGAGCTTGCCATCTCCCGGGGGTGCGAGAAGGCAGCGGCCCGTCTTCCCCGGGAGGGGGGGATGATCGCCAATATTTACGGTATGGCCGGCTATTGGCGGGAGATTATGCCCCTTACTTATATGGGCACCCCCGTTCCCGGCAACTTTGAGGGAGAGCAGATGCCCCTCCCCGCCTGTTATGACGAATATCTGACCCATCTGTACCGGGATTATATGCAGCTCCCCCCACCCGAGGCCCGCGCCCCCAAGCACGACGCTGTGGCGGTGACCCTGGGGAAATGACCGTTATACCGAAAGGAAGAAGAAAATGAAGCTTCTGATTCTGGACTCCAACAGCATCTTCAACCGTGCTTTTTACGGCGTTAAGCCCCTGACCACCAAGGACGGGCGGCACACCAACGCCATCTTCGGCTTTATGAATATTTTGGGGAAGCTCCTGACCGCCGAAAAGCCCGACCGGGTCATTGCCTGCTTTGATATGCGGGCCCCCACCTTCCGCCATGAGCGGTATGAAGCATACAAAGCCAACCGCAAAGGGATGCCCCCCGAGCTTGCCTCTCAGTTTGAGCCTCTTCGCTCCCTTTTGCGGGCTATGGGCTATCCCATTTTGGAAATGGCCGGCTACGAGGCGGACGATCTGATCGGCACCCTTTCCCGGATTGGGGAGGAGCGGGGCGATGAGTGCGTGATTGCCACCGGCGACCGGGACAGCCTCCAGCTGGTCAGCAACCGGGTGACCGTCCGTTTGGCCGCCCCCCACGGGGATGATATCCTCTATACCCCCGCGGTAGTTATGGAAAAATACGGGGTGGAACCGCCCCGCCTGATCGATATTAAGGGCCTGATGGGCGACTCCTCCGATAATATCCCGGGGGTTGCGGGGATCGGGGAAAAGACCGCCATCTCCCTGATTACCCGGTTCGGCAATATGGATGAGCTTTACCGTCAGCTTGCCGATTCGGATCTCCGTCCTGCCCAAAAGGAAAAACTGGCGTCCGGGGAGGAGATTGCCCGGCTCAGTCGGGAGCTTGCCACCATTGACCGGTACGTTCCTCTGGAAAAGGATCCTGAGGAGCTGACCCTTTCCCCTATGGATGAGGAGGAGACCTACCGAATCCTTGCATCCCTGGAAATGTTTTCGGTCATTTCCCGGCTCAAGCTGAAGCAACCGGAGGGATATGTTCCCCTTTCCGTCTCTGCGGAGGAGGAAGCACCGCCCCGTTGTGAGACCCCGGCCTGTTATCCGGTGGTTCGGGAGCCGGCACCGGAGGAGGTCCTGCGGGTGGCCAAGGAGTCCGGCGGGTGTGATATTCTGTTGCTGTCGCCGGTTTGTATTGTGATTACAGGGGGAACCCTTTTCCTGACCATGGACGGCGCCGCGTCCCTTTTGGCCGCCCTCCTGCCGGAGGAGCGTCTCCCCAAGCGGTGCTATGACGCCAAAACCCTCCACGCTTTTGCCCTGCGAAAGGGCATTCCGGTGCGGGGTCTGACCTTTGATGCCCTTTTGGCGGCCTATCTGCTCAACCCTCTCTCCTCCGATTACAGCCTGGAGCGGATCTCGGCCGAATACGGCGTTTCTGCCGAGAAGGACAGCTTCTCCGAGGCGGCCGAGGAGGTTTGGGCGGGCCGTTTGCTCCCCACCCTGTGCGATGCCCTTCAGGGGGAGATCACCCGTTGCGGAATGGAGAACCTGCTGGGGCAGATCGAGCTGCCTCTGGCCCGTGTGCTGGCATCCATGGAGCTTGACGGCTTTGCCCTGGATGCAGAGGGCCTTGCGGCCTTTGGGGAGGAGCTATCTGCCGGAATCGTCGCCCGGGAGGAGGAGATCTACACCCTTGCAGGGGAGCGGTTCAACATTAACTCCCCCAAGCAGCTGGGCGAGATTCTTTTTGATCGGCTGGGGCTCCCTGCCAAAAAGAAGACCAAGAGCGGTTATTCCACCAACGCCGAGGTGCTTCAGTCCTTGATGGGAAAACACCCCATTATTGAACTGATTTTGGAATATCGGAAGCTGGCCAAGCTCAAGTCTACCTACGTGGAGGGGCTTTTGAAGCTCTGCGGCGAGGACGGGCGGATCCGCACCACCTTCATTCAGACCGAGACCCGCACCGGACGGCTCAGCTCTGCCGAGCCCAACCTACAGAACATTCCGGTACGAACCGAACTGGGCAGCCGGATGCGAAAATTCTTCCGCGCCAAGCCGGGGTACCTGCTGGTGGATGCCGACTACTCTCAGATCGAGCTGCGGGTACTTGCCGCCGTTTCGGAGGACAGAAATATGCAGACGGCCTTCCGCAACGGTGTGGACATCCACACCGAGACGGCCTCCAAGGTTTTAGGGATCCCTTACGAGCTTGTGACCCCCCAGATGCGGAGCAACGCCAAGGCGGTCAACTTTGGAATTGTTTACGGAATCGGGGCATTCTCCCTTTCCCAGGATCTGCACATCTCGGTGGCCGAGGCCTCCCGGATGATTGACAACTATCTGACCACCTTCTCTGGAGTCAAACAATTTATGGAGGACACAGTAGAAAACGCCAAGCGGGACGGCTATGTTTCCACCCTTTTCGGTCGGCGGCGGGCGACCCCCGAGCTGACCGCCTCCAACAAGATGGTTCAGGCGGCCGGCAAACGGCTGGCTATGAACACCCCCATTCAGGGCGCAGCTGCGGACATTATCAAGCTGGCTATGATCCGGGTATTCGACCGACTGGAGCGGGAATTTCCCCAGAGCCGTCTGATCCTCCAGGTTCACGACGAGCTGATCGTCGAGGCACCTCAGGCCGATGCGGAGGCAGTCCTTTCCCTTCTGCGGGAGGAGATGGAGGCTGCCGCCACCCTTGCGGTACCCCTCCGGGCCGACGGTGGCATTGGCCCCACCTGGTACGACGCCAAATAACCAGCTTCGCTGGACGTAACCCGCCAACTTCGTTGGATGTAAGCCGGTTTTACGTTAGCGCGAGCACAGACTCCGTCCCCGGGTGGGGAAGTGGGTGCAAGGGCGATTAAAAATCGCCCGGGAGTTTTTTAATATAACACGATAACACAACAAAAATGCCGCTCCTTTCGGGACCTCCGAGGGGAGCGGATTTGTTTTTTGTGGAAAATGGTCGGGACATTTTTCCTGCCGGGGACGGCAGAGGGACGAAAGATCTTCCTTTCTTGAAACCAAGAAAGGAAGCAAAGAAGTTCCGGGGGAGTGTTACGCCTCCCGTTTGCGGTACCCAGAATTTTCTAACCTCGCATAAGCTCGGGGAATATTTTGACTATGGCACACGCTTTTATCTCGTTGCGTTCTCTTATGGGTAAAAGTTCTGCTACTTTCTTTCTGCAAAGAAAGTAGCGCAAAGAAGGCACAAGGGGCGGGGAAGTTCCGATTCTCCCCCGCCCCTTGACCCCACCCTCTTAAAACGGCCGAGAGTGTTCCCCTCTCGGACTCTCCCCG
>JAFTTH010000056.1 GCA_017466885.1 Oscillospiraceae bacterium
AGTCCTGAGCCTCCCGACGGACTTGGAGGCCGTTAGTCCTTGAGGGAGGCTCATTATTGCCAGCCGCCTCGACAGAGAGCATTCACAGTACAGCCTTCAAACGGGTTACTACGCAGACACTTAACATAATCGGAATTGTGTAATCTGACGCTTGCAGGACGTTCTTACGTGCCAATTCCCTTCACTAAACACCTTCTTTTCAAGCGAGTGATGACGGTGGAAGTCTGTTACACAATTAAGGTCCGATTATGTTATGTTTCGGCCGCTCCGCACTATGGCTAAAGCGAGGTACGGCCTGCTCTCTGTCGGTCATTCTCCCCTGTGGGGTCGGGGGCATTGACCAGCTGGAGTCTTTTGACTTTCGGAGGAGGGAAATCTTGCATAAGAACGTAGAGATTTTGCCGTAGGCAAAATCGCGGAGTTCGCAAGATTTGCCGGAGGAGAAAGGCGAAAGTCTCCAGACCGCTTTTCTTTTATATATCCTGGCCGAAGGCGGGGATATTGTTGACGTGAAGAGGATTGGCGTTCTGATGGAGTGCAGCGGAGCGGAACGGAGACAGAATGACAATCTTCTGATTCCTTATGCCTATCAGGGCAAGTCTTCTGACGGCTTGTCCTCTATGTCTTGACTGGGCTTTAATGTGCAGCGGGGGCATTATCGAGAGTTTGAGGTTATTTTCTCTTGAGCCATTTGTCGGTCAGCCATTTTCGTACCGGAAGGTCGTAAAGCTTGAGGCAGGCGTACGCAAGGCCAATAGATGTGAGGAATACTCCGACAGATACCATTACGTGGAGATATATCGGGGCATCGGGATGTGACCAAGCCCAGTTCATCTGCATATACATCAACGGATAATGAGTGATGTAGAGAGGGTATGAGAGTTCTCCGAGGAAGGTGCAGACTTTCGCGCTCTTTTCACCTTTGATCGTGCTGCCTGCTCCCATCATCACTACAATCGGGAACAGTAGAAGTATGCAGACTGCGTTATAGACTCCGTTCAGAATATTGCCTTCGCCTCCCACGCACGGAATGCTGAAAAGCACGACGAGTATCAATGAGCACCACCAGAAACCACCCTTAACCTTGATTGTCTTACCGATACGTGATATGAGAAGGCCGCAGAGGAACGGATAGAACAACCTTGTGAGGCCGATATATACCTGTTCCGCAGTCAAACTCCATCCGCCTATGACAGTATAAGCGTTTGCTGAACGAGCATCTGTCAGCAGGCCGAATACATTCCAGTTCAGACAAAGGTCCAATGTGCAGAATGCGGCAGCGGCGGCAAGAACTGCGAGGGCAATCTTAGGCAATCTTCTGAAAATGAATGCATATAGAATGTTTGCCAGGTATTCCCAGCTCAAAGACCAGTTCGGGCCGTTGAATGAATTCATCTCGCCCCATCCCCGAATGTCCATCTTCATTCCGCAAGGAATCATAAGGCATCCCATTACGAATGCAAGCAAGACTTTCCAGCCAGGTACATTGCCGATTGCCGCAAACCCCTCTCCCTGTCCGAATCCGTAGAGACAAGCACCCACAATGGTTCCCATTATAACCATAGGCTGAAGCCTGACAAGTCGTCTCTTGAAGAATCCCCAGGTAGTCATCCTGTCCCAACGGTCATCGTATGCATATCCGATGACAAAACCGGAGAGAATGAAGAA
>JAFTTH010000009.1 GCA_017466885.1 Oscillospiraceae bacterium
AGATAGATGCACGCTAAAGCGTGATGAGATACAGCCCCAAAGGGGCTGATGATATGCACCACGCTTCGCGCGGTGATGATATGCCAAGCCTGCGGCTTGGATAAAAAAATTCGACAAGTTGAAACTTGTCGAATTTTTTGGTGGAGACGAAGAGGATCGAACTCTCGACCTTACGGATGCGAACCGTACGCTCTCCCAGCTGAGCTACGCCCCCAAAATTGGCAGGGGCAGAAGGATTCGAACCCTCGGCACGCGGTTTTGGAGACCGCTGCTCTACCAGCTGAGCTATACCCCTGTATTTTTATCAGTCGGAAAACCGACTTGTTTATTATACATTAGCAGCAAAGAAAATGCAAGAGGTATTTTGAATTTTTTTTATTTTATTTTCCGTGTCAGTTGAACCAATCCCGAACGTGGGGCATATGATAAGCTGTAATCTGGAAAAAAGGGTGATGAAAATGTTTTTTGGACCAAGCGGTAGCGCAACGGCTGTGATCACTCCTATGAAATGCAATATGGCAATCCATTATAAGCGCTTTGCCCAGCAGCTGATGAGGCAGAAGACTGCAGGGGTCGGTGGTGTTGTTGTCTGCGGGACGACGGGAGAAAGTGCATCCCTGACCGACCGGGAGCGTCAGCGTCTGGTGGAAACGGCCAAAAACGTTATGGGGGATATCCCGGTGGTTGCCGGTGCCGGAAGCAACGATACCCGCAAAGCCGTTGCGTTGGCGCAGAAAATGGAGAAGGCCGGCGCCGATGCCCTCCTTGTGGTTACTCCTTATTATAACCGTCCGCCTCAGCGGGGGATCCTGCTCCACTATCAGAGAATCGCAGAGGCGGTGCAGATCCCGCTGATTGCCTATACCGTTCCGTCCCGTACCGGTGTGGATATCGAACCGGATACATATGCCCAGCTCAGCCGCCTTCCTCATGTGGTCGGTGTCAAAGAGGCATCGGGGGATGCGCAAAAGGTCAAAAAGATCCTTGAAGTGACGGCGGAGGGGTTCGAGGTCTTTTGCGGTTGCGATGCGTTGCTTCCTCAGTATTTTGAGCAGGGAGCATCCGGGGCGATTAGCGTTGCAGGAAATATCATTCCTGAAGCCGTTGGCAGGATCTGTGAGAAGGGGGTCTCCGGTGACCGGACCGGCTGTGAGGAGGAATATCAGAGAATCGCCCGGGTGATCCGTGTTCTTGGCTGTGACGTGAACCCGATTCCCATCAAAGAAGCCATGCGACTTATGGGAACAGACAACGGAAAGTGCCGTCTTCCTCTCTGCCGCATGGCTACCGGACACCGGCTTCATTTGGAGCAGGTGTTGAGAAGTATGAATTTGCTTTAGGAGGGGGTATATTCCTCCAAAGTCAGTGAAACGGTGTATTCTTTCCGACTTCGCACGATTACAAATTCTACCGTTTCGCCCACCGAGCATCGGTCCAATATTGCGCTGAGGGAATCGGAATATTCTACCTCTTGCCCCTTGGCGGAGATGATCCGGTCTCCCGAACGGAAGCCGGCAGCCTCGGCGTTGGAGCCGCTTTCTACCTTCAGAACGTATAATCCCAAACTGCTGACACGATAGCTCAGGGCAGTGCGCATCGAGTCAATATCTACCAGTGCCATTCCCAGGTCGATCCGTCCCCGAACATATCCATAGGTGGAAAGCTGCTCAACGATGGGCTTGACATCGTTGATTGGAATGGCGAAGCCGAGCCCCTCCACACCGGTGGCGCTTGTCTTTGCAACAACGATTCCAACCAGCTTGCCTTTGGAGTCAAACAGACCGCCGCCGCTATTCCCGGGGTTGATGGCGGCGTTGGTCTGCAAAAGATTCATAGAAACACCGTCCAGCTCAATCTCCCGATCCAAAGCACTGATGATGCCATCCGTCACCGTTCCGCCCAGTTGGCCCAGCGGATTTCCGATGGCAACAGCCATTTCTCCCACCACAAGACTGTCTGAATCGCCTAATATTGCCGGGGTCAGGTTGGAGGCGTCAATTTTTAAAAGGGCAATATCTGTTTCAGAATCGGTTCCTTTGAGGGTTGCTTGGTAGCTGGTGCCGTCCCGCAGAGTGACCGAGATTCGGGAAGCATCCTCAATAACGTGATTGTTGGTAACAATATATCCGTCAGTGCTGATAATCACACCGCTTCCGGCGCCGGGGGTCACGTATTGCTGATGCCATCCGTCGGTAGTGACTACCTCGGTAACGATCTCCACCACGCTGTCCCCAACCCGTTCTGCAACCTCTGCAGTAGTGAGGGCATCGGAGGGGGCCTGAGAGGTGAGATCAGAAAAATCCCCTGAAGAGGTATCAGAGAAGGGGGCGGAGGAGATGTCCCCGGAAGTGCTTTCAGATTCGGAGGAGGTCAGCATTCCCGAGAGATTCCGGGTGGTGTCGGAGAAAAGGTTTCCGGCGATTGCGCCGACAAACCCCGCAACTCCTGAAAGCACCACGCAAATCACCCCCACAAGCAGCGTAACACCGAAATTTGGCCGGTTTCCGGCCGATTTCTTTTTTTGTGCAGGATTTTTTGTGGGCGATGTTTGGAGGGGAGTGGGGGAGTAAGAGTAGGAATGAGATGTGGGTTCCTTTTGGGCTTCCTCCTTGTGTTCAGAGGAATCATTGAAGTTACTGTTCATATTTATAAGCCGCCGAGACGGCCCTCCTTTCCGGTAGGATGGTTTTATTTTATCAGTAAGAAGTGTCTATTCTTTGAATGAAAGTTGAAAGGTGAATGAATCTATTCTTCCCAGAAAAAACAGGAACTTCCTTTCCGCAAATATCCTTCTTTCTGCATAGGGAAGGGGAAAGTGGGCAAAAATATCGCAGGACGAAAGGGGGAGCTGCGTTGGAGAAAGAAGTTTTGGAGGTGCTGATTTGTCAGGAGGAAGAAGCGATCTCTCTTTTCCTCAACAGAGCGCGTTGTATGGGTGATCCGGGCCTGCAGGTGATTTTGGAAAAAGGATGCGCAAAGCATAAAAATCATCTCAAAAAGCTCATCGCCCTTTCGGAGGGGGAAGAAGCAGCTGCTCCGCAAAACTGCGGGGAGATCACCCCGCTGCAGATGCAGAACAGGCTGATTTTAAGCTATGCGGCATCCCTTTGTGAGGTTCGTCAGGAGCAGATCAGAGCAGCGCTGGTTACCCTGCTGAATGATGAGTTGACCCTGCAGGGGGAGCTTTTGAAAACCACAGTATAATGTGTTTTGTTACCGAATTTTAATAATTTGCCCCAAATTGTAACCGTTTTGTAATAAAATAAATCGAAAAAGCCCTTCCTTTTTTCTTTTTAATGTGCTATAATATAAAAAGTGTAATTTTTTAGAATCTTTCTTTTTTGTAAATATTTTGTTTCATAAGTTTGTAAAAAGCGATTTTGTTTGAAAATAGAAATGATTGACGGAGAGGAGTGGCGATTCTCTTTGGAAAAATTTGTGATCAACGGAGGCTGCCGTCTCTGCGGAGAGGTAACGGTCAGCGGAGCGAAAAATGCGGCGGTCGCAATTATTCCTGCAGCAATGCTTGCAGACGATATTTGTATCATTGAAAATGTTCCTGCCATTAGTGATGTTTCAGCCATTATTGATATTATGAGTCAGATGGGTGTAGATATCCGTCTGGTCAATAAATCCACCCTTCGGATTGACAGTCGGAATATCCATACCGCGGTAATTCCCTATGAAATGGCGAAGCACCTGCGTGCCTCCTACTATTTTATCGGAACTCTTTTGGGACGGTTTGGCCAGGCGATGGTGGCAATGCCCGGCGGTTGTGATTTGGGAGTCCGTCCCATTGACCAGCATATTAAGGGCTTTGAAGCGCTGGGCGCAGAGGTCAGCATCGAGCGGGGAATGATTGATGTTTCCGCCCGCAGCCTGATCGGAAATCAGATTTATTTTGACGTAGTCAGCGTTGGCGCTACCATCAATACAATGCTTGCCGCCGTGAAGGCCAACGGCCTTACCATTATCGAAAATGCCGCCAAGGAGCCTCACGTAGTTGACCTTGCCAACTTCCTCAACTCTATGGGGGCGGATGTTCGCGGTGCGGGAACAGATGTAATCAAGATTCGCGGCGTTTCCTCTCTTCACGGCGTGGATTACGCCATCATTCCCGATCAGATTGAGGCAGGAACTTATATGGTGGCTGCTGCTGCCACCGCAGGGGATGTTCTGATTAAAAATGTAATCCCCAAGCACCTGGAGCCTATCACAGCAAAGCTTGTCAAGATGGGCGCCGAGGTCTATGAATATGATGATGCTGTCCGCGTCACCCGAAAGGGTCCGGTGGTCAAGGGAACCATCAAAACAATGCCTCACCCCGGCTTCCCGACCGATATGCAGCCCCAGATGACCACCCTTCTGACCCAGGCTGAGGGGACAAGCCTTGTGACTGAGGGCGTGTGGGATAACCGTTTCCGGTATGTGGATGAGCTCCGCCGGATGGGCGCCAATATTCAGGTGGATGGCAAGGTAGCGATCGTGGAGGGGAATACCCCTCTTACCGGTGCTCCGGTCAAAGCAACCGACCTTCGGGCCGGCGCTGCAATGATGATTGCGGGCCTGATCGCCACCGGCCGGACCGAAATCGAGGATATTTACCATATTGAGCGTGGTTATGAGGATATGGAGGTCAAGCTCCGCAGTTTGGGTGCAGATATTAAAAAGATCTACATTCCCGATTCGGCAATTCCTCAAGCTCTCTGAAATAGAAAAGAAAACGCATCGCGCAGGGAAAAGCGCGGTGCGTTTTTTTGATGAAAAAAAGCGCCCGCTGGAGGTGCGGGCGCTGGTAAAAACTTACTTTTTCCGGGATGCCAGGAACTTTTCGATCCGTTTCACAGGATTGAGCAGCTCGGTCATTGTCTTATCATAGTTGAGGGTATCAATAATGTAAGCGATGTACTTGGACATATCTACCTCGGTATACCATTCCCGGGAGAGGAGCTCGGGAGCGCGGTAGATGAGGTTAGTGGTGAATACCTTTTCAATGTAGCCATCGGCGTAAGCCTGATCAAAGGCATCAAGACCGTTGCAGAAAAGGCCAAAGGTGGAGAAGACAAACACCCGGTTGACATTCTTCTTTTTCTTCAGCTGAACTGCAATATCCAGCATTGAATCTCCGGAGGAGATCATATCGTCAACAATGATAACGTCCTTGCCGGCAACATTGTCACCCAGGAATTCGTGAGCAACGATAGGGTTACGTCCGTTGACGATGGTGGTGTAATCCCGGCGCTTATAGAACATACCGAGATCCAGTCCCAAAACGGAGGAATAATAGATGCAACGGGACATAGCGCCTTCGTCGGGGGAGATGATGGTCAAATGATCGGCATCAATTTGAATATCCGGCACGGTATTGATCAGTTGTTTGATCATCTGGTAAGTGGGATGAACGTTCTCAAAGCCGATCAGGGGAATCGCATTCTGCACACGGGAATCATGCGCATCGAAGGTGATGATATTATCCACACCCATGGCGTGCAGCTCCTGGAGGGCAAGGGCGCAGTCAAGGGATTCTCTGGAGGAACGGCGATGCTGGCGGCCCTCATAAAGCATCGGCATAATGACGGTGATACGACGTGCCTTTCCGCCGGCAGCGGCAATCACGCGCTTCAGATCCTGGAAATGGTCATCCGGACTCATAGGAACAGTTTTGCCGTACATTTCGTATTCCACACCGTGGTTAAAGCAATCGCTGATGATGTAAAGGTCATGGCCGCGGATGGACTGACGAATCAGACCCTTTCCTTCACCCGATCCAAACCGGGGACAGGAGACCTCTACCTGAAAGCTATTGTTATGAGCGGCATCCAAAGTCAGCTGGTGGGTATCATTCCGCCAGGAATAAAGGTAATTGTCTACCTTTTGGACCAGGTCCTCGCAACCGCGCATACCAATGATTCCCAGGTCAGCAACAGGAATGATCGGCGCTTTTTCATTTGACAACATATTGTAAACCCTCCATATTATACTTCAAAGACGTTCAAAGCTGAACTGACACAATATATTGTACTATGTCCGGCTTCTGCTGTCAATAAAGGAAGTGCTCTTTGTGAGAAAATTTATCATCTTCCACATTGTTTTGACAAAACTTTCGTTGACTATCCGCAGTTTTACTGTTTTGTAAAATTGCAACGGAAAAGAAAAATGAAAAAAGAGAAAGAAAATCATAGATGGACCTCTCTTTTTCCTCCCGATGAGTTGACAAAAGGAGTGTAAAACTGATACAATAAATATATATGCGCCCTGGCGCAAAGGATAAGAAAAGGAGATCGCTTTGCCGCCCTTTTGCAGAGCAAGTGGATGGTATGCCGAATAGTATGACCGGCTTCGGAAGAAGCAGACAGTCCATTGACGGAATGGAGATCACCGCCGAGGTCAAGGCGGTCAACCACCGTTTTTTTGAATTTACTGCAAAAACCACTCGGGGATTTGCATTCCTCGAGGATGATTTGAAAAAGCTCTACGCCAAGAAGATTTCCCGGGGAAAGGTGGATGTCTACCTCGGCATTTCGATGGAGGAGGGAGATACCGAGCTCCGGCTGGACCTTGGTGCGGCCCGCTCTTTTCTGGAGGCGCTCCGGAGCTTTGGAGCGGAAAACGGCCTGCAGGATGACCTGACCGTCTCTGCTCTGACAGCCCGGAATGATCTTTTTACCGCCGAGCGCCGGATGCCGGATGAGGAGGCGGTTCGTTCCAATGCTCTGAAGGTAGCAGAAGAAGCTCTGGATGCTTTTCTGGTGATGCGGAGTGCCGAAGGCGACCGGTTGACCGCCGATCTTTTGGCCAAGCTTTCGGGAATCGAGGAAATGGTCTCTGCGGTCGAGGTTCGCTCTCCTGAACGTGTGCAGGCCTACCGGGATAAGCTTTATGAGCGGCTGTCCGACCTGCTTGGCCAGCAGGATATTGACCCCCAGCGGATTCTGACGGAGGCTGCCATCTTTGCAGATAAGACCGCGGTGGATGAGGAGACTGTCCGGCTGCGGAGTCATATTCAGGAGTTCCGTGCTCTTTTAGGCGCAGAGGAACCTGTAGGAAGGAAGCTGGACTTCCTTGTGCAGGAGATGAACCGGGAGATCAATACCATTGGCTCTAAGGGAAATGACCTTGAGATTGCCCGGATCGTTGTGGATATGAAATCGGAGCTGGAAAAGATCCGTGAGCAGATTCAGAATATTGAATGAGGTGCAAAAATGAAGCTTGTCAATATTGGATTCGGGAATTTGGTCTCTGCTGACCGGATGATCGCCGTGGTTGCGCCGGAGTCCTCGCCGGTCAAGCGGATTACTGCTGAGGCCCGGGATCGGGGAACCTTGATCGACGCAACCTGTGGCAGAAAAACCCGTGCTGTAATTATTGCGGATAGCGGCCATATCATTCTTTCCGCCATTCGCCCCGAGGCCATTGCCAACAGAACCTCCGAATTGGATGCAGAGGAGCAGGATACCAATGAATAAAGGACTTTTGATCGTTTTTTCCGGGCCCTCCGGGTGCGGAAAAGGAACCTGTATGGAGGCACTCCTTGCGGCAGATCCCGAGATTGCCCTTTCCGTCTCCGCAACAACAAGAGCACCCCGCCCTGCCGAAATCGATGGCGTTCACTACCATTTTGTGACCCGGGAGCAGTTTTTGGAGGGGATCGAAACCGGAGATATGCTGGAATATGCCGAGTATAATAACTGCTTCTACGGCACTCCCGCCTCTGCGGTAGAGCGTCAGCTGGCCGAGGGTAAGGTTGTTTTTCTGGAAATCGAGGTTCAGGGTGCCCTGAAGGTTCGCCAAAAATGTCCTGAGGCTGTGATGATCTTCCTGATGCCCCCCTCAAAAGAAGAGCTTCGCCGCCGGCTGGAAAAGAGAAGCACCAATACCCCGGAGGATATTCAGCGCCGGCTGAAGATCGCGGAGGACGAAATGAGCGTTGCTCCGGAGTATGATTATATTGTGTACAATAATGCCCTTGAGGATGCTGTGGATGATATCCGCGCCATCATCCGGGCGGAGCGTTGCCGGACAGAGCGGCAGCTTTCAGATCGCTGACCGGAGGCGGAATACCGCTTCTTCAGAACATATGCGGCGATGCCGCGAAACGGAGAGAATACTATGTTGAAGAACACTGCGTCCCAAATTCTGAAAAACAATGAAAGCGTTTACTCCCTTGTCATTGCGGTTGCAAAGCGGGCAAGAGAAATCGCTGAAGAGGTCCAGCTGATGCCGGACAAACGAAATGTGGTTGAGAAGCCTGTTATGATTGCAGTCCGCGAGTTTGCTGACGGTGAATGCAGACTGGTGGAGGCGGAAAATATCGGCCAGGAGATCGAGGACTAATACTCCTGCCGGGGAAGGATGCTCCGGAAAGGATCTATGAGCAGAATCGTTGCCAGAATCGCGGTAGAGAATACTACCTTACAATTTGATAAGCTCTTTTCCTATCTCTTGCCGGAGCAGTATGCCGCCGTTGTCCGTCCGGGATGTCGGGTTATGGTTCCCTTTGGGAGCGGAAACCGTAAGCGGATGGGGATGGTATTTTCCCTGGAGCAGGAGGATGGGGAAGGGTTAAAACCGATCGCTTTTGTATCCGATCGGGAGCCTGTCCTCACAGAGGAATTGCTTCGGCTTGCAGAGTGGATTGCGGACAGAACCTTTTCCACCCGGTATGATGCTGTTAAGTTGCTTTTGCCCCCCGGAATCGGCTTGAATATTGTTTTTGAATATTCCGCCGCATCTCCTCTCCCGGAGGGATGGGAGACCCTTCCGGAGCAAACCGCCCAGGTGGTGCGGCTTCTTTCGGAAAAGGGTGGCTGGATGACCCAAAAGCAGCTGGAGACCCGCTTTGGTAGCGTATCTTCCGAGCTGCTTCAGGCTCTTTGCCGGGAGGGCTATCTTCTGCAAAACGAGGTGGCGATCCGCCGCACCGGGGACGGTACAACCAAAAATGTCCGCCTTAATCCCGAGCTTTACGGAGAAGGTCTGAAACCCCGCCGGCTGACATCCAATCAGCGTGCCTGCGTGGAGTTTTTGAAGGAAAACGGTACTGTTTCGATCAAGGAGCTTTCCTATTATACCGGAGTTTCTCCGGCATCGATCACCGGACTGGTTTCCCGGGGAGATTTGGAGCTTTTCGAAACACCCTCCTTCCGCAATCCTTATGAGGGGGCGGAGCGGACTGCTTCGGCAGAGCAGATCACCCTTTCTGCGGCGCAGGAAAAGGTATTCCGTGAGCTTCTGGAGGAGACCCGGTCCGGATACGGCATCTCCTTGCTTTACGGTGTGACCGGAAGCGGAAAAACGGAAATTTTCCTGAAGCTGATGGAGGAAACCCTCCGGGAGGGGCGGTCTGTGATCGTTTTGGTCCCGGAGATTTCATTGACCCCCCAAACCATTGCCAAGTTTCACCGGTATTTCGGCAGTGATGTTGCCGTAATGCATAGCGGGCTTTCGGTTGCCGAGCGGATGGATGAGTGGAAGCGCGTGCGGAGTGGACTGGCAAGGATCGCCGTGGGAACCCGTTCTGCTGTGTTTGCGCCCTTTTCCTCCATTGGACTGATTGTAATTGACGAGGAGCAGGAGCATACCTATCGGAGCGAAAGCTCCCCACGGTTTCACGCCAGAGAGGTTGCGGCGTTTCGTGCAAAGGAGCATAATGCAAGACTTCTTCTCTGCTCTGCGACCCCCTCTGTGGAAAGCTACTATGCCGCAGAAAAGGGGAAATATTCCCTGCATACCCTTTCCCAACGGTTTGGACATACCACCCTACCGGAGGTTACGGTGGTGGATATGCGCACCGAGCGGGAGGATGGCAATATCACCCTCTTTTCGGAGCATCTTGCCAGGGGAATCGAGGATCGCCTGGCCAAGGGCGAGCAGACCATTTTGCTTTATAACCGCCGCGGCTACCGGACACGTGCTGTTTGCGGAAGCTGCGGAGAGGTTTTGACCTGCTCGTCCTGCAGTATTGCGTTGACCTATCATTCGGCCAATGATATGCTGATGTGTCACTACTGTGGCAAAAGCTTTCACAGCCGGATGCATTGTCCCTCCTGCGGAGGAGAGAGCATCCGTTTTTCGGGGCAGGGAACGCAGAGCATCTCAGAGGAACTTGCCCAGCTTTTCCCTCAGGCCCGGATTCTCCGGATGGATGCTGACACGACTATGCGGAAATTTGCCCACGAAACCCTTTTTGAGGCCTTTGCGGACGGAGAGTATGATATTCTCGTGGGAACGCAAATGGTCGCCAAGGGACTGAATTTCCCCAGGGTGACATTGGTGGGTGTTCTTTCGGCAGATCAAACCCTTTATTCGGATGATTATAAAGCCTACGAGCGCGCCTTTGCATTGTTAACTCAGGTTGTGGGCCGGAGCGGGAGAGGCCAAAGGCCGGGAACAGCGGTCATCCAGACCTATACTCCCGAAAATCCGGTGATTGCCCTTGCGGCGGAGCAGGATTATCTTTCCTTTTACCGGGATGAGATTTCCAACCGGAAAATTATGCTCTATCCGCCCTTTTGCAGTTTGTGTACCGTTGGGTTTACCGGCGGCTCAAAGGAGGGAACGGAGACCGCGGCCAAGGCGTTTTTGGAGTTGCTTCGCAGGGAAATCACCGGTTCCTACCCCGATATGCCGATTCGTGTGCTGGGACCGTCCCCCTCGGGGATTATCAAAATGTTTGATAAATACCGCTTCAAGCTGATTATAAAATGCCGAGCGGACGATGCCTTCCGGGAGATGTTCCGCAAGGTTTTGACCGACTTCGGCAAGGAAAAAGAATACCGTTTGGTGTCCGTTTCGGCGGATATGCATAGTGACGGTCACTTTTAACAGAGGGATCTGTCCCAAACAGGGATATTTCCCCATTGAAAAAAGATATAATGAGAAAAGAAAGCCCAAAAAGGGATAATTCAGTTTGCCTTTGAAAGGATAATGGTTATGGCTGTCAGGAATATTGTTAAGGATGGAGACCCTGTTCTCCGGAAGCAAAGCCGTTTGGTGGAGCAGTTTGATGAGCGTTTGTTTACGTTGCTGGACGATATGCGGGAAACAATGCATCAGGCAGAGGGCGTTGGATTGGCTGCCGTGCAGGTGGGAGTGCTTCGCCGGGTTGTTGTGATTGATATCGGGGAAGGATTGATTGAGCTGATCAACCCCGTTATTACTTCCCAGAAGGGAAGCCAGACCGATAATGAGGGCTGTCTTTCATTCCCTGGGGAATACGGTCGGGTTACTCGCCCCAATAAAGTTACCGTTTCTGCTCAGGACCGTCATGGAAACCCCTTTACCATCAAAGGGGAAGGCCTTCTTGCCCGCGCATTTTGCCATGAGATCGACCATTTGGACGGAAAGCTTTATGTGGACCTCGTGGAGCCGGAGCGCTGAAAAAAGGAGCGATTGGATTGAAATTTGTCTTTATGGGAACGCCTGATTTCGCCGTCTCCTCCTTTTTGGCACTCCTCGAGGCAGGACATCAGGCTACCGGTGTTTTTACTCAGCCGGATAAGCCCAAGGGGAGAGGTCACGAGCTGACTCCTCCTCCGGTGAAAATGGCGGCAATGGAGCGGGGGATTCCCGTCTTTCAACCCCAATCCCTGCGGAACGGTGAGGGCGTTCGGATCCTCTCCCAGCTGGAGTTTGACGTGATCGTTGTGGCGGCATACGGGAAAATTTTACCGCCCGATGTGCTGGCCTTGCCGAAATATGGCTGCATCAATGTTCACGCATCATTGTTGCCCCGGTATCGTGGAGCGGCACCCATCAATTGGGTTATCATCAACGGGGAGGAAAAGACCGGTATCACCACTATGTATATGGCGGAGGGCTTGGATACCGGAGATATGCTCCTAAAGAGCGAAACCCCCATTCTGCCGGAGGATACCGCCGAAGATCTCCATGACCGCCTTGCGGCGATGGGTGGTGAGCTTATTTGCGAGACCCTTCGCCTTGCCGAGGAAGGGAAACTTAATCCTATCCCTCAGGCAGATGCAGATTCCTGCTATGCCCCCATGCTTACCAAGGAAACCTGCCGGATCGATTTTTCTGTCACAATGCGGGAAGTCGTGGATCGGATCCGCGGACTTTCTCCCTTTCCTACCGCCGTCACAATGGCGGGGGATAAGCAGCTGAAGCTCTATCGGGCGGTGGCGGTACCGGAGGAGTCAGGCGAGCCCGGAACTCTTTTGTCAGAAGATCGGTTGCTCGTGGCCGTTGTGGACGGTGCGGTGGAAATCACCGAGCTTGCCGCCCCCGGAAAGCGCCGTATGCCGGGGCGGGACTTTATGAGAGGTGCCCGTCTTTCCAAAGGGACAAAGCTTGGGATTCAGTAAAATAGATTCGGATGAGCTCCGATTCTATTCCGGAAGTGGAGTGTTGAAATGCCCTGGTATTATTACTATGATTTCAGTTATCTTTATTTTCTGATCCCCTCACTGATTATTACTTTGATTGCGCAGATCGCAGTAAAGCATGCCTATTCCAAATACTCCGGAATTTTGAGCCGGGGGCGGATCAGCGGTGCCGAAGCTGCCCGTGAGGTTCTGCGGATGAATGGTGTTTCGGGGGTGCAGATTGAGCGGGTGGCGGGAAATCTGACCGACCATTACGATCCACGCACCAATGTGATCCGGCTTTCCTCGGGGGTGTATGACAGCTCTTCCATTGCTGCCATCGGAATTGCCGCCCATGAAGCAGGCCACGCTGTTCAGTACGATCGAAGCTATTTTCCCATTAAAATTCGCAGTGTGATCCTGCCGATCACCCAAATCGGCTCTCAGCTGGCCTGGCCGCTGGTGCTTCTTGGCCTTGTTTTTGAAACGTTGACGGTTCTTTCGCTTGTTGGGGTCATTCTTTACGGGGCGGTCGTTCTTTTTCAACTGATTACCCTGCCGGTGGAGTTTAATGCCAGCCGGCGGGCAATGGAGGCTATCAAGGCAGGAAACCTGCTGGAGGCGGAGGAGGCCAAGGGAGCGCGCGCCGTACTTTCTGCCGCCGCATCCACTTATCTTGCCGCAATGCTGACTGCGGTGTTGCAGCTTTTCCGTTTGATGAGCCTTGTCCGGCGGAGAAGATAGAATAAAACATCTTTGGAAAGGGAGGAATCTAACGTGACAGGCAGAGAAGCAGCGCTCAGCGCCTTGATCAAAACCGAAACGACAGACGGATATTCCAATTTGGTTCTGGATTCCCTCTTTTCCTCCGCGGATATGACTGACAAGGAAAAAGCCTTTGCAGCCCGTTTGTTCTACGGATGCCTGGAACGGCGGGTTACTATTGAATATACCATCTCAAAATATGCCTCTGTTCCTATCAAAAAGATGGAACGAAAGGTTCTGATGCTGCTGATTATGGGGCTGTATCAGATCTTTTATATGGATTCCGTTCCCAGTTCTGCCGCCGTAAATGAAACAGTTCGGCTGGCGGGAAAGCAAAGCCGCGGATTTATTAACGCGGTGCTCCGGAGGGCAGTCCGGGAGGGCGGAAAGCCGCTGATGCCGGAAGAAAAGGATCCGGCCTATCTTTCGGTAAAATACGGTGTTCCAAAACCGCTGTGTGATTTTTGGCGGAAGGCTTACGGCGGGGAGACCCTCCTGCAGATCCTGGAGGGAGTCACCGGCCGGGAGGACGGAATCTTTGTTAAGATCAATACCCTAAAAATCTCCCCGGAAGATTTCCTTTCCCGGTTGAAACAGCTGGAAATCCCTGCCGTGTTGGATAAGGAATATCCCGATTGTGCAGTGATTGGTACCGGAATTGCCGAACACCACCCGCTGGTTCGGGAGGGGTTGATCCATGTGCAGGACCGCTCCTGCCGGGTCTGTTGTTCGGCGGTAGATCCCAAACCCGGGGAGAGGATCTTTGATATGTGTGCCGCCCCCGGCGGAAAGAGCTTTACCCTGGCGCAGATGGGCGGCCCCGATAGCCGGATTTTCTCCTTTGAGCTTCACCAAAACCGTACCGGGCTGATCCGGCAGGGGATGGAGCGGCTGGAACTGGGAAATATTACCCCCAAAACCAATGATGCGACTCTCTTTGACCCTTCCCTTGGCCTCGCGGATAAGGTTCTTTGTGATGTGCCCTGCTCGGGGCTTGGGGTAATTGGAAAGAAGCCGGAAATCCGCTTTAAGGCGTTGGAGCAGTTTGCCTCCTTGCCGGAGCTGCAGCTTCGGATTCTGAAGACCTCAGCGCAGTATGTGAGGCCGGGTGGACTTCTCGTTTACTCCACCTGCACACTTAACCCCGCAGAAAATGAGGATGTTTGCCACAGTTTTTTGGCAGAAGATGGGGAGTTTGTACCCCATCCAATCTCTGTTGCGCAAGGGGAATATATGAAAACGATTATTCCGGATGGCCGGCAGGATGGATTCTTCTTTGCCACCTTCCGAAAAAAGGCAGAAAGCTGAGGAACAAATGGAAAAACAGGATATTTTATCCATGACTCTTCCCGAAATAGCGGCCGTTTTGAAGCAGAAGGGTGAGCCGGCTTACCGTGCAGAACAGATTTTCACCTGGTTGCACCAGAAAAAGGTCACCTCTTTCGAGGAAATGACCAGCATAAGCAACAAACTGAAGCAGGTTTTATCGGAAGAGTTTTACATAAATTCGCTGAATATCGAAAAAAAGCTTGTATCTGGTATTGATAATACTGTAAAATATCTTTATCGTCTCCGCGATGGGGAAACGGTGGAAACGGTGCTGATGCGTTACCACCACGCGAACAGTCTTTGTATCTCCACTCAGGTGGGGTGCAGGATGGGATGCAAGTTCTGTGCGTCCACCATCGCCGGCTTTGTCCGGAATCTGACACCCTCTGAATTGCTGTGTCAGATTTACCAAACGGAGCGGGATAGCGGCGTGGAGATCGGAAGCATCGTTCTGATGGGAATCGGAGAGCCTTTGGATAATTACGATAACGTCCTGCGGTTTCTTCGTTTGGTTTCCGACCCCAAAGGAAAGTGTCTCAGCTTAAGGCATTTATCCTTATCCACCTGCGGACTGGTGGACCGGATCCGTCAGCTGGCTGACGAAAAGCTGGGTTTGACCCTTTCTGTTTCGATCCATGCTTCGGACGATGAATCCCGCAACGCGGTGATGCCTGTCAACCGAAAGTATCCGATCGCGGAGCTTTTGGATGCCTGCCGTTATTATTTCAAAACGACAGGTCGCAGAATTTCTTTTGAGTACGCAATGATTTCGGGAGTCAACGATTCTCCGGCTCACGCCCGAGCCCTGGGGGAGCGGCTCCGCGGAATGCAGGCGCATGTGAATCTGATTCCGGTCAATCCGGTCAAGGAACGGAGCTTCCGGAGCAGTGATAAAGCTCGGATTGAGCGATTTGAAACGATTCTATCGGGATATGGCCTTGCGGTAACTGTCCGGCGGAGGTTGGGAGCGGATATTAACGCTGCCTGCGGTCAGCTTCGTCGGGAAGAACGGGAGCAGGGTCAACCGGGTGTTTGATTAAGGAAGGCGTGTTAGGAAATGAGGGTATACGGAAAAAGTGATATCGGAAAAAAGCGCGCGGAAAACCAGGATACCTTTGCCGCGGAGCTTTTAGGCGAGAACGCTTGTTTCGGCATCGTTTGTGACGGTATGGGCGGAGCGGCCGGCGGCTTCACTGCCAGTATTACCGCCCAGCAGGAAATTCTTTCCCATATCCGGGAAAATTTCCGCCCGGAGCTTTCGTCCAACTCCATTCGAAATCTTTTGTTATCTGCAGTATCGGCCGCCAATGCGGTTGTATTTGAAAAGGCGGAGGATCCCACCTTCCGCGGAATGGGGACAACTGTTGTTGCGGCAATCATCTGCGGGGAAACGGCTCATATTGCCCACGTGGGGGATAGCAGGGCTTATTCTGTCGCAGATGGAAAGGCTGAGCAGATTACCAGAGATCATTCGGTGGTCCAGCGGCTGGTTGAAATGGGCCAGTTGACGGAGGATGAAGCCAAAAATCACCCGGAAAAGAATCTGATTACCCGTGCGGTAGGCGTCGATTCGGAAATTGAAGTGGATTATTATGAGGTTTTCCTCAAGGAAAACGATTTTGTTCTTCTTTGTACCGACGGTCTTTCCAATTACGTTGAGGCCGATGATATATACAAGATGATTCAAGAATCTGAGGAGTCTGAGGTGGTGGATCGCCTGATTGGTGAAGCACTTCGCAAGGGCGGCTCGGATAATATCACAGCAGTGCTGTTGGCCTGCTGAACAGGTCAAGAAAGGATAAGGTGCTGATCAATGGATAGGTATATCGGAAAGCGACTGGGCGGTCGCTATGAGATCCTGGAGATTATCGGGATCGGCGGTATGGCAAATGTCTATAAGGCCAGGGATCTGATTGAGGATCGTCCTGTGGCGGTCAAGATCCTGAAGGAAGAGTTTGTTTCCAATGAGGAGTTTGTGCGTCGCTTTAAAAATGAGTCCAAAGCGATTGCCGCTCTTTCCCATCCCAATATTGTCCGGGTGTATGATGTCCTCCTGAGTGAGAGCATTCCTGCCATCGTCATGGAGCATATTGACGGAATCACCCTCAAAGAGTATATTGAGCGGGAAGGCGTTTTGAAGTGGAAAGAGGCGATTTATTATATCGTCCAGATTCTTCGTGCCCTTCAGCACGCGCATGATAAGGGAATCGTTCATCGGGATATTAAGCCCCAGAATATTATGTTGCTGGCAGATGGTACCATCAAGGTGATGGATTTTGGCATTGCCCGCTTTGCCCGGCTGGATAGCAAAACAATTACGGATAAGGTGATCGGCTCGGTGCATTACATCAGCCCCGAGCAGGCCTGCGGCGATCTGACCGACCAAAAGACAGATATCTATTCTGTTGGTGTGATGTTCTTTGAGATGCTCACCGGCCGTCTGCCCTTTGACGGTGACGGTGCGGTCAATGTTGCTCTGATGCAGGTCAGCAAGGAGCCGATCCGTCCCCGTGAGCTGAATGAGACCATCCCCGAGGGATTGGAGGAAATCATTATCCGCGCGATGCAGAAGAATCCCAGCCAGCGGTATCAGACTGCGGCGGAAATGCTGCGGGATATTGAGGAGTTCAAAAAGAATCCCAGCATTCAGTTCGAGTATAAATATTTCGTGGATGAAAACCCCACCCGTTTTTATCAGACCGTTTCTCCCGCTGCCAAAACCGCTGAAGCGGCGGCTGTTGCCCAGGCAGAGGAGGAAGAGGAGGATGAAAAGAAGGGGAAACTGCTTCCTATTATTGCCGGAATTACTGCAGCCTTTGTGGTGGTGCTGGTGACCTTCGGTATTATCGTTTTCTTCCTGATGACCGGAAATAACCTGCAGGATGTGGACGTTCCTTATCTGATCGGCGAGAGCTTTGAGGATGTTCAGTTCGCTTATCCCGACTTTAAGATCACCGTTGCCAACCGGGAATATAACGATGAGTATGCCGAGGGCATGATCGTTTCCCAGACCCCTGAGGCCGGAGGCGCTAAGAAGAAGTCCGGAACCACCATTGAGGTTGTTGTCAGCCGCGGTCCGCAGTTGGTGACCGTCCCCGATGTTTACGGTGACGATTACGAAACTGGTGTTCGTAAGCTGGAAAATGCCGGCTTTGAAACGGTTGAGGGAATCGACTTTGACTCTTCTGTCCCCACCGGCGCGATTATCCGGACTGATCCTGCCCACCTTTCCAATGTCAAGAAGGGTACCACCATCCGTGTCATCTGGAATAAGGGGGCACCTGTGGTTAAGACTATCGTTCCCGAGGTGGATGGCATTTCCTCGGCGGATGCACAAAAGGCTCTTGAACTGAAAAACCTGAAGTTCAAGATCGTTGAGGAGAACTCTTCTCTGGAAAAGGGAACAGTAATCCGCTCCGATCCCAAGCAGGGTGAGGAGATTGCTGAGGGCGAGACCGTGATCCTTTACGTCAGCACCGGTGAGGTGGATCAGGTCACAAAGACGATTGAGATCCCTCTGCCTAACTTCATCGATCAGCTGACCGAACTGACCATTTATAAGAACGGACTCCTGGTGGAGACGCAGAAACTCAATCCTTCCATTGCCGTGACTTATAACGCCCGGGTGAAGGGAAGCGGAGCAAATAACCGCATTACAGTTCGGTTGGATGGAAAGCCCTATCTGCAGTATGTTTATGATTTTGATACCGAAACGCTTATCCTGACAGAGGATCTGACGGATAATTTCCGTCCTGCAACCTCCTCAGATAGCTCGGCTCCTTCGGAAGATGTGAGCAGCGAGCCGTCCGGCGAGCAGGGTGGAGATACTTCCTCGGTTGTGTCTGTTCCTGCGCAGGAAGTTGTCGTGCCGTGAGTGGACAGATGAAACAATTCAAAGGAATGATACGAAAAGGGATCGGTGGCTTCTACGATGTAGAGGCCGCCGATGCTGTCTATATTTGCAGAGCGAGAGGAATCCTGCGCAAAGAGGGGATCACACCTCTGGCCGGAGATTCGGTTATGATCTCGGTGGAAAACGGATCCGCCGTGATTGATGAAGTTCTGCCTCGAAAAAATAGCTTGGTCCGCCCGCCGGTGGCTAACCTTGATCTGCTCTTTCTGGTCCTATCCATGGCTGATCCGGCCCCTAATTTGCCTGTGGCAGATAAAATGCTGGTGATTGCAGAGGATAAAGGCATCGAGCCGGTGATCATTCTGACCAAATGCGATCTTGCCTCCCCAAATGAGATCGCGGAGCTTTACCGCAAGGCGGGATTCACTGTCCTTGTGAAGGGGGAGTGCGGAGATTTGGCGGAAGAAATCGGGAAGATGATGCCGGAAAAAATTGCTGCCTTTGCAGGGAACTCCGGAGCAGGAAAATCGACTTTGCTGAACCTCCTGGATCCTTCTCTCGGCCTGCCTACGGCGGAGATCAGCAAAAAGCTTGGCCGCGGACGGCATACGACCCGTCAGGTGGAGCTGTATCCTTTCTGCGGCGGGTACTTGGCAGACAGTCCCGGTTTTTCGGAGCTTTCTCCCCAGAAATATGAGCCGATTTCGGCGGAGAATCTACCTTTTTGCTTCCGGGAATTTTTGCCCTATATAGATCATTGTCGGTTTACCGGCTGCTCCCATACCTGCGAGAAGGGCTGTGCCGTCCTTGCGGCCATGGAGCAGGGGGAGATTGCTCCCTCCCGACATGAAAGCTATTGCCGGTTATACGAAGAAGCCAAGGAGCAAAAGTCCTGGGAAAAGTAAGGAAGGGAGGGAAATGGGAATGAAACGGGCCGTCCTTTTTGCGGCCTCTCCGGAGGCGGTTTTGCCCGATTGCGCGGCAGAGCTTGCCCGGGATGCGCTTGTGATCGCTGTGGATGGCGGGTTGACCCTCTGTCGCTCTGCCGGAATTGAACCGGATCTTCTTTTGGGAGATTTTGATTCCCTTATGGAACCCCTTCCCGCAGATATTCCGATTCTCCGTCATCCCGTCCGGAAGGACGATACCGATATTATGCTTGCAATCAAGCATGGGATTGCGTGCGGTTGCAGGGATTTTACCCTTTTTGGATGTTTTGGCGGCCGGTTTGACCATACCTTCGCCAACATCTCCGCAATGCTTTATTTGAGGAAGCAGGGCTGTACTGCCCGGATGCTGGACGGTGCGGCGGATATGTATCCCTTGTGGGGGACGGATCGTGTGGAGGGGGACCCGGTGAATGGGGGAAAGCTCTCACTGTTTCCTCTTTCAGAGCAGATCAGCGGCGTTTGTGAGAGGGGACTTTCTTATCTGCTGGAGGATGCTGTCCTGGAAAATTGCTTTCCCCTCGGTGTCAGTAACGCCTTCATTGGAGAACGGTGGAGCGTATCTATTGCGGAGGGTGCGGCGGTCGTGATCGTCACAAAAAAAGGGGAATAATCCCCGGGAACACATATTTATTTTTTCAATGGACAAAATATGGTTGTGTTTTTCTGAAAAGTGTAGTATAATAAGGGTAAACGGAAGGTAATTCCGAAAAATTGAAGCTTTACCGGCTGAAACGCCGGATTGAAAGGGAGGAAATATCAATGAAAAAGGGTTGGATTTTTGCCATTATCGGTATCGTCGTAGCCGCTGTTGCCGCTGCCGGTGTCATCTATTTGGTTTATAAGAAAAAGCAGGAAGAGTCTTGCATGCTCTGCGATTCGGATGACCTTTATGATGATTACGATGATTATGATGATTTTGATGAGTGTTGCGATTGCTGCTGTGACGGCAAGTGCGAGGATGATTGCGCGGCTGACAAGGCTTCTGACGCTGAATAATCAATCACTGAAAAGCGAGGCGTATTTGCCTCGCTTTTTTTGTAAGGATGTGAACTCGGATTGGCAAAAATAGTGCGGAGCTCTCTTGTGAACCGCGTTTATGCTAAGTATCTGGCAATGGGCGGGATTGCGTTACTGCTGTTTGCGGTTCAGCCGGCGGTCATCTGGCTGGGAATAACGGTCAGTCCCTTCTTTTTGATTCTTCTTGCCGGAGTAATCCCCGGTGCAATTTTGTGGCGCCGCAGGGGAATTCTCAGGAGTGGAGCAGAAGGGGAGCGGAAAACCAAAAAACTTTTGAAAAAGCTCCCCGCAGGATATACGGTGTTTTCAGATATTACATTGACTGTGGGAGAAAAAGAGGGTCAGCTTGATTTTGTGGTTCTTGGCAAAAACGGAATTTTTAACGTGGAAGTGAAGAATATAAAGGGCAAGGTAACGGGAAATGCTTCCGATGCAAAGCTCAGTCTGCAAAAGGATTACGGTGCGGAGAAAAACCGGAAAAAGACCCTTTATAATCCTCTTCACCAGGCAAAAGGGCAGTGCAACCTTTTATCCGAATGCCTACGAAAGAACGGGCTGCCGGTTGAAGCCCAGCCGGTGGTTTGGCTTTCTTTTGAAGGGGTGGAGCTTGTTTTGGCGGGGCGGCCAGAATATCTTCTTTCTGCCGCAGAAGGGGAGGATACGCTTTGCCGGTATATCAAAGGTTATTCCGGGAAGCTCTCCAAAAAAGAGCAGGAGAAGGCGGAGCAGATCATTCGCGGTGCAATCCGTTGAAATATGCTGAACAAGGTGCAGGATGTTGTGGTGGCAACAAAAAATCAGAACAATATTTTGGGCTCCTTTGCGAGAAATTTTTTTCAATCTTTTTCGGAAAAGGATTGACATGTATGTTATAAAATGTTATAATAAGTTAGATTTGTGCTTCGACTTGTTATAAAATATAATTTACGCAGAAATCATACATATATTTCGGTCAATTTGAAAGGAGTGAGCTTTTTTGAATTCCGTCCGCAGAGAACGCCTGAAAAAATACATAGCAGAAAAGGGAATAGTCAGTCTCAAAGAGCTCACAACAATTTTCAGTGATGTCAGCCTGATGACCATCCACCGTGACCTGGATTTTCTGGAGGAGGATGGCAAGATCATCCGGATGCGGGGCGGCGCCCGGTATATCGGAGAGATCTCGGCTCACGAGCCCTCTTTTGAGATCCGTGAGGTGGAAAACCGGAAGGCAAAGGAGCAGATTGCAGAAAAGGCAGTCCGGTTTATTCATAGCGGTAGCTCAGTGTTTTTTGATGCCGGGACGACTACTATGGCTCTTGCCCGGTTGATCCCTGATGATAGCTTTAGCGTGATTACCAGTGCGCCGAACATTGCTCTTGAGGTTGCCCGGCGGACAAACCCCACCGTCAGTATGTGCGGCGGAACACTCAACCGCAGCAATATGACTCTTTCGGGAACCTCCGCAATGGAAATGCTGGAAAAGGTTAATATTGACGTCGCATTTCTCGTTTGTACCGGGTTTTCCCTGGAGGGTGGCTTTACCTGCGGTAAAGAGTCAGAGGCGGACGTAAAGAACCTGATCATCAAAAAAGCGAGAACCGTCATTATGCTGATGGACCGTTCCAAGCTGAATAAAATGCTTCCCTTTACCTTCTGTGGGTTGAAGGATATCAACTATATGATCTGCGAAGGGGAGCTTCCTCCCAAGGTTGCAGAGGCCGCCGCCAAGGCCGGTGTCCAGCTCCTGTAATTTCAGTCTTTTAAGAGGAGAACCTCTTGAAAATATCAAGCGAAGGATGGTTGACCGTGAAGAAAAATTTGCTTATTGCGCAGTCCGGAGGTCCCACTGCTGCAATCAATGCAACATTGGCCGGTGTTGTGCAAACAGGCCTGCTGAGTGCATCTGTGGATAAGGTGCTCGGCGCTGTGAATGGCATCAAGGGTGTTTATGAGGGACGTCTGGTGGATATCGGATGTCAGCTGTCCTCTCCGGAGTCGATGCGTCTTTTGATGCAGACCCCCGCAGCGGCCCTTGGATCCTGCCGACTGAAGATGAAGAGCCCCGAAGCCGACCCTGCATTTTATGAGCAGATCACCAAGGTGATGTTGGAAAATAACGTGGGTTATTTCGTTTATATCGGCGGAAACGACTCGATGGATACTGTCCTGAAGCTTTCCCGGTATTACAAAGAAAAAGGAATTGATATCAAGGTAATGGGCGCCCCCAAAACGGTGGATAACGACCTTTGTGTGACCGACCATACCCCCGGTTTCCCCAGTGCAGCCAAGTATATTGGTGCAACCCTTGCGGAGATCGTCCGGGATTGCCATGTTTATGATATTCCTGCTGTTACCATTGTTGAGATTATGGGCCGGGATGCCGGCTGGCTGGCTGCTTCTGCCTGCCTTGCCCGTCTGAATGGTTGCGGTGGTCCTCAGCTGATTTATCTTCCCGAGGTTCCTTTTGATATTGACCGCTTCGTGGAGGATGTGAAGAAGGAGCTGGAGAAGAATCCTGCCGTTGTTGTGGCGGTCAGCGAAGGCATCCGGGACGAAAACGGTGTTTATACTGCGGAAGCCAACCAGAGCGGTGCAGTTGACGCCTTTGGTCATAAGTATCTTGCAGGTATTGCCAAGTATCTTGAGTCCGTTGTTCGGGATCGGATCGGTTGCAAAGCCCGCGGAATTGAGCTGAATCTGCCTCAGCGGTGTGCGGCTCATATCCTCTCCGCGACCGATGTGGAAGAATCCAGAATGCAGGGCGCCGCGGCAGCAGAGCGCGCGATTTCCGGATTCAGCGGTGAGATGGCTGCTGTGAAGCGGATCTCCAGCAAGCCTTACAGAACAGAGATTACCACCGTTCCCATTGAGCAGGTGGCAAACGAGGTTTCCTCGGTGCCCAGAAGCTGGATCAACGAAGCAGGAAACGATGTGACCGAAGAAATGGTGGAGTATCTCTATCCCTTGATTCAGGGTGAGCTCAACCAGATTTTTGAGAACGGTCTGCCGAAACACATCAGTCTTTATTGATTGATGGTTTAGATATATGTATTTACATAGGAGGAACACAAAAATGGAAACAAAAGCGCTCAGAATACATGGCAAAAACGATCTGCGCTTGGATGTGTTTGAACTTCCCGAAATGGGAGAGGATCAGATCCTTGCGAAGGTTGTCTCTGATAGCCTTTGCATGTCGTCTTATAAGGCGGCTATCCAGGGGGGAGAGCATAAGCGCGTTCCCGATGATGTAGAGGTGAATCCCACCATCATCGGACATGAGTTTTGCGGAGAGATCGTGGCAGTCGGTGCCAAATGGGCCGATCAGTTCAAGCCGGGCCAGAGATTTACCGTTCAGCCTGCAATGAACTATAAGGGCTCTCTGTATGCCCCCGGCTATTCTTACTCCAATATGGGTGGTGACGCTACCTATATCGTCCTTTCCAATGAGGTTATGGAGTGTAACTGCCTGCTCAAATATGATGGAGATGCCTTCTTCTATGGCTCTCTGTCTGAGCCCCTTTCCTGCATCATCGGTGCTTTCCACGCAAACTACCACACCACTCCCGGTGTCTATGAGCATAAGATGGGAATCGTTGAGGGCGGCAAAATGGCCATCCTCGCCGGCGTTGGACCGATGGGTCTGGGCGCGATCGACTATGCAATCCATTGTGACAGAAAGCCCTCTCTGCTCGTTGTTACCGATATTGACGATGCCCGTCTTGCCCGTGCAGAGTCCATCCTGACGGTGGAAGAGGCCGCGAAAAACGGTGTAAAGCTTGTGTACCTGAACACTTCCGAGGGTGACGCTGTTGCCAAGCTGATGGAGCTGACTGACGGTACCGGTTATGACGATGTGTTTGTCTTTGCTCCTGTTGCTCCTGTTGTAGAGCAGGGCGATCAGATCCTTGGCCGTGACGGATGCCTGAACTTCTTTGCAGGCCCCACCAACCACGAGTTCACCGCGAAGTTTAACTTCTATAACGTTCATTACGGTTCGACCCATATCGTTGGCACCAGCGGTGGTAACACTGATGATATGCGCGAGTATATTGCAATGATGGAGAAGAACCTCCTCAACCCCGCTTGCCTGATCACCCACGTGGGCGGTCTGGACAGCGCTTGCGAGGCAACCCTGAACCTTCCCAAGATCCCCGGCGGTAAGAAGCTGATCTATACCGGCATCTCTCTGCCTTTGACCGCAATTTCCGATTTTGCGGAGAAGGGGAAGGAAGACCCGATGTTTGCAACTCTGGACGAGATCTGCAAGCGTCATAACGGACTTTGGTCTGCGGAAGCAGAGAAATATCTGCTTGCCAATGCTAAATCAATATAAGCTTCCAATAAATCTTTTTTAGGAGGAATCAAAATGGCAGCTGGAGTACTTATGCCGAAACAGGGTATCACTGTTGAGTCCTGCATTATCTCTCAGTGGTACAAAAAAGTTGGTGACTATGTCAAGGTTGGAGATGCCCTCTTTAACTATGAGACTGACAAAGCCACCTTTGATTGCGAGTCCACCGAAGAAGGCGAGATCCTCGCAATCTTCTATAACGATGGGGACGATGTTCCCGTTCTGGTCAATGTTTGCGCCATCGGTAAAGCAGGGGAGGATTTCTCCGCCCTGAAGCCCGCCGATGCTGCTGCTGAGGAGGCTCCTGCCGCCGAAGCTGCTCCTGCTCCCGCTGAGGAAGCAAAACCTGCCGAGGCCGCTCCTGCCGCCGAGGTTGCCGCCGCTCCTCTGACCGGTGAAATCAAAATCTCCCCCCGCGCTAAGGCTCTGGCTGACAGCAAGCATATTGACGTCCGTCTGGCTGCTCCCTCCGGCCCCTATGGCCGCATCATTGAGCGGGATGTCCGCGATATGATCGATAAGGGAATCGGTGCGACCTCCGCTGCCTTCGGTGCTGTTGCTGCCGGAGAGGCCGGAAGCTTTGCCGGAACCGGAATCGGTGGCCGTGTGTCTGTTGCCGATCTTACTGCTCCTGCTGCCGAGGCTTCCATCGCTGCCGCTGCTGCTGCGGAAGGACCTGAGTATGAGGATATCAAGTTCAGCGGTATCCGGAAGGCCATCTCCAAGTCTATGATGACCTCCCTGACCACTATGGCTCAGCTGACCAACCACTCTTCCTTCGATGCCACCGAGATTATGGCATTCCGCGCAAAGCTCAAGAAGAATGGCGAGCTGCTGGGAATGGGCAATATCACCATCAACGATATTATCATCTATGCGGTTTCCCGCACCCTGGCAAACCACAAGTCCCTCAATGCGCATCTGAACGATACCACTCTCCGGGTTTTCCGGGATGTTCATATCGGTGTTGCGGTTGATACCGAGCGCGGCCTGATGGTTCCCACCATTAAGTACGCCAACCGGAAGTCTCTCCAGGAGATCGCTGCTGAGGCTAAGGCGCTTGCCAAGCAGGCTCAGTCCGGCACCATCAGCCCCGACCTTCTGACCGGTGCAACCTTCACCATCTCCAACCTGGGTACTCTGGGTGTTGAGCACTTCACTCCCGTTATCAATCCTCCTCAGACCGGTATTCTGGGTGTTGGCACCATTATGACCAAGGTGCGTGAGGTCAACGGTGAGATCAAGACCTATCCTGCGATCGGTCTGTCCCTGACCTACGATCACCGCGCAGTTGACGGTGCACCTGCTGCCCGCTTCACCAAGGAGCTGGCTGCAAACCTTGAAAACTTCGGACTCTTCCTTGCGAAATAAGTTTTCAGAGAATAGGAGCGTTTATCATGGAAATTTTTGATCTGATCGTTATCGGCGGAGGCCCCGCCGGTTACGTAGCAGGGGAGCGGGCCGGTCATGCCGGCCTGAAAGCCCTGGTGATTGAGAAGCGTGCGTTGGGTGGCGTTTGCCTCAACGAGGGTTGCATTCCCTCCAAGGCTCTGCTCAACTCCGCAAAGATGTACGATCATGCCAAGCATAGCGAAGCTTTCGGTGTTACCTGTGGCGATGTTAAAATCGACCATGCAAAGGTTGTTGCCCGGAAGAACGGCGTTGTGAAGCAGCTGGTTGCCGGCGTTGGCATGAAGATGAAGAAGAATAAGGTTACCGTAAAAAATGCGATTGCCACCATCAAAGGTAAGGATGAGAACGGCTTCCTTGTTGAGGCTGACGGTGAGGTTTTTGCCGGTAAGAAGCTGCTGATTGCCAGCGGCTCTGTGCCTGTTGTTCCTCCCATCCCCGGCGTCAAAGAGGGTGTTGAGAGCGGTTTCGTTCTGACCAACCGTGAGGTTCTCGACCTGCCGGAGATTCCCAAGGAGTTTGTTGTCATCGGCGGCGGCGTTATCGGCCTGGAGATGGCTTCTTACTTCAATAGTGTTGGAAGCCACGTGACCGTCATCGAGATGATGAATAAGATCGCTGGCCCCACCGATGCTGAGATCTCTAACATTTTGATGAAGAACTATGCCAAGAAGGGTGTTGACTTCAAGCTCTCCTGCAAGGTTACTGCAGTCGGAAACGATTCCGTTTCTTATGAGGAGAACGGGGAAGTCAAGACCGTCAAGGCGGACAAGGTCCTTCTTTCCATTGGCCGTCGCGCATTCACCGAGGGTCTCGGCCTGGAGACCATTGGTGTTCTGACTGAGCGTGGTAAGATCATCACCGATGAGAATATGCGGACCAACGTTGCCGGTGTTTATGCCGCCGGTGATGTAAACGGAACCTCTATGCTGGCTCATACTGCTTACCGTGAGTCTGAGGTTGCCATCAACCATATCCTCGGCAAGAAGGATAAAATGCGTTATACAGCGATCCCTGCTGTCATCTATACCAGCCCTGAGGTTGCTACCGTCGGTGAGACTGAGGAGAGCGCCAAGGCGAAGGGGATGGATGTTCAGGTCGCCAACGTAACGATGAAATACAGCGGAAGATATGTTGCTGAAAATGAAAACGGCGACGGTATCTGCAAGCTGGTCGTGGATAAGAAATATAACCGTCTGGTCGGCGTTCATCTCATTGGAAGCTATGCTTCTGAGATGATTTATGGCGCTGCGATGATGATCGAGACCGAAATGCGGATTGATGACATTAAAGAGATCGTTTTCCCGCATCCCACTGTCTGCGAGGTTATCCGCGAGGCTCTCTTTGAGCTGTAAAGCGTAATCCCTTGTCAACCTTTCCTTGCCGACGGAGGATCAAAACAGTCGGAGAATGGAGTGTATACAAATGCCTAAGAGTCAATACGTTGATCCCGAGTTTCTGAGAAAGTCCGGCACGATCACTTTCGAAGACATCCCCGTCAACCAGTACAACAAAACCGTTGCAGATGAGCGCGGCAATTTCACCGATGACGAGCTGGTTCGCATCTACCGTGATATTACCGTTCTGCGTGAGTTCGAGACCATGATCAACCTGATCAAAACTCAGGGTGGTTACAATGGCATCGAGCATACCTATCCCGGCCCTGCTCACCTTTCTATCGGTCAGGAAGCTGCCGCTGTCGGCCAGGCTTTCCACCTCGATACCAATGACTTCACCTTCGGTTCTCACCGGAGCCACAGTGAGATCCTTGCAAAGGCTCTGTCCGCCATCGAGAAGCTCTCTGATGACGAACTGATGACCATCATGAAGGAGTTCCTCGGCGGTAAGACCCTGAAGGCTGTTGACGATGGCAGCCAGGAGTCTGTCAAAGAGCTTGCTCTGGACTTCATCCTTTACGGTGCTCTCTCTGAGATCTTTGCCCGTGAGACCGGCTTCCACCTTGGCCTCGGCGGATCCATGCACGCTTTCTTCCTGCCCTTCGGCATTTACCCCAACAACGCAATCGTTGGTGGTTCTGCTACCATCGCTACCGGTGCTGCCCTTTATAAGAAGGTCAACGGCAAGAAGGGTATCGTTGTTGCCAATATCGGTGACGGCTCCCTGGCTCGTGGCCCTGTGTGGGAGGCTATGACCTTTGCTTCTATGGACCAGTACCGTCAGCTGTGGGAGGAGAGCAAGAGAGGCGGTATGCCGATCCTGTTCAACTGCTTCAACAATGACTACGGTATGGGCGGTCAGACCCGCGGTGAGACCATGGGTTATAACTTCCTTGCCCGTATGGGCGCCGGTGTATCTCCCACCCAGCTGCATGCTGAGCGTGTGGATGGTTACAATCCCCTCGCCGTAATCGACGCTATGAAGCGCAAGAAGGAGATCCTCCTCGCCGGAGACGGTCCCTGCTTCCTCGACGTTGTTACCTACCGTGTTGCCGGTCACTCTCCCTCTGACTCCAGCTCTTACCGTACCAAGGAGGAGATCGAGGCCTGGCAGGCAATCGATCCCTGCATCACCTACCGTGAGGAGCTCGTTAAGGCTGGCGTTGCCGCTGACGAGACCTTCGATAAGATCTGGGAGAAGACCCGTGCAACCATCACCAAGGTTTGCAAGTGGGCTTCCGATGTTGAGAAGTCTCCCTATGTTGACTTCAAGAAGAATCCCCGCGTTGTTGAGGATCTTATGCTCTCCAATGAGAAGGTTGTCAAGTTTGACGATCGTGAGCCCGAGGTTCTCCTGCCCAAGGAAGAGTGCCCCCGCGTGAAGCAGATCGCCGGTAAAGAGCGTTTTGCCTTCAAGGATGGCAAGCCTGTTCCCAAGCTCAAGGTCTTCAACTATCGTGACGCTCTGTTCGAGCCGATCTGCGAGAAGTACTATGAGGATCCCACCCTCATCTCCTACGGTGAGGACGTCCGTGACTGGGGTGGAGCTTTCGCTGTCTACCGTGGTCTGACCGAGGTCATTCCTTACTCCAGACTCTTCAACTCTCCCATCGCTGAGAGTGCAATCGTTGGTACCGCTGTTGGTTACGCTATGACCGGTGGTCGTGTTATCGTTGAGCTGATGTATGCTGACTTTATCGGCTGCGCCGGCGACGAAATCTTCAACCAGATGGCAAAATGGCAGTCCATGAGCGCCGGCATCCTGAAGATGCCTGTGATCCTCCGTGTATCCGTCGGTTCCAAGTACGGTGCACAGCATTCTCAGGACTGGGTTGCTCTCTGCTCTCATATTCCCGGCCTGAAGGTTTGCTTCCCTGCAACTCCTTACGAGGCCAAGGGTCTGATGGCTTCTGCTCTGGCCGGCACCGACCCCGTTGTCTTCTTCGAGAGCCAGCGGCTGTATGATGTGGGCGAGCAGTTCCATGAGGGCGGCGTTCCCACCGAGCACTACGAGATCGACTTTGGTGATGTTACCGTTGCCAAGGAGGGTAGCGATATCACCATCCTGACCATCGGTGCAACCCTGTACCGTGCTATGGATGCAGCCAAAGAGCTGAAGGAGAAGTACGGCATGGATGCTGAGGTTATCAACATCCACAGTATGGTTCCTCTGAACTATGAGAGAATCATCGAGTCCGTTAAGAAGACCGGTAAGGTTGTCCTGGCTTCTGACGCTTGCACCCGTAACTCCTTCCTCAACGAGGTTGCCCGGAATATCACCGAGCTGGCCTTCGATTACCTGGATGCACCTCCCGCAGTTGTTGGTGCCCAGAACTGGATCACACCTCCCTTCGAGTTTGACGCTGAGTTCTTCCCGCAGGCTTCCTGGATTCTGGATGCCATCAATGAGAAGATCGTTCCTCTCAAGGGTCATGTTGCCACCCAGAACTACACTCCCACCGAGCAGATCAGAAAAGCAAAAGCGGGTGTGTAATCTGCGGATTTCCGCAAAAACACAAGAGCCGTCCGGTTTCCCGAAAGGGGAGCCGGGCGGCTTTTCTACGTTTTGGTGAGAGGTTTTTTAAATTAGATTGTATAATGGATAGAAGGAACAGTAATGTTTCAGTGGTAGTTTGGATAAAAAGGTGAAAAAATATTGACATAATAAGGAAATTAATGTATTATAAAAACAGAAGGATGGTGATGCCAATGTTTTAAAAATGCCTTTGGAAGGCTTTTTGATTCATACGCCGACAACTCGAGACGAATGAACAGGAGGCTAAAGATGAAAAGACATTATAAAAAACCGATAGCATATCTTCTTGTAATATCAATGTTTATTTGCAGCGGAGCTTTATATACAAATGCTGCAGAAACAACTGGATTAGAAAACGAGTCAATTTTTAATATTAAAAATGTAAACAGCGGGCTAATGCTTGACCTCTATAATAGCAATGATGCAAATGGAACCAACGTCCAGCAATATACTGCGGATGGTACAAATGCGCAGAAGTGGAAAATCATATATAATTCCACGAGTGATTGTTATTATATTAAATCGGTCAGAAGCTTGAATAACGGAAATAGCCGACAGTTGGATGTTTACTGCACCTCATCGAATCCGGTCGCGAGTGGTCACAATGTTCAAATTTGGTCGCCGGGCGACGATCCATCCAGTACGTGGAGTATTGTTCATATATCCAATGGGCAATATAAGATTGTATTAAAGCAGTATCCAACCTTGGCGTTGACGGTTTCGGGGAACTCAACTGCAAGCGGCGCGAATGTTTTAATTCAAACCTATACTGGTTCATCAAGTCAAAAGTGGACGTTTGTTGAGTTGGATACCCCGTCAGCAACAGAAGGAATTACCTCTGGAATGACCTATTGTATTCGTTCCCGAAAAAGCGAAATGAATTTAGCAGCCACTCCGGATGGTTATACTTCGGGGAACAATGTTGTTCAACAAACGAAGGATAATCTTTCCAGAAACCAACGGTGGGATATTTTCTACCTGCAAAATGGATACTACGTAATTCGACCAAGTGGAAACAGCACCGCCGCATTAGGTGTTGCTAATAATTATTTATCGAATTCCAGTAATATTCAAATTGTTGGGACTTCATCGAGCAATTCTTCAAGTTTGCCCGATCGGGTACAGTGGAGAATAATCAAAAATGTAGGAGGTTCCGCAACCGGATATCGATTAGTTCCAAAGAGCAGTCTGGGAACGCAAGCACTGAATGTTGTTGACGGAAGTCTGACAACGGGAGCAAATGTTATTCAGTATCCTTACTATGGAACACAAAATGATCAGTGGTATTTTGAATCAGTAACAATTCAACTAGAAGCACAACAACAAACGAAGTGGTGTTGGGCAGCATCGGCGAGAATGCTGGCGAAGGCATCTGGTACACCATCAAGATCACAGGCATCTGTTGCAGTTAGAATCATTTCTGGAATCGATACCCTTAACCCAACAAGCGCACAGATCTCAGCAGCTAATCAAACAGCATCCCCAAATCAATGCGAGGTAGCCGCTGAATTGCTCACAGGGTATGAGTGTTATTCAGAAACACAGATGCGAATATTTACTGAATATGCGCTGCAAACACTCCTTGCAAATGATTTTCCAGTGATTGTACTTAGGGGTTGGTACAATGAGAGCGGAAGGCATGACGGACATGCAACGGTAGTTTATGACTATTATTATGACAGTGTCACTGGTGTTTATTGGTATAAAATATTTGACCCTTGGGATGTTAATGCTGGCACTATGTATGATCGAACATATGCATCACTTTGCAATGGCCGTGCTGGAATTAATACTCAAGGAGATGAAGTTGACGATGGAATATGGGAAAGTGTTGTTGTATATGAGCGTGGGAATTATGTGCCTACAATTGCTTGGCCATTAGCATAACAACAGAAGGAGGAATTGAAATGAAGAAACAACTAATTTCCTTTTTGATTTTAATTATGTGCTTCTCTATGGGCAGCATTTTTGTTTTTGCAGAAGAACAAAAAGAATCGCCAACCTTGCAGTCGGTTCTTTTGAATGAGTTAACAGAGGCAGAAAAGACGTTGCTCAAAAACCCAGAAGGGTTGGTCATTCGTATTTATGATGGAGTGCCTTATCATTACGCAAATAAACCGTTAAGTGAGATTGAAGAAATCAAAAAGACTACGTGGTTTTTATCCTGCCGGATGATAGAATATTTGATTATAAATCCAGACGGAACTGCAAAAGTGATGTTATGCAGCGAAAACCAAAATACGAATGAGGTAACTATACGGGATAATACCGAAGATGCAGAAACGGAATATTTAGAAAAACTTTTATTCCAAAAAGCTGATGCGGATTTTAACGGTAACACATATCGAATCAAAAGGATCGTGGCATTCGATAGCTTTGCAGAACACCAAGGCGCTTGCGTATACGTTGAAACTACCGGAGGAACATTTATCCAATATTATAGTCACAGTCAAGCCGACCCGGTGGTTTACACTCAGGATGAGTTTGGGAAATGGGGCAAGGCATATAGTGAATATTTATCCTCTGAGGAACACAATTACAACGAAAAAGGAGAGCCGCTATATGGCGGAAATACTGACTTCACTTCCTTCATTGAGCAGGTAAAATCTGGGAAGATTGATGTTGATTCGATCACACCGTCCCCTGTCGAACCTGTTTCCAATTGGTGGTGGCTCCTCATCCCGGCGGTGTTGCTGGTAGGTGGGGGAGTGGGGCTTGTTATCATTTGCAAAAGGAGAAAACCGGCATAAATTCAGCCCGCGAACCAAACGGTCCGCGGGCTTTGCTTATTTTTTATTCCAATTCAAATGCGCCGGTATAAAGCTGGTAGTATTTACCTCGTTGCGCGATCAGCGCGTCGTGGTCGCCCCGTTCAATGATCCGTCCCTGCTCCAGCACCATAATCACGTCAGAGTTTTGTACGGTGGAAAGTCTGTGAGCGATAACAAAAACCGTCCGGCCCTTCATCAAGGCATCCATCCCACGCTGAACGATTGCTTCCGTCCGGGTGTCAATGGAGGAGGTTGCCTCATCCAGGATCATTACCGGTGGATCAGCTACCGCCGCCCGGGCAATGGCAAGGAGCTGACGCTGTCCCTGGGAAAGGTTCCCGCCGTCACCGGTGATCATAGTGTTGTATCCGTCGGGGAGGCGGGAAATAAAGGTGTCAGCGTTGGCAAGGTGAGCCGCCGCAATCACTTCCTCGTCCGTTGCATCCAACCGCCCATAACGGATATTTTCCATAATTGTCCCGGTAAAAAGATGAGTATCCTGAAGAACGATCCCCAAAGAGCGGCGAAGGTCGCTCTTTTTGATTTTGTTGATGTTAATATCATCATACCGGATCTTTCCGTCTGCCAAATCGTAGAAACGGTTGATCAGATTGGTGATGGTAGTCTTTCCCGCGCCGGTCGCCCCAACAAAAGCAACCTTTTGGCCCGGCTCTGCATAGAGGCTGATATCGTGGAGAACAATTTTATCTTCGTTATAACCGAAATCCACCTCTGAAAAACGGACATCACCGGTCAACTGTGTGTAGGTGACGGTGCCGTCCGAGTGGGGATGCTTCCAGGCCCAAAGTCCGGTGTGAACATCGGTTTCTGTAAGCTCCCCATCCCGCATCTCCGCGTTAACAAGAGTAACGTACCCGTCATCCGTCTCGGGGGATTCATCCATCAGCTCAAAGATCCGCTGGGCACCGGCAATGGCCATAATCACCATATTAACCTGTTGCGCCATTTGGTTGATGGGCATGGTAAAGCTCTTGCTCAGCTGCAGAAAGGCGGCGATTCCGCCCAAAGTCAGCCCGCCAACACCGTTGATAGCCAAAATTCCGCCCAGCACTGCAATCAAAGCATACTGCAGATGGCCAAGATTTCCCATAATCGGCATCAGGATATTGACAAACATATGTGCCTGGGTGGCGTTTTCGCAGAGTTCGTTATTTCGCTTGTCAAACTCCTCCTTGGCCTTCTCCTCGTGGCAGAAAACCTTTACAACCTTCTGTCCGTGGATCATTTCCTCAATATATCCGTTGATCGAACCAATGGATTTCTGTTGCTGAATGAAATACTTGCCGCTCTTGCCGGTGATCTTAGTGGAAAGAAGCATCATCAAAATCACAAAAAGGACCACAAACAAAGTCAGCAACGGGCTGGTGGTGACCATAGCAACAAAGACAGAAACAATGGTAATCAACGAGGAGAAAAGGTTTGGAAGACTTTGGGAGATCATCTGGCGAAGAGTATCGGTGTCATTGGTGTACCGGCTCATGGTGTCTCCAAAGGTGTGGGTGTCAAAATACCGGATGGGAAGGGTCTGCATATGGGCAAACATATCGTCCCGGACTTTTTTCTGCACCTTTTGAGATCGGTGTGGAAGATCGTCCATTTTCCGTTACAAGCAAAGGGGTCAGAGAAAAGAAAAGCACTTACGGAAACAATTTGCCGTAAGTGCTTTTGTGTTATTTGATAATCGAGAAATTATCGAATGGTCTTGGGACGTTTGGATTTCTTCTTATTGCCGGTATCTTCAGAGGACTCAACAGGTCTGCTTCCATTGAAAGGACGGGAAGGAATTGAGGAGGGCTTCTCCGAATCAGGGAGTGCGCGTGTGCCGCAAACGGGGCAGATTCCACCGGTTTCTTTGGAGAAGGTCATTTGTGCGCCGCAGTGGGTACACCGGATAGACATCGTAATATCGCCGTCTTTTTTCTTCTCTTTTTCGGTCAATTCGCGACCTTGATCGGTAAATACCGGCTCATCGTCCTCTTCCTCAACCGCTTCACCGGCAGCTTCCATAGCGGCTCTTGCTTCCTCCTTGGCTTTCTTTTCGGCTTCTTCTTTTTCGGCCATTGCCGGGATAATCAGATGTTTGTTGATATGGGGATAAACATTAAAGTTAATGATAAACAGAACGGTAATCGGGATAATCAGGAAGAACAGAAGAACTAAAATCACCAGCCCGATGGGAGCTGTAATCAAAGCGAGAGCAGGAAGACCAACACAGATCAAGAGGATCCAGAAAAGGGTAATGAAGTTTGTCCGCATTCCAACGCAGGCGAAGATGAAACCGTTTTTCAGCAGTTGCTTTACGGTAAACCGGAAGGTGACCATCATCATAAAGATGTAAAAATTCGCAAAGAGAAGCAAAACGCCGGCGGTTGTGCAAAGTGCGAAGGGAATATAGTAAAACCAGCTGGCTTCCAGTGCGTTAAAGTAGAAGGGGAGAGCGTAGGCAAGCATCCCAAAGCACACGAGATCAATCAACCCAATGGCAAACCCTTGCTTGAAGTTTGACTTGAAGTTATCCCAGAAGTCAGAGAGGGGGAACGCGTGCTGTTCACGGGCATAGTTGCGGAGGATATAGGACATACCCGCCGTTGCCGGCCCAATGGTAACAATGGGAATACACGCCAGAATATAGAGCAAATTCAGCGCCATCAGCTTCCAGAATTTCCGGAAATAAAGCTCAAAGAATAAGAAAAAACGCTTTTTCTTCGGCTCATCCTTACTGACGCCCGGTCCGGGCTTTGAATAGTTGAACAGACCAAAAAAACCTGCCAAGAAAGACAACTCCTTTAATTTTAACTTCCCGAATTTTCGGTATCAAAACCCATCGTCCGGCATATATTTTTCTGACGACAGGGGATTGACTAACGCTTTCTTTTTTTTCCACCCGCGCGAGGATGGTATCTGTTGTATGCCTCTTTCATCTTGTTATCAGCGATTTTTTTATAAACCGCCGCGGAGGAGGGATGAGCATACCCCATCATTTGCTGAATATCTGCAATATCTGCGCCGTTTTCGATCAAATGAGCGCCAAAGGAGTGGCGGAGCGTGTGTGGCGTAAGCTCTGCTTTGATACCGGCCTCCGCAGCATATTGCTTGACAATCTTCCAAAAGCCCTGACGGGTCAGTCGACCGCCGTTCAGATTCGTGAAAAGGGCATTATCCTTTGCATCGATCAAGCGGCCGCGTACCCGGTCGAGATAGGTATTTACAGCCTCCATTGCCATTCGATAAACCGGGATCACCCGGCGATTTTCTCCGCCGCAGACCAAGAGAGAAGCATCCACGTCAAGATCCTCAACGTTCAAAGCGCAAAGCTCTGAAACACGGATTCCGGTGGCATAAATCAACTCCAGGATTGCGCGATCCCGCAATCCCTTCGGTGTGGAAACGTCCGGCGCAGAAAGAAGGCGGTTGACTTCCTCCGCATTCAAAACATTGGGAAGCTTTTTTTCGGTGCGATCAATGTGAATGTGATCCGCCGGATTGGCTCCCAGAGAAAGCATTTCTCCAAGAAACTGATAAAAGCAGCGAAGAGAGGCAATCGTTCTGGCAAGGGTGGCATTGCTTTTCCCGGAGGCCTTCAACTTCTCAAGATAGCTCTGCAACACATCTGAGTCAGCGCCGCAGATCCGATCCTCGTCATTATCCATTGTGGAACAGAATGCGGTCAGATCGTGCAGATAGGAAAGGGTGGTGTTTTGGGAACAACCCTTACTATTCAGGAGAAAATTCCGATATTCTTCCAGGATCAGTTCCAAAAAATCACCGCCTTTTCACGAAAATAGTTGTCCCGCTGTAAGCTGTAAAAGGGATTCCAGGAGAGAGGAAAGTGCTGTGATTGCCACAAAAAAAAGGTATCGTTTTGAAAGAAACGTAAGCTCTGAAAGAAGTGATCCGCTTTTTTGTTCAGGAAAAAAACAGGAGAATAGATGAAAGGAAAGTGCCGCCGACTCCTTGCAGGAAAGAACGAGAATATAAACGGAAATAACAGTGGGGATCAGGAGCACAAAAAGGGAATAGGCCGCCCCCTCCAGTCCGTATTCCAAATAGAGAAATCCCAAAGATGCGCCAACCCCCAACCCGCGAAACACAGGAATGAAAAGGATCACGGGAAGGCCAATTGCGCTCAATCCCAGAAAAAACACCGCAAAAAGCATTAAAAAAGAGTGAAAAAATGCATCACAGAAAAGCTCGCCGAATCCTTTGGCTGGAGAGTACTCCAGCAGATTCCGGGTTGTAAGCCTCAAGGCTTCCAAAACATCAGGATTTCCCGAATGAATCAAAATCGATCCAATGAGAATGCCTACTCCAAACAATCCAAGAAACAGAAAGGTTTGACGGTTCTCCTGGAAAAACTCAGGGAGCTTGCGATGGCGAAGGGAGAAGATTGCCGCTGTCATAAAACTCATCCTTTGCTTTTGATGTCAGAAAGGCGGTGGACTTGCCTTTTCGTCACCAATATATGCGCAAAGAAAAAAGATTATGTTTCAGCGGTTATTTTCCCAGCTCATAGGCCCGCTTCGCTGTTTCCTCGCAGGCATGCTGCACAATCTGCTCCAGATCGCTCTGGTAAAAAGCCTCCAGGCCTTTCAGAGTTGTTCCGCCGGGGGAGGAGACCATTTGGATCAGCTCCTCGGGGGAATAGCCCGACTCCAGCATCATTTTGCCGCTGCCTACCATAGTTGATGCTGCCATCTCGATGGATGCCTGACGGTCAAAACCGCAGGCCTGGCCAAAATCGGCGATATATTTGGCAAAAAGGTAAAAGAACGCAGGGGAACTGCCGTTCACCGGAATAACATCGTTCATTTTTTCTTCCGGAATTCGGTAAACAGAACCGCTGGCAGAGAAAATTGTTTCTGCTAACGCAACATCACATTCCTCTGCACCGACCCCGGCAGAAAGCGCAACTGTTCCGGAACCGAGAAGAAGAGGAGTATTGGGCATTGCACGGACAACCCGAACACCGCCGCCCAGCAGCTCCGAAATATATCCCGAGGAGATACCTGCCATAATGGTAATCAAGAGCTTTCCCTTGCTGACGGCACCAAGCTTGCCGAGAATATCGGGAGCAACCTGAGGCTTGACGCAAAGAAAAACCGTATCACACCGGGAGAAAAGGGCTTCCTCGCTTTCCGCAACGGAAAGTCCTTGGCTGGAAAAGAAGGAACGCTTTTCCTCTGAAATATCAAAAACACAAAGAGTCTCAGGGGGATAGAGTGCCGATCCAAGAATTCCTTTAATAATTGCGCCGGCCATATTTCCGCCGCCAAGAAACCCGATTTTATATGGAGAAGACATGGATAAACCGTCCTTTCTGATGGGTCAACCGGCAAGGATTGCCCAACAGGGGAAAATCAAAGCCGTACAATATATCATAATACATTTTGCGTCGAAATTCAATGCGAAATTGTAAATTAACCGCCCTTTTTTCAATTTCTTTTTCAAATTAGCCTTTTGTTTTAGGAGACAACAACGGATTTAGACAGAAACGATACTTTCCGACAAAATATTCCCACTGATTTTGTTATCGAACAAACCGCGATTTCTATTGTAAAACCGTCAAAAAAATGGTATCATTATACTATATATGCTTTTCAAACTTAAATCCTTTGAAGGAGACAGATACGAATGGCAACATCTCTTACCACCGATTTTGGCAACAATGTTTTTAATGATAAAGAAATGAAACGGTTGCTGGATCCTGCGGCCTATAAAAGTCTGCAGGAAACCATTCGTTTAGGGATGCCTTTGGATGCAAAGCTTGCTGACACTGTGGCGGCGGCGATGCGTGACTGGGCAGTTTCCAAAGGTGCAACCCATTATACACATTGGTTTCAACCGATGAACGGCATTACCGCCGGCAAGCATGATGCTTTTCTTGAACCTGCCAAGGATGGAGAAACTCCCGAACTGAAATTTTCGGGCAAGCTTTTGATTAAAGGTGAACCGGATGCCTCCAGTTTCCCCTCGGGTGGTCTTCGTGCAACCTTTGAGGCCAGAGGATATACTGCCTGGGACCCCACTTCGCCGGCCTTTGTCCGGGATCGCACCCTTTTTATTCCCACTGCATTTTGCTCTTATACCGGTGAGGCGCTGGACGGAAAAACCCCGTTGCTTCGTTCTATGGATGCGGTATCTGGCCAGGCGATCCGCGTGCTGAAATATTTTGGCGGAGAGGATGTTCGCCACGTTACTGCGACGGTTGGTGCCGAGCAGGAATATTTTCTAATCGACCGGGAAAAGTACGAAAAACGCCTTGACCTGAAGGTCTGTGGAAGAACCCTCTTTGGCGCAAAGCCTCCCAAGGGTCAGGAGTTGGACGATCACTATTGTGGCCGGATCCGGATCAAAATCTCCGAATATATGCACGCTTTGGATTCCTCTCTTTGGGGACTGGGCGTTTTTGCAAAAACAAAGCATAATGAGGTTGCTCCCGCGCAGCACGAGCTTGCAAATGTCTATTCCAGTGCAAATACTGCCTGTGATCACAACCAGCTGACCATGGAGATGATGCGAATCATCGCAAAGGAGCGGGGTCTTGCCTGCCTGCTTCACGAAAAGCCCTTTGCTTTTGTTAACGGCTCCGGAAAGCATAACAACTGGAGTCTTGCCACCGATACGGGGGAAAACCTTTTCCGCTATAAAAAAGGCGAGAATAACGATCGCTTTTTCATTTTCCTTGCCGCTGTGATCAAGGCGGTGGATGAATACCAGGATCTGATCCGTTTTTCGGCCGCCAGTGCAGGAAACGATCACCGCCTCGGGGCGCACGAAGCTCCTCCTGCAATCGTTTCCATCTTCCTTGGCAATGAGCTTTGGGAGCTGTTCCGTCAGGCGGCGGAAGGGGAGGAGGCTGAGCTTGCCCATAAAAGCCGGATCCGTACCGGCGTGGAAGCGTTGCCTAAGCTTTCCCGGGACGATTCTGACCGCAACCGCACCTCGCCCTTTGCCTATACCGGGGATAAGTTTGAATTCCGTATGGTGGGCTCCAGCGCCTCTATTGCAACAGCAAACTTCGTCCTCAATACCGCTATGGCGGATGCTTTGGAGAAGATTGCTGACCGTCTGGATCGTGCGGCTGACCCTGCGGAGGAGACCCGGAAAATCCTTTCAGATATCCTGAAAGAACACGGTCGGATCATCTTTAACGGCAATAACTATTCGGACGAGTGGATCCGGGAAGCCGAATCCCGGGGACTGGAAAACCTGACCAATACTCCTGATGCTATTGAAGTTCTTTTGCGGGAAAAGAACCTTGCTCTCTTTGAGCGGTTTAAGGTTTTGAGCCGTGCGGAAACCTTCGCCCGCCACGAGATCTCAATGGAAAGCTATTCCAAGACGGTCTTTATTGAACTGAATACAATGCTGGAGATGGCGAAAAAACAGATTCTGCCCGCCTGTATCCGATATACCGGTGAGATTGCCGGGTCTGTAAATGCGATCCGAGCGGCAGCTTGTGTTGATTTTGCCGGAATCAATCTTTTGAAGGATCTGACCACTCTTCTGAATAAGATTGACGTTTCTATCAGCGATTTGGAAGAGATTTGCGGAGAGGCCGGCGGCTTGCCGGATGGCTCAAAAAAAGCCTATTTCCTGCGTGACCGTGCGATCCCCAAGATGAATGAGCTCCGCCGTTTGTGCGATAGTATGGAGCATCTTGTCTCCAAGGATGCCTGGCCCTTCCCGGATTATACCGATCTTTTATTCCGCGTATGATTTGTCAGGAAACAAAATGAAAGGAGGTCAAAAAATGCTTCGCGTTTTACAATCCATTGCGAGCGCTTACGAAAATTCCGCGCAACCGGTTGCCGTTGCGGATGCTGACCTTCGCGTATTTCGTGCAAATAAAGAAGCACTGAAAACAATTCCCGAGATTGCCACTCCCGGAGGATTAAAAAATATTTTGGGGGAAGAGGAGTTTTCCCGGGTTTGTCTGGAGCTGGCAAACGGAAAAGAGTGCGAGCTACGCTACCCGTCCTCGCCTTTTCAAATGATTTTAGGGCGCGCCGTTCCTTTTATGAATGAGGATCACCAGCTGATCGGATCTATGATTTCCTTCCAATTCCAGGAAAAACGAATCAATAATGAGGAGCTTTGCGCCTGGATGACCGATACCATGTCCCGAAATATCCGGGAACCGGTATCCACTATATTTTCCATCCTTGCCTTGCTTTCCCGGCAGATCGATCGGGGAGAGTTTGACCCGGCGGACGGTAGCATCTCTCATATCAGCACCTGTTGCTATAAACTGCTCCATACCGCTACCAACTATTCTCAATTTCTTCACCTGAAGTCAAACTCTGTGAAACCCTCCCTTCGCCAAATGGAAATGGTCGCATTTCTGAAGGAGCTGTTGGCGGCCGGATCAATGATAGTGTCCTCTGCGGGCGTTCAGCTGGAGGTTTCCCTCCCGGAGGAACGGGTGCATATGCTGGCGGATGCAGAGCTGATTCAAACAATGCTTCTGAATATCCTTTCCGGATTCTGCCATCCAAAAGCGGAGCACACAGAGATCAGCGTTTCAGTATTCCGGCAAAAGGATCGGCTAAATCTCTTAGTCACCGATAAAGACCGGGTGGTGGATCCGCGCTCCCTTTCCGAGATTACCTTGCCGGCCTCTATGGCGCTTGAGCATCTGCCTACAACCGGGCTGGGAGTAGAGTTTATGATCGCAAGCCGGATTGCTGCCCTGCATAACGGTAGTGTGATGATGGATTCCAAGGAAGGCTCCGGAACATCAATTTTGATCTCTTTACCCATCCGGATCGATCCATCCGCACCGATCAGCGCAAGCAGTAAGGCGGCAGAATACGTAACCAACCGTTTTTCTCCGCTCTATGTCCATTTTGCCGACCTGGAGATCCAACCAACTCCCTAAAATATTTACAGGAGGAAGACTGTCCGGCAGGATTTCTGCCGGACGGTATTTACATATGGAACAGTATAATGCACTCAAACGGAATGTGATGGAAAAGTTTTTTTCCCGGATGAATCCGATGCAAAGGGAAGCTGTCTTCCAAACAGAAGGCTCGCTTTTGCTTTTGGCCGGAGCAGGCAGCGGGAAGACGACGGTTGTTGTCAACCGGATTGCAAACTTGCTCCTATTCGGGAATGCCTATCATACCGAGGACCGTCCCTGCACTCCGGAGGATGCCCGTCTTTTGGAAGGATATTTACAAGGGGAAGAAGTGCCCGTTGAGGAGCTTTCCCGCGTCATCTGCAAAGAGGCTCCCAAGCCCTGGAATATTCTTGCCATCACCTTTACCAATAAAGCCGCAAACGAGCTCAAAGAGCGCCTTTCCGCAAAGCTGGGTGAGGCCGCGGAGGATATTTGTGCCGCTACCTTCCACTCTGCCTGCGTAAGGATTTTGCGGCGGGATATTTCAAATCTCGGTTATGACCGCAGCTTCACCATCTATGATACAGATGATCAAAAGCGGTTAATCAAGGAATGTATGAAGGAGCTGGATATCTCCAATAAAAACTTTCCTGAAAAGATGGTGCTTGGCGCCATTAGCCGGGCGAAGGATAGCCTGCAGGGCCCGGTGGAGTTTGAACAAACTGCAGCGAATGATTTTCGATTGAAGACCATTGCCCGGGTATATCATCTTTATCAGCAGAAGCTGAAGAAGGCAAATGCGCTGGATTTTGATGATATTATTGTCAAAACGGTGGAGCTTTTCGAACAGTTTCCTGATGTTTTGGCTTATTATCGCCGTCGTTTCCGTTATATCACGGTGGATGAGTATCAGGACACCAACCACGCTCAGTATCGCCTGATCGCCCTTTTGGCGGCAGAGCATCAGAATATTTGTGTTGTCGGAGACGATGATCAGTCGATTTACAAGTTCCGGGGCGCCACGATTGAAAATATTCTCAGCTTTGAAAAACAGTACAGGAATTGTAAGGTCATCCGTCTGGAACAGAATTACCGGAGCACCCAAACCATTTTGAACGCCGCCAACGGCGTGATCTGCCACAACACAGAGCGAAAAGGCAAAAATCTCTGGACAGAAAATCCGGAAGGCGACCCTATTACCCTCTATCTTGCCGAAGATGAGGGAGGGGAGAGCGAATATGTGGCCGATGTGATCACTGAAAATGTGGCCAAGGGCGCAAAATACGGTGACCATGCGATCCTTTACCGGATGAATGCTCAGTCCAACTCGATGGAACGGCGGTTTGTTCGGGCCGGAATTCCTTATAAAATCGTAGGAGGCACCCGGTTTTACGACCGAAAAGAGGTAAAGGATCTGCTTTCTTATCTGGCGGTGCTGAATAACCCTATGGATACCGTCCGGTTGCGCCGTATTATCAATGAGCCAAAGCGAAAGATCGGCGAAGCAACTGTGGATGCTCTTGCCGCCATTGCGGATGGTCTTGGCTGTACCTGGCTGGAGGTGATGCGGGACGCAAAGCAGTATGGCCCTTTGAGCCGCGCTGCCGGCCCTCTGGAGGCCTTCGCTAAAATGATGGACGAGCTGACCGCTGAAATGGATCTTCTCCCGCTGGATGAACTGGGAAGAGAGGTTCTGGAAAAAACAGGCTACCTGCAAATGCTGAAAGCCTTGGGAGAAGAAGGGGAAACCCGTCTGGAGAATGCCCAGGAGCTGATTTCCAGCCTGGCAACCTATCAGCAGGAAAACGAGGATGCCCAGCTCTCTGGATTTTTGGAAGAGGTTGCGTTGATGTCCGAGCTGGATAGCCTTTCTGAAGGAGAGGATAAGGTCGTTATGATGACCATCCACTCCGCGAAGGGACTGGAATTTCCTACTGTTTTTCTCATTGGAATGGAAAATGGGATCTTTCCCGGCTTCCAAAGTATGTTTGAGCAGGCAGAAATGCAGGAAGAGCGCCGACTGGCATATGTTGCCATTACCCGGGCAAAAAAGGAGCTGTATTTGACCCGGGCAAAGCAGAGAATGCTCTTTGGCCAAACTCAGCGGAATCAGCCTTCCCGTTTTTCGGAGGAGATCCCCACCGAATATATCAAAGAGCTTCGTCAAACGCCAAATCTTTCCTTTACCCCCGGATTTGCAAGCAGCTTTGCAGGGGAAACAAGGGAAATAAGCAGCAGAAGCTCCTATTCTGGCGGATTTTCCACCGAACGAAAGAGCGGATATTCGGGTCTTTCTGCTTCGGGAGGGGATCACAGAAACATCGGAACCTCAAAGCCTTCTGCCAGCTCGGCAGGGGTATCCTACTCGGTGGGTGAAATGGTTTCCCATAAGGTTTTTGGTGAAGGAATGATACTTTCCGCCTCTCCAATGGGGAATGATACCCTTCTGGAGATCGCTTTCGATAAGGTTGGCACCAAAAAGCTGATGGCTAACTTTGCAAAACTGAAAAAAGTCTGACAAGCTGTTTCCCTTTACAAGGATGTGATGAAATGAATTGCCCTCAACTTCCGGAAGATTATGTTGAAATCCGGAGAATCGACCTGCAAAAGAACAAAAAAGAGGCTCTTTTGGTCAATGGACTTTCTCTTTTGATTTCTGTTTTGATGGTGATTCCGGCCATCTTTATTGCACCGATCTTTGATCTTTTCACCTTTGGCGGAGAGGATACGGATATATTTCTCTCTTCCATGCTCAAGCCCCTTTGTTTGTGCGCGGGTAGCATTCTGTATCTTGTCTTACATGAGGCAATCCACGGCATTTTTATGTATCATTTCAGCAAAACAAAGCCCCGGTTCGGCTTCACCGGGCTTTATGCCTTTGCGGCCAGCGATTATTACTATGATAAGAAAAGCTATTTCATCATTGGCCTTTCGCCGGTGGTGATTTGGGGTGTTGTGTTGGCGGTGATTCAATGCTTCGTCCCGATGGATTGGTTTTGGGTTGTTTATTTCATTCAGATCTGCAATATCGGCGGTGCCGCCGGGGATATTTATGTAACCTGGGTGATGCTTCACCTTCCCAAGGATGTGCTCACCTGGGATGACGGCACCGGAATGACGGTTTACAGTAAGAAACAGACAGATTGACCCGGAAAGGAAAATGATGATGGAGAATAATACCCCTCATAAGGAAGAGCAGGATATCCTTTTTGGCAGAAACGCAGTCACCGAGGCACTTTCCTCGGGACGTCCTGTTGAGCATTTGTTGGTTGAGCAAGGCTCCGGTGGATATGGCAAGCTGATTTCCCGTTGCAGAGAGCGGGGAATTCCTGTGAAAGAGGTTTCTCAAAAGAAGCTGGAAGGGATGTACGGCGGTGCTGGACACCAGGGGATTGCCCTTGTTTGTGCGGTGAAGGATTATGCGTCGGTAGACGATATCCTCCAAAGCGCCCAGGAGAAGGGTGAGCCTCCCTTTATTGTGATTGCGGATGAAATTATGGATCCGCATAACCTTGGGGCAATTATCCGCTCCGCTTACGCACTGGGTGCTCACGGAATTATCATTCCCAAGCGCCGGAGCGCCGGTTTAACCTCAACGGTTTATAAAACCTCCGCCGGAGCGTTAAGTCATATTCCCGTGGCACGGGTATCCAACCTCGTTTCCTGCCTGGAGGAGCTGAAAAAGAAAAATATTTGGTGCTATTGCGCCGATATGGATGGTCAAAGCTACTGTTCAGTCAACTTCTCCGGTGGCGTGGCGTTGATTATCGGCTCGGAAGGGGAGGGCGTTGGCCGGCTGATCCGGGAGCATTGCGACATTACCGTTTCCCTTCCTATGGCCAACCAGTACGATTCTCTCAATGCATCTGTTGCCGCCGGAATCCTGATGCAGGAAATCTACCGCCAACGGCTGGGGCTGAAAGCGCTGAACCCGAAGGGATAATGATAAACAGTTTAAACGTTTCCGCAATGTTTTTGCAGAATGCAAGGATGCAAAAAGCTTTCCGGAGGGATTGAAGTGGAGCAGAAGAAATTGGAAGTTTACGATATTGCCATCGTCGGAGCAGGACCTGCCGGGTCAGTTTTTGCAAAAGAGCTTATGCAGTCATCCCGCGATATGCATATCATCGTTATCGACGGACAATCTCCCGATTCTGCAAAACCGTGCGGAGGGCTTTTGGCACCGGATGCTCAAAAGCTTCTTGCAAGATTCGATTTGGTCCTTCCTAAAAGCGTCTTGGAGGATCCTCAGATCTTCGCAGTAGAGACAATTGATATCGACCAAAAACTTGTTCGCTATTATCAAAGGCACTATCTTAATATGGATCGGTACTCCTTTGATCAATGGTTGCTGTCCCTGATTCCTTCATCTGTTCAGATTTTCAAAGGAAGATGCCGCGAAATAAGAAAAGAGAAGGACCATTATTGTCTAAATGTTAAGTGCGGTGATGTTGAAAACACCATCTTCGCAAAGGCGGTTGTCGGTGCGGACGGCGGTGGCTCCGTTGTAAGACGCAGTTTCTTCGCTCCAATGAAAGTACAATATATTGCAATACAACAATGGTTCGAAAACAAAGGACAAAAAATGCCGTATTATTCCTGCATTTTTGACTCCAAAACAAGCGACAGCTGTTCGTGGACGATACATAAAGGAAATTATGTTATTTTTGGCGGTGCATTTCAAAAGCAAGGTTGTCGCAAGGCGTTTAATCAACAAAAATCACGACTCGAGGCATTTCTTAAAAATGAGTTTGGAGAGGCCGTGAAAACGGAAGCGTGTCTGGTTTCAAGTCCGCGTAGCGTGAAGGATTTTTGCACGGGTAAGGGAAGCGCTTTCCTTCTGGGCGAGGCGGCAGGCTTCATTAGTGCAAGCTCTTTTGAGGGGCTGAGTAGCGCAATGTATAGTGGTAAGATGCTTGCAGACGCTTTTGCAGAAGGCAAATCTTATCCGGAAATTCAGCGGATATATCGAAAAAACACACAGTCTTTGAGACGAAAGCTTCGCATGAAATCAATAAAACGAACACTTTTATGCACCCCATTTACCAGAAAGCTCATTATGAAAACTGGAATACAATCTATCCATCCCTACGCAAAACACTAAAAAATAACGTTCTTGCACACCGCTTATCCGGTCTGTAAGAACGTTATTTTCGCATTTATTGGCATCCCAACATATGTAAAGGTGCATAACTTTACATATTATTCAGCCTCTCCAAGGTCAGGAGGGCTATTTTTTTATCTATTCCACCCACATATCCTGTGGGATTACCATTTGCACCGACGATCCTGTGGCAGGGAATCACGATCAATATTGGATTTTTGGCACAGGCGGCGCCTACTGCTCTCGCGGCTTTCGGGTTCCCGATCTCCTTAGCAATCATAGAGTATGTTGCCGTTTCCCCGTATGGGATCTTCATAAGTGAGGAGTAAACCTCCCCACAAAATCCTTTTTCAGGTAATAATAGAGGGAGGTCAAATTCCTTCCGTTTCCCCAAAAGATATTCTTCCAGTTGTGTCTGCACCATTTGCAGGAGCGGTGTTATCTTTCTTTGGCCACCGGAAAGAGGAGAAAAGGAAAGATCGGTCAGCAATCCATCCTCCTCTCCAAACCAGACCGTACCGATCCGGTCAAAGGTCTGTACATCAATGTGCTTCATCCTGCCAACCTCCAGTGCCTCAAAGGGAAAAGAGTTGCTGAATCTCTGAAAGAGTCATAGAGGAAAGGAGGGAATCCCCTTCGGAAATTACCGAATCAGCAAGCTTTCGCTTGGTTTCCTGCAGGGCGAGAATCTTTTCCTCCACCGTATTTTCCGCAATCAGCTTGTAAACTGTCACCGGATTGGACTGCCCGATTCGGTAGGCACGGTCGGTAGCCTGGTTCTGGACGGACAGGTTCCACCAGGGGTCAAAGTGAATCACCGTATCCGCCCCGGTGAGATTCAAGCCTGTTCCGCCGGCCCGCAGAGAGATCAGGAAAACAGAGGTATCATCCCGGTTGAACCGCTCCACCAGGGAGGCACGTTGCTCGGAGGGCGTTGCTCCGGTAAGGAGGAAATAGCTGATTTTTTCCGCCTTCAGTCGATGCTCGATCAGGGAAAGCATCGAGGTGAACTGAGAGAAAAGCAGAACCTTGTGTCCACCGTCTACAGCCTCGGCAATCAGCTCCATACAAGCCTCCAGCTTGGCGGAAGAATCGGTAAAGTTTTCATAACACAACGTGGGATGACAACAGATTTGCCGCAGTCGAGTTAGCATAGAAAGGATGGAGAATTTGGCCTTATCAAAGCCTTTTTCATCAATCTCCCGGGTAATGATCTGCTTCATCTCTGCGATATTGGAAACGTAAAGCTTTCGCTGCTCCTCCTCAAGGGGAATGGTTCGAACAATCTCCGTTTTGGGCGGCAACTCCCGCAGAACATCCGCCTTCAGACGGCGGAGAATAAAGGGGGCTGTCATCCGGGAAAGACGTTCCAGCGCGTGGTTGGAATTATCCCGAACAATGGGAAGTTCAATGCTTTCCCGGAACCGGTTATAGTTGAATAATAACCCCGGCATCAGGAAATCAAAGATGCTCCAAAGCTCGCTGAGACGGTTTTCGATCGGTGTACCGGTCAAAGCAAAGCGATAACGGCTGGTGATCTGCTTGACGGCACGGGCGTTTTGCGTGGTGTGGTTTTTAATATATTGTGCCTCATCCAGAATATGATATTGGAATTTGTACTTCTGATACAGGGAAACATCCCGCTTGAGCATATCATAGGAGGTAACGATTACGTCATATTCCGGGATATGGGGCAACGTTTCCATCCGCTGAACAGCCGTACCTGATACAATCAGCACAGAAAGCTCAGGGGCAAAGCGCTGAATCTCAGATTTCCAGTTATGCACCAGGGAAGAGGGGCAAACCACCAAAGAAGGACCCAATTCACCTTTCTCCTTGGCGTAAAGCAGAAGTGTGATGATCTGAATGGTTTTTCCCAAACCCATATCATCAGCCAGGATACCGCCAAAGCCATAATGCTCAAGGGTTTTCAGCCAACGGAAGCCGGCACGCTGGTATTTCCGGAGAATATTCCGCAGAGATTGTGGAATCTCATAGAGTCCGTCATCTGCGGCGCGAATCCCTTTTACCAGCCGACGGAAATCGTTGCTCCGTTCAAAGGATAAGCCGTCACTCTCCTGAAGAATCTTATCCACAAACATTGCCCGATAAAGGGGAACGGAAACCTGTCCCTCCCGGAGCTGATTGCTGGAAAGGGAAAGTCCCTCTGCCAGCTCTGCCACCGCAGAAAGAGGTCCTTCTCCCAAAAGGAGGAACTTTCCGTTTTTGAGCCGGTGGAATTTCCGGTTCCGGCGGTAGCTTTCCATAATCTCGGTCAGCTCAGCCGGAGAAAACTCCGAATGATCAAAGGTAATATCCAAAAGTCCGCTGGAAAGCCGCACCCCAACAGACATTGGAGGCGGTGCGGAAACGTTGATCCGCTTGATATTATCGGTAACGTAAATCGCCCCGTGACGGGAAAGCTCATCCACACCCTCGGTCAGCAGACGGAAAATCTGTTCGTCATCACCGCGAAAATAAAGATGGCCTGCGGAATGATCGTAAAGATGGAAAAACCGTCCCAAAAGAAGCATATATTTCAGCTCGCAAACGGTATTCCGGGAGCGGGAGGACTTGCTGTCCTTCTCATAAGGGTTAATTTTTTCATCGTCATAATAACAATAGACAGATGCGGTTATCGTGTCCGGTGCAGGTGCGTCCAGATAAATCTCCAGAGCAGGTGTTTCGGGGATATATTCCTCCAGAAGCTTGAGGGTATCCTCTGTAAAAATATAGGGCTGAATGGCCGGAAGCACCGAGGAACAAAACTCCGGGACACTGCTGTCCGAAAGAAAGATCCGATACCGTGTTTGCTCTAAAATATCCAGACAAGGCTTCATCTGCGCCGTAAACTCTTTGGTGCAGAGAGTCAGAGTATTTTCCTTGAATAAATAGGAGCGGTCTCTTCCGCCGCAAAGGAAAAAGAAGGGTTCGGAGGAAAGATAAAATCCGGACCGCTCTGCGGATTTTTCAAAAGTGATCTGCACCGTCACCGGCGCATCCGAAAGGGTGCAAACACCCTCCTGACCGCTTTGCGTCTTAAAGGCAAAGGTGCTGCCCTGATACCGGTCAAAAAACAGATCCAGTGCCGACGCAAAAAGCGGAAGTCTTCTAGGATTGCTCCGCCCTCCTGCCAACTGTTCCCGCTCTGCAAGATCCTGATCGGTGGAGAGGACAAGATCCAAAAGGGGAAGGGAGGCTTGGTCAAAGCTCTCCCGGCTACAGAGAAGCTTGGTGCCCTTACCGTATTCCCGGCTGGCATTTGAGCGGACATCCTCACAAAACTCAGGAATACTCTTGATAACATACATCCGGTCTCTGCCGATGGAAAGCTCCAGCCAAAGCCGGCGATCCATAAAAAGAAGGGTAGGGACAAGGTGAATTTTCTCCCCCTGGTAAGTATCCGCAACCAGGGCAGAGGCATCCTGGGAAAGGTAGCTTTTGATCAATAGATTTGCCGCCGGATCGGAGCGGAAGGAAACGGGAGTAACGCTGGCAGTCGATGCAGATCGCCCCACCCCCGATACATCGGCATAATATTGCTGAACGAGTGCCGCAATAATGTGTTTGCAGGCACCGTCATTCTTCCGGAAAGAGGGGCAGGAGCATTCACAGCTGACCACGTGATCCGTCTGGTCCAACTCAACATAAAGCTCATAAGCAAGGCCGTTTTTGCCGTGTACCCGCGTCTGGAGGATCCGTCCGCCAAAGGGCGTGGTGCTGCTTTGCGGCTTTTCCACCAGGGAATTATTATAGCATTCCACCCCGCGCAGATAGGTTTTGCGCAAAGGTGTCAGCTCGGAGATTTTCTTTAACGTCAATGCCATTGTTCTCCGCCCCTTTCCAAAAGGTTTCCAAATATTATACACCAAAAATTGAAAAAGGTAAATAGCTTTGAGAAAAATATCTCCCGTTTTCTTCGGACAGACTGTCATATTCCCACCGGACAACTCATATCTTTATAAAAAACAGGAGGATGTGAAAGGGAATGGACCATGAATATGCCGATCGTCGCTTCCGGGATGCGGCATCCGGTCTTTGTGAATCGGTGCGGGAACGGCTTTACCGGCTTCCGGGCGAAATACGGCAAACAGCCCAGGAAATTCGTTTGCGTTCCGGAGCACCGCTATCGGTGGTTTGCGGAAAACGTATTTGGTTTCTTGGCCGGGACGGATATCCTCAGGCAGTACCGGGGAAAGGTCTGTATCTTTGTTCCGGGAAAGAGATTGAGGAGTCAGTGCGGATTCTTTGCGAATATTCGGTACATAGTCATACAGAAGAGATTCGAAAAGGGTATCTTACCCTCCGGGGCGGTCATCGCGCCGGCATCTGCGGAACAGCAGTCATTACAGAGAATAAAATTCTTTCTTTGCGGCAGATCAGCTCCATCAATCTTCGGGTTGCCCGGGAGGTTAAGGGTGCTGCGGATGAAATATTTCTGCGTGCCTTTGAAAAAGAACCGTCATCCGCTTTGATTTTCGGCCCGCCCGGAAGCGGAAAAACCACACTTTTGCGGGATTTGGTGCGTCAACTCTCGTCGGGAACCTTTTTTGCCCCCCTTAAAGTCGCTCTGATAGACGAGCGGGGAGAGATCGGCGCCTCCTGCAACGGTCTGCCTCAAAACGATATTGGCCCAGCCACCGATCTTTTGAATGGCTATCCCAAGGGAGATGGGATTTCCATTGCCTTGCGTACCCTTTCGCCTGATTTTATTGTATGCGATGAAATAGGCAGTCTTGAGGAGTCAGAACGGCTAATAGAGGGGCTTTTTGGCGGCGCATCCTTTATCTGCACCGCTCACGCATATGGGAAAGAGGCACTTTTTGCCCGTCCGCAATTGCGGCGGCTGATTGAATGCGGCGTATTTCAATGGGGAATTGAGCTTGCAGATGCCGGATCTCCCGGGAAAATACGGCACCTTCATCGTTTTCGGGAGGGATTGGGTTGATCCGCTTGGTAGGAGGACTTTGTTTTGTGATTGCGGGATGCCTGGCGGGACACTTTTTTGCCGGGAAACTGAAAAAACGGGTGGAGCAGATTGCCGATCTCCAGCTTTTTTTATCCGAAGCAGAGCGACGGATCGCTTTTTCTGCCCCGCCTACCGATCAGTTGATCCGTTCCCTCTGCGAGGACAGCCGCTTTGCAACGCTTTTACTGGCGTCTGAGTACCAAAAACTGCGTCAAAAAAACCTCCCTCCGGGGGATGCGTTGGCAGAAGCAGTTCGGATTCAAAAGGGCATTTCATTGCGACCAGAGGATCTCCGACTTTTTTCCGACGCTGCAAAACAGCTTGGAACCACCGACCTGAACGGACAACTTTCTCTCTGCCGGGAATACCGGATGCGCCTAGAGGAAAACCGGATCCTTGCTGAGAAAGAACGGGACCGTTCTGCCAGGCTTTATCAAACGCTGGGCTTGCTTTGCGGTGCCGGAGCAGGAATTATTCTGGTTTGACGGAACAACCCGGAAAGGAATCGCAAAATGGAAATTGATCTGATCTTCAAAATTGCCGCAATCGGAATTATCGTTGCGGTGCTGAATCAGTTGTTGATCCGGGCCGGGAGGGAGGACCAGGCAATGATGACGACCATTGCCGGCCTTGTGGTCGTTTTGATGATGGTACTCAATGAAGTCAGCGACCTATTCCAGACCATCAAGACCCTTTTTGATTTATAAAGAAGGGGGGACAGAATGGATATTCTATCAGTCTGCGGGGTAGCGATTATTGGAGCAGCAATCGTATTGCTCCTGAAAAAATGGCACCCGGAAGCCTCCTTAATGGCTGGAATTACAGTAGGAGTAATGATTTTTGCCTTTGCCTTGGTCCGGTTGGAGCCGGTATTTTCAGCCGTCAGCCAGCTGGCGGAAAAGTCCGGACTCCCCACGGAATACGGTGTGATTTTGATTAAATCTTTGGGAATCTGCTATTTAACGCAGCTTGCTTCGGATGCCTGCAAGGATGCCGGAGCAGAAACAATTGCCGGAAAGGCAGAGCTTGCCGGGAAGGCCGCCGTTTTGCTCATTGCCTTTCCTTTATTTTCCCAGTTAACGCAAAGGGCGATTGAGTTAATTTCTTTATAATTGTCCAAACGGAGCGTGCAGGATGAAATGGAAAAAGGTGATTGCCGCAGGGATCTTTTTTCTCCTTTTGTTCCCTCTAACGGCAATGGCGGGGGATCCACAAACCACCACCGATCAATTGATTGCAGACCAACTGGAAAACAGCGGTGCCGAAAAACTGATGGAGGCATTACCCGATCCCATTCGGGAGGTCCTTCGGGATTTCGGTATAACAGAGATCTCACCCAAAGCATTACTTTCTCTGCAGCCGGGTGATTTTTTTGGCCTGATTTTTGCGCTGTTAAAAAAGAGTCTGTCCCAGCCTGCAGAGCTTTTCTTTGTTGTATTTGGATGTATTCTTATTGCCGCATTGATGAACGTTCTGAAATCAAGCTTTCACGCAGAAGGGCTGAACCGGGTCTTTTCTGCGGTCAGTGTAATGGCAGTCAGCGGCGCGATCCTGACTCCAGTCACAGAATGCATCCGTTCGGCAATTACTGCCATCAACGATTGCACCGCCTTTATGACCACGATGATCCCCGTGATGGTAGGAATTTTGTCCGCCGGGGGACATACCGCCCAGGCAACCACCTACCAAATGCTGACCTTTACCGCCTTGGAGGTCATTTCCTGGCTCTCCGGCGGAGTTCTTGTTCCTTTTTTGATGGTTTATCTAGCCTTGGCCATCGTCGGGTCGGTCAATCCTGAACTGGAACTCGGATCTTTGGGCGATTTTCTAAAGCTTTTGGCCACCTGGGGATTGGGTCTTGCGTCTACTGTTTTTACTGCAATTTTTGGGGTGCAAACCTTTATTAGCGCCTCTGCAGACACGGTTGGAATGAAAGCCGGACGGTTTCTTGTGGGGAATTTTGTACCGGTGGTGGGAAGCGCCATCTCCGAAGCCCTTGGCTCCATCCACAGCTGCCTAAAGCTCATCCGGACGGCAGTCGGCGGATTTGGTATTCTCTGTGCGGCGCTGATCTTTTTGCCAAGCATAGCGGATGTTGGAATCTGGATATTGATTGCTAAGCTTTCGGCAACCGTTGCGGATCTATTCCGTGCAGAAGGGATTTCCAAGTTACTCAAGGCGGTCAGCGCAACCCTTTCTCTTTTAGGGGCGATCCTTCTTTTTTTTGCGGCAATTGCTATTATTACAACCGCCTTAACAATGACTGTCGGAGTTGGCTAATAACAGAGAGGAGATGCAAAATGGATCAATTCCGTGAGTGGGCACTTTCGGTTTGTTTTGCGGCTGTTTCAGGCGGAATCTTCCATCTTTTGGCGCCGGAAGGGAAGATGAAAAGCGTGATGAAGCTGACCGTCAGCCTGTTTTTGCTGTCATCTATGATTCTGCCTTTTTTCCGAAACGGTTCATTACCCGATTTTTCCTTTACACCGCCCAGTAATGAAACAGCCCTCTCCCAATCGGTCTTGTCAGAAACAATTCGGCTCCAACAGTCAGAGGCGATCCACCGGGAGCTTTCCCTCATAATCGCTCCGATCTTAAATAAATACACGAAAAAAACTCCAGAATTTTCCTTTTCAACGGATAAGCAGGCGGATGGCAGCATATCTATTACAGAGATCATTCTGATCCTACCGCCGGAGTTATCCCTTTCGCAGGAGCGGATTCTCTCTGAGTTGGAGGATCGGTTGGGATTGCGACCGATCGTGGAATACACGTAAAAAGGGAGGCGGAAAAGGAAGGGAGAAAAACTGCGGAAGGAGGTATTTGCAGGTTGAGTCAAAAAAGCATCGCTTTCACAGAATGGGCCAAAAAGCTCCCGCAGCTGTTCAAGGATGAAAAAAAGATTCGAATCATCATCGCCGTTGGGTTGCTGGGAATTCTGTTGATTTTGCTTTCCGAAATGGTCCCCTGGGGAAAACAGACCGAACAGAACGAAACAAACGAGACGATAACAATATCCTCTGAGGTATATACCCGCTCCCTTGAAAATAAGCTGGCAGGTCTGATCGGAAGGATCAACGGCGCCGGCAACACCAGCGTAGCCATTACGCTGGAGCAGGGAGTAGAATATGTTTATGCCCGGGAGGAAAAAAAGACGGTGGATCAGACCGAACAGATTGATTCCGACCGCCAGAATAAAACCGAGCGGAAGGATAGCTATGAATACTCATACATTACCGTCGAGGGGGAGGACGGCAGGGAAGAGGTCCTGATCCAAACAGAAAAGCAGCCGGAAATACTGGGAGTTGTTGTGGTTTGCGAGGGGGGTGGCAATGCCGCAGTCAGAGAACAAATCATAAATGCAGCAACCACCCTCTTTTCTATCCCTTCCTCCCGGGTGTTTGTCACCGAGGGAAAGGGGTAAGCCTGAAAATAAATGATAGGAGGCAGGAAGATGTTCCATATGATTATCAAGAAAAAACAGATCATTCTCGCTTGCTTGATCAGCGCCCTGGCAGTTGCCTTGTTTTTAAACTGGCAGATTTCAGGGGAAAATACCCTTCCCGTGACAGGAGATACCGGAAACACGGATACCTCTTCCAAGCATTACGGGGACGCCCAGCTGGTCAACGGTTCTGCATCGGAGGATTATTTTGCACAGGTGCGGATCGATCGGCAAAAAAGCAGGGATGAAGCCGCCCAAACCCTGGCAGAGCTGATTGACAGCGGCTCCCTTTCTGAAGAGGAATCCAAACAGGTTCAGGCCGAGGCGGCAGAGCTTGCATCAGCCATTGAACGGGAGTCACAGATTGAAAACGTGCTGAAAGCAAAGGGCTTTTCCGAATGCGTTGTATATATATACGATGAGCAGGCGGATGTTGTTGTAAGAACTGACGGTTTAGTACCCAGCGAAATAGCTAAAATTAGGGACGCAGTAATAGACAAAGGTAAAATCGCAGTAGAAAATATTCATATTGTTCCAACAAAGTAGTTGTGTCTTTCAGAAAATGTGGTATAATAAACGTGTATCGTTTGTTATACCCATATTTTTTTACAACCTCCCAAAGAAAGGCGTGATATGAATGAACATTCCGAATAACAGAGGTGCCGTTGGAAGTCTGAAAATTTCTGACGAAGTGGTATCCTCCATCGCGGCGATGGCAGCAACGGAGATTGTCGGAGTTGCAGAGCTTGCACCTATGCCGGTAAATCTCAAGGGTGTCATCCGGAAGAGTTCTGCGCCCAAGTCGATCAATATTTCTCTCAATGATGACGTTGCCACCATTGATATTTACGTAAAGCTGCAGTATGGTGCAAAGATCCCCGAGGTTTCGGAAAAGATCCAGAGAAGTGTCAAAACATCGGTGCAGAATATGACGGGGATCGCCGTGGCGAAAGTGAACGTTTTTATTGCCGGGATCACCTTTGAGGATTCCTCCAACATTTGACAATGCAATAAGCACAAAAGCAAGGCGCCGACGCATAAGCTTTGTGTGTGGGCGTTTCTTTTGCGTTTCTGCCGGATAAATTAACAGAAAGGAATGGGTTCGGCTCCGGCCGTTCCAACGCTTGATATGACAACCAATCTTTCTCGGAGTGAGGCCAGAGAGCAGGCCTTTATACTGGTCTTTGAGCGTATTTTTACAACAGATCCCATCTCGGAGCTTCTTGAAGCTGCCGATGAGATTGAACAGTTCCGTCGGGATTCCTTTACCCTGGAGCTTGCGGAGGGTGCTACCTCCCACGCAGAGGAATCGGACAAAATGATCGAAAAGTATGCCAAGGGCTGGAAGCTTTCCCGCATTTCCAAGGTAGCCCTTTCCATTATGCGGCTGGCGATTTTTGAAATGTTTTACCGGGATGAGATTCCGGTCAGCGTTTCCATTGACGAGGCCGTCGAGCTTGCCAAAAAATACGGTGGGGAGGATGACTCCTCCTTTGTGAACGGTGTTTTGGGAGGAATTGCCCGCGGGGAGCTCGGAGAAGCATGAAAGCGGTTTTAGGGATCGACACCAGCAATTACACCACCTCTGCAGCCTTGCTGGATGAAACCGGCCGTATGCTGCAAAAAAAGCGACTGCTGGATGTTAAGCCCGGCGAATTGGGCTTGCGCCAAAGTGATGCACTTTTTCAACACACCCTCCGTTTGCCGGAGATTCTGGAAGGGCTCTTTTCTTCCTTTGAGGGAGAGATTTCTGCAGTTGCCGTTTCGGACCGTCCAAGAAATGCCGAGGGTTCTTATATGCCCTGTTTCCTTGCCGGTGTAAATGCCGCTTCGGCCGCCGCCTGCAGTTGTGCTGTTCCTTTGTACCGGTTTTCTCACCAGCAGGGGCATATTGCAGCGGCAGTGTGGTCCGCCAAAGACCCCAGCCTACTTACCCGCCCCCACTATGCGCTCCATCTTTCGGGCGGAACCACCGATCTGCTTTTGGTTACCCCCTCGGAGGATGAACTGATTACCTGCGAGTTGATTGCTTCCTCTCTTGACCTCAAGGCCGGACAAGCTGTTGACCGGGTTGGAAAGCTTCTGGGACTCACCTTTCCGGCAGGGAAGGAGCTGGAGCGGCTCAGTCTCGGCTGGGAGAATGACATTTCTCTCCGCCCCTCTATGAAGGCCGGAAACTGCTCTCTTTCGGGAATCCAGAACCATGCGGAGCGTCTACTGAAGGAAGGACACCCCCCTGAATATATTGCCAAATATTGTCTTGCGGCCATCTATGCCGCGGTAGAAGGAATGATCCGTTACGCTTTTTCGGAGCGGGGAGAGCTGCCGGTAGTTTTTGCGGGCGGCGTAATGTCCAACCGATATTTACAAAAAAAGCTATCTGCCCTGGGGCAGACGTATTTTGCAGAGCCGGAATTTTCAGCGGATAACGCCGCCGGAATTGCCTATCTCGGTGCGATCCGTTCAGGCCTGCTGGAACCTTAAAAAGCAAAGGAGGCGAGGGTATTGCGGGTTTATTCCGTATCTGAAATCAATCGATATATCAAAGCCGTTCTGGATACCCAGCCTTCCTTAAAATCCATTTTTGTGGGAGGGGAGCTTTCCAACCTCTCCAACCGGAATTCCTCCGGACATATCTACTTTACTCTGAAAGATGAAACCTCGGCAATGAAGGGTGTTATGTTTGCCTCTTACGCCTCAAGCCTTGCCTTCCGCCCAGAAAACGGTTTGCGGGTCATTGTGCGGGGGAGGATTACCTGCTTTGAGCGGGATGGTGTATACCAGATTTACGCGGAGGATATGACTCCGGATGGTTTGGGAGCCTACCATCTTGCCTTTGAGCAAACGCGGGATAAACTGGCCGCAGAAGGGCTTTTTGCTCCCGAGCGAAAGCGTCCCCTTCCGGCATTTCCGGAATCAGTCGGCGTTGTGACAGCGGCCGGGGGTGCTGTGATTCACGATATATCTACCATCGCCTCCCGCCGGTTCCCTCTGTGTCGGATTTTTCTATATCCAGCGGCTGTTCAGGGGGCATCCGCTGAAGCAGAGCTTTGCGAAGGGATTGACTATTTTTCGGAGAGCGGTACCGTTAGTGCGGTGATCCTTGCAAGGGGAGGCGGATCTGCAGAGGATCTGCATCCCTTTAACAGTGAACGGCTTGCCCGAAAGATCTGTAGTTGCAAGGTGCCGGTAATTTCAGCCGTTGGCCACGAAACAGATTATACCATTGCTGATTTTGCCGCTGACTTGCGCGCCGCAACCCCTTCTGCCGCCGCTGAGCTCCTTTTTCCGGACTCTGCCACACTTAAAAGCAGTCTTGAAGCCGCTGATTTTGCCATGAAGGGCGCCATTCAGCGGAAAATCACCGCCTTGCGTACTTCACTCTCCATTCTTTCCTCCAGACCCTGTCTGCAGGATCCGGTGCAATTTCATCGGCATAAGCGGGAACGGCTGAACCTTCTTTCAGAGCGATTGCGCTCCGGCTTTGAGAAGAGTCTGGAAAAGAAACGACTCCGGCTCTCTCTTGGCGCCAATGGCATTGAGGGACGAAGCCCGCTATCCACCCTGATGCGGGGATACGCCTTGGTTTACCACAATGACAACCTTCTTCGCTCATCCCATTCCGTAACTCCCGGGGATCATCTTCGGATTCGCCTGGCTGAGGGGGAAATTCACGCACAGGTCTGCAAGGAGGACCAAATATGAGCAAAAAAGCGAAATCCTTTGAAGAAATGATGGATCGCATAGAACAGATCGTTTCCGTTCTGGAGGGAGGAGACCTTCCTCTGGAGGAGATGATGACACTTTATCAGGAGGGTGCTCTGCTTGTTTCAGAGTGCTCTGAACGGCTAAAGATCGCTGAGTCCCGTCTTTGTGAGCCGATGATCGTGAAAAAGGAGAGTCTTGAAGAATGAACGGATTATTTGATGCAAAGCTGAAAGCAGATTGTACACTGATTGAAGAATATCTGGAGAACCTTTCCCGAACTGCAAAAGCCGCGCCTCTTGCCAAAACCGTCTCGGATGCAATGGATTATAGCTTGCTGGGCGGCGGAAAACGTATCCGTGCTGTTTTGGTGCTGGAGTTTTGCCGACTGTGTGGCGGAGAGGATGCGCAGGCCCTGCCGTTTTGTGCCGCAATCGAAATGATCCACGCATATAGTCTCATTCACGACGATCTTCCCTGCATGGATGATGACGATATGCGCCGGGGAAAACCCTCCTGCCACAAACAGTTCGGGGAATGGCAGGCCCTTTTGGCCGGTGACGCTCTTTTGAACCGCGCCTTTGAAACGGTTCTGCAGCAGGATATTCCGACGGAACGGGCTGTACGCGCCCTCCGTTGCCTGAGTGATGCTTCTGGAATGAACGGAATGATCGGCGGTCAGGTGATTGATCTGGAAAGTGAAGGTCAGTCCATTGAATATGACCGTCTCCGGACGTTGCACCGGCTGAAAACCGGTGCGTTGATCCGTGCAGCTGCGCTGATGGGTGTGATTGCGGCGGACGGTAGGGAAGAGGATATTGCCGCTGCCACCGAATACTCGGAAAATCTTGGTCTGGCCTTCCAGATCGTGGATGATATCCTGGACGTAACTGCCACCGAAGAAGAGCTGGGCAAGCCCATCGGGAGCGACGAAAAATCCGGCAAAACAACTTACATTACCCTTTTTGGCATAGAGAAGGCAAAAGAGCTTGCTCAGGAGAGCACAGAAACCGCAATGAACGCACTGAAACAATACGGTTCCAAGGCTGAATTTCTTGTGTCTCTGGCTCAGGTCCTTTCCCAGCGCAGAAAATAAAAAAGAGGAGCGGAAAATATGCCGGTATTTCCTGAACTGTTCCAAAACTATATTCTTAATGTGGCGCTGATTGGCTGGGCCTCGGCGCAGCTGATCAAAACAATTTTATTTTTGATTGTCAACCGTAAGTTTGACGCAGAGCGGCTGGTGGGCGCGGGCGGAATGCCAAGCTCCCATTCTGCAGCTGTTTGTGCGCTGTTTATTGCCGTTGCGCGGCAAACAGGCGTTCAGTCGCCCGAATTTGCAATGGCGTTTATTCTTGCAGCCATTGTTATGTATGATGCGATGGGTGTTCGCCGTGCGGCAGGAGAACACGCAAAAGTTCTGAACAAAATCGTCTTCCACATTAATAACGATGAGGACGATGAATTTGATCTGGATGATGAAAAAGAGCTGAAGGAATTTTTAGGACATACTCCCTTGCAGGTGGTTTGCGGCGCAATGCTGGGAATTCTTGTGGCAATTTTAATTCCGGTCAATTTCTTTGGATGAGTCAGACTTTATCACCCGGAAAGGAGGGAAGATGGTGAGTAAAAAGGTGTACCAGCCAACAGAATCGTTGCTGAATCAAATCAATTCTCCGGAGGATCTCCGCAAGCTGGACCGGGAAGCGTTGCCCTTTCTTTGCAAAGAGATCCGGGAGATGCTGATTGAGGTCGTTTCCAAAAACGGCGGCCATCTTTCCTCGAACCTTGGAATCGTGGAGGCAACAGTTGCGTTGCATTACGTATTTCAATCCCCGGAGGATAAAATTCTTTGGGATGTGGGCCATCAAGCCTATGTTCATAAGATTCTCACCGGCCGTCGGGAGCAGTTTTCCACCATCCGTCAGGAAAACGGTCTCTCCGGTTTCCCAAAGCAGAAGGAAAGCCCACACGATGCGTTTGTGGCAGGACATAGCAGTAACTCTATTTCTGCCGCCCTGGGTATCGCAAAAGCCGCCCGACTCTCCGGAAAAGAGCAGCATACGGTTGCCGTCATCGGAGACGGCGCCTTGACCGGCGGTGAAGCATATGAAGGGCTCAACAATGCCGGAAGAAGCAAGGAACGGCTTTGCGTGATTCTAAATGATAACGAGGTTTCCATTTCCAAAAACGTGGGTGCGATTTCCAAGCATCTTGCCAACATCCGGACAAAACCCCATTATTTCCGGGCAAAGGACCGGATTGAGGGATTGTTTGATCGCTTGGGAGCGGTAGGCAGACCCTTCAAGAAGCTGATCGTTTCTGTGAAGAAAATGGTCAAGGACTCCTTATATGACAGTAACCTTTTCGAAAACTTTGGTTTTGTATATCTTGGCCCGGTAGACGGCCACGACTGCAACAGTCTGATTGATGTTTTCCAGCGGGCAAAGTCCCTGAACCGCCCGGTTTTGATCCATATGCATACCACAAAGGGCAAGGGGTACTCCTTTGCGGAAGAAAACCCTGGTGCTTACCACGGAGCCCCCAGCTTTGATGCTGAAAAGGGCGGCCTGGATATCATTTCGGAGGATTGCTTCTCCTGTGTATTCGGAAAAGAGCTTGCCCGCTTGGCAACAGAGGATCCCGCTATTTGCGCAGTAACTGCCGCTATGAAATACGGCACCGGTCTCCAGTATTTCCGGGACGGAATCCGGGATCGCCTGTTTGACGTTGGAATCGCAGAACAGCATGCGGTAACCTTCTCCGCCGGTCTGGCCGCTCAGGGAATGAAGCCGGTATTTGCCGTCTATTCCACTTTCCTCCAGCGGGCTTACGATCAGGTGTTAGAGGATTGTGCCATTGAAAATAACAAGGTCGTTCTTGCGGTGGACCGCGCCGGAATCGTAGGGGAGGACGGAGAAACTCATCAGGGTATTTTTGATGTTTCTTTCCTGTCTGCAATCCCCGGAATTACCATTTTCTCGCCGTCCTCATATCAAGAGCTGAAGGATGACCTTTTTTCCGCCCTTTACCGCACCGATGGTCTTGTGGCGATTCGATATCCCCGCGGTAAAGAACCGGCAGAGCTTGCCGTATTTGATGCAGCCTTTGCCCCTTTCCGCGTAATCGGGGAAGAGGCTCCCTCTGTTTTGTTGGTGACGTATGGCAGAATCACCGCCCAGGCGATTCTTGCTGTTGAAGCCTTGAAGAGTCACGGCGTTTGTGCGGCTGTGCTTCAGCTTAATCAAATCCATCCCATTCCGGATGAGGCTATTTTGGAAGCATTGAAGGCCGGGAAAGTCTTTTTCTTTGAAGAAGGAATTGCGAAGGGTTCGGTTGCGGAGCATTTCGGAGGCCGTCTCCTGCAGGCAGGCTTTTCCGGAACATACCGTTTTCGGGCAATTGATAATCAGTTTGTGCCCCACGCACCTGCCAAAAATGCGTTGCATCATCTGGGGTTGGATGCGGAAGGTATGGTTTCCTTCGTAAACCAGTTTATTTAGAGTAATCCAAAGAGAAAAGGAGGGAGCAAGAATGTCCGTCAAAAAGGAGCGAATTGACGTTTTGATGGTCCAGCAGGGGCTTTCGCCTGGCAGAGATAACGCAAAACGGCTGATTATGTCCGGAATCGTTTATGTCAACGGCGAAAAGTGTGATAAAGCGGGCCAAACGGTGCCTGAGGATGCTCAAATCGAGGTTCGTGGAAGCACCTGCCCCTTTGTCAGTCGCGGCGGCAAAAAACTTGCCAAAGCGGTTGAGGTATTCTCGCTCTCTCTTTCAGACTTTGTTTGTATGGATATCGGTGCCTCCACCGGCGGTTTTACCGACTGTATGTTGCAGAATGGCGCCGCAAAGGTCTATGCTGTGGATGTGGGATACGGTCAGCTTGCCTGGAAATTGCGGAGCGATCCCCGGGTAGTCAACCTGGAACGAACCAACATTCGATACCTATCTGAAGAATCTGTCACAGAACCCATTGACTTTTTCAGCGTGGATGTTTCTTTCATCTCCCTTTCTCATGTTTTTCCGGTGGCTGAACGGTTCACCGGTGAAAACGGTGCCGGAGTCTGCTTGATTAAGCCTCAGTTTGAGGCGGGCAGGGAAAAGGTAGGTAAAAAAGGCGTTGTCCGAGACCCAAAAGTTCATTTGGAGGTTATTGAAAAGATTCTTGATCTTGTAAAGCAAACAAGCTTTACAGTTATGGGCCTTGATTTTTCCCCCATTAAAGGCCCGGAAGGAAACATAGAGTACCTTCTTTACTTAAAAAAGGGTGGTCAAGCCGCTGAAATCGACCCACAAGGAGTCGTGGACCGCGCGCACCAAACCCTGGACACAGGGAAGGAGGCGTTGGAATGAAATTTCTTCTAATGCCAAACTTCGAAAAAGAACGCGCCGTGGAAATTACATCCCGGGTCTGTGATGTCCTTTCGGAAATGCAAGTTACCCCTTGCATGAATATTGAAAAGCGGCCCTTTTTTGACCACCCGCTGGTGGAATACGGAAAGTTTTTTGAGCTTCTTTCAGGGGCGGATGCTGTTATTGCCATCGGCGGAGACGGAACCATCATTCACGCGGCAAAGCACGCTTCTGAAGTTGGGAGCAATGTTCCTGTGGCAGGAATCAATACCGGTCGGCTTGGCTTTCTTGCGGCTTTTGAGCCGGATCATCTGGAGGATCTGAAGATCCTCGTTACGGGAGATTACCGGGTAGAAAAGCGGATGATGCTCCGCATTGACCTGCTTCGAAAGGATCAGGATCGAATTCTTTACGCCCTAAATGATGCTGTCATTTCCAATTCTGCGGCGGCAAAGCTGATTGACTTTACCATTTTGATGGATTCCAACCCCATCACCTCCTACCGGGCGGATGGAATGATCTTTGCAACCCCAACCGGATCTACCGCCTATTCTCTTTCGGCAGGCGGCGCGATCGTTGACCCGGCGATGGACGCTATTGTCCTGACTCCTATCTGCCCTCACTCAATGTTTTCCCGTTCCTTGATTTTCCCTGCGGAGCATACCTTTGAGCTCCAGCTTTCCATGCGCCAGGATTGCTCTGCCTTCCTGACCATTGACGGTGTGGAGGCTCTGCCCATCACCCCAGATGACCGGATTCAGATCCGTCAATCTCATAAATTCGCGCATATCATCTTCCCCAAGGCATTGGATTTTCATCGGATATTTAATAAAAAAATCATGAAAAGAGGAACGATCCTTGAAGACGAAACGACATGCTAAGATCCTTGAGCTGATCGGCCAATTTGAAATAGATACGCAGGAGGAGCTGTTGCGCAGACTGCGAATGGAAGGCTTTGAGGTAACACAAGCCACCGTTTCCCGGGATATTAAGGAGCTTCGGTTGATTAAAACCCAGGCTTCCTCGGGACGGTACCGTTATACTGCTCAAGCACCTTCGCCCTCCAATGAAACAGCCCGCTTTTATTCTATTTTCACCGAAGCGGCAGTAGATGTCGACTTTGCCGGATATACCGCGGTGGTCAAGTGCCATACCGGTATGGCGCAGGCCGCCTGTGCATCTCTGGACGCGATGCATATGAAGGGTGTTGTGGGCACGATCGCCGGGGACGATACAATTTTTGTTCTCCTTCGTACAGAGGCTCTGTGCAACGAATTTGTCAGCGATGTTCGCGCCCTATTGAAATAACAGAAAGGAGTTATCGCCGGCCGAATAGACCGCGCGATGAAAAGGATGCTTCAATCTCTGTTTATTGAAAATGTTGCTGTAATTGAAAAAACGGAAATCACCTTCGGCTCCGGCTTTAACGTTCTGACCGGTGAGACCGGCGCAGGAAAATCGATCCTGATTGACTCGATCAACGCCGTTCTCGGTCAAAGAACCTCCCGGGAGCTTGTTCGGACTGGTGCGGCAAAAGCCCGCGTAACGGCGGTTTTCTCCGATTTTTCCTCTGAAACAATTGAAAAGATCTCTGATCTTGGCTTCGAGCCGGATGAGGATGGCACCCTGATTATCTCCCGGGAAATCACCGCGGACGGAAAGGGGAGCTGCCGCGTCAGCGGAATGCCTGCCAGCGTTGCAACTCTTCGGGAGTTAGGGGGGATTCTGGTCAACGTCCACGGACAGCACGATAACCAGGCCTTGCTCAATCCCTCCCGCCATTGCGGGATCATTGATGCTTATGCCGGCCTTTCCTCCGAGCTTGCCGGCTATCATGAACGATACCGCCGCTGTATGGCCATCCGCAAGGAGCTTTCGGAGCTATCCCTTGATTCGGAGGAGAAAGCCCGCCGGATTGATATGCTGACCTATCAAACCAAGGAGATCGAAGCGGCGCAGATTGTTCCGGGGGAGGAGGAAACCCTCCGCGCCGAGCTGAACATTCTGGAAAATGCCGCGGCCATTGCGGAAAATTCCGCTTATGCCTGTGATCGCTTAATGGGCGGAGAGGATTCGGACGGTGCCGTTGCCCTGCTGAAGGAAGCCGCTTCTGCTGTGGCAGAGCTATCGGATTATATTGAAGGTGCCGCAGAGCTGGCAGAACGGCTGACCGGAGCCGCTTGCGAGGCGGAGGATGCCGCCGACGAGATTCGCTCCCTTTTTGACGAGGATAGCGCCGATACCCGCCGGATTGATATGATCGAGGAACGACTGGATCTGTTTTACCGGCTGAAAAAGAAGTACGGAAGCGACCTTGAAGCCGTCCTTCAGTTCTATGATAAAGCCTGCGAAGAGCTGAATCGAATTAGTTTTTCAGAGGAGAAGCAGCAGGAGCTGACCGCTCTTTTGGCTTCTGAGGAAAACCTGCTTTGGAAAGCAGCGGAGGAGCTGAGTCGCAAAAGAGAAGAGGCCGCCCGCCGGTTCACACAAGGGGTCTGCGGTGAGCTTGCGTATCTGGATATGCCCAATGTCCGAATTGAAGCAGCTAACCAAAAAGGGGAGCCGGGGCCAAACGGCATTGATAATATTGAGCTGATGATCAGCGCCAATGTGGGGGAACCGCCCAAGCCCCTTTCCAAAATCGCCAGTGGCGGTGAGCTTTCCCGCATTATGCTGGCAATGAAGAGCATTATGGCCGATACAGACCAGGTTGCCACACTGATCTTTGACGAGATCGATACCGGTGTCAGCGGACGGGCTGCTCAAAAGATCGGCGTTAAGCTGAAGGGAATCTCGGGTGGACGGCAGATCCTTTGCGTAACACATCTTGCGCAGATCGCCGCCGGTGCGGATGTTCATCTGCTGATCGCCAAGGAGATCCGGAATGAGCGGACCTATACCACCGTTTCACCATTGGATCGTTCCGGGCGCGTTAACGAGCTTGCAAGGATCATCGGTGGGGATCATATCACCCCGTTGATGCTTCAGAATGCAGAAGAAATGCTGGATTTTGCATCCGGCAAAGAATAAGGAGGAAGCCGGATAACGGCGAAGAACAATGAGTATTTTTGACGAAATGAAAGAGCGCGGTCTGATTGCGCAGATGACCAATGAAGAAAAAATCCGTGAGCTGCTGGAAAAAGAGCAGGTCACCTTTTACATTGGCTTTGACCCCACGGCAGATAGCCTGCATGTCGGTCATTTTCTCCAGTTGATGGTAATGTCCCGGATGCAAAAAGCGGGTCATCGCCCCATCATTCTGCTGGGTACCGGCACAACAATGGTCGGTGATCCCACCGGCAAAACCGATATGCGGAAAATGCTGACCCCCGAGCAGATCAACCATAATGCTGAGTGCTTCAAAAAGCAGATGTCCCGTTTCCTGGATTTCGGGGAGAATGGTGCCATTATGGTGCAGAACGGCGACTGGTTGATGAATGTCAAATATATTGAGTTTTTACGTGAGGTTGGTGTTCATTTCTCTGTCAACCGGATGCTGACTGCAGAATGCTTCAAAACCCGTTTGGAAAAGGGACTTTCCTTCATTGAGTTCAACTATATGCTGATGCAGAGCTACGACTTTCTCCGTCTCTATCAGGAGAAAAAGTGCCGGATGGAGCTGGGTGGAGACGATCAGTGGTCCAATATTCTTGGCGGTGTTGATCTGGTCCGTCGCGTCACCGGTGACGAGGTTTACGGTATGACCTTTACTCTTCTCACCACAAAGGAAGGTAAGAAGATGGGTAAAACAGAAAATGGCGCCGTTTGGCTGGATGCCGAAAAAACCTCTCCTTACGATTTCTTCCAGTACTGGCGGAACGTTGGGGATGATGATGTAATCAACTGCCTGAAGCTTCTGACCTTTGTTTCTATGGAGGAAATCAAGGAATACGAAGCCCTTGAGGGGAGCGGACTGAACCGCGCCAAGGAGCGTTTGGCTTATGAGCTGACCCTCCTTGTCCATGGAAAGGAAGAGGCAGATAAGGCCCTTGAGGCGGCCAAGGCACTTTTCTCTGCCGGCTCACAGAGTGAAAACATGCCTACCACAAAGCTTGCTGCTGAGTTGGTTGCTGAAGATGGCGTTTCGGTCATTGACGGTATGATTTCCGCCGGACTTGCCTCCTCCCGAGGGGAGGCCCGCCGGTTGATCGAGCAGGGCGGCATTTCTGTGGACGACACAAAGGTTACTGACGTTTTTGGAAAAATTCCCGTTTCCGCCTTTGAAAAGGGCTACGTGGTAATCAAAAAAGGTAAAAAGGTCTTCCACAAACTGACCGTTTAATCTTTTGCACATTGCAAAAACCTACTTCGTTTTTCGGAGTAGGTTTTTCTTTGCATATTTTCTTTCCGTTGCCGCAGAATAAAGAAATCCTGTTACTTGGAAAAGGGGGAAAAGGATGAAGGGGTTACTGGAAAGCTTATCTGTATTTGCGCTGGGCGGGGGTGGCTATGGACTGATTGAGCTTCTATGGCGCAAACGAACCCATTGGACGATGATTTTGACCGGCGGAGTGTGTTTTTTGCTTCTTTATCATCTTTTTGGACGGTGCGGCGAAAGAGTATCTCTCCGCAAAAAATGTTTGATTGGATCAAGCGTCATTACTGTGGTGGAATTTATTGTCGGATGTATCGTCAACTTGGGTCTTGGGTGGAATGTCTGGAATTATAAAAAACTTCCCTTTAATTTACTGGGACAGGTATGTTTGCTGTATAGCATCTTTTGGTGTATTCTCTCTTTACCGATTGCATTGGCCTGTAAGGCGCTGAAAACAAAAGTCTTTTCCATTCTGCAGTAAAAAAACGGCATCGACAGATCCGCTCTGCCGATGCCGTTGTCAATCATACATAGCCAAGACTTTTATATACCTGGAGCATTTTATTTTTTGTCTTTTCATTGAATTGGCCGTCAGGGATCAGGCCAAAGAACTGCTGAAAGGTAATCAGCGTTTTTCGGTCGTGATCGGTAAGAAAATCTACGCTGTCCGGCCCGGAAAGGAAGGGATAGTGCTTGGAAAGCGTCCCCATCAGCCGCTTAAAAAGATCCAGATCGGCGCCGGATAGCCGTTCCTCCGGAACTGCACACTCAGGGCAGGATATGACTTCCTCCGTCACTTCCTCCTCAAATTCTGCATCCGTTGTGAAAACAGCTACATCGCTACCCTGGTTCGAGAGCGCCCGAATATACTGACGATACAGCTCATTCCAGGTCAACGCCCCCACAATCCCATCTGCAGTAAGTCCGGTATTTCGCTGGAAGGCGATCACGGCGCTTCTTGTTGCGGATCCAAACTGTCCGTCAACGGTAATCCGGGGAATCGTCGGATAAATTGCCCGGACTGTATTCAGCCAGTACTGAAGCTGGGTTACAAAGATTCCGGAGGATCCCTGCGAAAGAGTATATCCGGGGTAGGGCGGCTGAATGGGGCTGGGGATATCCACAGATTTGCTTGCGTTGGAAAGTGCACTCCAGGTCTGCTGTCCCACAATGCCGTCCGCACTGAGGGAGCTGAGGGTCTGAAACGCCGTTACCGCCGCATAGGTTCCGCTTCCGAAAACACCATCCACCACCAAATCGGGAATCCCGGGATAATAGGGGCGGATCCGTTTCAGCCAACTCTGTATTTGACGCACCTCGTCCCCCCGCATTCCGTATCGGATCAGATAGCCAGGATATCCATCACCGCCGCTAAGGGAGTCGTATACCTCTTTTACCTTATCCCAGGTCAGCTTTCCGGTAATTCCATCTACCGCCAAACCGTTTGCCCGCTGGAAGGAGCGAACGGTATTGGTGGTGCCGTTTCCGTAATATCCGTCCACTGCAAGGTCCGGAACCTGGGGGTACTCCGCAGCGATCGCTTTCAGACGGCTTTGCAGGGTACGGACATCCTCCCCCTGTGAGCCGGAGCGGAGCAGATAGCCGGGATAATCGCTGGCAGGAGAAGGGGAGGGAGCTGCGATTTCATTCAGTTTATCCCAGGTGATCTGTCCAACGATTCCGTCCGGTGCCAAAGCGTAAGCTCTTTGAAAAGCTCGGACCGATTCGGTCGTTCTGGAGCCAAACACACCGTCCACTGCAAGGGAGGGAACACTGGGATTTTTCTGCGCAATGGTGCGAAGCATTCTTTGAACATTTGAAACATTTGTTCCTTCCTGGCCAAACCGAATAGGATAGCCGGGATATGGGGTTGCAGCATTAGCCAATGAAAACACCTCACAATGTTTCTTCAGAGTCCTAAACTCTGTTTTTTCAATACGACACAGTATACGCAAGAAACAAAAAAGATGTTCGCCCTCATTGCCAAATCTGCGGAAACAGTATATAATAAATAAAACAAACACCGAAAGAGAGATGCAAGTCCCATGTCCATCCAGATCAGAAGAGCCACCGTCCGGGATTGCGGCGATATGATTCGTCTCCTGGAGCAGATTGCTTATCATCACCACCGCATTCGCCCCGATATATACCGCAACAGCGGCGCAAAATACGGCCAAACAGAGCTTTTGGAGATTCTTTCGGATCCGGATGCCCCCATTCTTGTTGCCACGGAGAAAGGGGCATTTTTGGGGTATGCTTTCTGTCGCCTTCAGCGGACAGAGGGAGATATTTTACTCCAGGATCGCACTGTCCTGTATCTGGATGACCTCTGCGTGGATGAATCGATCCGCGGAAAAGGGATCGGCAAGGTGCTTTTTCAAGCTGTAAAGGACCTTGCCATTACACTGAACTGCGATGCAGTGGAATTGAATGTGCTGATGGAAAACGCCTCAGCCGTGCAGTTTTATCTATCCCGCGGGATGAAAACACAAAAATGCCGAATGGAGCTTTCCTTAAAAGAAATTGAGCGCCCGGAGTAATCCGAGCGCTCTTTTAGTTTTCCTTATCAATCTCCCGCTTCAGTTTTTTAATAATTCGCTTCTCCAGCCGTGAAATATAGGATTGGGAGATCCCAATAGAGTCGGCCACCTCCTTTTGGGTGCGCTCCACTCCGTCCAACAAACCAAACCGCATCTGCATAATGCTTCGCTCACGCTCTCCCAAACGGTCCACCGCCTGCCGGAGAATGGTACGTTCCGCTTCTTCGTCCAGCCGACGGCTGATGATATCGTCATCTGTCCCCAAAACGTCAGATAAAAGCAGCTCATTTCCATCCCAGTCCACGTTCAGCGGCTCGTCAATAGAAACCTCGTTGCGGTTGTTGGAGCCCTTCCGAAGAAACATCAGAATCTCATTTTCAATGCACCGGGAAGCATAAGTCGCCAGCTTGATATTCTTCTCCGGGCAGAAGGTGTTGACCGCCTTGATCAGTCCAATTGTTCCAATGGAGATCAGATCCTCAATGCAGACTCCCGTTGATTCAAACTTCCGCGCAATATAAACCACCAAACGCAGATTATGGACAATCAGAGTTTGCCGGGCAGACCTCCGGTCGCTTTTCAGAATCAAAAGTGCTTCTTCCTCTTCCTCCCGGGTCAGGGGAGGGGGAAGTGCCTCCGGACCGTTTATGTAGTGAATCCCTTCCGGCCGGAAGATCCGGATCAGGATGATCATTATTTGATTGAGCCGATAGGCGGGGCGCATATGTTCTTCCTCCCTTAGTATTTTCTTTCAGACTATCCTCAGTAAAGCATCCCGGGTGAATTAATGCAGCATAATCCCCCCGAAGTTTTTGTTCTGACAGGGCAAGATAGGCGGAAACAGCGAATTCACGGCCCTCCGCATCCCGAAGGATCAACTGTTCCGGCAGAATCGCCGGCAAAAGGCCATCGCCTCCCACCGATTCATAGGGAATCAGCCGCAATGACCCCCGACCACCTCGCGGCATACCGGATTGAATGGATCTCAACTGGTTTTGCTCGGCAACGGTTAAAAGGGGAAGGGCTGCCTTTTGATCGATGACGATTACCGGCAAGCCTGAAAAAAGCTCCGTCAGACTGTTTCCAGTATCAACAATTCCCTCTGCGAGGATTTCCCTGCCATTTCTTTGGGCGTAAAGCTGAAGGTGTTTCTTGGGGTGATCCACCTTTTTTCGAAGTAAATACAAGGCGATTCGCAGGAGGGAATAGACAACCACAGCTGTTCCGATTAAAATCGGCATAGAAATATTAAAGTAGACACTCCCGTTTTGATATACCATTCCATCCGGAGTCAGCAAAAACCATATCCCAGCCATTGACCCACCAAAGGCAAAGCTGATCATCCCAAAAAAGAGCAGATTTTGAAAAAACTTCTTCCCACTCCGCCAGCCAAACCCGAGAAATACTGTTCCCACACCGGCCAGCAAACGAAACCCAACCAATAACAGGGGTGAAAGGGGAGGCAGAAAAATATTCAAGCTGAAAAACGCAGAAAGAAACGCCGCTATCAGAAGTCGGACCCGCCGAAAATCCCTGGCAGAAATTATTCCTGTCAGCAAAAGAAGAAGGTAGTTGATTGCCGCATTGGTCAGAATCAAAATATCCACGTAAATAATTTGACGCATAGCATTCCTCCTTCTTTCCTCAGGACAAATTCATTATACCTCCCGCCAGGGAGAATCTTTGTCGAAAGGTGGGAGGGAGGAGAAATTCCCATCACAATATTTTTCTCTTGCACATATGATGAGGCGAAGGTTTACTCCTTCATTTAAATGATAAAGGAGGATTATTTATGTCAATGCCTGAAATCAAATGCTCTGACCCTTCGGTTTCAAGACAGCAGGCGGTCAACGACCTGATGGAATCCATAGCGCTTCAGGAGGCAGCCCTTTCTCACGTGCTGAATGCAGAGGGAGAGAAGCTTCAGAAAATCGTTGCGCTGGCGGGAAATGTTGAAAGCCTGATGCAGAATACCTGCGCCCTGGAGCGCATTCTGGATACCGTTGCCAACCTGGAGTCAGTCCTGATCGGGAAGCTGGATATGATTATGAACGACCACTGCGGCTGCCACCCCGATTGCTGCGAAGAAACACAGACAGAACAGTATTCTTACGGTTGCAACCATAAGGAGCACTGCTGCTAAAAAAGAGAACCTCTCCGGTTTTTGTCCGGAGAGGTTTTTCTATTCCATTATGATATTCCGGCAAGATCCCGAATCACCTTTCCCGCCATCACCAGACCCGCCGCAGACGGTACAAAGGAGAGGCTTCCGGGGGTATGCCTCCCGTTTTCCTCGGGGGCACCTCCGGGAAGCTTCACAGGAGGCTCTTGAGAATAGACGACAGTAAGAGAAGGAATCCCTATCGCCTTCAGCTCTTTTCGCATAACCCGCGCCAAAGGGCAAACGGAGGTATTATAAATATCATCCACCTCAAAACGGGAGGGGTCCAGCTTATTTCCCGCCCCCATTGCGCTGATAATAGGGATGTTTTCCTTCTTTGCCCTCTGAATCAGCAGAAGCTTCGAGGAAACGGTATCAATTGCATCGCAGATGTAATCCAACCCTTCAAAGGAGAGGGAGGCATCGGTTTCAGCGTTATAAAATACCGGATGAAGGGTAACCCGGCATTCCGGATTGATCCGGCTCAAGCGCTCCCGAAGTGCTTCCGTTTTAAGCTTTCCAACTGTATCAAGTGTGGCGATGATCTGACGGTTAAGGTTGGTGACGCTGACAGTATCGTGGTCATAAAGGTCCAATGCCCCAACGCCGCCTCTGCAAAGAGCCTCTGCAACCATTCCGCCAACACCCCCCAGGCCGAATACTGCCACCCGGGACTGCTTCAGACGCTCCACCCGGTCTGCCCCCAGCATCATTTCGGTGCGGGAATAGATTGACTCCTCCATAGGAAAGCTCCTTTCCGGATTATTTCAAGGGAATCAGGGTCGGTTGACGGTTCTCATAAACCGTCTGGTACCGAAAACCGCAGGCCAAGGCAATTTCGGCCGCCTCTGCCAGCCCTTCGCCCACGTCCTCTGCCCGATGGGCATCTGAACCAAAGGTCACAAACTCTCCACCCATCTCCCGGAACAGCTTAATATATTTCATATCGGGAAGGGTCTTTCTGGAAGGGGTACGCAAGCCTGAGGTATTGATCTCCAGCGCCTTACAGTTTTCTGCCAGGAGTTTCAGGGAAGGGAGGATCATTTCATCGTACATATCCATCGTCAGATCAAAAAAACCGCGCAGCTCCATATACCGAAAGGGATAGCTGATATGAGCCATGCTGTCAAACTGATTCCAGCGAATGGTCTCGTAAAGATCCTCGTAATAGGCGCGAAGTCCGCCATCCGTATGAAAGGTGCGGAAGTCCTCCACGAAATAAAAGTCCTTTGCGCCCTTGCTGTTATGCAGAGATGCAAGAACATAGTCAAACTCGCAGAGACTTAAAAATTCCTCTGTGGCAGGGAGGTCTTCCAAAGGCTCACCCAGCTCGGTACCCACCAAAACCTTCAGTCGGTCACAATATTTTTCTTTTGCCGCAATGGAGGTCTTTACCGATTCCAGGCAAGGCTCCTTCAGCTTCTCAAAATAGTCAAAGGATTCAAAATGGTCAGTCAGTGCAATGCCGCCCAAGCCCTTCTGAATCGCTTCCTCACAGCTTCGGTCAAAGGTTTCCTGGCAATCAAAGGAGCAAGAGCAATGGGTATGACAGTCAAAAAGGGGAGATGCGATGGTCAAAATTTTTCACGTCCTCATCCGGCTAAGCCGGGATATTTTAGAGCTTAAAATCCTCTTCCGAGAATTTTGCAAGGGCAATGGGCTCCTTGGGCACCCGCTTTAAAGGATCATACTCAAATTTTCTGCAAGAATTTCCCAGGGCCATAATGCCGCGTTTCTCGCAAAGGATAACATCACCCGCAGGGGAAAGTGTTCCATAAGCGCAGTAATCACAGCTGGGGGAAATATTATTTCCAAACAAACCGGCCAAAGCTTACTCACCATCCTGAATTTTATTCTTTCTTCGGGGCAGGGAAAGTGCCCCAACTGCCAGCATTCCAAGACAAAGCAGGGATACCTCCGGATGCTCCGATACGCCAAATACCGGGGACGGGGGCAAAAAAACATCCATCGTCCGGGGGAACAGACGGCATAATCCCCAGGTGATTCCCATAGACAGGGGAATATGGATCAATCTCGCCATCAGGAATCCCTTCAAAGAGACCCCTTTTTTGCGCAGAAAAAAACCTGCCTGCGCCAAAACAGAAATTCCGGAAAAACTCAAAAGAGAAGAAATTCCTAAAATTCCCAAGAGGTCCCGATGGGACGAAAGCTCCGCAGTCCCACACGTTACCTCAAATATACCACAAATGAAAGAAAAAAGAAAGTGGAAGGGCGTATTTTTTTCAGGGTTTCCAAGAAAAAAAGAAAAAAGCTCGGTAAGGGCTGAAAAACACAAAACAAATCCGCACAGCCCCAGCATTCCACCGGTGCTTTCCGAGACCGCTTGCACCAGCGGATCAAAAAATCGAAGCTTTGGTTTTTTCAAAGCTTGTCTTGGAGTAACCGGGTGGGGAAAACCAAGCAGTATCATTGTAATGACAGAAGCGGAAACACTTGCAACAAACAGAATAACCCCTACCGTCCGGTCGCCCAGCATACGTTCTCCCACTGCACAGATTAAAAATGCCGGACCGCCATTGATGCTGCAGCAAAGTAGGCGCTCTGCGGTTTTGGGGTCAATTTCTCCTTTTTCAACCAGAGAAGCGGTGAGCCGTGCCCCCACCGGATACCCCGAAATCAGCGAAAGAAGAAACACACCTCCACAGCATTGAGGAAGGCGCAGAATATGCCGGGTGAAGGGGGAGATGAGGGCAGATACCGTTTCCATTGCACCGCTATGGAAAAGATAGGAGGATAAGATCATAAAAGGCAAGAGAGAAGGGATCAGGCGCTCTCCGCAAAGCAAAATTCCGGAAGAGATCCCTTCTCCCAAGGGGCCGGAAAAGAAAATTGCCGCAAAAATCATCAACAAAGAGCCCACTGTAACAAAAACAGAGTTCAGCTTATTCTGTAAAGTCAATTGCCTTGTCACCCCACCATTGAAATTCAGTTCATTATATTCCCGTCCAATCCCCGGAATACATAATTTTTCTCTCTTTTATCTGCATATAAATAAACCATAAATACCGATAATTTGGGAAAGGAACAGGATTTATGAAGGGAACGAGGGAGAAAAAACCGTTTCAAAAGGCGGATCGGTTTTCCAAGGGTCTTGACCTGCCGATGAATGCTATGTTTGATGTTTTTGAGCTTTCGGCGCTGGGCAATCGGGAGATCAGCCTGGATGGCTGCAAGGATATTTTGTTTTTTTCCGAAAATAAGATCATCTTATCCTGCAATAAAATGAACGTAGAGATTTTCGGGGATTCGTTGATAATTGATTCTTTTTTTGGGGAGCAGATCCTCCTGCGGGGAGTATTCTGTGGAATCAGTTTTTCCCAAAAGGAAGGAGCAAACGAATGATTCTAACCCGGTTACTTCGACTTCTGTTTGGTTATATCTGTTTTACCGTGCAAAGTGCCGATCCGGAACGGTTCCTGTCCGAGCTTGCCAAAATGCGGTTACCTTGCTGGGATATTCAACGAAACGACAGGGAAGAGAGCATTACGCTATCTATGTATTTATGGCATTATCGCAAAATCAGATCGCGCCTTTCCCCTGAGGACGGTATTCAAATTGTATTAAAGGAAAAGCGAGGCGGTTTCCCTCCGCTTTTGTTTAAAAATCGTCTAAGAATTGGAATCTTTGCGGGGACGGGGGCTTTGGTGGCATTTTGCCTTGTTATGTCTATGTTTATTTGGTCGGTGGAGGTGGAGGGCTGCGAATCCTTAACGGATGCGCAGATTCTTTCCGCCGCCGAGGAGCTGGGAATCTATCCAGGAATCCTGCGCAGCCGGGTGGACGACGAAAATATCGAGCGAATGCTGATGCGGCAGTTCCAAGAAATCTCATGGATTGCCATCAATACCAAAGGGAGCAAACTGACCATCCTTTTGAAAGAACGTATTTTGCCGCCCGACACCACCGGAAGCGACCATCCCGCCAATTTTGTATCGGATAAGACGGGGGTAATCACCAAAATCGAAGTTCACGAAGGCTTCAAAGAAGCGTTGCTGGGGGATACCATTCAGGAAGGGGAGCTCCTGATTAACGGAATGATTACCGATAAAAAGGGGCAAAATACCCTTTGCAGAGCCTACGGGATCGTCCGTGCAGAGGTGGAGGAGCCGGTGAAGATCGAAATCCCTCTCTTTCGCACCGAAAAAATTTACAACGAGCTTTCTCACTTCCGAAATACTCTTTTTCTCTTTGGATTGAAGATCCCTCTGTATTTTCCAACCCCTTTGGAGGGAACATTCCTCCTGGAAACGGAGCGGGAATCCCTCTCTTTTTTCGGCTTTCCTCTTCCAATTGATTTGGAACGGGAGATTTTAACAGAATTTATAGAGAGGCAAATTTCTCTTACTCCCGAGGAAGCGGAAGAAATCCTGCGGAATGAGCTGGATATTTTCATCAAACACACCCTTCGGGATGCGACAGTATTGGAAGAACGCATAGAAGTCATCATCGAGGATGAAACGGCTCTTCTTTCCGGCACCGTCCTTTGTGAGGAGACCATTGGAATCCAGGTACCGATCCTGACAGAGGAAAACCAATGAATTTATATACATTTCACCGTATAACTCAGTTGAATGCGTACTTGGAATTATAGTTATCCTTCACACAATCGGAAAATAACTTTGTTGAATGTTTACACAAAAATTAGGAAGGGTTTTATTGCATCATTCATATATAGTATGGTTCTTTCCACAGAGAAAACCCCTTCATTTTGTGCTATGCTATGAAATTTTCCTTTTTTAAAACCAAAATATAGACTTTAGAACCGATTTATGCTATAATGTATTCTGTTGTGAATTATTTTCCCGAATGAATATTCATTCGATTCTCCGCTTTTACCGGAGCAAACGATTCAAGGGAGGTTTGCTGCAGGGGAAAATCCTGTGCAGTGCAGAATGGCAGAGATTGTCGTAAATATCGAGCGAATGGAGCAAACAATGGCCCTCTTCGGAAGCTTTGATGAGAATATCAAGCTTTTGGAGCGGGAGTTCGAGGTCACCATCATCAACCGCGGACCTGATGTAAAAATTTCAGGCGATCCCGAGGCTTCGGCATTGGCTGCCCGCGCCATTGAAGGATTGATGGCCTACGTTAACCGGGGAGAGCCCATCACCGAGCAAACGATCGGATATATTTCTTCAATGGTTCGGGACGGAACGGATGACCGCATTGAGGCACTTGCCGCAGATTGCGTTTGCATTTCCTCCAAGGGTCGTCCGGTCAAGGCGAAAACCTTGGGACAACGGGCGTATATAGACGCAATCCTTTCCAATACGGTGGTTTTCGGCATCGGCCCTGCCGGAACGGGAAAAACATATCTCGCAGTCGCCCTTGCGGTAAAGGCCTTCCGCGCCCACGAAATCAACCGGATTATCCTGACCCGGCCTGCGGTGGAAGCAGGGGAGAAGTTGGGATTTTTGCCGGGCGATATGCAAAATAAGGTTGATCCTTATCTTCGCCCGCTTTACGATGCCCTCTTTGATATGCTGGGGGCAGAAAATTTCCAGAAATACCTGGAACGGGGAAATATTGAGGTTGCACCTCTCGCTTATATGCGCGGGCGAACCCTGGACGATTCCTTTATCATCCTGGATGAAGCCCAGAATACTACCCCGGAGCAGATGAAAATGTTCCTTACCCGTCTTGGGGTCAACTCCAAGGCGGTTATCACCGGAGATATCACCCAGATTGATCTCCCCGATAAGCATAAATCCGGTCTGAAGGAAGCAACAAAGGTCCTGAAGGGAATAGAGGATATCGGCATCGTCACTCTGTCTCAAAAGGATGTTGTCCGGCATCGCTTGGTGCAGGAAATTGTCAAGGCTTATGAAAAATTTGAACAGGAGGGAAAGCGCAGATAAGGTGTCCACGCCACCTACTGCCAAAACACTATGGACAGAATCAAAGTTATCATCACCAACAACCAAAAAACCGTCAAGATCCCTACCGGCTTGCGTCTTCTGATCCGGCGTTGCTGCAACGCAGTGCTGGTAAACGAGGAATTCAAGGGGGACGCCGAGATCAATGTCAGCCTTGTGGATAATGAAGAGATCCAGATTTTGAATAAAAAATTCCGGGAGAAGGATTATGCCACTGATGTGCTTTCATTTCCTCTCGGCGAAAACGGTGTTTATGATGTCAACCCCGAAAACGGCGCCTTCCAGCTGGGAGATGTTGTCATCTCCATTGAGAAGGCCTATGAGCAGGCCGGGTTATACGGCCATTCCCTCCAGCGTGAGGTTGGGTTCCTGACGGTTCATTCCGTTCTTCATCTCCTGGGTTACGACCATGAGCAGGGTGGTATTGACGCCCTCCGGATGAGAGAAAAGGAAGAGGAGATCATGCTGAAGCTGGGACTTCCCAGAGGTGCAAGCTATGTTATCTCTGAATAATGTTTTTCCTTCTCTTACATAGCAAAAAAGAGCATCCTTTCCGCGCAATCTGGATCCCGGCCCGATTCCGGGGGTTGTTCCTTTTTCGCGGCAGGGGATGCTTTTTGCGTTCTTTATGATCAATAAGGAGATTAAAAATGATAGAAATTCCAGAAACCAAAAGCGGTTTTATTGCAATTATCGGCCGTCCGAATGTGGGAAAATCCTCCATTCTCAATGCAATGATCGGAGAAAAGATTGCCATTGTGTCGGATAAACCCCAAACAACCCGCACCCGCATCACCGGTGTTTTGACCAGGGAAGAGACCCAGCTTGTATTTCTTGATACCCCCGGAATGCACACTCCAAAGCATAAGCTTTCGGAGCATATGGTAGAAACGGTAAAGGATTCGGTGGCAGATGTTGACCTGGCCCTTTTGGTAGTCACTCCGGAAAAGGAGCCCTCCAAAGCGGAGATTTCCCTTTGTCAGGAGCTGAAAGCCGGCCGGATTCCGGCGATTCTTGTGATCAATAAGATTGACTTGATTGAAAACAAAGAGCTTTTGATCCCGGTCGCTGAGAAATATAGCCGTCTTTATGATTTCGCGGAGGTGTTATTCGTTTCTGCATTGGAGCACGATGGGGTAGACTACCTGCTGGATCTCCTTTGCAAATACGCGCAGCCCTCACCCCACTTCTTTCCGGACGATACCTTGACCGATCAACCGGAACGGGTGATTGCCGCAGAGATCATCCGCGAAAAGCTTCTCCGCTCTATGCGGGATGAGATTCCTCACGGAATTGCCGTCGTCATTGAGAGCATGAAGGAACGGGAGGATGGACGGCTCGTGGATATTCACGCTGCCATTTACTGCGAGCGGGAATCCCACAAAGGAATGATCATTGGCAAATCGGGAGCATTGCTCCGAAAAATCGGATCTGAGGCCAGAATTGAGATCGAGGGCTTCCTGGGAATGAAAATCAACCTTCAGCTTTGGGTCAAGGTTAAGCCGGATTGGCGAAATCGTGAGGCTTTGATCCGTTCATTCGGATTGGAATAATTTTCCCTTGCGGGACAACCATATTTTCCACTGCATTTTTGGAAGGGCATCCCTGTCACTCCAACCTTTTCCGTTCATATACTGTTAGGGCAAGGACAAAATATTTGATGTACCCTCACACCCTCGGAAAGGATGCCTGCCAAATGAACGGAGAAATGCTTTGGAAACTGTTTGAACAAACCGGAAACACCGGAATATATTTGCTGTATAAGCAGGAAAAGGGCCGGAATATCCACCCCATTGTCAAGGCAGGTGAGACGCACTGTGAATCTGAAAACCCCAGGAATTGTGATCAAAGAGCAGAAAATCAACCAAGGGGATAAGCTACTGACTTTTTTGACGCGGGATCACGGTGTTATTTCCGCTTACGCAAACGGTTCGGGACGGCCAAAAAGCAGGCTCGCGCCCGCCTCGGAGCTCTTTGCATACTCCGATCTGATGTTATTTTACCATCGGGATCGGTACATAGTTGACGATGCCGATATCATTGAAATATTCTTTGAGATCCGGTCGGATATTGAGAAGCTCGCCTTTGCCTCCTACTGCGCAGAGCTGACTGCATCCCTTTCTCCGACCTCAGAGGATTCCGCGGAGTTTTTGCGTCTTCTGCTGAATACACTTCATCTCACCGCCAAAAATAAGCTCCCTGTGTCTGTGCTCAAACCGATCTTTGAGTTGCGAAGCCTTTCCATTTCAGGATTTTTGCCCGACCTGGTTGCCTGCAAAGGCTGTGGAGAATATCTGGGAGATGAGATGCTTTTTTCTCCACTGGAGGGAGCACTATCCTGCGGAGCTTGCCGCAAAAATGAAGATATGCTTTCTACCTGGATTCCTTTAAGTGAAGGGGTTCTCTCTGCAATGCGCCATATTGTTTACAGTGACTTTGAAAAGCTGTTCAGCTTTCGGCTGAATCGCGCAGAGCACCCACTTTTGATGGATTGCGCAGAACAGTATATGCTGGCGCAAACAGAGCGAACCTACCATTCTCTTGAGTTTTTCCGGTCTGTTTTCCAGTTTCAAGATTGAAAGCATCCTGCCAAGAAGGGGACAATATGAATCAAAAGATCGAAAAATATGCCAGAATATTAGAGTTGGATAAAATCCTCTCTGCTCTCTCTGCCCATACCAGCTTTTCCGGAAGTGCTGAGCTGGCCGCAGAGCTTGCTCCTGTTTCTTCTATTGACGAGGTAGAGGAGCGGCTCTCTTTAACGGAAGAGACTTTTTTTCTGATGGCACGATACGGCGCGCCCACCATAACCCGGATCTACCCGGTGGCCTCTCCGCTGAAGCGCGCTGAAATCGGTGCCGTTCTTTCACCGGTCGAGCTTTTGCGAATCGGTGAGGTACTTCGGATGATTCGAAGCGTCAGCGAATGGAGAAGTCGGTTTTCCAACGAAGAAACAAAGCTGGATTATCTTTTCTTCGCTCTTTCACCCAACCGTTTTTTGGAGGATAGCATCCATAATGCAATCCTTTCAGAGGAAGAAATCGCCGATAATGCCAGCCCTGAGCTTGCAACCATCCGCAGAAAAATTCGTTCTGCGGAAAGTCGGGCGAGAGAAGCGCTGGAAAAGATCGTCCGGGGGCAGTCATATCAAAAGTATCTGCAGGATAATATCATTACCATCCGGGATGGACGGTTTGTTGTGCCTGTAAAGGCAGAATACCGTACAGAGGTATCCGGATTGATCCACGATACCAGCTCCAGCGGTGCGACTCTTTTTATAGAGCCAATGGCCGCAGTATCTGCAAATAATGAGATTCGCATCCTCCACGGAAAAGAGCAGGAGGAAATTGAGCGGATTTTATCGGAGCTTTCTGCCAGCTGCGCTTCTTTTGGTGCAGATATTCTTTCAGGGTACGAATTGCTTTGTCAGATTGACTTTCTTTTTGCAAAAGCAAAGCTGGGTTACCAAATGAACGCACAGCGCCCCAAACTCAATGACCGGGGGGAGATCTTTTTAAAGGGTGCTCGTCACCCGCTCATTGATCCGGACAAGGTTGTGGCTACCGATATTTCCCTTGGGAAGGACTTCGACTGTCTGGTCATTACCGGCCCGAATACCGGTGGAAAGACCGTTACCCTCAAAACCATCGGACTGTTGACGCTGATGACTATGTGCGGCTTGCTGATTCCGGTAAGGGACGGCAGTATTGTCTCTGTTTTTGATAAGATCCTTGTGGATATCGGTGATGAACAGAGCATTGAGCAAAGCCTTTCTACCTTCTCTGCGCATATGACCAACATCATTTCTATTCTCGGAGAGGCTGATATTACCGCTTTGGCGCTGATAGACGAGTTGGGTGCCGGCACAGACCCGGTCGAAGGTGCAGCGCTTGCTGTTGCAATTTTGGAGTCTCTGCGGAAAAAGGGTTGCAAAATCGCCGCAACTACTCATTATGCAGAACTGAAGGTTTACGCCTTAACAACAGCGCGGGTAGAAAACGGTAGCTGCGAGTTTGATGTGAACACCTTAAAGCCGACCTACCGCCTGCTGATCGGCGTTCCCGGCCGCTCTAACGCCTTTGCAATCTCCACACGTCTGGGATTGGATGAATCCATTGTCGAAGCGGCAAAAGGCTTTATGGATACCGAAAGCCGCCGATTCGAGGATGTAATTGAAAATCTGGAAACCTCCCGTCAGACCTATGAGCAAAAGGCTGAAGAAGCGGAACAGCTCCGGATCTCCCTGAAAGAGCTGAAGAGGGAGACCGAAGCGGAAAAAGAGCGGAGCTATCATCAAAGGGAGCAGGAAATGGAGCTTGCCCGGAAGGAAGCAAGAGAGCTTGTTCGCCGGGCAGAGCGGGAAACCGAAAAACTTTTGGAAGAACTTCAGGAAATCAAGCGTCAAAAGGATAGCGCGGCCTTCGCTGAAAATCTTGCCAAAGCAAAAAGCGGAATGAGAAGCCGGCTCAATGCCATCAAGGATGAAGCTGACCCGGTAGTTATGACTCGGGACAATAGCAACTATACTCTTCCCAGGCCTTTGAAAAAGGGGGATGAGGTGCTGATTCTTGATCTTGACCGAAAGGGTACGGTACTGGATATTTCCTCCAGCGGTCAGGTTACGGTTGCTGCCGGCATTGTGAAAACCAAGGTTCCTCTTTCCAACCTTCGTTTGATTGAAGGAGGGAAGAAGGAGCAGACTGCATCGGTGGGTCGCCGGGGTGTTCGGGGCAATGCCGAGCGAAATGCCGAAAGCCAAATCGATATCCGCGGTATGAACGTGGAGGAAGCAACTATGGTGCTGGATCAGTATATTGATAATGCGGTTTTGGCAAATATTCCTTCTGTCACCATCATTCACGGAAAGGGAACAGGGGTTCTTCGGGCAGGCGTTCATTCTTATCTGCGCCGTCATAAATGCATTCGCACCTTCCGACTGGGAACCTTCGGAGAAGGGGAGATGGGAGTTACCATCGCTGAGTTGAAGTAGGCTATTCCTCCCGGAGAGATAAATATGCAATCAGCGCAACGATGTTCGCTGCAAAAAAGGACCCTAATGCCGCTTCGTGGCAGTGATCGCAGACCGATTTGACGAATATGTAGTCATCAATGGAACGAATCGGGAGAAAATAGAGCAGAAGAATTCCCAAAAGGTACACACCCACCATCACCGCGAAACCGATCCCCGAATAAACCAGCGGCAAAATCGGAGTCTTCTTCACTTTTGTTTTGGATGAGATCCGTTTCATTTGCTTGCATCCTTTCATTATTTCTGATATTAAGTATACCGAATTGTTTTGCGCGCATCAATGCAAAAATATTCCCAGAAAAGAAGGCTAAGTTATGTCATCTCCGCCCATTGGGATCTCAACTGCCAGTCTCTATCCGGAAGAGCTGGAAAAAGCATTGCAATTTCTTGCAGAAAACGGAATTGGTCAAACAGAGCTATTCTTCAACTGCATGACCGAAATTGAGCCGGAATTCACTCGGCTTTACCGAAACTGCACCCGGGATTACGGTATCCGGATTGCCGCAACCCACCCCTTTACCTGCCCCCTAGAGCCCCTCCTTTTCTTTTCCGGATACCAAAGAAGAACACAGGAGAGTCTGGAGCTTTATCGGAAATTTTTTGATTTTACCGCCGAGGTAGGAGGCAACATTTTCGTTTTTCACGGAGCAAAATATCAAACACCCTGCGAGGATCAGCAGTATTTTGATGTATTCGGCCAACTGCAGGATCTGGCCACCCAAAGCGGCGTTATCATTGCCCAGGAAAACGTATGCCGTTGCAAAAGCCGAAGCTTAGATTTTTTGAAGGATATGAAAGCCTATTTGGGAGATAAGGCGCTCTTTACCCTTGATTTAAAGCAGGCCATTCGTTCCGAGGAATCTCCCTTTGCAATCATTGATGCTTTGGGATCATCCATTGTTCATCTGCATATCAGTGATTCCACTGCGGAAAACGACTGTCTTGTTCCGTTAGATGGAACCTTTGATTTTGACGGTTTATTCCGTCAGATGGAGGCTCTTTCTTATCAAGGGGTCTATTTGGTGGAGGTCTACCGAAACTCCTACCGCGAGGCCTCCGACCTAGTCGAAAAGGTTCACATCTTTACCGACCGATATCAGCTGTCTTAATGCGGAAATTTCCGCCCATTATATTGCAGAACGGAGAGATTACATTATGAAGTGTCCGGCTTGTGGTTTTGTGGAAAGTAAGGTTATTGATTCTCGCCCCACCGATGATGGTGAACGGATCCGCCGCCGCAGAGAGTGCCTTTCCTGCGGAAAGCGGTTCAGCACCTTTGAAGAGATTGAAAAAACGCCCTTGGTTATTATCAAGCGGGATAAATCTCGGGAGGTTTTTGACCGTGAAAAGCTCTTAAACGGTCTTCTGCGTGCCTGCGAAAAACGCCCCGTTTCTGTGACTGAGTTGGAAAAGGCTGTTTCTGAAATTGAGGCATCTCTTCGCAATAGTCTGGATAAGGAGGTTACCTCTGCCAAAATCGGCGAATTGGCAATGGAAAAGCTCTCTGCGTTGGATGAGGTGGCTTATGTCCGGTTTGCATCTGTTTACCGTCAGTTCAAGGATATCGAAACCTTTATGAAGGAAATTGAAAAGATGCTGAATAAATAGGGTAGAAGTGCTGTATTATTCCGTAAAATATTTGATATTTTTTGTGTGGAAGAAAAAAATCCTTGAAACTTAAAAATAAATATTGACGAAGGACCAATTTTGGCATATGATACTGGTATATTGATTTTTGACAAGGAGGGATTGCAGATGGTATTTGAAAAGGTTAAAACGATCATCGCAGATCAGCTTGCCATTGATGAGGATTCGATCACTATGGAATCCAATGTGATTGATGATCTGGGCGCCGATTCTTTGGACGTTGTGGATGTTCTGAGCCAGCTTCAGGATGAGTTTTCTGTTGACGTTCCCGATTCCGAAATCGAGAATATGAAGACGATTGGCGACATCGTCAACTATATCGAGAATAATCTCTAATTATTCCGGTGAATTGCAAACGCAAAGAAACGCACTTTTCTGTATGGAAAGGTGCGTTTTTCTTTTCACAAAATACCCTTTATTCTGCATATATTATTTATAGCACCGATGAAGGGTGGAATCACTATGCGACGCTTGAAGAAAAGAAACCGAATCACCGGTATCATTCTCCGTGTGATTGCAGGAATTGTAGCGATTATCACCCTTGTGATCCTGTTGGATTTTTCCATTACACCCACCGTTCGGTCTGTTTCCGCTGCAAGCGCAAAACGAATTATGAATGAATTGGTGGCTGAAGCGGTGTCGGAGTATCTTACCGGCAGAGACGAACCGCCCGCACCGGCCAAAATCATCACCGATGAAGAAGGAACGATCACTGCCATCTCTGCTGATATGGTGGAGGTAAACGCAATCCGTTCTGTTTTAACAGTTGAGATCCTTAAGAAAATGGAAAGGCTCAACCAAACAGATTTGACCATTCCGCTGGGCAGCCTGATTGGTTTGCGAACACTTTCAGGCAGGGGGCCGGGAGTTCCTTTCCGGATTGTTATGGCAACTGCGCCGACCCTGCGACTTGTTTCGAACCTGAAAAGCGCCGGCATCAACCAAACCTGTCATTCCATTCGGATTCAGGTTTCTCTTTCTGCAGAAGCAATCCTGCCTTTTATGGGAGAAGCGATCGTTTCGGATCACGAAATTCTTCTTTCCGAGGTTGTTCTTGTGGGGAACGTGCCACAATCCTATACGCACGTTTTAGGGGATGATTCTTCCACCGTTTCCAAAATAAATGACTATGGCGCACAATGATTTTTTATTGCATTCTATATGCTGGATATGTTATAATACTATTAACTGTTTCCATGGGGTTTCACCCCCGAAAAGGACAAGCTTTTCGGGCATTTTAAATGGTTTGGAGCAATCAAATGAACATTCAGACTGCTGAAGAAAAAATTCTCTCCCTGCGGGCACTTCTGCTCCGCTATAACGATGAATATTATAACCAGGACGCGCCTTCTGTTTCGGACTTTGAGTACGATACGCTGATGCGTGAGCTTCGCGCGCTGGAGGAAGAATTCCCTCAGTTTGCTACGGCCGATTCCCCGTCCAAAAAGGTCGGCGGAACCGCATCTACACTCTTTGCACCGGTTACCCATCAGGTGCGGATGCAAAGCCTGCAGGACGTCTTTTCCCACCAGGAGATCTATGATTTTGATCGCCGGGTCAGGGAAACAGTTCTCAATCCCACCTATATTGCCGAAATGAAAATTGACGGTCTTTCGGTCAGTATCGAGTATGTCAACGGCGTTTTTTATCGCGCCTCCACCCGTGGGGACGGCGTAACAGGAGAGGATATTACCGCCAACGTAGCCACCATCCAAAACGTACCCAAGCAGCTTCCCGAGGCGCTTCCTTTCCTTGAGGTTCGTGGAGAAGTATATATGCCGATCTCCAGCTTTGAGCGAATTATTGCCCAGCAGGAGCTGGAAGGGCAGACCCCCTTCAAAAACCCCCGCAACGCGGCTGCCGGATCTCTGCGCCAAAAGGATTCGGAGATCACCCGCCAGCGTGGATTGGATCTTTTCGTTTTCAATGTGCAGCAAATTCAAGGAAAAACTCTGACAAGCCATCGGGAATCTCTGGAATACCTGCAGAGCCTTGGCTTTCCTGTTTCTCCTTCTTTTCGCTCCTTTCAGGAGCCGGATGAGCTGATCCGGGAGATTGAGCGGATTGGCGCCTGTCGCGGAGAGCTTTCCTTCAATATTGACGGCGCAGTCATCAAGGTAGATGACTTTAACCAGCGTGAACAGCTCGGTACCACTGCCAAGTTTCCTAAATGGGCCGTTGCTTATAAATATCCTCCCGAAGAAAAGACGACCACCTTGCTGGATATTGAAATCAACGTCGGCAGAACAGGCGTTTTAACTCCCACCGCCGTATTTGCTCCCATCTCTCTTTCGGATACTACCGTTTCCCGGGCGGTGCTTCATAATGAGGACTTTATTCTGGAAAAGGGAATTGCCATCGGTGACCGCATTGTCGTGCGGAAGGCGGGGGAGATTATCCCGGAGGTACTGGGAGTTGCCGAGTCGGGCGGGGGAGAGGTCTATCGGATGCCCACCCATTGTCCCTCCTGCGGAAGTCCTGTTTTCCGCGTCCCGGGGGAGGCCGCAATCCGCTGCAACAATACCGATTGCCCCGCCCAGCTCCAGCGCAACCTGATCCACTTTGTTTCCCGCGCCGGTATGGATATTGACGGCTTAGGGAGCGCTTTGATTGAGCTTTTAATCCGGGAAGGTTTGATCTGTTCACCCGCTGATTTATATCAGCTTACCCGGGATCAGCTTTCCTCTTTGGAGGGGCTGGGAGAAAAAAGTGCCGATAATCTTTTGAAAAGCATTGAGGCATCCAAGGAAAATGATCTTTCCCGACTTCTCTCTGCCTTGGGAATCCGTTTGATCGGTGAAAAAGCGGCCCAGCTTTTATGCGAACAATATCCCGATATGGACGCTCTGATTTCAGCTTCTCCCCAGGAGCTGGCCCAGATTGACGGCATCGGCCAAGCGATGAGCGATAGCCTGAAGGAATACTTCTCCCTTCCGCAGACAGAGCTTCTGTTGCAGCGTTTGGAGGCCGCCGGAGTGAATATGACCTCCAAGGCCGCCCCAAAGGGAAATCTTTTTGCCGGAAAAACCTTTGTTCTGACCGGTACACTCCCAACCCTGACCCGCGATCAGGCTTCCGCAATGATTGTGGCAGAAGGCGGAAAGGTTTCCTCCTCGGTGAGTAAAAAAACCAGTTATGTTTTGGCAGGAGAAGAGGCCGGCAGTAAGCTGACCAAAGCAAACCAGTTGGGGATTCCTGTAATCAGCGAGGAAGATCTGCACCGTATGCTTTCCGGGGAGGTGAGTGTGTAAAGCAAAGTTTCTTTACACGTATGATGGAAATTGACCTGAAAAAAATTGCCGCATTGTCCCGCCTGCGTATCGACGATGCAGATTACCCTCTCTTAAAAGAACAAATGATGCAAATTGTTCTCCGTATGGAGCAAATGCCCTTGCCGGAAGATTCCCAAGAAAAGTTTTCCGATGCCGAAATGATTCTCCGAGAGGATAATCCCACTCCCTTTGATACCCCAGAACTCTTAACACAAAACGCCCCCAAGATGGTAGACGGATATTTTTCCATTCCCAAAACGGTAGATTAAATCCACACACGAAAAGAAAGGAGGAACAGAGATGGAGCTTTTTGAACATTCCGCATCAGAACTTTTGGAAATGCTTCGGGCGGGAACCTGTAGCTCCGAGGAGATAACCCGGAGTATCTTTCGGCGAATCTCCGAGCTTGAGCCCAGTTTGAATGCCTATATTTCTCTTTCGGAAGAGTCTGCTCTGGAAACTGCTCGGCAGGTCGACCGAAATAGAGCGATCCAGATAGACGAATCGCCTCTTGCAGGCATTCCCATCGCTATCAAGGATAATATCTGCACCAAAGGCATCAAGACCACCTGTGCCTCCAGAATGCTTCAGAACTTTATTCCTCCTTATCATGCAACGGTGATGGAACGCATTACCAACGCAGAGCTTCCTGTGATCGGTAAACTGAATATGGACGAGTTTGCTATGGGTTCCTCCACCGAAACCTCCTTTTTCGCTCAAACGAGAAATCCCCACGATCTGAACCGCGTTCCGGGAGGATCCTCCGGCGGCGCGGCAGCGGCTATTGCATCGGGGGAGGCGATTTTCGCACTCGGCTCCGATACCGGCGGAAGTATCCGTCAGCCAGCAGCGTATTGTGGAATTGTTGGGCTAAAGCCGACATATGGCACTGTCTCCCGATACGGATTGATTGCTTTTGCATCCTCTCTGGACCAGATCGGTCCTATGGCACGGACGGTTTCCGATTGCGCTCTCCTTTACCAACTGATTTGCGGAAAAGACCCTCGGGATGCCACCAGCCTTTCCTCCAATTTTCACTGGAATCTGCCGAGCCTTCCATCAGTAAAGAATCTTCGGATCGGAATTCCTTCTCAATTTTTTGGAGATGGTGTTGAAAAGGAGGTTTGCGCCGCTGTATTGCGGGGAGCAGAGTATTATCAGTCTCAAGGAGCTGAGTTGACAGAGGTCTCTTTGCCCTCGGTCCACCACGCCTTAAGCGCCTATTACATTATCTCTTCTGCAGAAGCTTCCTCCAATCTCTCCCGGTATGACGGTGTCAAATACGGTTATCGCGCAGACAATCCCGCTGATCTGCAGGACTTATACTGCCGTTCCCGCAGTGAAGGGTTTGGACAAGAGGTCCAGCGCCGTATTATACTGGGAACCTTTGCGCTTTCCTCCGGGTATTATGAGGCTTATTATAGGCGCGCACAAGCGCTACGCCGAAAGCTGCGGCAGGAGTTTGACGAGGCTTTCCAACGCTGTGATATGTTGCTGACCCCCACCGCACCGGATGTTGCCTTTCCCTTGGGAGAACGGCGAAATGATCCCCTGAAAATGTACGCCGGGGATATTTGCACCATCCCCGCAAGCATGGCAGGATTGCCGGCTCTTTCCATTCCTTGCGGCTATTCCACAGAGGGGCTTCCCATTGGAATGCAACTGATTGGTCCGACTTTTTCGGAGAGACTCCTTTTGGAGACTGCATATTTCTATGAGCAAACCTCCGGTTTGAAAGAGATTCGCCCTGTGTTCCGCTCCTGCGGGGGAAAGGAGGGCACAAAATGAGCATCCTTTCATCGCAATACGAAACCGTCATCGGTTTGGAGGTTCATGCTGAGCTCTCCACCAAAACAAAAATTTTCTGCGGCTGTAAAAACGAATTTGGACTCCCGCAAAACACCGCCTGCTGTCCGGTATGTACCGGTATGCCGGGAGCGCTTCCTGTGCTGAACCGCTCTGTGGTAGAATATGCCGCCAAAATGGGATTGGCCACTCATTGCTCTGTCGCTTCTGCTTCCCAAATGGCCAGAAAAAACTATTTTTATCCCGATCTTCCCAAAGCTTACCAGATCTCTCAGTTTGATCACCCCATCTGCCGGGATGGCTATGTGGAGATCCTGGGGGAGGACGGAGAAAAAAAGAAAATCCGCCTTCGGCAAATCCATATTGAGGAGGATGCCGGAAAACTTGTCCACGATGCCCATCCCACCGATACTCTCGCCGACTATAACCGTTGCGGCGTCCCCTTGATCGAAATTGTCTCCCAGCCGGATCTCCGAAGCAGTGAAGAGGCTCGCAGATTTCTGGAGCAAATCCGATTGACCCTTCTTTATCTTGGGATTTCCGATTGCAAAATGCAGGAGGGCTCCCTCCGCTGTGATGTAAACGTTTCGGTGCGTAAGAAGGGAAGCGACCGGTTGGGCACACGGTGCGAAATGAAAAACATCAACTCCTTTTCTGCCGCTGTCCACGCAATCGACTATGAGGCAAACCGTCAAATCGAATTGATTGAAGCAGGGGAGGAGATCCACCAGGAAACCCGTCGGTTCGATGACCAGAAAGGCATTAGCACCGTTTTGCGCACCAAGGAGGAAGCGGAGGATTACCGCTATTTTCCGGAGCCGGACCTGCTGACCATTGCAATCTCGGCGGATGATCTGGCTCAATGGCAGGCCTCTCTTCCCGAGCTTCCGGGAGAAAAATTCGATCGGTATATTCATCAACTGGGGATATCTTCTGCGGATGCCCGTCAGATCACTGAATCCCTCAGCCGGGTGGAATTCTTTGACCGTTGCGTTATGTTATCGCCCGAAAATGCAAAGCAGGCCGCTAATTGGATTTTGGGGGATATTGCAAAGTATCTCAACGAAACCCACCAGGAGATTACCCAAACCAAGCTGACCCCGGAATCTTTAATCGAACTGATTGAAATCATCCGCTCCGGAAAAATTTCGGGCACCTCCGGAAAGACCGTCCTTTCTGAAATACTGACTTCGGGCAAATCACCGGAAAGGATCATCCAGGAAAAGGGGCTTTCCCAAATCAGCGATACCGCTCTCCTTCAAAGCATTGCACAAAAGGTTGTGGAGGCAAATCCCTCCTCCGTTGAGGATTACCGTAAGGGGAAGGGAAGCGTGCTCGGTTTCTTTGTCGGACAATGTATGAAGGAAACAAAAGGGCAGGGAAATCCCGCCCTTCTAAAAGAAATACTCTCGGAAATCTTATCCGGGATGTAAGATAAGCAGAAGGCATCCGTCTTTTTACATCAAAACCAACCGGATGCCGGAAAGGCAAATACTATGGCTGAAACCCAGAAAAAAGCACTTCGTCAGGAGATTCTTCCTGTCATTGTCATTCGGGGGCTGGTTCTCTATCCGCAAACAGTGCTCCATTTTGACGTTGTCCGTCCGCAATCTATTGCGGCATTGAATCTTGCAATGGAAACAGACCGCCGCGTGATGCTCGTTGCACAAAAGGATCTGGCGGATGAGATTCCTCCCTTGAAAAACTGTTATCGGGTGGGTGTTGTTGCCACCATTAAACAGATTCTCCGCACCTCCAAAGAGTCGGTCCGGATTTTGATTGAGGGAAGCTATCGCGCCAAGGTAACCGAGCAGATCACCGATCTGCCCGCAATTCAGGCATTGGTAACCGAACATCCTCTCCGCCGTATTCCCGCCTCCCGCGGGGTTCTCTGTGCCGCCCTAATGCGGAAAACAAAGGAACTTTTCGGTACATACACCCGCCTGGCACCGCAGATGCCTAAGGAAATGCTTTCCAATGTAATGAACGCAGAGGATCCGGTCTATTTGGTGGAATATATTGCCGGAACCATTCCCCTTCATTACGAGACAAAACAGGCTATCCTTGAGGAATCAGGCGTTGTGGCCCGGCTGGAAATGCTGGTTGAAACGCTGGAAAATGAAAATAACATCCTTTCTGTTGAGCAGGATCTTTACAATAAGGTAAAGGAAAACATTGACCGAAACCAGCGGGAATATTTCCTGCGGGAGCAACAAAAGGTCATCGCTGCCGAGCTGGGAGAGGATGAGTCTGTTCAGGATGATGCAAATCATTTTGCCGATCAGATTTACGCCTTAGAGCTTCCTGCCGAGATCGAAGAAAAGCTGATCAAAGAAGCCTCCCGTCTTTACCGGATGCCCGAAAATTCCCACGAGGCAACGGTAATTCGCACCTATCTGGAAACGGTGCTGGAGCTGCCCTGGAAAACCTCTTCCAAGGAAAGTCTGGATCTTCAAAAAGCCGCCACAATCCTTGACAGGGATCATTATGGTTTGGAAAAGGTCAAGGAACGCATTTTGGAGCTGATTTCCGTCCGGATGCTTGCACCGGATATCAAATCGCAGATTATCTGCCTTGTGGGACCTCCGGGCGTGGGAAAAACATCGGTGGCCCAATCGCTGGCCAAATCCCTCGGCAGAAAATACGCTCGCATATCCCTGGGCGGTGTGCGGGATGAGTCGGATATTCGGGGCCACAGAAAGACATATATCGGCGCAATGCCGGGGCGGATCATCAACGCGCTGATTCAGGCAGGAACCAACAATCCTTTGATTCTTCTGGATGAGATTGATAAGATGGGCAATGATTTCCGGGGAGATCCCGCTTCGGCAATGCTTGAGGTGCTGGACGGTGAGCAGAATAATGCCTTCCGCGACCACTATATTGAGGTGCCCTTTGATCTGAGTCACGTTTTGTTTGTTACAACTGCCAACACTACCGACACAATCCCTGCGCCTCTGCTGGACCGGATGGAAATCATTGAGCTTCCCAGCTATACCCGTATTGAGAAATATCATATTGCAAAAAAACACCTGGTACCCAAGCAGATCAAGCGGCATGGACTCACCGGGAAGAATATTCGGTTTGCAGATTCCGCTATTTACTCCTTGATCGATCATTATACCCGTGAGGCAGGTGTCCGGAAGCTGGAACGCGAAATCGGCGCAATTTGCCGGAAAGAAGCCCGGAAATTTGTCTCAGGGGAGACGAAACGTCTTACCGTTGATCCGGTCGTTTTGGAGCAAATGCTTGGGATTAAGCGCTATCGTCCTGAACAGATCTTTGAGCAGGATCTGGTTGGGGTTGTCAACGGACTCGCCTGGACCTCTGTTGGAGGAGAGCTACTTCAGATTGAAGTTTCCGTTCTGGATGGAACAGGAAAGATTGAGCTGACCGGCTCTTTGGGAGATGTGATGAAGGAGTCGGCCCGAACCGCCTTGAGTTTCGTCCGCAGCATCGCAAAGGATTATAATATTCCCGCCGATTTTCATAAGACCAAGGATATTCATATTCACGCTCCGGAAGGCGCCGTTCCGAAGGATGGGCCTTCTGCAGGCATCACAATGGCAACTGCTCTCCTTTCTGCTTTAACAGGGATTCCCGTTCGCAGAGATGTTGCAATGACGGGGGAGATCACCCTCCGCGGCAGAGTGCTTGCCATTGGTGGCTTAAAAGAAAAGGTGATGGCTGCAGCAAGGGCCGGTGTCGGAACCGTTATCATCCCGAAGGATAACTACCCTGACTGGACAGAAATTGATAAGGATGTCACCCAAAATCTGGAATGCTGCCCGGTAGATTCGGCAACCGATGTGCTTCGCATCGCTCTTGCTGCTCCGACGCAAGAGCAGCCGACATATCTGCCCGTTACCGAATCCCGGTATAGCGGAGAAACTGCCGGTGCCTGAGAAAGGGGAGAGGATCACAATGAATTATAATAACGCCACCTTTTCTGCAGCTTACGGCTTATTTGAGCAGATTCCGCCCTCTGATCAACCGGAGTTCGCCTTTTCCGGCCGTTCAAACGTAGGAAAGTCTTCCTTAATTAATAAGCTCCTGATGCGAAAGGGGCTTGCCCGTACTAGCGCAACTCCGGGAAAAACGGTTACCATCAATTTTTTTGACGTAGACAAAACCATAATTTTTGCAGATCTGCCCGGATACGGCTACGCTAAGGTTTCCAAAAGCGAAAAACAACGCTGGGCCGGTTTGATTGAGGGATATTTTGGAAGCGACCGCAACCTCGCTCTGGTATTTCAGTTGATCGATATGCGTCACGCCCCCTCCAAGGATGATCAACAGATGCTTTCTTTTCTGATTGAAAACGAATATCCCTTTGTAGTTGTTCTTACCAAGGCAGATAAGCTCTCTAAGAAGCAACAGCAGGAGCGTCTTGCCGCCTTCCGCCGGGAAATTCCCTTTGGCGAAGAGATAACAATGATTCCTTTTTCTGCCGAAACAGGGCTCGGCGTGGATGTGTTGCGAGAAATTATTGAGGACGTCATCTCGGACGAAGAATAGGAGAAAAGAATGTTTGTTTCAGAATGTTTGACCGTGAATCAGCAGGATCACTTACAGATCAGCAGCTGTGATACCGTTGCGCTGGCGCAGGAATACGGTACTCCACTTTACGTTATGTCAGGGGATCAGATCCGCCAAAATTGCCGGATGTTTTGCCGTTCTATGGAGAAATTTTACGCAGGGAAGGGAATGGTCCTCTATGCCAGTAAAGCCTTCTCCTGCAAGGAAATTTACCGCATTATGAGGGAAGAGGGAATGGGGCTGGACGTTGTTTCTGGCGGAGAGCTTTATACTGCTCTCTCGGTCGGTTTTCCTGCGGAAAAAATTTATTTCCACGGAAATAACAAAACTCCCGATGAACTGACCTATGCCATTCGTTCTAACGTCGGAAGGATCGTTGTGGATAACCTGACTGAGCTGGAGACCCTTTCTGCACTTTCCGTCGCAGAGGGGAAGACCGCACAGATCCTTTTCCGGATCAAACCCGGTATTGACGCCCATACGCATGACTTTATCCGAACCGGTCAGATCGACTCAAAATTCGGCCTTGCCCTGGAAAATGGGGAGGCTTTTGAGGCAGTGAAGGCCGCTCAAACCTATCCCAACATCTCCCTAACCGGATTGCATTGTCATATTGGCTCCCAGATTTTTGATATTGAGCCCTTCTGCCATGCCGCGGAGGTGATGATCGATTTCCTGGGAAAAATCAAAGCCGAGCTCGGGTTAGAGCTTCCCGAACTGAACCTTGGGGGCGGTTTTGGAATCAAATACCTTTCCGATCACGACCCCACGCCTTACGATCAGTATATGGAGCAGGTTTCTGCCGCTGTAAAAAGCTCCTGCGAGAAAAACCACATTGCGCAACCCTTTATTTTGATTGAGCCGGGTCGCTCTATCGTCGGCGCGGCAGGCATTACCTTATATACTGTCGGCGGAGTAAAGGAAATCAAGGGGATCCGCACCTATGTTTCCGTGGACGGAGGAATGGCAGATAACCCGCGTTATGCCCTTTATAATGCCCCCTATGAGGCGCTGATTGCAAACAAAGCCACCCAACCCAAAAACCTGATTGCAACCATTGCCGGAAAATGCTGCGAAAGCGGCGATCTGATCCAGGAGCATACGGCAATCCAGCAAACAAATCCCGGAGATATTCTCGCTGTCCTTTCTACCGGAGCCTATAACTACTCGATGTCCTCTAATTATAACAGGATTCCCCGTCCGGCAGTGGTTTTAGCGGAGGAAGGGAAGTCCCGTGTAATCGTTCGTCGGGAAACCTATGAAGATCTGATTAAAAACGATCTGTAAAGGTTAAATGCATTACAGAAAACCAAGGTAAAAAGCCTTGGTTTTCTTCATTGTTGCGAAGAAATTCCGATTTGTTGTCTTTTTTCCTCTTCTTTTTTTATAAGTTTTCCGTTATAATCAAGGCAGGATCAATCAAAGGAGGAGCATATGAAAGGTTTATTATCATTCAAAAGAGGCGTTGCCGTTATAGTTGCAAGCGTTTTGTTTTCACTGTCTTTCTGTGGCTGTCAACCGCAGGGTCCAGGTGGACAGGACCATAAATTTGATACTGTCGGTTACTATGCCTTTGGGGGTGTAACTCAATCCTGGGTGAATTATTGGTTGGATTGCGGCATTGATACCATTGAACTGCTGGATATTGGCTGGTATTTTAAGGCGGGAGACCGCTTGAAGGCCTACCAGGAACAAATGAAAAATGAAATTGAACTGGCACAAAAGAATGGCATCAAGGTTTATGTTGTTTTGCTGACAAACCTAGAGCAGTGGACCGGTCCGGAAGATTACGGAAACGGCAGCGGAAAGGTCTTTGATCCCGGAAACGCAGAAAAAATGGCAGAGCGCCTTGCTTATATTGAGGATAATATTAAATACTGGAATATGGCGGATGGCTTTAATCTTTTTGCCGGTGATCCGGGCGGTGTTTTAGGCCTTCCGACTGTTGCCGGAGGCTTGACCTTCTATATTGATATGGGCAAAAAGGTTCATGCGTTGGTCAAAGAACACGCTCCGGATGCCGAATACAACCTCAATATTTGGGCTGTTTCTCAGTATGTTCAGGCTGTTGCCAATCCGCAATCCGTTCATTTTTGGCACTCAGAAGGGAAGTTGGGGCGGCAAATCATTGAAATGAAGAACCTTCTCGGCCCTGAAATCGGCATTGAAATCCCCGGACACGACTATTACCGGGCTTTGGCACTTCGGTTATACGAAAAACATGATGAGTATCCGGAATCCTATTTTCCGTCCAAAGAGGACGTTGCGGCGATGAACGAGAAGGGAACTGCCCGCACCTGGGCATTCTGCCACTTCCTGATGGATGAGCTGGACGATGGTGACACCAGCGGAAACTCCAGAACAACTCTCCCGAGTCTGAATACCCGATATATCTATAAATATGTTGAGTCTATGCGAAATGTCGGAATGAGCGGAGTGATTGCCGGAAATGCTACTCTGAACAACTACGCCAACCTTTATGCATTTGCGCGGTTCTGTCACGACCCGGAGGCAACCCCTGAGACTGTTCTTCGGGAATACGCCAATATGCTGGTGACTGAGGAAGGCGCAGATCAGCTTTTTGAGGTGCTCAAATATATTGAAAACGATGCAAACTGGCATCAAAAGCTTCCGGAACGCGAGCAGGTTCCGCTTTTCGAAACAACAATCAAAACGCCTCAGGAAGCTGAGGCAATTCTGCAACAGGTCACTGTTCGGACAGGAAGTAGCTTGAGCGAGTTTTCACTTCCGGAAACTCCGGATGAATCGATTCGTAAGCTGAAGCAGCGCATTGCGATCATGTATAATAACTGATGATCATTTTCAACCGTACCGCTTTTAATGAGCGGTACGGTTATTTTTTGCAGACAATGTATAACAGGGAAGAAGAAAAAAAATCCCCTGATAAAAAATATGCAATTATACAAAATGAGGGTTTTGTATAATTAAGGGGAGGAAAAAGGGTACCAAAGTGTTCTGATGCTTTATTTATACGGATGATTTACCCAATTATGGCTATCTGTTATTTCCTGTAATATTTTATTCTTGGTTGTCAATGATAGTATCACAAACGCTCAATCAAATGAATTCAAAAATATTAAGGAGATTAAGATTATGTCTAAGAGCAAAATTGTTGTGCCCCAGGCACGGGACGCTATGGATCGCTTTAAGATGGAGGCTGCCAATGAGGTTGGCGTTAACCTGAAGAACGGTTACAACGGCGACCTGACCTCTCGTCAGGCTGGTTCTGTTGGCGGTCAGATGGTTAAGAAGATGATCGAAGCTTACGAGAACTCTGTGAAGTAATATTTGCATCTGTCACAATATTATGAAAAACGGATGGGCAAGGATTACCTTCCCATCCGTTTTATTATGCGCAAAACTCACCCTAATAATCATATGTTGACCACTCGCGTCAATTTAGTAAAATGCGTTTACGAAATAGTATGTTATACAAGAGAAAAAGCAACCCTTATCCTGATGAACAAGGGTTGCTTTTGGTGACCCATCGGGGATTCGAACCCCGGACACCCTGATTAAAAGTCAGGTGCTCTACCGACTGAGCTAATGAGTCAGACCGCGCATTTTCAAGCGCCTATATATTATACCAATAGAATGATCCGTTGTCAAGGTTTATCTGAAAGAAAAATTGGATTTTTTTGTGGAAGCAGAGTGCTTATGGGATTGCGCCAAAGCACTCTGCTTCCACCTTATTATTTCCCTATCATATTTGAGATGATAACCTCATCGACCCGCTCTTCCCCTTCCAGCACCTTATCGTTTCCAATGGAGAAGATATCACTCAAAATGAGGTTGTTAATATGCCCGGTTTTTTCAACTTTTAAAACATTTCCGCTACGAGGGGTTTGGTTATCCTTCACCGAAAGAACGTTCCGAACCACCATATTATCCACCTGTCCAAAAACAGCCAGCTTGTTCAAATCAGTAGAGTCTCCATTTTCCATAACCGTTAAACCATCAATAATCAGGTTTTGAATCACTGGCTTTTTGCCGGGATAGGTGTATTTTTCGATTGTTTGCGGAGTTGTAATCTCAAACGGAAGTCCAAATTCACCAATCACACGGTTATCAATAGGATATTCATGACGAATATTTTTCAACGTCAGACAACGGATGTCACCGCCAACTGAAAACAATACCGGAGGACGATAATCATAGTTTGGAAGCGAGTGTGTCAGGTGAATATTCTCAATAAAAATATCTCCGAAGTTCCCAACTGTTTCGCCCACAAACCAGCAGTTAATATAGAACCCAAAGCTCCGATATGTGCCCTGCATATTGCGAATTGTGCAACGGTCTACCAATCCGCTACCACGGGATAGAATCCGGATCGCCTGGTCAGCATCCTCCAGAAAAATGCCGTCCACTAATACATCGGTAATGTCTGACACAAAGTCACCCTCATCGGGACCGATATTCATAAAATCGTCGCCGACCTTACCACCGCAATCACGGATCGTTAGGAACTGACCGGGGCCCCAAAAATGCAGTCCATCCTGATTCTGGGCATGCATACGATTCGGCAAATCAACCCATATCTTTTCAAGGGTTGCATATTTGAAGTTTGTCAGCATAAAGGCATATGTGCGAAAATCCAGAATCTTCACGTCCCGCACAAGCAGATTCTCCACACCGCAAAACTCTATTCCGCATACACCATTGCCAAGCATATTTTTGAGTCATTGGATTACACAAAACGGGGATCAGACCTGTACATCTCCATCTGAGCGTCAAAGAATGCCTCAACAGCCTCTCTGGAATGAAGGCCATTTCCGTCAGTCAGAAGGAAGAGGTAATCGTTGGACACCCTTTCGTCTCCATCAAAGAAAACGGAAATTCTAAAGCTTCCCTTCCAATTCTCATCTATTTTACACTCAAAGGCTCCAAGTTCGGCAGGGGCATTTTCCGGTGCTGTCACCTCACGGTTAAAGAGCACCTGCTCTTGATCTCCATAGCGCAACACACATCGAACCCGACCAGAAAATGACTTCCCGTCGTTTGCAATAAAAACACGGCCCGCAAACATTTCACCCGGTTGATACGCAAGCTTATCATATCGAAGGCTTACATCCACCTCCCGGAATGCGTCGGAAAGAAAATAATAAGAGAGTTTTTCTCTTTGATAATAGTCCATTACTGTGGTGCAGCTAACATTCGGCCAGGGCTCGTTGCACTGCCAAATAATACTGCCCACATTCATCGGTTGCCGACGGCGGTTGGCCTGCACAGCATAACGAATCCCTTCCGCCTGAATGAACTGGCTGCATTTGATCATTTCAGGAAGTTCATCGGGAGCAAAATCTCCAAAAATTACTTTTTCACGCACTGCATAGGCATCCCACCACTCTCCGCCATGGTGCCGCCATACCATATTTTCCTTCGTATCCTTCAGTTGAATATGCTCTGGAGACATAAACTCTTTCAAGCTGTCATATGCGCTCATTCCATCGCATCCAAACTCACTATGTAGCATACTGTCTGACTGATTATAAATAATATAATGATTTACCAGACCACCATACTGCCACGGACCATGAACATCATGGTTCTCTCCGGGGCGCCCCAAATTCAGGAAAGACAAAGGTCCAGAGGCTGAAGACGGAAGCATATAGACCTCCGGATTGTTTTTTAACACCAAATCGCGAAGTGCAGCAATTGTTGAATCAGAGAAATCTACCGGATGATCGTTTCGATCCGGTTGATCCACAAAATCTTCACTGCAGATCTCATTTCCACCGCTCCAGAAGGTCAGAGAAACATGGTTCCTCTTCTCCTTGATCGCCAATTCAGATGCCACACATAACTTTTCAACAAACTCCGGATCCTTTGAAGCAAGGTTATCACATCCGGAGCTGGACATCGGAAACTCCTGCCAAACCATAATGCCATACTGGTCGCAAAGCTGATAAAAGAGCGGGCTTTCAATCATTCCGCCTCCCCAAACCCGCAAAAGGTTAACTCCAGCGTTTTTGATCTTGCGCAAAAGAGACTGGTAATATTCATCGGTGGTGCAACCCGCCAAGAGGTTTGTCGGAACAAAATTTAATCCCTTGATATAAATCTTTTTGCCGTTGATCACAGGAACGTAGCAATAGACTTCTTCCCCGGCTCCTTCCGGACGGCAGTACGACAGCGTGCGAAAACCGACTTGGTATGTTTTCTCTTCGGTAGCTCCGTCCTCTCCTTTCCAAGAAAACCTTAACTGATAAAGCTTTGCCGCCCCGTGTCCGTTGGGATACCAGAGTTGCGGATTCTTTACAGGGGTATGGAAAACGACTTCCGTCTCCCCTTCTAAAATGTTCAGCAAACGATTCTCTGCTGCAATACAGGTTTCACCATCATTCAGCGCAATGGAGATCTCCAGCTCACGATCTTTTTCTGCCTTCAAAATAAAGCGAGCATTCAAATCCCAGGGGTCGCCGAAAACTGGTTGAATATCTGTCTCAATGACAGAAACAGTATCCTCTTCCGTTAAATAAACATCACCATACAGGCCCAAATTGACTAAACGGGTAGAAAAATCCCACTTATAATTAAAGCGGCACTTTAAGTGTTTTACTCTGCTGGAATATCCGATTTGCCCGCATTCGGGAGGCGCATGGTGCAACCGAACAATAATCCAATTGGGTTCACCGTCCTTAACCAGCTCCGTAACATCCTTAACAAAAGGAATAAACATTCCGGTTTGTGTACCAAGGTTGACCCCATTAAAGAAAATATCCGCTTCGTAATCAATCCCCTCTAAAACCAGCCGATAGACCTTACCAAACTTTTTCTTGAAGGACAAAATGCACCCTTCATAAACCCACCAGCGGTTTGCAACCCATTCACAGGCGAGAGAATTCATATCCTTGAGCGGTGAAGGAATATAACCATACCGCTCCAAATCCTGGTAAACACTTCCGGGTACTGTTGCCGGGATCTCAGGAGTAACTCCGATGAGCTTTTGGCCCAATTCCACACTTTGCCCCAGATCCGGAACATAGTTATGGTATCCGCAAATAGTCCAGTCGTTAAAATGATGCTTATACATAAATGTTCTCCTTGCCACTTTACATATCTTTCTATTTTACAAGGGCCTCTGCAAATTTCACTATCTCATTTTGCAAAACCAATGGTGCCGGATCTGTTCCTTCGCCTTGAACGATTGCCTCAAAAGAATGGCCTCCGTTTTTGCAAATGATAAGCTGGCACGAACCTCCGGCTTTTGTTACCTCTTGAAAAAACAATTCGCTGCTTTCTTTATAAACAATCTCATCCTTTTCTCCGGCAATTAGGAGGGTCGGTATCTTTTTGGATCCAGCATAGGTGATGGGGCTTCCCCGCCTTCCCTCTTCTGAATCAGATTGCTTGCAGGAAAATAGATGATCAGTTGTAAAGCTCAAAAACTTCACATCAGAATCCGGATACATAACGGTTGGCGCACTGAGAGGTGCTGTCCCGATCACGGTAAAATCATATTTCGTTAAGGCTGATTCCTCAACAAAATCATGCGGTGCATAAGCAAGCATCAGTGCCAACTGCCCTCCCGCAGAATGTCCTGACGTTATGATTTTATCTGCATCCACCTTCAGGATTTCTTCGTATTTCTTCGCATAACGGGCGGCATCCATCACGTCTGAAACCATATCTTCCATCACAGCGCCATCCCCGTACAGACGATAATCCACACTAATGACGGCGAAGCCCTTCTCTCTGAGCTTACGGACAGAATATCCGGAAAACGCAATCATATTCTCCCGATTACAAGAAGCCCATCCTCCACCGGAAATGATAAAGTAAATCGGTGCCTTTTCGTAAACTGTCTTGGTTGGAGGAAGGAACGAAAGGGAGATATCCTGGCCGTTGACCGATTTAAAAACCAAAGACTGTTCTAACGTGCCATCCTGTGGGATACTGGTATTTGACTGTGGCACCGAGGATGATATTGATTCTTCAATAGGGTTAGATTCAGATTGGGAAGAGGTGGATGTATTTTTCTCTGTAGAGCTTGTCATTTTGGAACTCGCCTCCAATTGAGAGCTTTCGTCAAATGAATGCCCTTGGCATCCTACTGCGCAAAGCAGCGCCAGCGCAAAAAGGAACACGAGAAATTTCTTCATATGGAAACAACCTTTCCACTTAAAATTTTTCTTGCCTGAATGAACAGCTGTGCAATATCAGCATTTCTCGTCTTGCTGATATGGGTATTTTTCGCATAAACCAAAGGCATCTGATTATCGGGTTACACCATCCAACAGTTCAAGAGAGCCACTGAGCATCTTACTTAATTTTTATTCGTGCCATAAACACAGTTGATATCCACCACAGCATTGCCCGATTTTTCCACCACAAACAAATCAGTATCGTTCAAAAGGCCACGTCGTTTCCGATGCACCAATCCATTGATACTAACCTTTGCATCTCCACTTGCCTTAATAAATACGTCTGAAGCAGTAGAAACGTTTCCACCACTGATATTCACCGACCCACCGGTAATATTCAAAAATACCGGGTATCCTTTTCTCAATCCAAGGCCGCTGATATTCAACGTTCCGCCGTAAACATTCATTGCGTGGTCAAATACAGTATTCATCCCGGTATGATATGATGTTACAATCCTGTAATCATCAAAATATGACGATAGATGGCATTGAGACGGCTCAGACAGTCTTCTGTCCTCCCAAGGATATCAGCAACATCACCCAAAACCACTTCCATTGTGACCGTATGAGAGCCTTTTTCCAAATAGAAAGAATACGTGCCATTCTCATCTCCTAGATCATACAACTGCCATCCACCCTTATAGTTAAAGCGGAGAGCGGATACTTCCTCAAAAAGAATCTCATCGTCAATTTTCAAACTACGAGAGGCAAACATGCCCGAGATCAAATCTTTTTTAAAGCGCAGAGCAATATGATAATACCCATCCTGCTCAACATAAAATTCCCAGGTCAGTTTCTGCCCAACATTTTGCCACTTACTACCTCCAATGGTATTCAGTCTGATCTTACTGGGGTCCTGGGGATTCGTCATCGGTGAGGTACGATCTGTAATAGCATAAAGAGAACTATCCGATTTTTCCAGCGCGTGCTCTGCAGGAATTTCAATATATTGCGCTGTTGCTTCCGCTTTTCCGGCAATATTCTTGCTATATTCATCGTAAGTCAGTAGCGTCTGCGGAGCAACCAACTCCACATAAGCAATGGCAAGAGGCTCCTTGACTGACTCCAACGCAATGCGGTGAACACCGGCGGTCAAAGAGATGGTAAGTGGGGTTTGCTGATAGCCGGTAGAGTCAGACAAAACCAGATTAACCCAGCGGGGACTTTCTACTTGGGACGGACGAATCTCATTTCCTCTGGAATCTTTCTCAAAATCAGAGGCATCTATCTCATCTTTCCAGATTCGATTAAATGCAAGAAAAGAGAAATCTTTTGAAACAATTTCTCCATTGACAGTAAAGTGGCGTTCTATCGTTCCTCCGTGTCCCTCCACCGGATAATAGCATACATTTACTGCGTAAAGTCCGTCCTGAGGGACTTCTACCTCCCAAATAATCTGGCCCGATTCCCCGGTAATCACAGCAGTTTTTCCGTCAATGATATCGGTAACCTGGACAGATGTACTATCGGGCAAAAAAGACTCTGCCAGCACTTGAACCGGAGTCCCTTGATATGGCGAAAAATCAGCATTTTGTCCATTTTGAGACACACTGTCATTCCTATATAGAATCTCAATATTTTCTAAACAATCAGAATTTCGAGAAGATTCATCAGCAAATCCTACCATTACCATAGAATTTAGCATTGCAGCGATAAGGAAAAAAGGAAATATCTTTGTCTTCATCTTTTTCATTGATGACATACCCCCATTTTTGGTCTCATCAAAAATAAAGAATACCTTTGATTCCCATCATATCACTAATAATATTTAGATACAAGAGAAACTTTCTGAACAAAAAACCGACATTTATAAACAAAAAATTATTAATAAAAAACTTCTTGATTTTTTGTAAAAAAAAAAGGAAAACCTCATACGGCAAAATCCAAAAATTGCCGTATGAGGTTTTTCTTTCTAAACAGAAATAATATTTTCTAAACTACCAGAGCACAATATTACAAATAAAGATTGAGCCCATTAAGATGGCAAAGCCTGTGCTGCAAAGTACGTAAATCACCTTTGCACGTCTTGCCTTCATATTCTTCTGCAGGAACAGGAATAAACAGATCGCTGCAACGATTGCAATAACATCCACTACAACCATTAAAGTATCTCCATCCACAACTGCTTCTGTCAACAGCAGAGAAAGCGAATATGAAACCAGATGAAGCAACGGCAATAAGCCCAAAGGCAGGACCGCTAAAGCCCATCCCGGCTTTTTTGCCCGAAGCAGTATGATGGACATCAATCCAATTAAAACAACAATCGCAGCCGATTCGACAAGCATCTTATAACACCTCCAGGGTTCTGTATGTTATTATATATGCTTTTAATAAGAAAAAGAAAGGAAGAAAATGTTAATTTTTTGTTTTTTAAGAATTTTTATTTGACTGATGGAATTTTTTCAGGTTACCGATTTTTTGTCTCCGCTCCTGAAGGATTCCTTCCACCTGCTCAAGAGGAATATTCTGCTCCTGCATCAGTACCAATAAATGATAAATCAGATCGCAAATTTCTCCGGCGGTATCTTCATTATTGCCGTTTTTTGCCGCGATAATCACTTCTGAGCATTCCTCACCGCATTTTTTCAGAATTTTATCCACGCCCTGAGAAAAAAGATAGCAGGTATAAGAACCTTCTTCGAACTGCTCTTTCCGTTCTCCGACGATTTCATAAAGCTCTTTGAGTACTTCCATTGTTCTAATCTCCCTATAAATTTTTATTCCTGGAAGGATTTGATTTCACGGTAAAAACAGCTATGGTTTCCGGTATGACAGGCAGCACCCGTTTGATGCACGGTAATCAGCAGTGTATCGTCATCGCAATCCGTTTTCACCGAAACAACCTTTTGCACGTGACCGGAGGTCTCCCCTTTTCGCCAGAGCCGCTGTCTGGACCGGCTGTAAAAACAGGTGCGACCTGTTTGCAGGGTTTCCCCCAGGCTTTCCTTATTCATATAGGCCAGCATCAGAACCTCCCCTGTCCCCTCCTCCTGAATGATGGTGGGAATCAGTTCAGATTTCTGAAAAAAACGATCCAAATCCATAGGTAATCCTCCTGACCGATCCTAAAATCGGACCGGAATATTTGACTGCTTCAAATGCTCTTTGACCTGACCAACCGTAAGCTCACGGTAATGGAACAGAGATGCTGCCAATGCCGCTGTGGCACCCGTTTGCTGGAACATTTCCGAAAAATGCTCCAGCTTACCGCATCCACCACTGGCAATCACCGGCACCGGAACAAGCTCCGAAATCGCAGCGGTGATGGGAATATCAAAGCCGTTTTTAGTGCCATCCGCATCCATGGAGGTCAGAAGGATCTCCCCTGCCCCCAACTCACACACCTTTTTTGCCCACTCCATAGCATCAATGCCGGTATCAATCCGTCCACCATTAATAACAACGTGGTAGGATTCGCCAAAGCGCTTTACATCCATTGCCACAACAACGCACTGACTGCCGAATTTATCTGCCGCATCCCGAATCAGCTGAGGATTCCGGACGGCGGCCGAGTTCACCGAAACTTTATCCGCTCCGGCCCGAAGAATATCCCGAAAGTCATCAAGGGTTCGAATCCCGCCTCCAACCGTCAACGGAACAAAGACCCGTTTTGCCGTCCGGGAAACAACATCCGCCATGGTGGATCTGCCCTCATGCGTTGCAGTAATATCAAGGAAAACAATCTCGTCAGCGCCCTGCGCATTATACATTTCGGCACACTCTACAGGATCACCAACATCCTTGATCCCAACAAAATTGACTCCTTTTACAACCCGTCCGCCGTCCACATCCAGGCAAGGAATAATTCTTTTTGCTAACATTTACGCTCTTTCCTCCAAGCTTCAATTGCTGTTGGCCACACGAATTGCCTCTGCCAAATCCAGCGTTCCCTTATAGATCGATTTTCCGCAGATGGTTCCATACAAGCCCAACCGCTTCATATTGCGGATATCCTCAATATCCCGAATACCGCCACTGGCAGTAATATCGCAACTGACGGCGCGGTTCAGCTCATCCAACTGCTCCGCATTTGGACCGGCCAAAGTGCCATCCTTGGAAATATCCGTAAATATTATGGTGCGAACACCCATCTGCTCCATCCGTTTGGATAGCTCAATATAATCCACATCGGAGGCCTCTAACCAACCGTCCGCCAAAACGCGACGGTCTTTGGCATCAATTCCAATGGCGATCCGCTCACCAAAAGTCCTGACCGCTTCTTGAGTCAGCTTGGGATCCCGAAGCGCTGCAGATCCCAGAATCACCCGGGTCAGCCCGGCCTCCAGATAGTCCTCAATGGCTTTCATGGTGCGGATTCCTCCGCCAACCTCGGTTTTTAAGGAGGTATTTGCAGCGATCTCCTTAAAGATCTCCGGCTCGGTAGGACGGGCATACCGGGCGCCGTTCAGATCCACAAGGTGAATCCATTCCGCTCCCTCTTCCTCAAATTTTCGGGCTGTTTCCAGGGGGGAAGCCGCAGTAACGGTTTCGTTGGTCTCATAGTCCCCTTTGAAAAGTCGGACACATTTTCCGTCCAGTATATCAATTGCCGGGAAGATAATCATTTGCAAAGGCCTCCGAAATCCGAAAGTATTTTCAAGCCGGTGTCTCCGCTTTTTTCAGGGTGAAACTGGGCGCCGTAAATATTTTTGCGGCAAACCAAAGCAGGAATCTTTTCACCATAAAGAGTATAGGCGGAGATATATTCCGGTGCGGTTTCCGCCCGGTAGGAATGGACAAAATAAACGTAATCTCCCGTAGTCAAACGGGAAGTCAGGGCGCAAGGGTTGGAAATTGTCAAATCATTATATCCCATATGAGGAATGGCCAATCCCGGTGCCTTAATCCGGATCACTTTTCCCGGAATCAGCCCCAAGCCTTTGCAAGGCTCAAACTCAAAGCCCTCGTCAAACAAAAGCTGCATTCCAAGGCATATTCCCAAAAAGGGCTTTTTCTGTGCCAGGTCCCGAATGGGATCTACCAAACCGGCGCGTGTCAGTTTATCCATTGCATCCGGAAAGGCTCCTACGCCGGGCAAAATCAGCCCATTTGCCTGTTCCATACAAGCAGGGTCCCGGGTAACGACCGACTCCATTCCAAGATAATCCAAGGCATTTTTCACGCTGAAAAGGTTGCCTGCACCGTAATCGATCACAGCAATCTTCATAATTTACAGAACTCCTTTGGTTGACAAAACAGAATCTCTCTTGCAGGATGCCTCGCCGATCGCGTGGGCAAAGGCCTTAAACACCGCTTCACATTTGTGATGATCGTTCTCACCGTAAAGGAGGCGGATATGGAGAGTCACCCCGCTATTGATGGCAAATGCATAGAAAAACTCCCGCACCATCTGGGTTTCCATATCCCCCATAGTGGCAAAGGTAAAAGGGCAGTCAAACACAAGATATCCCCGCCCACTGATATCAATCACCGCCTGGGCCAATGCATCATCCATCGGAATGAAGGAAGAACCATACCGCTTGACCGACTTATTTTCACCGATCGCCGCCGCAAAGGCCTTTCCCATCACGATTCCCACATCCTCAATCGTATGGTGGCAATCGACTCCCAAATCCCCCTTGCAGGTCAGCTCCAAATCCATTCCGGAGTGAACGGCAAAAGCGGTTAACATATGGTCAAAAAATCCAATTCCGGTATCCACCGAAACATTTCCGGTTCCATCCAGGCAAAGACGAACAGAGATATCCGTCTCCTTTGTTTTTCTCTCAAAAGAAGAAATTCGCATCCTACTTATCTCCCTTCCAACTCTTTTATTATCTCACGAAAAGCAGTCACAAACGCTTCGTTTTCCGCCGGGGTACCTGCTGTTATCCGCAAAAAGGCCGGGAATTTCCGGACAGCAATTCCTTTTTTCAGCAGTGCCTGATGGATCTGTGCCGCATATTCCGTATAAATAACAATAAAATTAGTTACCGTTTCGGGAACGCTTTGAATTACCGGAGACGCTTCCAGAGGCTTAATAGATGCAAAAAGTGCGTTTCTTGACTCAATTAGCGCATCAATCCGGTGATGAATTCGCTCAACATCCGAAAGAAGGGCCGCACCCACCGACTGGGTTAAACTATTGACATTATAAGGAGATTTTACCGCACGGATCGCCTTGGTGATCACTTCCGGACAAACGGCAAAGCCCAGACGAATCGCCGCCATTCCCAGCGCCTTTGAACAGGTCTTGAGGATGATTAGATTATCATATTTTCCAACACAATCCAAAAGAGACTGGTCCCAAAAGTCCATATAAGCCTCATCCAGAATCACCAGAGCATCCGTTCCGGTTACAAGCTTCAAAACCTCATCCTTCGAAAAACCTGTTCCGGACGGATTGCAGGGGTTTGAGAAAATGACCGCCTTTGCACCGGTTTTTTCCAGCGCCGCAAGAACGCCCTCCATCCCCTGTTCCTTCGAATATGTAGTCGGAATTGCCTCATAAATCTCCGCATAGAAGCGGTACATGGAAAAATCGGGTGTAAGGGTTAAAACCTTGTCACCTTTTTGCAGAAATCCGGCCAAAATGATGCTGATTAATTCGTCGGAACCGTTTCCTGCCGTCACCAGTTCGGGGTTTAACCCGTAAAGAGCGGCAAACTTTTGGCAGACCACTCTTGCGTATGGGTCCGGATAACGGTTCAGAGCAACTTCGTTTGCTGCGACGGAAATTACTTCCGCAAGCTCATCATTCAGATTAAAATATGCTTCATTCGCATCCAAGCGGATGGAAAAACTTCCCTCAATGGGATCGTAGGGGGTCAGGTCCCGAAGCTTTTCGTTGAGTTGGTAAGACATTTATTTCATCCTTACTCTGACAGAATTTGCGTGAGCTGTCAGGCCTTCTTTTTCTGCAATTCGAATCACGTCCTCCGCCGCTCCCATCAAAGCGTTTTGCGAATAATTGATGAACGCAGAACGCTTGACAAAGGAATCCACCGACAAAGGAGAGAAGAATCTTGCCGTTCCTCCGGTGGGTAGAACGTGGTTCGGGCCGGCATAGTAATCGCCCAAGGGCTCGGGAGACCAAGGTCCAAGGAAGATCGATCCGGCATTATCCAGCCGGCCAAGCAGCTCCATAGGTGCTTCCGTCAACACCTCAAGGTGCTCGGGAGCAATTTCATTGGCAAGCTCCACCGCCCGATCAATGGAATCGCACAGGACGATTGCTCCGAAATCCTTCAGGGAGGTTTCGGCAATGTCTCTCCGGGGAAGCAAAGCAAGCTGACGCTCCAGCTCCGCCTCGACGCCCTTTGCAAGCGACTCAGAGGTTGTTAAGAGAACAGCAGAGGCAAGCTTATCATGCTCCGCCTGAGAAAGAAGATCTGCCGCAACAAAATCCGGACGGGCCGAATCATCCGCAATAATCAGAATCTCGCTAGGACCGGCAATCATATCAATGTCCACAACGCCATACAGCAACCGTTTCGCTGTTGCAACAAAAATATTTCCCGGGCCAACGATCTTATCCACCTTAGGAACGGTTTCCGTTCCGTAAGCCAAAGCGGCCACAGCCTGCGCGCCGCCCATCAAAAAGATACGATCCACGCCCGAAAGAGCTGCGGCAAGGAGAATATCCGGGTTCGGAAGCCCGTTTTCTCCGGGAGGGGTTACCATAATAATCTCCCCCACCCCCGCAATTTTCGCCGGAATGGCATTCATCAGCACCGAAGAAGGATAGGCTGCTGTTCCCCCCGGAACATAGATTCCCACACGGGATAAGCCTCTCACCCGTTGGCCGAGAATCACACCGTCCGGCCGGGCATCAATGAAGCCCTGCTGCTTCTGACGGTTATGAAATGCGGCAATCTGCTCAATGGCATTCAAAAGCGAATCGGTCAACTCCGGATCCGCATCGGTCAATGCATCGTTAATCACATCCCGGGGAATTTCGGTATAGGGAGGCAGTTTTTTATCAAACCGAAGGGTAAATTCCTTTACAGCCTCGTCTCCCCGCTCACGAACAGCATCAATAATCTCCGAAACCGCCTGGGTTACCTGTTTGGCAGTTTCGCCGCTTCTTTGTCTCATTGCGCGGAAAAATTCTTTTTCATCCACACCGTTTGCCTGAACTGTTTTAATTACCGGCATTGATCACAGCCTCCGCTCTGTTAAAAATTGACTCCATCTCCTGTTTCCTGAGCTTCATTGCCGCGGTATTCACAATCACGCGGGCAGAAATATCGGCAACAGATTGCCAAACGTATAATCCATTCTCCTTGAGAGTTGTTCCGGTCTCCACAATATCAACAATTGCATCCGCCAGGCACAGCAACGGTGCCAGCTCAACCGATCCCTCAATCTTGACCACATCAATATCCATTAAACGACTTTCAAAATACTTCCGGGTTACGTTCGGATATTTGGATGCGACTACCTTGATTTCCTCCACCCGGGGTTCTTCTCCTTGACCGGCAATGGCAAAACGGCATTTTCCAAAACCAAGGTCAAGAACCTCAAAAAAGCTTCCGCCGCTTTCCATAATGGTATCCTTCCCGACAATGCCAATATCGCACACACCATGCTCTACATAAGTAATAACATCCTGCGCCTTGGCAAGGACAATCTCCGCGCCCAGATCAGGCACCGGCAGGATCAGCCGACGCCCTTTGTTGCGAACCTCGCTGCAATCACAGCCCATCTTTTCAAACAATTCGATGGTTTTCTGCTCCAGGCGGCCTTTGGTTACCGCGATTCGTAAAGGTTTCATTCTGCCCCTTCCTCCTGCAGGAAAATAATCTCTTCAATCCCTTGGTTTTCTGCATACACCTTAGCCGCTGCGATTTCAGAGAAGGTGCTGATCTCAACCCGTTTTCCTTCCTCGCTCAACCGCTGATGCAACCGGATGGCGGCAATCTCCTGCCCTTTTTCTGCAACAATCAAGACTTCCGCGATGGGAACTTCCTCCTGTGGAATACTCTTAACAAGCAGGTCCAACGCAACGCCAAAACCCACAGCAGGATACTCCAGGCCGAACTCCCCATAAAGGGTATCATACCGGCCACCCGAAAGGACCGCATCACCGCAGTCAGAAATATAACCGCGAAAAACAAAGGAGGTATAATAATCCATCCGCCCCACAAGGCCCAGATCAATGATAATCCGATCTCCAAAGCCCAGTTGGCAGAGCCCATTATAAAGATTCCGAAGAGACTCCAAAACCTCCGAAAGCTCATCGCACAACGCCGCCAGCTCAGCGGCCCCGGCAAATACCTCCTCACCGCCAAAAAGGCGCGGCAGACGCTTTAACGCATCGGTATAGGGTGTTTGCTCCATACCTGCCAAAAGATCTCCCAAGGCGGCATAGCTTTTGGATTCGATCAGACTCCGGATCTCATTCTGCTCTTCCTCCGAGATACCGAGTCTTGCAATAATTGCCTTAAAGAACCCAACATGCCCGATCTCAATCCGGAAATCCCCTGCCCCGCTGATGCCCAGCGCCTCTGCCGCAGTGGTCAGGATCTCAAGATCTGCAATTCCCTCAGCCGCTCCAACCAACTCAATTCCCATTTGGCGCAACTCATCACTTTTGCCCTTTAAGGAAGGATTAGACCGAAAAACCGTCTGATTATAATACAAACGAAGAGGCAGGGCAGCTCCCTTCAGCTTCCCCGAAACCATCCGCGCAATCGGCGCCGTGGAGTCCGGACGAAGCACCAGAAGGCGGCCCTTCAGATCAGTCAGCTTATACATCTCTTCCTGAGGCAAAGCTCTTGCTCCATTGCTGAACAGATCAAAAAACTCCAGACCCGGTGTTTGAACCTCGCGATAGCCGTAAGAGGAGAATAACTGAGATAACTTTTGCTCTGTTTTCCTCAATGCCAGGCATTCTGATGAGAATAAATCCCTCGTTCCTTCGGGGGTAATGCGGTTATATCGTTTCATTTTATGAAGTTTGCCCTTTCCATCACTTTAGTATGCTAATATGCTACCATACTAAATTATTTTTGTCAATAGAAAAATCTATTTTTCTGCACAAATTCAGCGTTATTTTTTCAGCTGGAATGACAATACATAAGGTTGAATATTAAAGACACAAACAACCGTCCTTCCAATAAGCTGAAAATGGCAAATTTGAAGCTATTATACCATATTTTTCGCTGTTTGAAAAGAGAAAAGAAAGAAAAAGAGGCCGTCCCAATGCGGGACGGCCTCAAAAACTTATTCGGCATCAGAATAAAGGGTAACGGTAATATCAAAGGTCTTCTTTCCAACTCCGGTTTTCCGGAAAATCGTCAGGGTAATCTGATCTCCTGGCTTTTTTCCTTTCAGGTACTCAATGATTTGATTCTCCGTCCGGATGGCTTGACCGTCCACCTTTGTGATCAGGTCACCGGCCTCCAAGCCTTTTTTGAACACATCACAAAATTCATCTACCGTATAGACCAGCAAGCCCTGCTCAATATTATTGAACTCTGCTTCCACCTCGTCCACAAACCGGTAGGTGATTCCAAGCTTTACGCGCCCCTTCACATAGCCAAACTCAAGCAGGTCACTGATGATCGGCACTGCCTCACTGATGGAAATTGCAAACCCAATTCCTTCGTAGTCGGCGTCAGCAATTTTGGAGGAGTTAATGCCGATGACCTGGCCATAAAGGTTGACAAGTGCTCCACCCGAATTTCCCGGGCTGATGGCCGCATCCGTCTGTAAGCAATTCATTGAATAGCCACTTTCACCACGAATCAAACGGTTGGTCGCAGAGATATATCCTCCGGTAAAGCTACCGGCAAGTTCCAGACCGCCGGGATTTCCTACTGCAAAGACAGTCTCACCCACCTTAGCTTGATTGGAATTTCCAAACTCTGCGGCTACCAGTTCAACGGTGGCATCAATCTTCAAAACAGAAAGATCACTCTTGGGGTCGGATGCCACAATCTCTGCATCATACCCCTCGCCGCAGTTCAAAACAACCTTGACCTTCGCGGCATCCTCCACCACATGGTAATTGGTAACGATATATCCATCTTTATCAAAAATAATTCCTGAGCCCTGGCCTGCTACCTGATAACCGCTTACGCCGTTGGAGGTCACTCTTGCATAGTTGACAACACCAACAATGGAGGGCAGAACCTTCTCTGCAACCTGTGTGGGTGTCAGTTTCTCGCCAACCACCACCTCCGGCTCATCCTCAGAGGGAACATCGGTAATTTCCAGTCCGGATGCCGCATTGAGATGAGAGGAGCTGACCCCGTTGGAGTTTCCTTCCCCAACACCGGCCAAAACCGCCGTAACAATTCCGATTCCGGCAATACTCAGCACTCCCAAAGAGATACAGATTGCAACAATAATCCCCACAATGCGCAGGGCAATACTCTTTTTCTTGGGAGGAGTTGCCGTTTTTTGCTCATACCCCTCAAAATTCCAGCCGGCAGAGGAATTGGGATAGCCGGGTTGCACCGGTGGCCGATTAGGCTGCTGATACTGCTGGTACTGCTGATAAGGTGGCTGCTGGGGAGATGCCGGACGATAATAAGGATTTTGCCCATTTGCAGGAGGAGGCGGTGCCTGCCATCTTCCGTTCTGAGGCTGCCAATTCTGCTGCGGGCGAGGTGCATACTGGGGCGGAACAAACCCGCCTGCCGGCTGCCCATACATTGCGGGATTTTCCCGAGGCAGGGGTGGCGGAACAGGCTCACTTTTCTCCGGAGCCTGCTGAGGAGCTTCGGGCTGCACTCCGGCATCCGCCTGCGGCTCCTCTTTTTTCTCTTCTGCAATATCTGCTTCAACCGCACTTTCGGGTTGGGGCTGGTTTTCTAAATCAATCTCTTTTATTTCAGGTTCCTGCATTGGGTTTGTGTTCTTGTCAAAATTCTCATTGTAATCCATAGTTTCTTTTTGCGCGGCAAGATGCCGAACATCCTCCTTATTTCGATGGGAAACATAACCCTATTGTTATTCTATAATAAATTTATGAAATAATATTTAACAGATAATAAATTGATTTTTGTCGTCATCTGTTGGACTTGTGATTTTCCGGGAGGGTCTGCTTCCCTTCCCCGGTAACACGACGGCTCTTCTGCCGATAGATCGGCAAGGTAAAGGTAAACTCACAGTATTCCCCTTCGACACTGCTGACCATAATCTCACCGCCGTGGAGATTAAGGATCGTCTTTACAATATGCAAACCAAGGCCCACGCCGTTTTTGTCCAGTCCGCGGGACTTATCTGTTTTATAAAACCGTTCAAACACCAAGGGAAGCTCCTCCTTGGAAATTCCCGTACCGCTATTTCGCACCGAAAAATAGGCGAAGTTTTGGTCCTGGAAGGCATGGAACTCAATATATCCATCCCGGTTGACAAACTTAACCGCATTTTCCACCAGATTATAGACCACTTGGTGAATCAGATCCTCATCCGCCGCAACAATTTGCTTCCCCATTCCCTCCAGGCCGCGAATCTCCAGATTTTTTTCGTTGATTCGATGCTCAAAGGTGAACAGCACCTGCAAAATTGTCTCAGTCAGGTTGACCTCCGTGCGGTTGAGGGTATTCTCTCCCGCTTCAATCCTGGCAATATTCAGCATTGAGCGGACAATTCTCGAAAGACGCTTAACCTCCTCCGATACAATCCGCAGATATTGGTTTCGCTTTTCCTCCGGGATCGTTCCATCCAGAATACCGTCAATAAACCCGCCAATTGTGGTCATCGGGGTCTTCAACTCATGAGAAACGTTGGCAATAAAGCTTCGGCGGGTTGACTCCATGGTCGCCATGGAGGACGCCATATTATTAAAGGCAATTGCCAGCTCGCCGATCTCATCGTAATCAACAACCTCAACTCTTCTGGAAAAATCACCGTTTCCGAAGCTTTTGGTTGCGCTCACCATATCGTGTAGCGGGGCAACCAGCTTGCGGGTCATAAAATAGATGACTACAAAGGAAAGAAGCATAACCACAAAGGAGGCAAGGATACACCCCTTCAGGATTTCCATCAGGAAGCTAATCATATTATCCGCAGGCATTGAGACAAACACATACCCCACAACACCGACTGAATCAATAACCACCGGCTTACCGACAGTAAAATGTGCCTCTCGGTACAGCTCACCCAACCGGCCTGTTTCCCGATAATCACCCGATTGCGTGCGATGACGGATGGTTTCATTCACCAGCTTAACCGAATGATTGCACCCACTACCCTCAGAACACAGAATCGTCTTTCCGTGGATATCCACGAGAAATATCACTGCATCAGTGGCCCGGCTGCTTTTTTCAAAGCAGTCAAAAATCTCTTTCCGGTCAATATAGATGCTCCCACCCTGCTGACCTTTGAAATTTGCAATCGTATCTGCCACAGCATATTCAGCGCTATTTTCGATTACCGTAAACTTCTCGGTGCGAAAATAGCCGGCGGCAAACATCAGAAATGCACCACCCAGTGTTAAAATACTGACGAGAATGGTAATGATGCAAACCAGATAAAATTTTGAGAACAGACTCTTTTTCATCGTTGGTCGGCTTCTCCTTTATGATTCGGCAGGGTTGTCCTCCGATTGGCCGGAAAAAAGGGGACGAATCTCCGTCGCCCTTCTTTTCCCCTATCTATTTTATCACACTCAAAAATGAAATAAAATATCTTTTCGCGCTTTTACGAAAAATTAACATCTTTTTTTAGTTTCCATTTTGCCGGTTATATTCCACGATATAGCGGTAAAGCTCATAGATTACGTCCCAGGTATCCCGATCGGTATCTCCCGTGACAGGCAAGCCAAAGCCCTCCTGGAACTGACGAATGGCATTGGCAGTCTCCTCCCCGTAATAGCCGTTAACGGGGGTAAAATCCACCTCACAATAAGCCAATGCAATCAGGTTCATATAAACCTGTAGCCAGTATACCGCATTCCCCGATGCCCCAAGCGTCAAAACATAGCCGGGATATTCAGCCTCAGCGCTTACCCGGTCGGCCTGATTGTTGAAATCATTCAGGCAGGCAAGATATATCTCAAGAATTGTCGTCCAGGTTCGCTCATCCACGATTCCGGTCACATCCAGATCAAACTCCCGCTGAAATTCTGCCACAGCATCGGCAGTTTCGGTATCGTAAACCCCGGTAATTTCAAAGGGAGTGATCCGGTTATAAAACTCCGAAATATAATTGAGCATAAACTGCAGGTTGATAATATCCGTCCCGTCCTGACCGGGCTGCAAGGGATAGCTTGTAGGAGGCAGAATTGTATCCCGGCGGCGGACCGGTCCCTGATTCAGACGGATATCGCTGAAGGTTCGGTAAATTGATGCCCAGGTTGCCGGTCCGATTACCCCGTCAGCGGTCAAACCATAGCTTCTTTGGTATGCGATTACAGCATTCCGGGTTGCATTGCCGAAAATGCCGTCATAGCTGATCCGGGGAACTGCAGAATTATAATAAGAGATGACGTTCAGATAATACTGCGCTTCTTTGACATAAATTCCCTGAGAACCAAGCCGAAGCAAAAATCCGGGATAGGTGCCGGGAATCCCGCCCGACGGAAAAAGGTTATTGATGGATCCGGAATAGACCTCATAAATCTTTGTCCAGGTATTCCGACCAACAATACCATCCACGCTCAGTCCAAAATATCGCTGAAAGGCTCGCACCGATGCTTCTGTTCCAGCGCCAAAGTTTCCGTCTACTGTTAAATTGGGAATTGAGGAGTAATATCCCGAGATCACACTCAGATAAAACTGCATCTGGCGCACCTCATTTCCCTGACTTCCTCTGCGAAGCAGGAATCCCGGATATTGTCCCACGTATCCTCCGGGGTTTTCATCCTCCGCAAGATCAGCATACTCCCGGTAGATGGCATTCCAGGTTGCCTGCCCCACAACGCCATCCACCGTCAGTCCATAATAATTCTGGAACGCGCGAACCGCCGCCTCTGTTCCGGGGCCAAATACTCCATCCACGCTGGGGATAGGAATTGCCGTGTTATAAAGTCCAATCAGCCCCAGATAGTACTGAATTCGTTCCACCGCTGACCCGGTAGACCCAAGCCGCAGGGTCACGCCGGGATATTCTCCGTCCGGAGCCAGGCCTTCATCAGTCACCCCCTCCGAGCCAAGCTCGGCAAGCTTTTTGACTGCCACATAAATATAGGAGATCTTATACCAGGTAGATTTTCCCACAACACCGTCTGCAGTCAAATTAAACACCGACTGGAATTTTCTCACAGCAGCCTCTGTTCCTGCACCAAAAACACCATCCACTGAAAGAGCAGGAATTCCCGGGTAATTCTGGCGGATCCGGGTCAACTGCCGCTGAATGGTTCGGACAGCCGCGCCGCTACTTCCCAGCCGGAGAGGTGTCCCCGGATAAGACTGGGTAATATCCCGAACGGGTGTGTTGGTCACAAGCTCGAGGTTTGAGCCATAATACCGCTGCAGAATCTGAAAGGCGGAAAGTCCCTGATTTGCCAGGGAAACCGTCCCCCATTGAGACATTCCGGGGCAGGTTGCCGTTGTCCCGTTGCAGTATTCTGCGTAAAAAGGGTTGATGGTTCCGGGGCGGCGCAGATAGTTATTGAAGATCTCATCCACGATTTTGCTGATATTGTCAAAGATATTCCGTCCACTGACGTAATACTGATCGTACTGGGTGGAGTTTGTAATATCGAAATTATACCCCTTGCTCCGGTACCACTCAGTATAAACACGGTTCAGGGCCAAGGAGACCTGCGCAATCACGTTGGCACGGATAGACTGCTCCGGCCAGGTGGGATAAATCTCGCTGGAACAAACATTCTTGATATAATACGGGAAGGAAACGGTTTCATTTCGCGCGCTGCTGGAGGGTCTTCCCAGGTGGACGGTAATATTTCTTGGAATGATCGGCTCCTCCAATACGTTTCCGCTTTCACAGTTGACGTAAGGCAAAAAACCGCTGGCCGGACCGGTAATCAGTAAATTATTCTCCGGAATTTCATAAGATGTGGTTTTCCCCTCCAAAGAGGAGGCAACCTCAAGATGATTGGTTGTGCGCTCAAGATCGTCTGTGGGAAGGGGCAGCATTGCCACCTCCTGCAGAGCCAGTATCCCGTCAAAAATCTGGATCCCGCTGATATTGATAGTCTGATACCCCTCTGCCTCTACCGTCAGATCATAGGTGGAATAGGGCACAATAGGCCCCCCCTCCTCCAGGGAATAGGAGCGGTCCGGGGCCTCCAACTCAATGATCTGACTATGGCCGTCTTCATCAATATTGAGAATGACGCTGAGTACCGTTTGGGCAGACACCCGATCCGTCAAGACAGCGTAGGCAGTTGTAATCGGGAAGGCTTCTCTTGCTCCCCAAAGCTGCAGCTGCAATCTTCCTGTTGCCATTTGCATAACCTCTTTTCTGAAATGTTTGTTCCGCTCCGGAAGGTTGCGGATGATATACCATTTCAGTATATGTGCAACAGGGGTTGTCACGTGAAAAAAAGAATGCCCTGCAGAATTTTGCAGAGCATCCTTTATCCTATACATTTTCCTGTTTATCTCCCGAAATGCCCAAACGGCTTTCCACCTCGCTGACCTGCAGCTCCAGCAGCTTGGAAACACCTTCCTCCTGCATCGTTACGCCGTATAGAACGTCTGCCGCCTCCATTGTGCCGCGGCGGTGAGTGATGCAGATAAACTGCGTTGCCCGGGTCATCCGCTGGAGATATTCCGCATAGCGGACAACGTTTGCGTCGTCAAAAGCTGCCTCGATCTCGTCCAGGATACAGAAGGGAGCCGGCTTGACCTTGAGAATTGCAAAATAGATTGCCACCGCGATCAGGCCACGCTCACCACCCGAGAGGGCAGTAAGGTTTTTGACCAGCTTTCCGGGCGGCTGGGCATGGATATCAATACCCGCAGAAAGGACATCCTCCCCCTCACTCAGCACAAGCTCGGCCTTTCCGCCGCCAAACAGCTCGGTAAAGACCACCTTAAAGGCGGCGTTGATCTGATGGAAGCCCTCCAGGAACATCTCCCGCATTTGGGCGGTCAACTCCTGAATCATCTTGATCAGCTCATCCCGGGAGCGCTCAATGTCCGCAATCTGCCCGGAAAGGAAGGTATACCGCTCGCTGACCTCTTTATACTCCTCAATTGCCCCAACGTTGACATTCCCCAAGCCCTTGATTTTGGACTTGATCTCTGAAAGTCTGCGGTTGGCTTCGGTCAGACTCTCCAGAGGCTTGGCAATGGCCGCCGCCTCGGAGCGGGTCAGCTCATACTCTGTCCAAAGGCGCTCAATCAGCTTATCATATTCCGTCTGCAGAGCGTTTTTCTTCTCCTCCATTCGGGAGATCTCCCGTCCGCAGGCTTCCCGCTCGTCATTACATTTCTGCTCATCGGCGCGGAGGTTGGTGGTGGAAAGCTCCAGCGCCTGCCGGCGGGTAGAAATTGCCCCGATCTCCGTCTCGGCGTTATCTGCCTCCCGGGAAAGAGATGCTTTTTCCGACTGGACAACGTCAATCTGCTTCCCGATGGCTTCCGACTGCGCCATCAACTGATCGATCCGCAGGGTAATATCCGAGGTGCGCTCCGCCATCTCCTTCTTGCGGACCACACATTGATCAATCTGCAACTGGTGCTGCTCGTAATCCTTCTGAAGAGTGACCTCTTCCAGCCGTTTTTCACTGATCTGAGCAGAGATCGATTCCGTTTTTCCGCTGACTGCTTCCCGGTTTTCCGAAAGAGCATCCCGCTTGGCGGTCAGCTCCTCCACCTTCGCACGGAGGGACTCCTCCGTTTCCTTTGCAGTTGCGGCCTCCTGCCGGTACTGCGAAGCCTTACGGTCAGCCTCCTCCCGCTGAGCGGTTAGGGAGCGATCTGTGCTGATACAGCTTTCCAGCTCTGCATCAATCCGGCGCTTTTCTCCTTCATACCGGATCTTTTCCTCCCGAAGGTTATTCAGGCTTCCTTCCAGACCCAGGACACCCGCCTGGAGAGAAGAAACCTCCGTTTGGACGGCCTTGACTCCCTCCTGAACTGCCTCCTGCTCCTTCGTCAACTCAGCCAGACGTTGCTGCGCTTTCTCAATTTCATTCCGACGGCTGAGCAGTCCAACACTCTTGCTGACAGAACCGCCCGTCATAGATCCGCCGGCGTTGATTACCTGACCGTCCAGCGTAACGATACGGAATTTCCGGTCAAATTTCCGGGAAATACGGATCGCCGTGTCAATATGATCTACAATCACGATCCGCCCCAGCTGATCGCCAATGACACCGTTATAACGGCTATCAAACCGCACCAAATCCACGGCCAAGCCGATAAAACCTTCCTCTTTCCGAACGCCGTCAAATGTAAAGGGTTTTCCCTTAACAGCGCTGATGGGCAGGAAGGTTGCCCGACCGATCCTGTTTTCCTTCAGGAAATTCATTGCCTGTTTGGCATTTTCCTCTGTCTCGGTAACGATATTCTGCATCGCACCGCCCAGGGCAGTTTCAATTGCCACAGAATACCGGGACTCCACATCAATCAAGGAGGAGATTGCACCGCAGATTCCCTTCAGTGCTCCCTGATCCCCTCTCCGGATCACAGATTTAACACTTTCGGAATATCCCTCCATATTCTTTTCCAAATCAGAAAGAAGACGAATCTGTTGATTCAAATCCCGGCATTTCCGCTCTGCCTCCGCAGCCTCTGCCTTGGCTTTTTCCAGTTTTTTGGTGCGGGAATCCAACTTCATCCGGTAACCTTCCAGGCTATTGAGTATCCCGGAGATTTCCTCTTCCGTATGGTTCAAAAGAACATTGCAGTCATCCTGCTCCCGTTCCAGGGCGGTCCGCTTCTGGGTGTTTTTCTCTATGTACCCTCCCAGCTCCTCCGACCGACGGCAAAGCTCCTCCCGGTTCATCTCGGCCGAGTAAGCCGCCGCTCTTTTTTCAGAGGCAGAGATCGTTGCAGCGGAAAGTTCCTCGCCAATCTTCAAAAGATCTCCCGAAACACCCTCAGACTCTCGCAGAATCTCATTCAGTTCACTTTCCAGAGCAGAGATTTTTGCTTTGGTCTCCTCCATCCGGCAGGCAAGCTGCTCCTGCTTCTCCCGATGGTCGGCGATCTCCTGGTCGATGGCGTCATCCCCCGATGCTGCACCGGCAAGATCCTCCTGAAGCTGGGCAATGGAGGTCTCATTATGGCTGATGTCATTCTGGAAAACTGCGATTTGGGAATCTTTTGCGGCAATCTGCTCAGTAATGGTATGAATGCTCCGGCGAAGCTCGTCCGCCTCGGCGGCCAACCGGGACATTTCGCTATGAACACCCTCAATTTGAGCCGAAATCGCTTCTCTGCGGTCGGTAATCTCCTGGTAAGAGGTGCGAAGCGCAGTGATCTTATAATCTTCATCCCGGAGGGTCTGATTGGATTTCTCCAAATTCTCTACCCAAAGAGAGATCTCCAGTTCCCGGCGCTCATTGGCAAGCACCAGGAACTTCTCTGCTTTTTCCGATTGAATCCGCAGAGGCTCCACCCGACTTTCCAATTCGGAAAGGATATCTCTCAACCGGATCAGATTTTCCTCGGCATTGGAAAGCTGCTTTTCTGCCTCGTTTTTTCGGTAACGGAATCGGGAGATCCCGGCTGCTTCCTCAAAAATTTCCCGACGTTCGTTGCTTTTCGCATCCACGATCTCGGCGATTCTTCCCTGTCCAACCATGGAGTAACCGTCTTTTCCCAGACCGGTATCCATCAGCAACTGCTGAACATCTTTCAGCCGGACATTATTATGGTTAATCAAATATTCGCTTTCCCCCGAACGATAGCACTTCCGGGTGATCGTGACCTCGTCACTGTCAATGGCAAGGCGACGCTCCTTATTATCCAGAGTCAAGGAAACCACAGCAAAGCCTTGGGGACGTCTCTTCTCTGTTCCATCAAAGATAACATCCTCTTTCTTTGTGCCCCGCAGAGTCTTGGCAGAGGTTTCCCCCAAAACCCATCGCACTGCATCGCTGATATTACTTTTTCCGCTTCCGTTCGGCCCGACAACCGCCGTCAACCCTTTGCCAAATACCAAAGACGTTTTATCGGGAAAGGACTTAAAGCCCTGGATATCGATCGATTTTAATACCAAATCCTTCTACACTCCTTAACCGTTCTCTCTGGAATTATTTCAATTCGCCCATCAGAGCAAGTGCTTCCCTTGCGGCCTGCTGCTCTGCCTGCTTTTTGCTTTTTCCGACGCCCTTGCCAATCACATTGCTATTCAACCGAAGCTCAACAACGAATTTCTTATCGTGGTCGGGTCCTTCTTCTCCAACAAGCTGATAATAAAGATGTTCCTCTGGATTTTTCTGAATAATTTCCTGCAAAATGGTCTTATAATCCCGGATCTCATTCTCTCCATCCTCAATTTCGGGTCGAACAAACCGCAAAACAAACTCCCGTGCCGGCTCCAAACCGCCATCCAGATAAATAGCAGCGATTACCGCTTCAAAGGCATCAGAAAGGACAGAAGGGCGGAATCGTCCACCGGTATTTTCCTCCCCGCGGCCCAAAAGAAGAGCTTGTCCCAGCCGGATTTTTTCTGCGTATCCGTAAAGTGCCTTTTCGCACACCAAAGAGGAGCGAAGCTTGGTCAAATCTCCTTCGGGACGGTCCTTATATTTGGCAAAAATATAGTCCGCCACAATAACCGAAAGAACAGAATCTCCGAGAAACTCCAGCCGCTCGTTGCTTTTATGGCCTTTCCGCACCTCATTTGCATAGGAAGAGTGGGTCACTGCCGTTTCCAAAAGGGATAGGTTCAGAAAACGGTAACCGATCCGCTCCTGGAGCGGTGCAAGCATCTCTTTATCCTGATGGTTCATATCTTTTCTCCTTTTTTTGCTTTCCTAAACAGTTATTGTTCCTTCCGGGCGAGAATCCGCTGGATCCGCTGTTCTTCAATACTCAAAATCCGGAAGGAATAGCCGCACAGCGAAACAGGAGGAATATCCTCCGTTTCAGGGATAAAGCCCAACTCATCGGTCAGCAAGCCGCCGATCGTATCGCAATCGGTCCGCTCCCCGAAATCAATCTTCAGTAGCTTTTCGACCTCTTCCAGCTCAACGGTGCCCTCAAACTCATATGTATTGTCCCCAAGGCGGGCCACGTCATCCTCCGATTCATCATCATATTCATCCCGAATGTTGCCTACGATCTCCTCCAAAAGGTCCTCCATCGTCACAATTCCGGAGGTGCCGCCATACTCATCCACCACCACAGCCATGGAAAGCTTTTTGGCGGTAAATTCCCGAAACAGCTGGGTACAGCTTTTGGATTCCGGCACAAACACCGCCGGACGCATAAAATCAGCAATTCCGAAGTCACCGCTGTTGGCGCACCCCACCAGGCAAAGGAGATCCTTAACGTAAATGATTCCCTGCAGACCATCCAGATCCCCGCGATAGACCGGAATCCGGGAATATCCCTCGTTAATGGCAAGATAGACGATATCAGCGATAGACGCATCCTCCGGCACCGCCACAACATCCACCCGGTGAGTCATAATACTCTCCACCGGTGTATCGTCAAACTCGAAGATATTTTCGATCATATCCCGCTGGAGGGTTTCAATCGTTCCGGTGGAATTCCCTTCATCCACCAGCAAACGGATTTCCTCCTCTGAAACGCCTTTTTCCTCCGGATCCGCTCCCACCAGCCGGGCAATCCCGGCACGGCATTTCTGCTCCAGCCGGACAAATGGGCCAAACAGCCACACCGCCGGATAAATAAAAGGCCGCATCCAGCGGAAAATCCCGTAAGGATTTTTTCCGGCAATTCCCATCGGAACAGTTTTGGTCATAAAAACCACCAAAACCGAAAGGGGGAGGGTTAGAACTAGGGCGGAAAGAGCCGCCGCAACCCAGTAGGATATTTCAGTCCAGGAATGGAGCTCAGCGAGAATCCATTCGGCGCAGACCGGTAAAATCAGTGCTGCAAACAGCACCGTAGACAACAGGACAGCACAGCGATATGCCAGTCGAAGGGCTTCCTCCGCCAACTCGTTTTGAAAAAACATCTCAAGCTTTTTGGGAAACTCTCTTTTCCCAATCCGCAGCTCCTCCCGAAGGAGCGCCACCGCCCGACCGGTAACAGATGCCAAAAAGGCCAATACCAGCAAAAGAAAAGCACACACCAAAAACGGTACAAAGCCTTCCCACGTTGGAGCGGAAACTGTCATAAGGCAAGGAAAAAAACCTGCATCCGAAACCATAGAAGCGGGCGTAAAAGCCCTTATTCCCTCCTTGATTATGTGTTTGTGGTCACAATACACCCATAATAATATATAATACAATTTTTTTACTGAAATGTCAAATGGGAATCACCGAAAAACAACCGAAAAACACCAAAAAGATCCCGACAGAAGAGAAGCTCTCTCCTATCGGGATCTTTTTTCATCAGAATCAGATTTCCACCGTGCCCTCGAAGGTCTTTTCAGCATTTCCGGTCATTAGAATCGAATCATCCGAATACCGGATGGTCAGCTCACCGCCCAAAAGCTTAACGGTAACATCCGCATTCTTTTGGCAGAAGCCGTTTTCCACGGCGGCAACCACAGCGGCACAGGCCCCCGAGCCACAGGCCAGGGTCTCACCGTTCCCCCGCTCCCAAACACGCATCCGGAGGGTCTTATCGTCCAACACCTTGACAAACTCAATATTTGCCCGTTCAGGGAAAAGCTCATGGAACTCCAGCGCCGGACCAATCGAATCAATGTCAATGGTATCCACACTATCCACAAACACGACACAGTGGGGATTTCCCATAGAGACGCAGGTGATCCGGTATTCCCGTCCCTCAACGGTAATGGGATGATCGACGATCTTTTCCCCATCCATCTTCACCGGGATCTGCTGAGGAGCAAGCTCGGCCTTGCCCATATCCACCGTTGCCAGCTTAACCTGACCGTTGAACTTGGTCAGAGAAACGGTTTTTACTCCGCTCAGGGTTTCAACCATTACATTCTCCCGGGCAACGATGCCGTTATCGTAAAGATATTTTGCAACGCATCCCAGCGCATTCCCGCTGATTCGGCCCTCGCTGCCATCCTGATTGAACATCCGCATTTTTGCATCCGCAATTCCCGACGGCTCGATCAGTACGACACCATCTCCACCGACACCGTAATGCCGATCAGAAAGCCGAACACTCAGCACCTCCGGATTGGTGATCCGGTGATGGAGGCAATTGAAGTAAATATAGTCGTTTCCGCAGGCCTGCATTTTGGTGAAATCCAGCTTGATCCGCTCTTCCCGGAGGTTATTGATATCCACAAGCTCGGTACTATACTCCGAATAACGGCTTCTAAGGCACTCCAGAAGTGCGCGGGCAGTATCAATGGAGGTCAGGCAGGGAATGCTCCGCTCCACCGTTTTCCGGCGGATTTTAACACTATCTCTGGTGGGAATCCGACCCTTGGAGGAGGTAGAAATAACATAATCGATCTTACCGCTCTCAATGAGGGTCAGGGTATTGTGATCCGACTCGTGGATCTTCTCAACCCGTTCAACCTCAATGCCCGCCTGACGGATAACGTCGGTACAGCCCGCTGTAGCATACAAACGGAAGCCAAGATCGGAAAAGCCCTTGGCAATATCAATAATCTCAGGCTTATCGCTATTCCGGACGGTAATCAGCACACCGCCCCGCTTCTTCATCCGATAACCGGCGGCAATCAAGCCCTTATAAAGCGCTTCCTCCATTGTAACAGCGATTCCCAGCACCTCACCGGTAGATTTCATCTCGGGTCCCAGGTGATTATCCACGTTAATCAACTTTTCAAAGGAGAAAACAGGAACCTTAACTGCAGTATAGTTGGAGGTTTTATAAAGCCCGGTACCGTAACCCATATCGGCCAACTTTTCACCCAGCATGGCGCGGGTTGCAAGATCAACCATCGGAACTCCGGTCACCTTACTGATATAAGGGATTGTCCGGGAGGAACGGGGGTTTACCTCGATTACGTAAAGCTCGTTCTGATAGATCAAATACTGGATATTCACCAGACCCTTGGTTTTAAGGGAAACCGCCAGACGGTGAGAGCAGTATTTGACCCGCTCGATCATTGCATCGTCCAGGGAATATGCAGGATAAACGGCAATGGAGTCACCCGAGTGAACACCGGCGCGCTCAATATGCTCCATAATGCCCGGGATCAGAATATCTTCCCCATCGCAGATGGCATCCACCTCAATCTCCCGACCCATCAGATATTTATCAATCAAAACGGGGTTCTCAATTCCCTGGGCAAGGATGATGGCCATATACTCGGTAATATCCGCCGGAGTGAAGGCGATGATCATATTCTGACCGCCCAATACGTAAGAAGGACGGACCAAAACAGGGTAACCGATCTCTTCTGCCGCCTTCAGAGCTTCTGCCTCTGTCATCACAGTACAGCCCCGGGGACGTTTGATCTGCAGCTCCTCCAGCAGAGCATCGAACAGCTCACGGTCCTCGGCAGCGTCAATCGACTCAGCGGGAGTTCCGAGAATATTCGCTCCCACGGCAACCAAATGCTTGGTCAGCTTGATTGCTGTCTGTCCGCCGAAGGCGACCACAACGCCATAAGGCTTTTCTGTGGCGAGAATGCCATCAACATCCTCATCGGTCAGCGGCTCGAAGTAAAGCCGATCCGCTGTGTCAAAGTCGGTGGAAACCGTTTCAGGGTTATTATTGACGATCACAACCTCATAACCCAGCCGCTTCAGCGCCCATACGCAATGGACAGATGCATAGTCAAACTCAATGCCCTGGCCGATCCGGATGGGACCCGATCCGAAAACAATAATGGTCTTCTTATCCGAGTTGCGGTTTTTGATAAATTCCTCGGCCTCATTTTCCTCATCCACAGTGGAGTAGAAATAGGGGGTCACAGCCTCAAACTCCGCCGCGCAGGTATCTACCATCTTATAAGACCGGCGCAATTTCAGGGGAGGCTTTTTCCCGGAAAGCTTGGTGATGATCTTGTCCGGGTAGCCCATCTTCTTTGCGGCGCGGTAGAGTTCTTCCGTCAAGGGAGCGGTGGCCAGGGTCTTCTCCATCTTTGCAAGATTCAGAAGCTTATAAAGGAACCAACGGTCGATCTTGGTTTTCTCAAAAATCGCATCGGGGGTAACCCCTCTTTTCAGAGCCTCATAGACCACAAAGAGACGGTTATCGTCACATACCGAAAGCTTGGCAAGGATCTCGTGATCCGAAAGGGATTCGTGGTACTCATCTGAGAGGTAGGGATGGGAGATCTCTGCACCCCGGACGGCTTTCATAATGGCCTCCTCAAAAGAGGTGCCGATGGACATAACCTCACCGGTTGCTTTCATCTGTGTGCCGAGGGTCTTGTTGGCGTAAACAAACTTATCAAAGGGCCACTTGGGCATCTTAACAACAACATAGTCGATGGAAGGCTCAAAAGAAGCATAGGTCGTTCCAGTAACGGCGTTTTTGATCTCGCTGAGGGTATAACCGATGGCGATTTTGGAAGCAACCTTTGCAATGGGGTATCCGGTTGCCTTGGAGGCAAGTGCAGAGGAGCGGGAAACACGGGGGTTTACCTCAATAACCGCATACTCAAAGCTATCCGGATTCAGGGCAAACTGGCAGTTACAGCCTCCCTCAACCTCCAACTCCGAAACAATGGAAAGAGCCGCATTCCGGAGCATCTGATACTCCTTGCTGGAAAGGGTCACCGCCGGAGCGATAACGATACTATCACCGGTATGGACACCCACAGGATCAAGGTTTTCCATACTGCAGACGGTAATGACATTCCCCGCCGAGTCGCGGATGACCTCAAACTCGATTTCCTTCCAGCCGGCAATACATTTCTCAACCAGGATCTGCCCGATGGGCGACATCCGGATTCCGTTTCCGGCAATTTCCCGAAGCTCTTCCGGATCAGAGGCAATACCGCCACCGGTACCACCCAACGTAAAGGCGGGACGGATGATTACCGGCAGACCGATATCCGCCACAAACTCCTCCGCCGCCTCAACGGTAGTCACAACCATAGAGGGGACGCAGGGCTGGCCGATTTTTTCCATAGTATCCTTAAAGCGCTGACGGTCCTCCGCTTTATCAATGGTTTCCGGCTTTGCGCCCAGAAGCTGAACTCCCCGGCTCTCCAGGAAACCCTCCTTGGCAAGCTGCATAGAAAGGGTCAGACCGGTCTGACCGCCCAGAGTGGAAAGGAGGCTATCCGGACGCTCTTTGTCAATAATCCGGCGGATGGTCTCCAGGGTCAGGGGCTCAATATAAATGCGGTCAGCCATCGCATTGTCTGTCATGATGGTTGCGGGGTTGGAGTTCACCAAAACGACCTCCAGGCCCTCCTCCTTCAATGCGCGACAGGCCTGCGTTCCTGCATAGTCAAATTCAGCAGCCTGGCCAATCACGATAGGGCCTGAGCCGATCACAAGAACCTTCTTCAAGTTTTCTTTCAACGGCATAATTATTTACCCTCCTTCATCATGGCAACAAATTGATCGTAGAAAAAGCTGGTATTATGGGGACTATCCGAAGATTCGGGCATAAACTGGATGGAGAAGGCCGGAAGATCCCGGTAAGAAAGTCCCTCGCAGGTGCGGTCATTTCCGTTCACAAAGGTTACATCGGCGTTGGCAGGAAGGTCCTTATCTGAAACAACATAACCGTGATTCTGGGCGGTGATAAATACCCGGCCGGTAGCAAGCTCCATTGCAGGCTGGTTGGCACCGCGATGGCCAAATTTCAGTTTTTCCGTTTTCCCGCCGTTGGCCAAGGCAAGAAGCTGGTGACCCAACCCAATTCCGAAAACGGGAAGCTTTTTTTCGCAAAGAGTTGCCAAAGCTGCAACTGCATCCGCATTTTCAGCGGGATCCCCAGGGCCATTGGAAATAAGGATTCCATCCGGCTTTTCTGCAAGAATTGCATCCGCAGAGGAATCGGCCGGCATCTCGATTACCCGGCAACCGCGGACGGTAAGCTCCCGCTCCAAATGCTTCTTGGCGCCGAAGTTCCAAAGAACCACCCGGTATTTTTCATCCACCTGGGGAGCAGTCTCTTTCCGGACACCATCCGTCACAGCAGCAACGGCCTTCTCTACCCGGTACTCCTTCAGTTGAGCGAGAGAAGCCTCCATCTGATCCTTGGAATAAATGATCTTGGCATTCATCACACCCTCGGTACGGAGAATACGGGTCAGGGCACGGGTATCAATCCCATAAAGTCCGGGAATTCCATGCTTCTTCAAGAAGGCATCAATCTGCCCGCGGCAACGGAAGTTGGAAGGCTCCTGACACCAATCCCGCACAATATAAGCACTCAAAAAAGGAACGGCTCCCTCAATTTCCTCAGGGATCACACCGTAATTTCCAATCAACGGAAATGTCTGCATCACGATCTGTCCGCAATAGCAAGGGTCAGTCAGGGTATTGAGGTAACCAACCATCCCGGTATTGAAAACAATCTCACCGATTGCCTCCTTCACCGCACCGAAGCTCTTCCCCTCGATCAAGGTCCCATTTTCGAGAAGCAAAAACGCTGTTTTTTCCATCTCTTTCGTTCCTTTCCTTTTTTGTATTGACAGCGGGCGGTTGGGTTTCCGCCACACCTTGTAATCACATTTTGGTGGACCCGAATTTTCCATTTCTCCGGGTTGACATATTTCAATCATTATATCATATTTTGGGATGGCAATAAAGGTCTTTTCCGGGATTTTTTTCATTTTCCGACAACACATAAAAAACTCCCGAAAATCTCTCTTCTTTTTTACATCCTATGAAATTTGCATCAAAAAACGCCGATTGCCCAAAAGAGCAATACCGGCGTTTTTTAAACTATTTCAGAATTTCCAAAATCTTATACTGAATGGAAAGACCATTCTCCAACTCCGCCATAACGACTTCCCCTTCTCCTCTATGGAGAATGGCACGGCCGAGGGGAGACTCATCCGAAATGCTTCCCTCTGCAGGATTGGACTCTGTGGATCCAACGATTTTATAAATACCCTCTTCATTGAACTCAACATCCAAAACACGGACACGAGAACCAATATTAACAACGTCAGAGGGAATTTCTTCCTCATCCAGGATCTTAACGTTTTTGAGCATTGCCTCAAGCTGGGCAATTCTTGCTTCGACCATTGCCTGCTCGTTCTTGGCTTCATCATACTCACTATTTTCGGACAGATCGCCAAAAGAAAGAGCCACCTTAATGGTCTCTGCAACTTCCTTCCGTTTTACCGTTTTGAGCTCTTCCAGCTCCTCGACCAGCTTTTTCAGGCCGTCATCGGTAACAACAATGGGTTTCGACGCCATTTCCATCCACCTCTCTAAACTGCAATTCAATATATTATATCGGGTATTTGCCCGAATGTCAAGCAAAAACTTTATAGTTGACAAATTATTTTTCTTTGGTATAATATTTGTAAAGTCTGTTTCGGGGCGGAGTGAAAGTCTCCACTGGCGGTGATGCGGAATTTTCCGCGAGTCCGCGAGCAACCCTCCCGGGTCTGCAGAAATGGTGCGAATCCATTACCAACGGTTAAAGTCCGGATATAAAGGAACAGCGCTTGGAAACCGTTATGTTTTTGAGTGTGAAACTGCCCCGCGAGAGATCGCGGGGTTTATTTTTTTGAAAGAAGGTGACTGACAAGAACTGAGTGCTTTCCGAAACAGCCGCTCAAGCCTTGTCCCATATATGAGAAACAGAAATGTTCGAATCCTGACCTTTACCGCGATCGCGGCGGCGCTTTCCGCAGTGCTGATGTTTTTTGAGTTTCCTCTTCCCTTTCTCCCTCCCTTCCTGAAGCTGGATTTCAGCACTGTGCCTCTTCTTTTCCTGGGCTATCTTTACGGGCCTGTCCCTGCCATTGCGGCAACCTTGGTCAAGGAGCTGGTCCATCTCCCCTTTAGCTTCACCGGAGGAGTCGGGCAGATTGCAGACTTCCTGATCTCCATTTGCCTGATCCTTCCCTCCTGCCTTTTCTATCGCTCGGAGCTGAAGGGCAAGTTTATCTGGGGAAGCATTGGGGGTGTGGCCGGTGCAATGGTTGCTGGAATGCTCGCAAATAAGTTTCTCCTGATCCCGGCCTATTCTGTCCTGATTATGCCGGTAGATGCAATTGTCAGCCTCTGTCAGTCGATCAACCCCGCCATTACCAGCATTGACGGTTATATCGTTTTCGGTGCCGCCCCCTTTAACCTGATTAAGGGTCTGATTATTATTATTCTTTCTGTTGTGCTGATCAAAATGCTTCAAAAGGTTTTTCCGATGGATAAAAAAGGAAAGAAAGCACAAACCCCTGCTTCAGAACAATAATACAAGTACATAAAAGATACCGTAGCCGCATTTTTCGCAGCTACGGTATTTTTTATTGCTTATTCTGCAAGAAGGCGAGGATGCGTTCCAACGTTTGCTCCGGATCCTCCGAAACAGCAACGGAATGGTCGGCCATTGACCGATAAATAGGCATTCTTTCCCGGGAAAGCCGTTCCAAAGCACGCCCTCCGTCTGACAAGGGTCTTCCCTTTACATCCAGTTGCTCCATTGGACGGTCCAAAAAGATCACTGTTCCGTTCTGACGGAGCGCTCTTCGGTTTTCCTCCCGCAAAATGGCGCCTCCACCGGTGGCGATGATCCACCCCGTCTGCATTCCTGCCTCTTTGACAGCTACCGTTTCCAGATCCCGGAAGAAGTTTTCTCCCTTTTGGGCAATCAGATCAGGGATGGAAATTCCTGCTTTTTCCTCTACCAAATAATCTGTGTCTGTTATCGGTCTGTTCAATCGGTCGGCAAGGAGCTTGGCAACGGTGCTCTTCCCGCTTCCCGGCATTCCGATGAGAACGATATTTTTCATTCCCGAAAGAATGTGGTCGGTCACCTCTTCGATCAGGGCATCCTCCAATATTCCGCCGGTAAACACCTCCGAAGCACGCTTTGCCTGGGCCACCAGCATGGGCAATCCGTTCTCGCAGGGAATCCCCAAAGACTCCGCATCCAGCAAAAATGCCGTCTTTACGGGATTATAGATAATATCCACCACCCAATTTAGATGAGAGAATCCTTCCAGTCCCAAGGGGCTTTCCCCATTATGAGGGTACATCCCCACCGGAGTAGTATTAACAATAGCGTCTGCATCGTAATGGAGGGAGATGTTGCTGTAGTTATTCTCCCCGGAGCGGGAGATCACCACCACTTCCCTCGCCTGCATATCCCGAAGCACAGTGCACACCGCAAGGCTTGCACCGCCGCTACCCAAAACGAGGCATTTCTTCCCCGCCACCGCAAAGCCACGGCTCTCCAGCATCCAGCGAAAGCCGTAATAATCAGTATTATCCCCAAAGAGGGTGCCGTCCGCTCTGCGGCGAAGAGTGTTGACACTGCCGATCTTTTTTGCGGCATCCGAAAGCTCTCTGCAGTATGGGATCACATCCTTTTTATAAGGGATGGTCACGTTAATGGCGTCAAAGGCACCGGTGCGGAGAAACTGCTCCAGCGCCTCTGGCTCGGTGGAAAAAAGCTCATAGGAGTAATCGCCGAAAAAGCGGTGGATCTGCGGAGAAAGGCTATGGGACAGGGTGCGTCCCAAAAGGCCACAACGCATCATCACACAACCTCCGTATAGCTTCCCAGATACTCAAACTCCTCCGTCTCCGCCTCCATTTGGCAAAGAAGCTGGGCGAGCTTGGGAGAATACACCGAGGAATCAATATCGAAATAGAACATAAACTCAAAATCTCTGCCCGGAATCGGACGGGATTCCAGTTTGATCAGGTTGATCCCCAGCGCATAAAACCGGGACATTACTTTATAAAGGGAACCGGGCTTATGGGGAATGACCATCATCAAGCTGGTCCGCTCCGCCCCGGGATAGATTTCCAGATCCTTGGAGATACAGATAAAGCGGGTATAGTTATTATCCACATTCTGACAGTTGCGATGGATCACCGTCAGCTGATAAAGCTCCGCACAGCTATCCGAGCAAAGGACAGCCAAATCATCCCGATTACTGTTGGCAACATATTCTGCGGCAGCAGCCGTATTTTCAAAAGAGGTCAGCTTCACATTTTTGAGTCCCTCCAGGAAAACACTGCACTGGCTCAGAGCCTGATCGTGGGAAACAATCTCCCGGATCTTATCCAGCTCCACCGGCTTTTTTGCCATCAAAGCGTGGTTGATATGCAGCCGGGTACTCCGGACAATGCTGAAACGGTACTGGATCATCAGATCGTAGATCCGGTTGACTGAACCGGCGGTACTGTTTTCCAGGGGAAGGATTCCGTATTTACACAGGCCCTTATCCACAGCACTGAAAACAGCATCAAAGCTACGGAAGAAAAGGATATCCGGCGCAGAGAAAAGCTTCTCGCAGGCCTGCTGAGAGTAGGCCCCCTCTGTTCCCTGGCAAGCAATAACCGCCCGTTCCGGAAAGAGCTTATTGGTAGTTTCCAGGGCCTTGGTGATCTTTTCGTAGAGCTTGGAGGTACCGTCCATCTTCCGGTGCTGATAGGATCGGCTCAAGGACATAATCAGATTATACAGGGTGCGGACATCCAGCTCCATTTCCTCTCCCGCAAGCTCCGAAACCCGGGTCAAAAGCTCCCGTTCCCGCTTTTTATCGGTAACGGCCATTCCTTCCTGCGCCTTCCATTCAGCGATTTCACCGCTGATCTTCATCCGCTCGCAGAAAAGGGATACAAGCTGTTCATCCGTTTTGTCAATCCGTTCTCTGAGTTGTTTGATATCCATTTTGAAAAACTCCTCTGTTTATAAAATCATATCACATACAGCGATGGCCGCCGCCGCTTCCACACAGACCGTTGCCCGGGGAACGACGCAAGGGTCGTGCCGCCCTCTGGCCTTCAGTTCAACCTCCTCCATTTTGGAGAGGCTGACGCTTTGCTGGGGCAACGCAATGGTTGGGGTTGGCTTAAAGGCTACCCGAAAAAGGATCGGCATCCCCGAGGAGATCCCACCCAGGATCCCACCGTGATGGTTGGTTTGGGTGCAGATTGCGCCATCCTGGATACAGAAAGGATCGTTGTTCTCGCTTCCGCGCATCCGGGCCGCGGCAAAGCCGCTCCCAAACTCCAGACCCTTGACCGCAGGAATCCCAAACAGAATCGCTGCCAGACGGTTCTCAATCCCATCAAACATCGGGTCACCGATTCCGCCGGGCATTCCCACCACGGCACATTCTACGATGCCGCCAATGGAATCCCCCTGTGTTCTGACATCGCTGATCAGTTCCTGCATCTTCTCTGAAATTACCGGGTCAATGACTGCAAACCGGGTCCGGGGGAAATCTTTTTCCGATACCGTCACCGGATCGAAGGGGGTATCCTGCAACGAGCCTATCGAATAAATATGAGCTCCGACGGCAATCCCCTTCTGCTCCAACAGCTGCATACACAGTCCGCCCGCAATGCAGAGAGGCGCTGTCAGCCGCCCGGAAAAATGTCCACCGCCCCGAACATCCTGATACCCTCCGTACCGCATTTGCGCGGTAAAATCTGCGTGAGCCGGGCGAGGAATATCCTTCAGCTCACGATAGTCCACCGAGCGGGTATCCTCATTCCGGATGACGGCACAGATAGGCGCTCCGCAAGTCACACCGTCCACAATCCCGCTCAAAAATTCAGGGCGATCCTCCTCGGTCCGTGGGGTGGAAAATCTGTCTCCGCCCGGAGCGCGACGCGCCAAAAACTGCCCCAGTTTCTCCATATCGACCGTTATGCCGGCAGGAAAGCCGTCAATCACCACGCCGATACCGGCCGCATGTGACTGGCCAAAAATAGAGATTTTTAATGTTTGTCCGATGATGGATGACATAAAATCTTCCTCCGTTTATGTTCATCGAAGATAAAACGATATTATTATAAACCTCTGCTCGGAAAATGTCAAAAACTACACACAATGGCTTTGAAACAACGGAAAGAAGTCCGGATAGGATTTATCTGCCGCAGAGGCATTTTGGATGGTGACCGGCTTTCCGCAAGCCACCGCCGCCACCGCCGCCGACATTGCAATCCGATGATCGTTATAGGAATCGATCTGACCGCCCCGCAAGCCACCGCCCGCAATGATCATTCCGTCCTCTGTGGGCCGGGCAGAACCGCCCAGGGCATTGATCAGGGCGCAGGTGGATTCGATTCGATCGCTTTCCTTCAGCCGGAGCCGTTCTGCGTGAATAATCCGGGTCGTCCCGGCGGCTGCAGCCGCTGTCACCGCCAAAACAGGAACAAGATCAGGGATATCCGCCGCGTCAATCTCGATTCCGTGCAACGCAGAAGGCTTGACCCAGCAGCCTTGGTCGTCCATTCCAATCTCTGCGCCAAACGCCCGGAGAATCTCCACGATTTTTCGATCCCCCTGCCGGGAAGCCGGGTCGAGGTTTCCGCAGAGAACCGTCTTCCCTTTTCCAACCGCTCCGGCACAAAGCCAAAATGCCCCATTGGACCAATCACCCTCTGCCCGGATCTCGCCCGGAGAGGTCAGTCCCTTTGACCCGATTCGGAAAAGATTCGGTTCAACCTCTTCAATTTCGGCACCAAACTGCCACAGGGCATCCAGCGTCATATCAATATATGGGCGGGATTCCACCTTTCCGGTGACCCGGAGCAGGCTCTCCCCTCCCGCCATAGGAAGGGCAAATAGCAGTCCGCTGATAAACTGGGAGCTGACATTCCCTGCAATGGAATACTCCCCCGGCCGAAGCCTGCCCTGGCAGGTGAGGGGAAACTGCCCCGGTTGGGAAAGAGCCGCTCCTCCTTCGCAGAGCACCTCATAAAGAGGAGAAATGGGGCGTTTTGCAAGGTAATCCGAACCTGTAAAGGTGACATCCTTGCCAAGCACAGCGGCCACTGGGAGGAGCATTCGGAAGGTGGAGCCGCTTTCACCGCAATCCAAAACTCTGCCGGCACAAGCCTCGGGAAGGGGGCAAATCTCAAGGTCCGTGCCCTCCCGCCTGATTTGAGCGACATACCCGTCCAGACACCCGGCAGTCGCTTGGGTATCCTTGGAAAAAATCGCGTTCCGGATGGTGGTTTTTCCCTTTGCCAGCGCTGCACAGATCATCAGACGGTGCAGGCGGGATTTACTGCTGATTATGTCGATCCGCCCACCGATTCCATTCGCCTGAAGGGTAATATCCATTATCCTAATCCTTCCTTCAAAACAACCGCCATCTCCGAAACCGGGATGGGGTAAATTTCGCAGTTTCCAATCTCTCTTGGAATGACCAGGTCGATCCGGTCTCCTTCCCGCTTTTTATCGTGCAGGGCGGAACGGATCAGTTCCTCCGCCGAGAAGGGACAGGTCACCGGCAACCGGTAGCTTTCAAGCAAATCCGTCAGACGCTTTGGCAGATCGGCGGCACAAAGTCCGGCCTTTGCCGCATAACAGGTAACTGCCACCATCCCCATCGCTACGGCACTTCCGTGAGAAATCCGGAAGTCGCTGGCTGCTTCAATGGCGTGGCCAACGGTATGGCCGAGATTCAAAAGCTTCCGCCGACCGGTATCAAACTCATCCTCCATTACGATCTGTCGCTTGTATTCCACGCATTCGGCGACGATCAGCTCCATATCCTCGCATCTTTCCTCCAGCCGCTTAAAAAGTCCGGTATCTGCAAGCATTCCGTATTTCACAATCTCTGCAAAGCCATCGGCGACGATCTCCGGCGGAAGCGTTTGAAAAAGCTCCGGATCGCAGATCACCCGGCGGGGCTGAAAAAAGGAACCGAAGAGATTCTTCCCTGCCCGGAGGTTCACCGCCGTTTTCCCGCCCACAGAGGAATCCACTGCCGCAAGCACCGAGGTTGGGATCTGCACACAACCGACCCCGCGCAGAAACAGAGATGCGCAAAGCCCCGTCAGATCCCCGGTGACACCGCCGCCAAGAGCAATCAAGCCATCCGACCTGGTAAACTCCCGCTCCGCCAAAAATTCGGCGAGAGCAACCAGCTGACCGGGATTTTTAGACTCCTCCCCTGCCGGTATGGTATAAGAAACAGGGTCAAACCCGGCCTCCCGGAGGGATTGTTCCAACCGGGCTCCGTAAAGAGGGGCAACGTTGGAATCACTGACAACACAAACCCGGTTGCCCCGGAGCACCTCTCTGCAAAGCGCACCGGCCCGGGAAAAGATTCCGTTTTCAATCAAGACAGAATATTGGCGCGAAGCCTTCACAACGATCTCTTTCATCCCCGATCGATCCTTTCTTTTCGTTCCCGGCCCTCCTTCAGGAGGGTGCGAAGAGTATCTGCATCTTTGTCAGCAATGGCATTCCGATAGTCAGTCAATGCACCAATCAGGCCATCCAACTCTTCGCAGAGTGTGTCAGGATTATCCAAAAAGAGCTCTGTCCACATCTCCTCATTAAGCCACGCAACACGGGTCAGATCTTTGTAGCTCCCGGCAGAAAAGCCTTTATGCACCTCCGCCCGAGGGCTTTTTACATACGCATTGGAAACAACGTGGGCAAGCTGGGAGGTGAAGGCAATATTTTCATCGTGCACCTGGGCGGTGGTAATGGTAATGCTTCCAAATCCAATAGAGCGTAGCATTTCACTGACCCGGGAAAGGAGGAGAATATTTTCGGTATTTTCCGGAACGAGGATCATCGATGCGCCGCCAAAGAGGTTTGCCCGGGAATTTTTGAAGCCGGACAGATGCAGGCCCGCCATAGGATGGCCGCCGATAAAGGTAAATCCGCCCTCTTTTGCCGCGGCAAAACACGCGGGGCAAACCGCCCGTTTGACACCGCAGCAGTCGATGACCACCGCATCCGGCTTCAGCTTCCCCTTCAGGCTCTCAATATATTCCACCGCAGCGCCGGGATAAAGAGCGACAAACAGATAGTCACATTCCGCCAGCATCGCCTCCGACAGAGAACCGTCAATGGCGCCGACCAGAAGGGCAAGCCGTTCTGCGGAAGTATCTTTATCAAAGCCATAGACCTCCGCATCGGTATAATACTTAAACGCTTTGGCAATCGAACCACCGATCAAGCCAAGACCCGCAACCCCGATGATCATTCTGCTTCCTCCATTCTGCCGAAACTTATTACTGATGGACTGCCGCAAGCACACCCTTGACCCGTGCCGAAACATCCGCAAACTGTTCGGGAGTCAAAGACTGAGCGCCGTCGCAAAGGGCATGCATCGGGTCATTATGGACCTCGATCATCAAACCGTCTGCACCCACGGCGGCCGCCGCCAAAGCCAGAGGCTTTACCATCCGGGCAATTCCGCAGGCATGGCTGGGATCCACCACCACCGGCAGATGGGTCAGCTCGTGGAGCATCGGAACAGCGGAAAGATCAAGGGTATTCCGGGTATAGGTCTCAAAAGTACGGATTCCCCGCTCGCAGAGGACGACCTGCTCATTTCCGCCCGCCATAATATATTCCGCGCTCATCAGAAATTCCTTCAGAGTGTTGGCGAGACCTCTTTTCAGGAGGATCGGCTTTTTGGTCCGTCCCAGCTCCTTGAGCAGCTCAAAGTTTTGCATATTTCTTGCGCCAACCTGGATCATATCCACATTCTCAAAGAGAGGAAGATGATTGACATCCATAATCTCGGTGACGATGGGCATTCCCGTCTCCCGCTTGGCCTCGCTGAGCAGCTCGATCCCCTCTGCCTTCAGGCCCTGGAAATCGTAAGGAGAGGTGCGGGGCTTAAAGGCACCGCCCCGCAGGAGGGATGCTCCTGCTTCCTTTACCCGACGGGAAACCTCAATGATCTGCGCCTCTGTTTCCACCGAGCAGGGACCGGCAATCAGCGCAAAATTTCCTCCACCAATCTTTACTCCCCCCACATCCACGACAGTATCGTCCGGGTGAAACTTCCGGTTGGCGCTTTTAAAAGGTTCGCTGATCCGTTTTACGGAATCAATGATCTCCAGCCCTTCCAGTAAATCAACATCTATTTTACTGGTATCTCCGATCAAACCAAGAACCGTTTGATATTCTCCCTCCGAAAGATGGACCATCACCCCTTGGGATGAAATCCAGGAAATCAGGTTATCAATTTGTTTTTTTGGGGTTCCCATTTTTACAACTGCGATCATGCTATTTTCCTCCCGACACTCTCTTAAAACATAATAAAAGCCCCACAGTGAATTACACTGCGAGGCTCTTTTTGTTCCGGTATCACCGAATGCATTCGAACCGTTTAATTGCAGCACAATTCACTCTTATATTCGCTTCTAAAGAAACGAGCATAAAAGTAGAAAAAATATTCGGCTGCAAAAGCAAACAGCTTCATGGCAATTTCTCCTATGCATTCATTGAGGTGAAGTATATCACTTTAAAGCGCTAATGTCAAGAACTTTTTTGAAAAAAATTTCATTTTTGGGAGTGCTTTTTTCATTTCTTTCGGACTTAAAACCGCGTTTTTTACTCTCCCTGCAGAATATCCAACAGCTCCGCGGCGCTTTCCATCACGTAATCCGGCTGGTCGGCTGAGGCTTCCAAAACCTCCCGGGTGGTCTCCCCGCTCATTACAAGGATGGTGGATGTCCCGGCGTTGATTCCGCTTTTGATATCGGTATAAATCCGGTCTCCGATGACCACTGTTTCTTCTTTGGTGTGTCCTGTTTTTTCCATCGCAAGCTGGGCCATCAGAGCCTCCGGTTTTCCAATCACAACCGGACGGCGCTTTGCCACGTTATAAAACATATCACAGAAGCTGCCGCAATCGGGAACGCTTCCAAATTCGGTCGGGCAAACATAATCAGGGTTGGTGGCAATATAGGGAATGTCCTTCCGGGTCAGAAGAAGCTCCGAAACGTCCCAAAGCTTTTGGAAGGTCAGCTCCGTATCATTCCCAATAACAATGCAATCCACCTCATCCAGCACCTCGGTGATGGCAAAGCCTTCCCTGCGGAGCTCTTCCTTCAGAGATGCTGTTCCACAGACATACAGCCGCTGACCGGCGTGATGCTTCTTCAGATAAAATGCAGTAGCCTGGGAGGAGGTCATAAAATCTTCCTTCGTTGCTGGGATTCCCAGCTTTTCCAGCTTCAAAATATAATCCCTGACACTTTTGGAGGAGTTATTGGTCACAAAAAGGTACTGCGCCCCCCTCTCCCGGATGGCAGAAAGGAGCGGAACAGTAAAGGGAAAAAGCCGATTCCCAATATAAAGCGTTCCGTCCATATCAAAGAGAAAGAGCTTCATTTCTGTCAGTTGTTTTTTCATTGTCCGTCACCTGATAAAAGAAATATATCTTACTGCTATTATCGCATATTGGGAAGAGCTTTGCAATGCAGAACCTCTCTTTTATGCGGTATTTTTCTGCATCTTTGATCTTGTAGCGTGCATATTATATGGGAGATACTTCGGCAAAAGGCAGAAAAGGGGGTTCGTCGTGTCCGGTTATGTGAATACACGGTTGATCCGAAATCTCCTCCTAATTCTCTCTGCACTCCTGCTGATTGGAACCTTTCTGATCCGGCAACTGACTCCCCTTTCGGGAGAAACGCTTCTTTTCCGAGTCATTTTCCCGGTCAACAACAGTCCCTGGGAGGCGCTGAAGGCCTTTCTCTTCCCCGGCACAGCCCTTCTCCTCCCTCTTTGCGCCATCGGTCGCCGAAGCGGTGCTCCGGCAAAAGCATTGCTATGGGGTGGGGTCTGCGCCCTTTTGGCCGGCGGCCTTACTGATCTTTCCCTGGGATTCCTTTATGTGGGAATTTTCGGGGCCGAAAGCGTCGGCGCCGACCATCTGGCAATTCTGGCGGCAGTTTTTATTTGGTTTCGTGTTGGGATCCGGTCGGTTCTTCACACGGAGCATAAGGCTCCGTCGGGGATTTTTTCTTTTTGGATTCTTTTGCTGCTGGGGATGCTTTCCTTCTTTTTTGCCCTTTCTCCGCCCCGGATTCCTCTTTTTCGGGATCCAATGACCGGAATGTACGGCACACAAACGCCCTCCTACCTGGAAAACAGCGCAGGGTTGGTGGAGCTGACAGGAGGCCGTCTGTTGCTCAGCGATATCCCCATAAGAGCAATGCGCGGAAACACTCCGCGCATTGCTCTTATATCGGTCTGATTTAAACGGAAAATGGCTCTTTATTGACCCTGTGGACAATGATTTCATCTACTACAGCGTTTCCTCTGTGGGAAAGGAAGAACCACACGATCTCGGCAATATCCTCCGGAAGGATCATCCCCTCCGGAGTCAGATCCGGGCGGGAAATTTTTACCATATCGGTATAAACACCGCCGGGACTGATGGCGTGTACACGGATATTCTCCTTATAAAACTCATTGGCAAGGCTCTTGGTAAATCCGAACAAGGCGTGCTTTGAAGCGGAATATGCGCTTTGATTGGGATAGCCGGAGTGACCGACCACAGAGGAGATGTTGATGACCGTTGCCTGCTCCGACTGTTTGAGCAAGGGGAGCATTTTCTGGGTCAGGAAGTAGGGCGTTTTTACGTTGATATGAAAAATCTTATCAAACTCCTCCTCGCTGACCTCCTCAAAGGGACGGTTTAAAGCCATCCCTGCATTGTTAATCAGCACATCTACCTTTCCAAGGATCTGCGCAACTGTCTGAGCGGCATCTGCTAAAAAAGACAGGTCGGTTAAATCCCCCGGCAGGCAGAAGACCTCTGTCAGCTCCTGCACCAGCTTTCGGGTTTCTTCCAATTTTTCTACATTATTTCCACCCAAAAGGATGAGCCGGATTCCCTGCTGTGCCAGCTTCAGGGCGGTTGCCCGGCCGATTCCGCCGCCAGCCCCGGTCAATACCGCTACCAAGCTGTTTCCGTTTTGTTCTGTGCTCATGGTGTTATTCCGCCTCTGTTTTTAAGGTAATCAAGGAGATCTCGGAGGGATTAAAGAACCGCACCGGGAAGGAGCTGTTCCCTACTCCCCGGCTGACGACCATCCTCCGGTCACCCTCCCGGTAAACGCCTCCGTCAAAGAGAGGGAGCGGACCCTGGGCCGGAGCGTAAAGTCCGCCGATCAGCGGCAATCTTGCCTGGCCGCCGTGCGCGTGCCCCGTTAAGATCAGATCCGCACCGGCATCGCAATAAAGGGCAAAATGCTCGGGAGAGTGGGTCAAAAGAAGCTTCCACTCCTCCGGATCCTCCTCCAGTACCCGGTAAAGATCCTGCATCCATCCGGTAAAGCCGCCCTTTGCCCGGTAGGCCGCACGGTCAGCCAGACCGCAAACACCAATGGTTTGCTCCCCAATGCGGAAGGGGAGCTTTTTCCCGTCCGTTATCATTACGCCAAGCTTTTCCATCTCCCGGCAAAGAGGGCGGTAAAGTCCCCCCTGGTGCTCGTGATTTCCCGAACTGTAAAAGACGGGGGCTGTATTCACCGCGGCTGTCGCCGTTTTCAGGGCATCCCCCATCCGCTCCGAGCGGGTGCGCCGCTTATCCACAAGATCTCCGGTGATGGCGATCATATCCGGTGCAATCTCAGCAAAAAGTTCCCATCCACCATCCCGGGTGCCGGGGAGGATGGAATTATGAAGATCCGAAAGATGAAGGATCCGAAAGCCGTCAAACGCGGAAGGAAGGTGCGGAAATGTCAGGGTATATTCCGCAAGAGAGAGCTTTTGATTCTCATAATAAAAATAGGTGGCAGCCGCCACAGCAGAGCCCAAAAGAAGTCCTGCCTTTTTTCCGGTCATCTCTTTCCTCCTTTTTTTGAGTGGAAAAGACTTTTCTTGCTCAAAAAAATGTGTTATAATATTCCTGTCATATATTATAGCACGATACAGACGGTTTTTGCAACCGATTATCACAACAAAGGATCTGAGACAGATGCCACAATTCCCCCAGCGCACTTGGGCAGAGATCGACCTGGACGCCGTTGCGGCCAACTTCCGGCTGATTCGGAGCCGACTTGCGGACGAAACAAAGATTATGGCTGTGGTCAAAGCGGACGCTTACGGCCACGGTGATCTTCCCCTTGCCACCCTTTTTCGGGATCTCGGTGCGGATATGCTCGCCGTTTCCAACCACCGGGAGGCAATTTCCCTCCGGCAGGGCGGGCTGGAGTTGCCGATCCTTATTCTGGGGCATACGCCTCCTGAGCTTGCGGCTGTTTTGGCAGAGTATCGGATCACCCAAACGGTTTTTTCCGCCGAATATGCCCAAAGCCTTGCCTCTGCTGCAAAAAATGCCGGGGTAACGCTGACAATCCATATTAAAACCGACTCGGGAATGGGACGGATCGGCTTTTCCCTCTTTGAGGATGCGTTTGACCAGTCGCTCGGAGAGATTCTTTCCTTGTTTGAAGAAGATTCTTTCCATATTGAAGGGATTTTTACTCACTTTTCCTCAGCAGATACGGAGGAGGGGGCTGAATATACCCTTGCCCAATTCCGGCGCTTTAGCCGGATGACAGAGCTGCTTCGGGAGCAAACCGGCAAAAAGTTGATCCGTCACTGCTGCAACAGCGCCGCAATCTTCCGTTATCCCCAAATGCAGTTGGATATGGTCCGTCCCGGCATTGCACTTTACGGCCTTCTTCCCGACCCTTCTATGGCTGAAATCTGCAGTGAGCTCTGCCCGGTAATGGCCTTTCGGAGCAATATTATCCATGAAAAAGTCGTCGAGCCCGGACGGGCAGTCAGCTATGGGCGGCATTTCACCGCAGAAGCCCCCACCCGCGTCGGAACAATGCCGGTAGGGTATGCGGATGGCTACTCCCGCAGGCTTTCCTCCACCGGGCACGTCCTTTGCGACGGTCAGCTTCTTCCCATATTGGGAAATGTCTGTATGGATCAGACAATGGTCGATACCTCCGTCCTTCCCTCCTCCGGGTTGGGAAAACCGGTCCTTCTCTTTGGGCGGGATCGGAGCACCGGGATCACCCTTTCCGCAGATACGATTGCTGCGGAGCTGGGTACGATTGGCTACGAGCTGACCTGTCTGGTAGGCCGGCGGGTAGAACGCTTCTATTTACAAAAGGGTGAAATTTGCCGCAAAAAAGACTATTTGATCCCCGAAAAGGAGTAACCTATGAGTCAACAAGCCCATCCGCACAGCGGACACAGAGAGCGCCTTCGGAAACGCTTTACCTCTGCCGGACTCAACGGCTTCCAACCTCATGAGATCCTGGAGCTGCTCCTTTGCTATTCCATCCCCCGGAAGGATACCAACGAGCTGGCTCACCGTCTCCTTGAACGATTCGGCTCTCTTTCGGCCGTTTTCGATGCACCTGCTGAGCAGATCGCCCGGGTTGATGGGATTGGGATGCATTCTGCCCTTCTGATCAAGCTGATTCCCGCCGTTTCCTCCGAATACCTTGCAGATAAATATTCCGAAGGTACGATTTTAGGAGAGTCCAAGGTTGCTGGAAACTTCTTTATGCCCAGACTGATCTCCCAATCGGTGGAGACGATGGTCATTGCTCTGCTGGATAATAAAAATAAGCTCTTAAAATACGAGACCCTTGCCACCGGGTCGGTCACGCAGGTGCCGGTACTGGTGCGGAGCGCTGTGGAGGCGGCACTTCATGCAAATGCCTCCCGCGCCCTTCTTGCGCACAATCACCCCAGCGGGATCGCCATTCCCTCCGATGAGGATATTGAGCTGACCCACAATGTCTACTCGGCCCTTTCTCTGATTGACGTTGCCTTGCTTGACCATATCGTGGTGGGCGGAAACGATTTCATCTCCCTGAAGGAGAGCGGATATCTTCACTGAATCCCTGAAAAAAACAGCCGGAGCCGCATAAACGATGCGACTCCGGTTATTTTTATCTGTAAAGCTATTTCACATTACACATACCACATATCCAAATATTCCCCGACAATTTCCTTCATCTTCTCAAAGATAATCTCCTGCCGGGAAACAGTGGTAAACCGGTTGATGGAGATGCTCTCTCCGCTGCAGGCTTTTTCGGTCAGCAGGCCGTCTGCAATCAGTTGGCGAACCGTCTTTTCGCCGGCAGTCCGGCAGGCATTCCGGACCATCTCCTCAAAGAGGATGGGGGAAGAATCCCGCTCCATGGCAGTCCAGATATTGACCTTACAAACGCCGTCCTGATAAAGCCGGCGAACCTCCTCGTTTTTGACAGAAGAGGTGCCGTGGAGGACGATCCGGGAGCCAATGGCCTCCTTGACCTGACGGCTGATATCCCCGCGGTACTGCAGATCCTTTCCGGTAGCGCGGTGCTCTGTTCCCAGGTTTGCAACGATCAGGTCAACCCCTGTTTCATCGCAGAACCGTTTTGCATTTTCGGGAGTGGTCAGCGCATTCCGGACCGACCCGGTGGCATCCACGATCTCATCGCAGGCACCCTCAATGAGAATATCCTTCTTCCGGCGGCTGACAAACTCTGCTGTTTTTCTGATATTTTCATCAAAAGGCAGGGTGGAAGCATCGTACATAATGGAAGCGTAATCCTTCAAATCAGTCGCGAGAAGCTCAGTATCCGCATCATGCTGAATATGGTCCAGATGAAGCATAACATCCAGCTTTTCAAAGGGACCGCCATTTTCCGCCAGGGTGATGGCATCGTTGGTAAAAAGCTTCAGCCCGGTATCCCAGCGGCGGGTATGGGTATAGTTGACCGACTGACTGCGGTGATCATACTGGCAGGTGATGGCCAAAATGATCGGCAGACGTTCCATTCCATGCTTTTTCCGGTATTCTTCTGCAGCAGAAAGGATCGCTTCGGTGGTGGTTAAATTTTCAGAGCAAAGGCAGGGCAAAACCCACCCCCGCTCTCCTGCCTGGCGATAAATATCCCGCGTTTGCTGTGCATCTCTGATGATACTCATTCTTTTTTCTCTCCAATCAGAATTTCTTCAACTCATAGCCCAGGTATGTTTCGAAGGCCTCGTTGATCGCCTTCAGATAGTCTCCCCGGGTCATACTCACGTGGTGACGGAAGCCGTTCTTGCCGATGTAAAGGAGCTTCTCCTGGAGGCCATCGATCTTGGCAACGCCGCCGCAACCGAAAAATTCTTTCTCAATGGGATCATCCGTCATTTCGCCCTTACCGGTGTAGATCCAGAATTTTCCGTCCTCTGTTTTTCCGCTGGCATAGGTCATCTGCATCGGGGCAATCAGGCCCTCGTCCGTACCCCAGCCGCAGTTGGGATCGCCATCCTTGGTAAACATCTTATGGTTACCCACAAAGCCACTCTTCTGCTTCATCAAACCGCGGGCAATCGGTCCGCAATGGAAAAGGATGCATTTATCGGGATCATCCCCGTAGTTATTGTTCCAATCAAGGCAGGCTGCCGGCTCTTCGGAGGCAAGCATCAGCGCGCGCATTGCAACGGCATTGCACATATCCATCTCGCAGGAGGCGGCAATTCCGCTGTCATTAAGCGCCCCGAGAAGCACGCAGGGTGCAATTCCCAGCTCGGACTGCATCTCCTCCCAGCACCGCAGGGAGATCGCATCCAGCTGATATTTTTCGATCATATCATCAATGGCAACAGCGGTTTTGGCAAGAGTGGTAAGCTTCCCGGCAGGAACATTGGAAAAGTCGGAATAGCCCAGCAGGAATGCCTTTTTCTTCTCTACCTCAGCGCGGTCATCCGCCATATCACGCACCCGGGCAAACAGCTCACTGAGGTCATAGGACTTCACGGAGATTCCGCTCCGCTGCATTGCCAGCTCATCATACCGGACGGTCATAAACTTGGTGGTACGTGCGCCGATTCCGCCCAGGGTAAACCGCTTCATTCCGTTCACAACCCGGCAAACGGCGGCAAAATCCCGAAGGTTCTGATCAAAAGCCGCAGAGGTGGGGCTCACCACGTGGGGCTCAAAAACGGTGAAAGGAATCTTATACTGGCAGAATACATCCATAATAGAGAACTTGCCGCAGAAAGCATCCCGGCGGTGCTCGAAATCCATTTTGCCAATCTCATCGGGATAGGCCTGGATCAGGATGGGCACACCGCAATCGCGGAGCGCATACACAGCACCGTTTTCATCGCCGAAATTGGGCAGAGACATAATCACACCGTCATATTTGCCCTCGTTTTCCTTCAGGAATTGGGCATACATCTGTCCCTCCTCCATCGTTTCCACCGCGCCGTACCGCGTTTTGGATTCATCCATAATAATATAATTATGGCCCGCACGGGTTACAGCATCGATCATTTCCTTGCGCGCATCGGCAATCAGCTCGCCGGGGAAAAATCCTCTGTTTGCAAAATAGAGGGCAAAGGTCAGTTGTGTCCGTTTCATTATAATCTCTCCTTTATAAAATTTATCTGACTGCCTTCAGGGCAGTATAGAGCTTCCGGTACCGCGCCATATGCGGCTGATAGGCCTCACTCTTTTGGGAGGGCCGGATGGTTGCCTTAACCTGAACCAAGCGGGCGGCTTCCTCCAGATTTGCAAACACCCCGCAGGCAACACCGCCCAGCATACAGGTCGCCATGCTTCCCACCTCAGCGGTATCGATGGTTTCCAGCTTTTTATTCAGAATATCTGCCCGGATCTGGTTCCACACCGCGGATCGCGCGCCGCCACCGGCTGCACGAAGCACCTCAAAGGAAATGCCTGCCTCGGCCAGGGCATCCATATTCATCCGCATTTCGTAGCAGATGCCCTCCATCAGCGCCCGATAAAGATCGGAACGCTTGGTAGAAAGGGCCGCACCGTAAATACATCCTTTGGAGTCGGGATCCATATTCAGGGTGGCCGATCCGGCAAAATGGGGCAAAACAAGCAATCCGGTGGGATCCTCCCCTACTTCACGGTCCATCAGAGCATAAGGACTCTTTCCTTCCTCTTTCCCCCGGGCAACATAGCTTTCGCCGAAGGTATCCCGATACCATTGGAGCAGAGCGCCTCCGGTGAAAATAAAGGCATAAGTAACATACAGTCCGCCAACAGCAGGAACAATGGAATAGCCGCCGTCATAAAGAGCAGGGTGGTCAGGAATCCGGTCAAAGATCGGGGTCAGACATTCCACCGTTCCGCTTCCGAGGGTTGCGGTATTGGGTTTGAGGGTACCGGATCCGATCACAGCAGCAATCTGGTCCTGGCAACCTACCACCAACTTCATATCCTTGGGAAGGCCAAGCTCTTCCGCCACCCGGGGCAAAACCTCCCCTGCAACAGTCCCTGCATCCCCAAGCTCCGGCAGATAGTGATCGGAAAGCCCGGTCTTTTCCAGCAGCTCCTTGCACCAGCAGAGCTTATGCACATCCAAAAGCATTGTGCGCGCCGCAAGAGAATAGTCGGTAATTCCGCGGCCACAGAGCATATAAACAATATATGCTCCCACCGGAAGGACGCGCTTGATCTTTTCATATTTTTCCGGATGGTGCTTCCGGATCCAAAGCAGCTTAGGCAGGAAGTACATTGGATTGGGGCGATGGCCGCAAAGCTCAAAGATCTGCCGTTCATCCATCAAAGCCTTGAGTTCCTCTGTCTCCTCCCCGCCTCTGGGATCGGTATAAAGCATAAACGGAAACAGAGGGCGATCCTCCTCGTCCAGCAATGCACAGCTTTCACCAAAGGAAGTAACGCAGAGCGCCTGCAACTCTTCCCCTGCCTCCGCTGCCGCCTGCCGGATCACGTCCTTTGCCGCAGAGAGGACAACCTCACAGGAAAGCTCGTGGGCCGAATCGCTCCGCATTGCCGCATATTCCCGGTAAACGCAGGAAAGCTGACTGCCGTCCGCAGACATAACGGTACATTTACACCCGCTGGTGCCAAGATCCAAACCGCCGAGAGCCATAACCAACCACTCCTTTTTTCATTATTTAAAGTACATCCGGAAGAAACACAGCTAAAGTTTAGCCTGTTTTTCTTTTGCGTGTATCGATACACGACAACTTACAATGAGTATATCATCTTTTTCGGTTAAAGTCAATCCTCCAAAGAAAAATCACCGGAAGAAACTTTAAAAAACATATTCTACGGTCGGAGACTTGTTACTGAAATCATTACAGAGATCAAAAAAAACTGTTTTTTCTCTTTTTTGAAACAATCAATAGAATATTTTCAAAAAAACTCTTGCATTTTTTCGCAAGATATGGTATCATATAATGCGTGACCGTTTATTCAGGAGAGTAGGTGAAACTCATGAAACAGGGTATCCATCCCGATTATAAGCCCACAACCATCAGATGTGCTTGCGGTGAAGTGATCGAAACCTCTTCCACCAAGAGTGACATTCGTGTTGAAATCTGCTCCAAGTGCCATCCCTTCTTCACCGGCCGTCAGAAGCTGGTTGATACCGGTGGCCGTGTTGACAGATTCAAGAAGCGTTATAACCTCGATAAGTAATCTTCTTTACTTACCAAGGCGCGCGAATTGAGAGGTCATTTAGGTGTTCTATTTTCGGAAAACCCAAATGATGAATCGGCTCTGAAAGGGTGATGTTTTAGGCATCGCCCTTTTTGTGCTGTCTATGATTTTGTAAAAAGGAGGGCAGAATTTATGTTTTATAAAACGATCAAAAAAGCCGCTGAGGATTTCTTTATTGAAAAAAAATCCCGGTTTATCGGCTATATCTGCCCCGTTTCCACCGAGGAGGAAGCTCTTGCTTTTATCGGAGAGATCCGAAAAAAGCACGCAGATGCAACCCATAATGTTTATGCTTATGTTCTTCGGCAGGATAATATTCGCCGCTACTCGGATAACGGTGAGCCCTCCGGAACAGCCGGTATGCCGGTTCTGACCGCTATCACCGGTGCCGGGCTGACCGATGTTTGCGTGGTGGTGACCCGCTATTTCGGCGGCACACTTTTGGGAACCGGCGGTCTTGTCCGGGCTTACACTGAGGGTGCTCAAATAGCCATTGCCGCCGCAGGGATCGTTACGATGCAATCCTGTGCCCTCTTTTCCCTTTCGCTGGATTATTCTCAGTACGGCGGAGTGCTGCGCATCCTGGAGGAGGCCGGCGGCTGGGCGGAAAACAGCGAGTTCGGCCAACTGGTGGAATTATCCGCCGCTGTACCGGAGGAACGGGTGGAAAATTTCCTGAAATTATTGACGGATGGCACCAATGGAGCGGTCAACGCAACCCCCTGCGGCATCTCATTCCGCCCTCTGCCTCAATAGCGTTCCAAAATTCGCGTTTTATTTGCAGAAATATGAAAAAAACACTTCTTTTTTCCATTGAGATGTGGTATACTAATTGAGTATAGATTTCGTTTTTGCCGGGAGGAATATTATGACCGTCCGTGAACGACTCATCGAGCAGGAAAATGTGACCCTCTCCCCCTTTGCCACCCGCTCCGGCAACTCTCTTGGACGTCAAATTCCGGAGCCTCCCTGCGAGTTTCGTACCGATTTTCAAAGAGATCGGGATCGCATTTTGCATTGTAAGGCATTTCGCCGTTTGAAGCATAAAACACAGGTTTACCTGGCACCTTTGGGTGACCATTACCGCACCCGGCTGACTCATACCCTTGAGGTGGCGCAGATCGGGCGCACCATTGCCCGGGCAATGCAGCTGAACGAGGATCTGACCGAGGCTGTTGCTTTGGGTCACGATTTGGGACACACTCCCTTCGGCCATGCCGGTGAGGCTGCCCTAAACCGTCTTTGTCCCGGCGGCTTCCGCCATTATGACCATAGCGTCCGAATCGTTTCCCGCTTGGAAAAGGACGGAAAGGGCTTAAACCTGACCCGGGAGGTACTGGACGGCATCCGTTGCCATACCTCCGGAACCGAAGCCTTTACCCCTGAGGGACGGATCGTTCGCTTTGCGGATAAAATTGCCTACATAAACCACGATATTGAAGATGCGGTGCAGGCTGGCGTTCTGAAAGAAGAGGACCTCCCTGCCGAGGCAGCCATTCTGGGTAAGAGCAAAAAAGCCCGCATCACCACACTTGTGTCATCCGTAGTGGAGAATGGCCCGAAAATTGCCTTTTCTCCCGAAATAAACGATGCATTTTTCGCCTTGCATGACTTTATGTTTGCCCACGTTTACCGGGAGCCCCGAAAACGGGAAGCGGAAATGAAGGCGCAGAAGATCATTGAGGCTATGTTCCATTATTACGTGGAGCATCCTGATGCCCTGCCGGAGGATTTTTCCTCCATCGCCGCGGAGGAAGGAATTGAGCGGGCTGTTTGTGATTATATTGCCGGTATGACCGACAATTTTGCAATTATGTCCTATAAGAATATCTTTCTCCCAGAATTTTGGAGCGAGATGTAACTGTTTTCTCCCATATTCTGCCGTTTTGCGGTTATTTTACGCAATATTACAAATACTACCCTTTAACAAAAAATCCCGAAAGGAGGGAGCAATATGGCGATGATTCCCGAGGATTTTATCAATGAAATCCGGTATCGGTGCGAGATTGGTGATGTAATTTCCTCTTACGTACGCTTAAAACAGAGCGGAAAGCTTTCGGTGGGTCTTTGCCCCTTTCATAACGAAAAGACTCCCTCCTTCACCGTTTATCACGAAAATCAGAACTTCCACTGCTTCGGATGCGGTGCCGGCGGAACGGTGATTACCTTCATTCAAAAGATCGAAAATCTATCCTTTGTGGAGGCGGTTCGGTTTCTTGCCGACCGGTGCGGTCTGCAGATGCCGGAGGATTCTCAAAATGATGAATCCACCCGGATGAAAACCCGGATTTTGGAAGCAAACCGGGCCGCAGCGCACTTCTTTCACCAGACGATGCTCTCCGCTGAGGGTCGGGCTGGGTACGAGTACTTCCGCAACCGCGGACTGACCGATGCGACACTCCGGCACTTCGGTCTGGGCTTTGCCCCCGACCGGTGGGATGCACTGATTTCCGCCCTTTCTGCCAAGGGATTTACCACAGCGGAGCTTCTGGCGGCAGATCTTGTGAAGCGCTCCTCCCGCTCCTCCTCCCATTTTGATAACTTCCGAAATCGCGCAATGTTTCCGGTGATTGATCTGCGGGGAAATGTCGTTGCCTTTTCCGGGCGGGTGGTTGGCGGAGATGATCCCCGAAAATACGTTAACACCGCCGACACTTACGTATACAAGAAAAGCAAAAATCTCTTCGGTATGAACTTTGCCAAATCCACCAAGGAGGATTCACTGATCCTGGTGGAGGGCAATATGGATGTTGTTTCGATGCACCAGGCCGGATTCACCAACACCGTTGCTCCCCTGGGCACCGCCTTCACTCCCGATCAGGCCCGCACCCTTTCCCTTTACACCAAGGAGGTCAAGCTCCTGCTCGATTCAGATGCCGCCGGTCAAAAAGCGGTGCAGAAGGCAGCCGGCCTGCTGGAGAACGTCGGGGTGAAGACAAGGGTCGTTGTCCTGGAGGGAGCAAAGGATCCCGATGAGTTTTTAAAGAAGTTCGGTCCGGAACGGTTAAAGCTGGCGCTTTCCGGCGCAAGGAACAACACCGAGCACCGGCTGATGACCCTCAAAGCCAACCTGGATCTGACCACTGATGACGGACGGGTTACCTACCTGCGGAGTGCCTCGGAGGTACTCTCGGAGCTTCATTCCCCTGTGGAGCGGGATGTTTATATCCGCAGGCTTGCTCAGGAGTTAGATATTTCGTCCGAGGCGCTGACCGACCAGGTCAACCGGATCATCCGGAAAAAGCGTTCCAGCGATCAAAAGAAAAACGAAAACCTCATCGCCATCACCTCCCGACAGACGGAGGATAAGCTCAACCCCGACCGAAGGTATCATCCCCGTGCCTGCATTGCGGAGGAGGCGTTGATCGCCGGGCTGTATCGCAACACCGATCTCTGCGGGTTTATCACCGGAAAGATTCAGCCGGAGGAGTTTGTAACACCCTTTAATGCAAGGCTTTTCCGGATCCTGGTGGAGGAGATCCGAGCCGGAGAAAGTCTGGACCTGGGGGTCCTCGGACAGAAGCTTTCAGCAGATGAAACCGGAAGGCTCAACCATCTTGTTTTGGCCGCGGAGGGACAAACCTTCTCCCGGGCAGACGCAGAAGAGCTTTGCAGAACCATTCAGTCAGAAAAGCAAAAGCTATCCCCCGAAAAAGCCGCAGAAATGAAAAACGACGAGCTTCTCGCCTACATTGAGCAGCTCGCCAAGTCAAAAAAATAATCATTGGACAAAATTCAGGGAAGTTAAGGAGATACAAAATGAGCACAAACGAAAAAACCACCGTAATCAAGGATCTGCTGGAGCAAGGAAAGGCCAAAGGAAAGCTCACCACCAAGGAGATTACCGATGCTCTGGAGGAGCTGGATTTTGACGTGGAGCAGATGGACCAGCTTTATGAAAAGCTGGAGGGAAATAATATCGAGATCATTGAGGATATGGATATTACCCTCGATGCCGATTTTGAAAACACCCTTTTAGGGGCTGAAGATCTGGAATCTTCCCTGATTGCGGACGGCATCAGCATTGATGACCCGGTCAAGGTCTACCTCAAGGAGATCGGTCGGGTTCCCCTTCTCTCTCCCGAGGAGGAGATTGATCTTGCCACCCGGATGCTGGAGGGCGATTCCTACGCAAAGAAACGTCTTTCCGAGGCAAACCTTCGCTTGGTTGTCAGCATTGCAAAGCGGTACGTTGGCCGCGGAATGCAGTTTCTTGATCTGATTCAGGAGGGTAACCTCGGTCTGATCAAGGCGGTGGAAAAGTTTGACCATACCAAGGGCTTTAAGTTCTCCACCTACGCTACTTGGTGGATCCGGCAGGCCATCACCCGTGCCATTGCCGATCAGGCCCGGACCATCCGTATTCCTGTTCATATGGTGGAAACCATCAACAAGGTCAAGAAGGTCAGCAGTCAGCTGCTGCATAAAAACGGTCACGAGCCCTCTGCCGAGGATATTGCGGCCGAAATCAATATGCCGGTAGATAAGGTCCGCGAGATTATGCGGGTTGCCCAGGAGCCGGTTTCTTTGGAAACCCCCATTGGCGAGGAGGAGGATAGCCATCTTGGCGACTTCATCCCCGATGATGATGCACCCGCTCCTGCTGAGGCAGCATCCCATACACTCCTCAAGGAGCAGTTGGATAATGTTCTTTCCTCTCTGACAAGCCGGGAGGAAAAGGTTCTGAAGCTTCGCTTTGGTTTGGAGGACGGTCGTCCCCGGACCCTGGAGGAAGTTGGTAAGGAGTTTAATGTTACCCGTGAGCGGATTCGTCAGATCGAGGCGAAGGCACTCCGGAAGCTCCGCCATCCCAGCAGAAGTAAAAAACTGAAGGATTTCCTCGACTGACCCGATCTTTGGTCCCGTCAGAAAGGTGAAAATATATGTATATTACGTTGGAGACCGATTACGCTGTGCGGATCGTTTACTGTCTGGCAAAAGAAAATAAGCGGATGGACGCGGCAGAGATCTCCGAAAAAACAGACGTGACTCTGCGTTTCTCCCTGAAAATTCTCCGCAAGCTGGTGGGAGGCGGTTTGGTGCGCTCCTTCAAAGGCGTCGGAGGTGGATACGAGCTGGCAAAGCCTGCCGCGGAAATCTCCCTCAAGGACGTCCTGGAGGTAATTGAAGGCCCCTATCTTATCAGCCGTTGCAACGGTTCGGAATTTGACTGCCCCCGGAAGGATAGCTATCCTTGTGTGTTTCATCATATTTTCCAGGATATTTCGGACGAAGTAAATGCAAAGCTCGCCCGGCATACCTTTGACAAACTTTCCAAAAAGTAGATTTTTCGTTCTTCCCCCTCCTGATTCCTCATAGAATAGCCAGGAGGAGGGATATTCTATGAAATATCGAAAGCTTATTTTGCTGTCTGTTCTTGTGTTGCTGGCGGCAACGCCTCTTGTTGTTCTGCTTCGGAAGGATGCAAGCATTCCCGCTGATGCGGATGCAGACCAAAAAGGCATTGCGCTTCCCATTTTAATGTATCATCATATCATTAAAAATCCTGCCAAGCAGAATAAATACGCCATCTCCCCGGAGGAGTTTGAGGCGGACATCAAATACATAAAAGAGCAGGGATACACCTCCGTCACCATTCGTGATCTGGTGGATTTCTGCGAGAAAAAAACACCCCTTCCCGAAAAGCCCATTATGATTACCTTTGACGATGGGCATGACAGCTTCCGCGTTTACGCGCTTCCGGTACTGGAAAAGTACGAAACCAAGGCCGTTTTTTCGGTGGTGGGGGAATTCGCCGAGGAATATTCCAAGGAAGGCGTCCCGGCGGATGTCAGTTACGCCTACTCCAACTGGGAGCAGCTTGCTGCCCTTTCCCGTTCCCCCTACGTGGAGCTTGCTAACCACACATTTTACATGCACAAAACCTCCGGACGGAACGGCTGTGCTATGGTTGCCGGGGAAAGCGTCTCCCAATATGAGCAGGTGCTGACTGAGGACTTAAATCTTCTGGAGCAGCATTTTGCCTCCAAGCTGGACGGATACCAGTCTCTCTGCTTTACCTATCCCTTCGGGGCGAAAAGCGAGCAGACCCTTCCCATTGTTCAAAAGCTGGGCTTCAAGGCCACCCTGGGGTGCTACGAGCGGCTCAATTATCTGACCGGTGATCCGAAGGAATTATACGATCTGAGAAGATATAACCGTCCCCATAATGTCAACATTGCGGATTTCCTCGCCAAAATGAAGTAACCGAGAAAGGAAGATGAAATATGGCCGTCAAGCGGACCTCTGCATGGATGCTGGCCCTTGCGGTCATATTTGTTTTTTTATTCGGCGGCTGCTCCTCCAAGGGCGGTAAAGCCTTCCGGTTTCATATTGCCGCGGCACCGCAAAATCTGGACCCCCAGCTTTCCTCTGACGAGCCCTCCCTGACGGTGATCGGCCATGTCTTTTCCGGTCTCTACCGGATGGACGAAACCGGCGCGCCTCTCCCCGATTTTGCCGCCTCCACCGAGGTTTCCGAGGATGGCCTGACTTACACCTTCACCCTTCACCAGGGAAGCTTTTGGTCCTATGTAGAGGATAACACTCACAAGCAGGGCGAGCCGGTTACTGCGGATGATTTTGTGTTTGCCTTTCAGCGTTTGTTCACTCCCGCCACCAAGGCCCCCCGCGCCAATGAATACGCCTTTATCAAAAATGCGGCTGACGCTCTTGCCGGAAAGATCGATCCCGCAGAGATCGGCGTGACCGCTCCGGATCCGTATACTCTTGTGATCCAGTTGGAGCGGGAATCCCCCTTCTTTCTGCAGCTTCTGGCTGAAGCACCTGCAATGCCCTGCAACCGCACCATCTTTACCGCGGCCAAGGGAAAATATGGCTTCAGTCGGGAAACCACCGGATATAACGGACCCTTTTATATTTCCCAATGGAAAAACAGTTCCTCCCTTTATTTGCGAAAGCGGGCCACGTACTATGATGCCGAATCCATTCTTCCCGCAAGTCTGACCCTGGTGGTTCGCACCGAAGCGACGGATCTGCCCGACCAGCTGAGCGAAGGGGTTGCTGATCTTGGGCGGATGAGCGGCGCAGAATTTTCCGCCTGGAGGGAAAATACACTTTCCCATACCGCCATAGAGGGTTCCTGCTATTCCCTGCTTTTCAACTGCACAGATCCGGTCTTTCAAAACAAAAAGATCCGCCAGGCCCTGGCTATGGCAATTGACTTTGAGGCATTAAAGGAGCAATATCCCTTTTACTATCAGAAGGCGACCAGGATCTCCTCCCCGCTGATTGCGGTTGGAGGCGAAAACTATTTAGAAAGTTCCACCCCTCCCGAAGCAAAATACGACCCCGAGCAAGCCTTCAAGCTTTTTCAGGAGGGATTGGCCGAGCTGAAGCTTTCAAAACTCCCTAAAACCATTATTCTTTGCCCGGAGAGCGGCTCTCACGCCGAAATTTTATCCTACATCCAACAGCAATGGCAAAAGAATCTTCTTTGCTTTATCAATATGGAGCGCACCTCTGATGCGGCACTGTCCCTCGCGCTTTCCAGCCGGGAATATTCCATTGCTATGATTCCTCTGACCACCCAGACCAACAGTCCCGCCTCCCTTTTGTCCCGCTTCTGCTCCTCCTCCACCAGCATTACCGGTTATAAAAGCAAGACCTTTGACCAGGCATACGCCGCCGGAACCTCTGCCAAAACTGCCACAGATGCCATTGCAGGGTTTTCCAAGGCGGAGTCGCTTTTGCTTTCGGAAGCGGTTTGTATTCCCCTCTATTATGAGCTGGAATATTTTGTGACAGCGGAGGATGTGGAGGGAATTTCCATTCTGCCTTTTGGCGGGCGGGTGGACATCCGCTATGCGGATAAGTAATTTCAGGGAGAACCGGATATGAAACGGATTTTAAGCCTGATGCGGGCTGCCTGTCAGGAATATGATATGATTGAGGAAAACGACCGGATTGCCGTTTGCGTTTCGGGAGGGAAGGACTCTGTCGTGCTATTGGCGGCAATGGCCGAAATGCGGCGTTTTTACCCCAAGCATTACGAGGTGGAGGCACTGACCCTGGACCCCTGCTTTGGAGGCGTGGAGACCGATTATTCGGCGATTTCCATCCTTTGTCAGGAGTTGGAGGTTCCTTACACCATCAAGCGGACCCGACTGGGTCAAATTATTTTTGAGGAACGGCAGGAAACAAACCCCTGCAGCTTATGCGCTCGGATGCGCCGGGCCTGCCTGCACGATGCCGCCAAGGAGCTTTCCTGCGGCACCCTTGCCCTGGGGCACCACAATGATGACGTTGTGCAGACCTTTATGATGAATCTTTTCAACGAGGGGCGGGTTGGCTGTTTTTCCCCGAAAACCCACCTTTCCCGGAAGGATGTTACGGTGATTCGCCCGCTGATCTTTGCCGAGGAACGGGATATTGTCGGGTGCAGAAACCGGCTGAATTTGCCGGTGGTCAAATCAAAATGCCCGGCAGACGGAAATACCTCTCGGGCCGATTTCCGGGATATGCTCAATGAAATGGAGCGAAACGACCGGGGATTAAAGAACCGTATTTTCGGCGCACTGAAGCGGAGCGGAATTGACGGTTGGTAATCCCTTCCCCATATAAACAAACAATCCCCGCAGCACACACAGCGCTGCGGGGATCCGCTTTTTTATTCAATTTTTCAATGGGGATGAGGTAGAGCAATAATTAGTACATTGGACCCACCTTTTTCATTTATTCTTTGATAAGCCTCAGGAATTTTGTCATCGCGACACGCCCTGTCTTACGAAGAAATGATGGGACGATCAATTTCTACCACACGGGACTCACCTTTTCTTAAGATTCTTTTGCAAACTTCCATAAGTGCTTCATTGGAATCACCTGATCTATATTGAAGTCTTTCGGTCGGGCCGCTCCTGCAACCCTTCAGTTTACAAAAATACCTCTCTTTCGGAGATTTCCCTTCCCGCTCCGGATTTGCCTTAACTCAAACTTTGGCATTCATTATCGGCTAAACCGAACCAATCTCAATGGGATCACATTCACCAGTTTTTGACCTTTTTAGGCCACCGCACAATCGGTGAACCGCAACGGGAAAGATATTGATTCATCAAGCTGACCCATTGGACTCACCCCTTTCCTTTCGGTTTCTTTTCATCTATCTCCTTGGTACGTCTATATAATAGCATATGTTTTTTGTTATGTCAATAGTTTTTTTCAATTTTTTTAAAAAAATATATGTAACAAATTTCAGTATATTATTTGTGCAAAAAGGAAAGAGTAAAGAGAGTCTCCTTCTTCGGGAAAATAGGGATTGACTTATGGCGGCAAATCGATTACAATAGTATGCGTAGGGAAATGAATTCCCGGATATAAGGAGGATAAGAAAATGGCCGAAGATATGAACATGGAAATGGATATGGACTATGGTGTGGATATCCTGACCCTGGTGGATGAGGACGGTGAGGAGCACGAGTTCGAGATCCTGGACCAGATTGAAGAGGATGGCGAGAATTACGTTGCCCTTCTCCCTGTGGCGGATAACCCTGATGAATATATCGACGCAGATGGCGAGCTGGTCATCCTGAAGGTGGATGGCGAAGGCGAGGACGAAGCCCTCATCTGGATCGAGGATGAAGAGGAGTTTGCCCGGGTTTCCGATATCTTTATGCAGCGGCTGAGCGACGAGTTTGACTTCGAAATGGAGCAGACTGAGGAATAAGCCCGATTCTCCTGCTGTGTGCGAATCCTTGCATGTATTTTAATCCAACACGTATTGAACGGGATCATGTCTCCGCGGGCGGGATTGCAGACCTCCCGGCTTAGCCGGACGAAGGGAGCGCGAAACCTGTGGGCATGGGTACCCACCCTATCGAAAGATGGGTTTCAATCTCGTGCAAGACGGCATGGCGGGAAAAGAATATTCACACCCTGCTTCCGGCATCGGAGGCAGGGTGTTTTTCTAAGGAGCCCTTCTATGAAAACCTGCTTTTTCTCGGGACACCGGGTATTACCCGAAGGAATTGACCGTTCCCTCTCCACCCTTCTGCGGGAACGGATCTCCGATCTTTGCGAAAGCGGTGTGACGGAATTTATCTGCGGAGGTGCCATGGGGTTTGACCGGATGGCGGCGGAGGCAGTCCTTCATCTGAGGGACTGCTGGTATCCCCAAATCAAGCTGATCCTTCTGCTCCCCTATCCCGACCAGTCGGAGCATTGGCCTGCCCCGGAGCAGGTTGCCTATCGCGAGATTCTCCGGCAGGCCGACCAGGTGCATTACACCGCCGAAGCATACTTTCCCGGCTGCTTTCATCTGCGGAATCAGCAAATGGCAGACCGGAGCGACTGCCTGATCTGCTACTGCAGAGAGGATTCCGGCGGCACCGCCGAAACAATCAAATACGCGAAAAAAAAGGGACTGCCCATCGCAAATCTCGCTGAGCTGATCCCTGAATATTAAAAGCGTTTCTCCCATTGGTTGCAAGCCAATCAGAGAAACGCTTTCTTCTTTATTCCACCGAACCGATGGCGGCAAAGCAGTACCGCACTGTTCCGCAATATTTCTCAGAACGGTTCCAAACTGCAACCACCTCATAAATTCTGCTACCATTGGGTAGCTGTGCTGAAAAAGCAGTCTCAGGACCATCAAGGGGGATCCATTCTTCCTCCGCATCGGTTCCGCCCCAGGAATCGGCGTCCCAGCAGGACAGGGTCATCTTATCCGGAGTAGTCTCCCAATGGAAGGACACCTTTCCCTCTTCTGTAGAGGAAAACACCAGGGGGGTCATTTTCCCCTTCATTTCCAGCGGGTGGGGCGCATCCGCTTCAATGGAGATATTTTTCTCTCCGTCGTAATACATCCAGGAGGTGCCTCCCTGGATCGCCGGAATGGATGAAGCGTTGTTTTTCACTCTCAAGGCAGGAGGCGCTTTCAGGATCTTTTCATCCCCGGTTGGGGCTTCCTCCGGCTCTTTTTCGGGTGGGGTGGAGAACTTATCCCAACCCCGCATTCCTTCGGGCAGGAGAGGATAAATTTTGCTGAAATCCAGCCGTTCCCCCGCTTCCTCCAGCGTCATAAACTCGCCTGTTTCCTCGCAGTAGAGATAGACCGCATAAGCGGAAGGAAAATAGATGCAGGAGTTTGAGATCCGGAATCCCTGATAGGATTCCTCAATAATGGCACAATCCGCCGTAGCACCCTCATAGAGGATGCGGTAAACATCATACTCCCCTGCTTTGCCAAACCATTCTGCTTCGCAGGGCAGGTCTTTCGGTTCTTCAGTTTGAAAGAACTCGGAAAGGCATTTTCGATATGCCTCGATTGCTTTGGCAGGATCTGGCGAAAGGATCAGCTGACTTTCCGCAGGCGAGGCGGTTCCCCCACCGGACGGAGCGGTGTTCTGGAAGCTGCCTTCGCTTGCTTCCGCCGCAACACAGCCCGCCAGAGCGCTACACAGTAACGCGATTGCGAGAGCCAATATCCAGAAACGGTCCTTCGTTCGATTCATACACAACCCTCTTTTCGTGATTATTGTAACGATCCGATGAAATCATCAAGCATTTGCAGTTCCTTTGGAGAAATCACAAGATATCCCATTCCCAAATCATCCGAAAGGGCGATCCCTTCTGCTGTGATCATCAAGGTTACGGTAATCTCCCCCGGATAGCAGATTTCCACCTTACACAAAAGATCGGCATTCCAAAAGGAAGGTGGAATCTCCCTTCCTTCCCCAAGCTCTCCCACCGCCAGCAGCCGCTCGCAAAAGGCGGTGATCTTTTCCATGCCATCCGCTTCGTCAGATTTCAGACAGATATCCGAAGCATCCTCGCCCGCGGGGTAGATTGTGATTGTGCTTGGAATGGCGTAATTATCCCGGTTGGAATGATCCTTTGGGAGAAATATCTGTTCGAAAATGGGACGCCCTTCTACCAACTCTACACGGGACGTTGTGTTACCGGAGGTAGAGGAAATGGCTTCTGTCCCTATTGTTGTTCCGGAGCCGGAAACGCACATTTGATCGGAAGCCACCTCGTTTTGGTTGACGCTCGACGAGGAATCGTACTGCTCGAACACACCGTCATCCGCGGCTTCCGAGCGAATTGCTCCTTCCCCCATTGCATCAGAGGTCCCACCGATATGGCCACCCGATCCGAAGTCACCGGTGGGGGGTGTAAATCCGAAATTCCCCGAAAGGAGGATCGTTGCAACCACAGCAATCGCGCAAACTGTTCCGCAAGCGGCGGTGATCCGTTTCCGGTTTACCCGGCGCTGATACAGATATTCCGTTTCTTTATCCCGGATAAGCTGAAGAAATGCCTCTTCACTTCTCATAGGGAATACCCCTCCTTTTCCAATACTGCTTTGACCGCTTTCTTACCCCTGTAGAGGAGGTTGGTCATCTGTTTTTCGTTTTTCTTCATCACGCGGCCTGCATCCCGGTAGGAAAGCTCTTCAAAATAAACCAGATGGAGTGCAACGCGATAATCCTCCGGAATGGCATTCAAGGCGCGGTGAAGGGCACGGTGAAGATCATCCCGAATGATCCGGTCGGCAAGAAGCTCCTCATCCGTAGAGGGTTCCTGCTGCTCCGGAAAGGGCTGGAGCCGTTTCTGGCGTTTTTGAAAATTGAGCGCACGGGACCGACCTATCATAAACAGATAGGTTTTCATAGACGATCTGAAGTTATAACGATGCCGATGTACCAAAAGCTCTACAAAGACATCTGCGGCAATATCCTCCGCCGAGGAGATATTCCGCACATACCGATTCAAAAAGAAGATCAATGGCTGGCGGTACAAGCGCACAAGCTCGTCAAACGCCGCCTTCTCCCCCTCCAGATATCGGCGGTAGAGTTCTGCTCCGCGGTCCTCCATTCGCGCCTCCTATAGATTCGTATTTCCGAATCTCTGCCCTTCGATTATTATACAATCGAAACGGCAAAACCTCTCACAAAAAAATCCGCAGACCTGAAATGAATCAGATCTGCGGATAAGTAGCAGGGAATAATTATTCCTCAGTGGCTTCTGCAGCAGGAGCTTCCTCCGCCTCGGCAGGAGCAGCGGGCTCCAGCAGAGCACGGATCGAAAGGCTGATGCGCTTGCGATCAAAGTCAACATCGGTGATCTTGGCATTGACCTCCTGACCAACAGAGAGAACATCCTGCGGCTTGGCAACGTGACGATCAGCGATCTGAGAAATATGGATCAGGCCATCAATGCCGGGAATGATCTCGGCAAAGGCGCCAAAAGCGGTCATACCGGCAATCTTGGCGGTAACAGTCTGACCGACCTCATAGTTGGCCTTGAAGATCTCCCAGGGGTTATCCTCGGCCTTCTTGAAGCCAAGAGAGATCTTTTTCTTCTCGGCATTGAGGTCCTTAATGTAAACCTCTACGGTATCCCCAACCTTAACAACCTCAGAGGGATGCTTGATCCGGGACCAGGAAAGCTCGGTGATATGGATCATACCGTCAGTTCCGCCAATGTCAACAAAGGCACCGTAAGAAGTGAGGGATTTAACGGTTCCGGTATAAACCTGACCGACCTCAAGGCTCTCCCACAGGGCTGCTTCCTTCGCCTTCCGCTCCTCGCGGGCAACGGCACGAATCGAGCCGACAGCACGCTTTCTGCCGCGGTTGGTTTCCAGGATCTTGAGCCGGACAGGCTGCTTGAGCAGGCTCTCCAGGGCCTCATCTCTCCGCTCGGTTGCCTGAGAAGCAGGAAGGAATACACGGACACCATTGCACAGAGCCAAAACACCGCCCTTGATGACCTCGATGACAACTGCATCCAGGATCTCCCCGGTCTCAGCTGCATTCATGACCTTTTCAAAGCCGGCGATTGCATCCACGCGCTTCTTGGAAAGGGTGATGATGCCATCCACGTCATTGACACGAACTGCGATCAAATCGATCTGGTCACCGATATGATACGCCTCTTTGATCTTGAAGGACGGATCATCCGAAAGCTCCGCCAGGGGAACAAAGCCCGCCTGCTTCGCACCGAGATCGATCTGAAGCTCTGCCGGAGTAATGCCCACAACATAGCCGGTGACTCTTTCTCCAGTGTAAATCCGCTTCAGGGACTGCTCGGAATGCTCCAGAACCTCCTCAAAGCTCATACCGGTAAAATCGATCTCTTCGGCCGCGGGAGCTTCCTCCTTGACCACCTCTGCCACAGCTTCCTCAGCCGCGGCGGTTTCAGCCGTTGCTTCGGTCACAGTAGTTTCGGCTGCCTCGTTCAGAATCTCGCTCATAGTTTGTTGTACCTCCTTAATTATACAGGCCGGTGTTGAAGCACCAGCTGTTAGACCAATTATAGGGTTCTGCAGGCCATCCAGCAGATCCCGCGGCAGCATATCTGCCGTTTCAATCAGGTATGTGGGGCAAAACTCCCGGCATACCTTTGCAAGGCTGGCGGTATTCGAGCTTTCGCTCCCGCCGACAACGATCATTAAATCGGATTTTGAGGCAAGCTCTCTGGCCTCTTTTTGCCGATTCATTGTCGCATTACATATTGTATCAAAGATCAAGAGATTTGTATATAGTTTTTTTGCGATTTCTCGCGATTTTTCCCATCGCTCGGCATGAAAGGTGGTTTGCGCAACCAAAATTTTGGCATTTTCACGAATTTCGGGGTCCTCTGCCAGGGCACAAAGCTCCTCTTCATTGGCAAAAACAAAGGATCTTACCTTACAATGCCCCTGAATCCCAATCACTTCAGGGTGATTTTTATCCCCTGCGATAAGAACGATCTCTTTTCCCTGAGCCTCATCCCGGACGATTTTATGGATCTTTGCAACAAATGGACAGGTAGCATCCACATACCGAACCTTCAAGTCCTCTGCTTCCCGGTAGACACTTTCCGGTACACCGTGCGACCGGATGACCAGGACACTGCCCTCCGGCACCTCCGACGGTGAGGAAACAATCACCACTCCCCGGTCTGCGAGCTGAGCGACCAACTGCGGATTATGGATAATGGGGCCGAGGGTGCAAACCTTCTCCCCCTGCTCCAGCAGCTGGTAGACCATCTGGACGCCCCGATCCACCCCAAAGCAAAAGCCGGCGGATTTTGCAACTGTAATCGACATTGTCACCGGGCCTCCTCATCCAAAAGTGCGACGATCTTTTCCATCATCATTCCGCTGGCGGCGCGAAGAGCTGCGGCGCTTCTCCCCTCCACTCCGAAAGAAGCCGGGTCAATGGGCTCACCGAACCGGATGGTAATTTTGCTGCGGAACCCAATCTTTTTCGGGGCAGTAATCCCCACCGGAACAATCTTTGCACCGATGGAGCAGGCAACCAGCACTGCGCCCGCCTTGGCGCGTCCCGGTTTTCCGGTGGTAGAGCGAGTCCCCTCCGGGAAGATCACAACATTTTCGCCCTTTTTGAGGAGCTCCTCCGCATAGCCCAAGGCATTTCCGTCCACAATGTTGCGGTTGATTGGGAACGCGCCCAAGCTACGGATCAGCCAACCAAAGAGCTTATTCTTAAATAGAGAATCCTTTGCAACGTAATTCAGTTTCCGGTGAATGGGAATAGAAAGAATAACCGGATCAATATAACTGCGGTGGTTGGCCGCAAGAATATATCCGCCTTCCTGGGGGAGGTTTTCCACTCCCTCAAACTTCAACCGAAAGGCAATATACATTGCGGGCGGAGCAACCACCCGCGCAAGAGGGTAAAGATTCATCTGAAATCCACAACGGTCAGAGACTTCCGTCTTCGGCCTTCTCCTTTACGGAATTGTCCAGGTCAGCTTTATTCGGCCAGTGCGGCACGAACAGTATTGATTACCAGCTGGATGGATTCTTCCAAATTATAGTTTGTGGTATCCACAAGAATAGCATCGTCTGCACGGCGCAGAGGAGCAATGGGACGGTTCATATCGTTTTCGTCCCGACGAATGACATCCTGCAGAACACTCTCGTACTCTGCCGCCTCACCCTTCTCCACCAGCTCCAAATATCTCCGCTGGGCGCGGACGCCGGCATCGGCGGTCAGATAGATTTTAACGGTGGCCTCCGGCAGGACAACCGTTCCAATATCCCGCCCATCCATAATCACGTGATGGGTGCGGGCCAGAGAGCGCTGGAGCTCCAGAAGCCGCTCCCGGACAGCCGGCTTTGCCGAAACATCCGACGCAGCCATAGAGACCTCCGGGGTACGGATCAAGCCGGAGACATCCTCCCCATTCAGGTAAACGTGCTGGACGCCCTCCTCGTGGGTCAGTTCGACGGACATTCCCTCCATCGCGCTGCGGATCTCATCCTCTGATCCGGTGCTCTTCCCCGCCCGAAGAACGTGAAGCCCAATGGCCCGGTAGAGGGCACCGGTATCCACGTAAAGATACCCCAGGGCTTCCGCCGCTTTTCTTGCAATGGTGCTTTTGCCGGCGCCTGCAGGGCCGTCAATCGCAACAGAGATCATTTTTGAATCCATTTGATTCACACCTCAAATCCATAAGGATTGTTCTTACTCGTTCTCCGTTTCCGAGCCGGTGGGGTTGACAATACTGTATCCCACGTTCACCAGGTGGTCCGCCACACGCTCCAGACCGACGATAACAGAGGAATAATAGGGGCTGACATCCACACTGCAGTTCCCCTCGGCAAGCCGCGCAAAGTGGCCGGCGATCAGTTCCTTCTTCATGCCGTCAACCGTTTCCTCCAACTGAGCCAGGGCGGGCAGATCCTCCCGATAAGAGTTCTCAAAGGCATTTTTTGCAATATCAAACATCTTCATCACAGAATCCCGCATAGCGGTGATTCCGCTATGTGCCCGATCAGAGAAGGTGATCTTGCGTTCGATCATCTCCATACCGATCTCGTGGAAATTCTCAGCGTGGTCACCGATCCGTTCCAGGTCGTTGAGGACGTGGAAATAAGAGCCGATGATCTTCTCATCGCTTACCTCCATAGCGGCGGAAAGCTTGATTAGGAATTTTGTCAACGTTTCGTTGGTAAAGTCAATAATCTCCTCATTTTCGCGGATCTGCGCATCGTATTCGGCGGAGCCGGTATCCATTGCCACAAAGGAAAGGCGGGCATTTTCCTCCACCAAGGAGACCATATAGTCCATTTCCTTTTTCACCTGAAGCAGCGCAACGGAGGGCATAGAAAGCAAGCGATCGTCCACATACTTGAGGGAACGGGTTTCCTTCTCCTCTTTTTGATCCTTGATTACCATACGGGAAAGGTTGACAAGCTGCTTGACAAAGGGAAGGAGCATAAAGGAAGTAACAACATTGAAGACCACGTGGAAGAGGGAGACCCGCATCTGAAGAGACATGGTGTCCTCTCCCGGGAAGCAGGAAACAAGGAAGTTCACAATCGCATCCTTAAAGATCCAGACAGCTGTTGCAAATAGCACCGTTCCGATGATCTTGATGGTAAAGTGAATAAACGCAACCCGCTTGGCATTGGCGTTGGCACCAATGGCCGCAAGCAATGCAGTAACACAGGTTCCGATATTGGCACCCATAATGATAAACAGGGAAAGATCCAGAGGAAGTACACACGTGCCGACCATGGTAATAACAACACCGGATGCCGCCGAGGAGCTTTGAATCAGGGCAGTGAAGATTGCTCCTACAAGGATTAGAAGCAGGGGGAAATCAATGGTTCTGAAAATCTCGGTGAACATATTTTCCACAAGAGGATTTCCAAACGCCTGCTCACTGCTCATCACATTCAAGCCGACAAAGATCATACCCAGACCGCAACAAAGGCTACCGGCCAGCTTGATCTTTTCCTTATTGAAAAACCCCATCATAACCCCAGCAAAGGCCAGCAGGTACATCGCCATATTGAAGTAATCATTTTTCAAAGCAACTAACAGACCGGTAACGGTGGTACCGATATTGGCACCCATAATAATGGGGGTGGCCTGCATCAGGGTCATAACCCCCGCATTGACCAGGCCGATGACCATAACAGATGTAGCCGACGAGCTTTGAATGATCGCCGTTACACCGGCACCGATTCCCAAACCCGAAAAACGGTTATTGCTGATCCGCTCCAACATCCGCTTCATCCCGGAGCCGGCGCTCTTTTCCAGCGCCTCTCCCATAAAATTCATACCGACAATAAAGACGCCCACGCCGGCAAGTAACCAAATCAGGCTCTGCACCAGTTGCAAAATTTCCTCTGCTGTTAGCATTTTTCGTTCTCCTTTTCCTTTCAATTCCTTATTCGAACGGGTTGCAGGCCGGTTTTTTCGCCTGCAAACATAAGGTTTCGTGACCCACTTCTTTTGATCACGGAGGATTTCATCATCCCAAACAAACCCATTGTATTCTATTATAAAATAAAGGTTTTGTCAAGTGGTTTTCGGCTTTCTCTTCCCTTTGATTATTGGCATTTGATCAAATGAAAATTTTCGATCAATATCTGCCTCTCGCGTTGACAGAAATATTTCGCAATGATACAATAAGTCAAATGCTTCCCGTTCAATTGTGAGGAAGATTCTCTTTTGAAAGGATTTGAAAAAATGATTAAAAACGTTGTTTTAGATATTGGAAACGTGATGGTTACATATTATCCCGATTACTATCTTTCTCAATGGTTTGACCGGAAGGGCGAGCTGGAATACTTCAACCACATCTGCTTCAAGGGTCCCGAGTGGAAGGCCGGAGATCTGGGAAAAATGAGTCGGAGCGAATCCATTCAGGCCATTTGTGACAAGTATCCTGCGGATGCAGAAATGATTCACACGGTGATGGATCATTGTGACGAAATGCTCCGTCCTTCCCTCAAAAACACTGCCCTTCTCCGCAAGCTCCGGGAAGGCGGAATCAACGTTTACTATCTTTCCAACACCAACCCCAGCGCCTTTGAGCATATGTCCAAAAACCTTGAGTTCTACCAATATATGATCGACGGAATTGCCTCCTTCCGGGAGGGTCTTCTCAAGCCCGACCGGAGAATCTTTGAGCTTTTTCTGGAGCGCTTTGGAAAGAATGCGGAGGAGTGCGTATTTGTGGATGACACTCCCCAAAACGTTGAGGCGGCCAGAGAGGTTGGATTTTCTACTGTTTTGCTCCGCAACATTGACGATCTGGCCCAGGAGCTTTGCAGATTTCCAGAGCTGAATGCAGTGATCTGCGAAACAAAATAAATGAGGTGAAGATAATGGAAACTTTATGGGAACGCTCAAGAAAAAACATTCTCGTTACAGCACACGGCGGCTATAATGCCGGCATTGTTACCTTCAATTCCCTGCTGGGGTTCGAAGCGGCGCTCCGGGCCGGTGCAGATATCATTGAGCTGGATCTTACCAAATCCGCCGAAGGAAAGCTCTACGTTTTTCATCCCGGCACCGAAAAGAGGATCCTTGGCCGCGCCTGCGATCTCCGCACCATGACCAACGAGCAGATCGAGGCAGAGCATCACGAGGAATCCCGCCTTCCCATTCCCTCCTTTGACGAAGTGCTGGAAGCGATGAAGGGCCGGTGTTATATCAACACGGATAAGGCCTTCACCTGCTTTCCCGAACTGGTGGAAACTATTCGTCGGCATAAAATGGAGGATCAGATCATCCTCAAGGGTGAGGTGAAGAATCAGTGGATTTATGATGCGGTGGAGGAGCTTGCACCAGATATTTCCTTTTTGGCTGTCTCTTACGAGACGGACGAAGCCCTGGAAATGTGCAAGGGCCGGAAGATCAACTACGTGGGGAGCGAGGTCGTTTTCGCAAAGGATGATGCACCGGTGGCTGATCCCTCCTATATTGAAATGATGCATCAAAACAAAAAAGTTCTATGGGTCAATCCGATCCTTTTCGACTTCAGACGTCCCCTTGTGGGTGGTCATGATGACATTCACTCCCTGACCGTCAATCCTGATGACGGATGGGGATGGCTTGCTGACCGCGGCTACGATATTTTCCAGACTGACTGGGTAACCGACTGCGTCACATATCTGAAAAATTCCAGGAAATTTTACCGATAAAAACGTCCGATGCTGTTTTGGTGCAGCATCGGACTTCTTTTTATGGGCGAAAAAAGGGATCCCTTGACCATTCTTTGCAGATTTGGTATAATTTGGGCAGAAGGATTATTTTGCGTTTTGGCCTGGAAAAGGGGGCTTTTTTGTGTTTTCAAAGGTTTACAGTATGGGCTTGAACGGGATGGACGCCTACCGGGTGGAGGTGGAAACGGATCTCTCCTCCGGACTGCCCTATTTTGAGATCGTTGGGCTGGCAGATGCCGCTGTGAGAGAAGCCCGGGAACGGATCAAGATCGCTATGAAAAACAGCCGGATTCCCTTCCCTACCGGCCGGATCATTACCAACCTTGCCCCGGCGGACATCAAAAAGGAGGGGACGGTTTTTGATCTGGCAGTGCTGATCGGTCTTGCCTGCGCCAACGGAACCATCCAAATGCCCTTGAGTGACTTTGCCTTTGCCGGTGAGCTTTCTTTGGAGGGCCACCTTCGCCGGACAAACGGCATCCTTCCCATGGTCATTAAAGCGCGGGAACTGGGTTTCCGTGGAATCTTCGTCCCGGCGGAAAACGCCGTCGAGGGTAGCGTTGCGGACGGAATTGATGTTTACGGTGTAGAAAAGGTGGGGGACCTGGTGGCACTCCTCTCCCAAGGCGAGCTCCCCTCCCCCACACAATTCCCCGGCATTCCCGAGGAAGATCCGTTGGCAATTGTTGATTTCTCCGACGTGAGAGGTCAACCTCAGGCACGGCGAGCGATGGAGATCGCAGCCGCCGGCGGACACAATATTCTAATGGTGGGGCCTCCCGGCTCGGGAAAGAGTATGCTGGCCAAGCGAATGGGAACCATTCTCCCTGAAATGACCTTTGAGGAGGCCATTGAAACCACCAAGATCCACTCTGTGGCGGGATTGCTTTCGGCGCAGCGTCCGATGATTACCAAGCGCCCCTTCCGCTCCCCGCATCACACCATCTCTCCCGCGGGACTTTCGGGTGGCGGACCCATTCCCCGTCCCGGAGAGCTTTCTTTGGCACACAACGGCGTCCTCTTTCTGGATGAGCTCCCGGAGTTTAACCGGGTTTCTATGGAGGCGCTCCGTCAGCCTCTGGAGGATTCCCAAATTACCATCACCCGCGTCCGGGGGACGCTGACCTATCCCTGCTCGGTGGTTTTGGTTGCGGCAATGAACCCCTGTCCCTGCGGATATTACGGGCATCCCACCCGCAAATGTACCTGCTCCCCCACTGCGGTTTCCAAATATCTGTCCCGGGTTTCGGGGCCGTTGCTGGATCGGTTTGATCTGCATATTGATGTTTCTCCGGTGGATTTTTCCAGCCTGAGTCAGAAACTACCCTCGGAATCTTCCTCCGTGATCCGGGATCGGGTCAACCGCACCCGGGCGATCCAAAACCAGCGTTACGAAGGGACCGGCATCACCTGCAATGCCCGGCTCTCCCCCAAGCTCCTTCACGAGGTCTGCGAAATGTCCCCCGAGGCAGAAAACTGTCTGAAGCTCTCCTTTGAACGGCTGGGACTTTCCGCCCGCGCGTATGACAGGATTCTGAAGGTTGCCCGCACCATCGCAGACATGGAAATGAGCGATCGGATTGAATTTCATCATATGGCAGAAGCGGTGCGGTACCGCAGTCTTGACCGAAAATATTGGGGCGCTAACCAGGATTAAAAAATCCCCTTCGACCGATAAATGGCCGGAGGGGATTTTTTCAATAATTTAAAATTACTGGGAAATTGTTCCCAAAAAGCTTTGGATGCGGGGGTTATCTGATGCAAAAAGCTCCTGAGGAGTCGTGTACGCCTGCACAAGACCGTCCGCCATAAAGAGCATCCGGTCGGATACCTCCCGGGCAAAGCCCATCTCGTGGGTAACGATCATCATTGTCATCTTTTGTTCGGCAAGATCCCGGATGACCCGCAACACCTCTCCGGTCAACTCCGGATCAAGAGAGGAGGTTGGCTCATCAAAGAGAATCACATCCGGATTCATCATTAGCGCCCGGGCGATGGCCACCCGCTGCTTCTCCCCGCCCGAGAGCTCGGAGGGCTTTGCGGTTTTCTTTTCACTCAGCCCCACCCGCGCCAACAGCTCGCAGGCCTTCTCTTCCGCCTGCTGACGTGTCATCAGCTTGCGGTTCAAAACCGGAGAGATGAGGTTTTTCATCACATTCATATGAGGGAAAAGATTAAAGTTCTGAAAGACCATTCCCATCTTCAGATAAGCGGAATGGACGTCCTTTTCCCGGATTTCTGTTTGGTTGGAATAAATCAACTCGTCCCCAATCCGGATTTCGCCGGCATCCGCCTTTTCCAGACCGATAATTGTCCGCAAAAGGGTGCTTTTTCCTGTTCCGGAGGGTCCGATCACCGAGACAGTCTCCCCTTTGAAAACATCAAAGGAAACACCGTCCAGCACTTTGTTATCGCCAAAGGCTTTTTTCAGATCCCGAACCTGTATCATTACGTTGCTCAAAGCCGCACTCTGCCTTTCTTTGGTTTTTCCGTTTGCCGTTAAAACGCGCATTTCTTCTCAAGATACCGGAACACCTTAGTCACGATAAAGGTCATCACCAGGTAAAAGACTGCAACAACCAAAAAAGCCGTGGGGTTCACATCCCGATTGACCGCCTTTTGGGCAAAGTATAGCATATCCATTACGCCGATTGCTGTAACAAGAGCGGTATCCTTAACCAGGGTAATGGCTTCATTGCTGACCGGAGGCAAACACACCCGGAGCATTTGAGGCACAACGATCTTCATTTTGGTTTCAAAATTGGAGTAGCCCAGCACCCGGGCAGCCTCATACTGGCCCTTATCGATGGAAAGGGTACCTCCGCGGAAGATCTCTGCAAAATATGCAGCATAATTGAGGATAAACGCTACACAGGCTGCCGGGAATCGATCTAAAATCAAATACTGCCCAATGAAAGGAAGAAAGGGCAGCCCAAAATAGAAAAAGAAAAGCTGAAGCATCAAAGGGGTACCCCGAAGGAGCCAAACATAAAAACCGGAAATGGCCCGGAGTGCCGAAAAGCGGCTGACCCGCATAAAGGAGATCAGCAGTCCCAAAGGCAGAGATGCCGCAAGCGTAATCGCAAACAGACCACAGGTCACCCCGAGACCATCTGAAATCGCTTTGCTCAACGTTAAAATGTAAGAAGGATCCATAATAAACCTCTTTATTGAACCGGCTGGCCACCGGTGGTCATCAAATGAAAGCGGCGGGAGGTTCCGAACCGGAGCCCCCCGCCGGATACATTGCTTTAGGCAAACCCAAAGCGGATCTTACCGATCCATTACACCAATTCATTTCCAGCGGCATCAGTCTTGATGCTACCGGCAAGGATCATGATGCCCTCGATGAATCCCCAGATACCGCCAATACCGCAGGTAACAAGAGAGACAACGATCCGGATGATACCCTTCTTGGCATCTCCGAGATAGAACTGATGAATTCCCCAGCCGCCGAGGAAAATACCCAGCAGACCAGCTACCATCTTCTTCTTCATTCTTTTTTCACCCTCTCATTATGTATTTTTTACAAACCAGCCGTAGCTGTTTCATAAACGTTATTCAGCCAGAGTGCCGTCCGTCTTAAGAATATAGCTTCCTGCGACGCGGTCCACAACAAAGGCATCCACCCGGCCGATCTTCAGGTCAGAGTAAGCCTCCTGGTTATTGCCGAAATAAACCAGCTCGCCAATCTGCTCATAAATATCGTCGGCGGTGACAGCATCAACAGCAGAGGACCCCTCCTGGATGCTGATCTTCTTGCCGGCAAGGTCGGCTTTGGTCTGAATGGGAGAATCCACAGGAACAATCACAACCTGGGTATTGGCAAGGTAGGGCTTTGCAAAATACATCGCCGCGACCCGCTCATCGGTGATGGTCATACCATTCCAGATCATATCAATCTTTCCGCCGTCCAGCTCCAGCTCCTTGGAGTTCCAATCGATGGGCTGGAATCTTACCTCAACGCCCATCCGCTTTGCAACCTCTTTGGCAAGGTCAATATCGAAACCGACGATCTCGTTATTCTCATCCCGGTAGCCCATAGGAGGGAAGCTATCATCCAGTCCAACGATGAAATAGCCCTTATCCTTGATCTTCTGAAGGGACTCATCGTCCGCGCTTGCCTCGTGCTCCTCAACGTAATCCGCATCCTTCAGAACGATATCCGCGCCAAACCATTTTTTGGAGATCTCAGCCATCTTGCCGTCAGCGATCATATCGTCCAGATGCTTCTGAACCTCATTCCCCAGGGCAATATCCCCATTGCGGAAGCCGATGCCGTAAAGCTCGGCGCCGAAATCCTCTTCAAGAATCTTAAATTTCTTTTCTCCGCCGCTGCAGCTGCAGAAAACCAGGGAGAAAACAGTGCAGCAAGCAAGCAGCAAAGCAAGCACTTTTTTCGTCATGATGAATTCCTCCGTAATTATTATAGTTTTTATGTATTATATCACATTAGTTTTACTCTTGTAAAGTGATAAAATCTTTTTTTGTAAAAAAGACTACCTTTTTGTCGATTTGACTTCGCGCTCTTGCATAAAAAAGCGCTTTTCGATATAATAGTAGGAAGATTACGGAAAGGAATACGGAAAATGGAGCAGCTTATTTGCCTTGTGACCGGCGGGACCTCCGGAATCGGACGGGAAATCGCCTGCCGACTTTCACAAATGGGGCACCGAGTATATACCCTCAGCCGCCGGCCAAACGGGTCGGACAGCATCCCCCACCTTTCTGCCGATCTGACCGACGATGCGCAGGTCACTGCCGCGATCGACCAAATCTACGCCGCCGAAGGACGGCTGGATCTTGTGGTCAATAATGCCGGATTTGGAATCTCGGGGGCGGTGGAATTCACCTCGTCCGAGGAGGCCCTCCGCCAGTTGGATCTGAACTTTTTCGGAATGGTGCGGGTCAACCGGGCAGTCCTATCCCGCATGCGGGAGCAAGGGGGCGGCCGGATCGTGAATGTCAGCTCGGTGGCCGGGATGATCCCAATCCCCTTCCAGACTTATTATTCCGCCTCCAAGGCGGCCATTAACGCCTATTCTTTGGCTTTGGCCAACGAGGTTCGTCCCTTTGGTATCAGTGTATGCGGGGTGGCTCCGGGTGATGTCAAAACTGACTTTACCGCCTCCCGCTCCAAAAATCATCAAGGGGATGATCTTTACGGCGGAAGAATCTCCCGGAGTGTTGCCGGAATGGAGAAGGATGAGGAAAAGGGAATGTCCGCTCAAAAAGTGGGGAAAGCTATCTGCGGGATCGCGCTGAAGCGTAAGGTCCGTCCCATTTATGTCATTGGCGGAAGCTATCGGCTCCTTTGCGTCCTGGCAAAAATTCTTCCCCTGGGGCTGACCAATCGGATCGTTGGCCGGCTTTATGCCCGCTAAGGGAAAGATTGACAATTCCCCGCTTTTAGAGTATAATAGAATCAGTTCCGACCACCGAAGGGAGGGGACCAAAATCAAGAAAAAACTGTTTTTGCGGATTGCCCTTTTTTTGGTTCTACTGGGAATGATGGTCGGCCTTGGGATCTTTGGCATCTCCCACTTGATTGACACCGGAATGCGGGCCTATTACCCGATGAAATACAGCGAGCTGATCTCCCGGTACGCAGAGGAAAACAAACTTGACCCCTTTCTTATTTATGCGGTGGTTCATACCGAAAGCCGCTTTGAGGCTGACGCTGAGTCGGGCGTTGGGGCGCGGGGGCTGATGCAGCTAACCTCTGATACATTTGACTGGGTCAAGTTCAAGCTCGGGGATGATGATTCGGTCACCTATGACGATATGTATTCCCCTGAGGAAAACATTCGGTACGGCACCCGCCTTTTGTCCGAGCTGATGACCCGGTTTGAGGGCGAAACCGAAACTGCGGTCTGCGCCTATTTTGCCGGGTTGAACCAGGTGGCTGAGTGGCTTTCCGATCCTCAGTACAGTCGGGACGGGAAAACCCTGATCCACGTTCCCTTTGACGGAACAAGAGACTATCTGCAAACCGTTATGGAGACATATCAAATATATACTCAACTTTACGGTGAACAAAAATGATTCTGCAACTGCAGAAAGGAGAATAGAAACAATGTCTGAAAAAACTGCCGGCGAACTGCTGAAAGAACAACTCATCCGGGAACGGAAAAACGGATTCCTGGAGCTCGACGATGCCGAGTGCAACAAAGCATACGATTTCTGTGAGGGCTATAAGGCTTATCTGGACGAAGCCAAGACCGAGCGGGAAGCGGTGACCGAAAGCATCCGGATGGCCGAAGCGGCCGGATTTGTCCCTATGGAGAAGGGTAAAAAGTATGCCCCCGGTGATAAGATCTATTACAACAACCGGGATAAGTCTTTGATCCTGGCTGTGATCGGTCAGGAGCCGGTCAAAAAGGGTGTGCGGATTGCTGTTGCCCATATCGACTCTCCCCGCCTGGACCTCAAGCCCCGTCCCCTTTACGAGGATAGCGAGCTTGCCCTCCTCAAGACCCATTATTACGGCGGAATCAAAAAATATCAGTGGGGCACCGTTCCCCTGTCTCTCCACGGTGTGATCGTTAAGGCGGACGGAACCTCTGTGCAGGTGCGGATCGGTGACGATCCCTCCGAACCGGTATTTGTTGTGAACGATCTGCTGATCCATCTGGCTGACGAGCAGATGAAGCGGACCGCCGCAACGGCCCTGAAGGGCGAGGAGATGAATGTCCTCATCGGCAGCCGTCCCTTCCGGGATGATGCTGTCAGCGAGAAGGTCAAGCTGAATATTCTTAACCTTCTCTTTGAGAAGTATGGCATTTGCGAGGAGGATTTCCTCTCTGCAGAGCTTTGCCTGGTTCCCGCCTACTCCGCCCGGGATCTCGGTCTTGATAAGAGCATGATCGGCTCTTACGCTCACGATGACCGCGTTTGCGCCTACCCCGCTCTGATGGCCATCCTGGATCTGAAAGAGGTTCCCCCCTGCACCGCAGTTACCATTCTGACCGATAAGGAAGAGATCGGAAGCGACGGAAATACCGGTCTCCACTCTGCCTATCTGCCCAACTTTGTCGCGGATCTGGCCGAGCCTTACGGCATTCCTGCCCGGTGGGTGCTGACCGCTTCCGAGTGCCTCTCGGCAGACGTGAATGCGGCCTTTGATCCTACCTTCCCCTCTGTGATGGAGAAAAACAACTGTGCTTACCTGAATAAGGGCGTTGTAATCACCAAGTATACCGGTGCCCGCGGCAAGTCCTCCACCTCGGACGCTTCTGCCGAGTTTATGGGACGGATCCGCCGGATGCTGGATCGGGAAGGCGTTATCTGGCAGATCGGAGAGCTGGGTGCCGTGGATGCCGGCGGCGGCGGAACGGTTGCCAAGTACGTTGCGGAGCTGGATGTAGATGTTGTAGACCTGGGTGTTCCCGTTCTTTCTATGCACGCTCCCTTTGAAACAGTTTCCAAGCTGGATGTCTTTATGGCATACCGTGCATTCAAGGCACTGTTTGAGGATCAGTAAAATCTGAGGTCCCGGAGGAGTTTTCTTCCGGGACCTTTCCTTTTGTCATTATATCCCGGGAAATGATTCTGCAAAACAGGCACAAAAAAAGCCGGACCAGTTCAAAATTGGACTGATCCGGCACTTTTTATTTTTGAAAAGCTTCCTCCGCAGCCGCCATTCCGGCGCATTGAGCGGTACTGAAGGCAATCTGCAGGTTAAATCCCCCGGTTTTGCCGTTCACATCCAGCAACTCCCCGGCAAAATACAGCCCAGGTTGCTTTTTAGAGGCCATAGTCTTGGGGTCAACCTCCTCCACCGCAACGCCCCCCGCGGTGATAATGGCTTCCTCCATCGGGCCAAACCGCACGGGAGTCAAGGGAAGTGCTTTTACCGTTTCCACCAGTCGGAGCCGCTCCCCTTTGGTCAGCTGACAGGCCTGTTTGCGTTCCGAGAGGCCCGCTGACCGAATCACCGGAAGAATCAGGCTGGAGGGCAAAAGCTTGACCAAGGCGTTGGACAGCTGTTTTGCAGGAAACTCCGAAAAATCCCGCAGAATCCGCTCGTCCAGCTTTTCAGCAGAAAGAGCAGGCTTCAGGTCAATCCGAAGGGAAAGCTTCTCTTTCTCCGGATCCCCGCAAAAGCAGGTGGCGCTTAAAACAAGGGGGCCGGATACCCCATGATGGGTAAAAAGCATCTCTCCCAGCTCGGTATAGAGCGGTTTTTTTGTTCCCTCCCGCAGCAAAGTCAAGGTGACATTTTTCAAGGACAGACCAGCCGCGTCAGCGCACCAGCTTTCCCGGCACTCCATCGAAATCAGCGCAGGCAAAAGCTCGGTAATCCGGTGGCCTGCGGCTTCGGCAAAGCGGTAGCCATCCCCGGTGCTCCCGGTAGCCGGGTAGGAGATCCCACCTGTGGCAAGAATGACCGTTTTTGCGCGGTAGGAGGAGCCATCCTCACAGGAAAGAGAAATAATATCTCCAAAGAATATCTCTCTGACCCGCTTCTCACAAAGGATCTCTACACCCGCTTTTCTTGCACCCCGCACCAGCGCATCCACAATATCCACCGCTTTATCGCTTTGCGGGAAAACACGGTTTCCCCGCTCTATTTTCAGCGGTACCCCCATCTCTTCAAAGGTCCGGATGGTCTGCTGGGGAGGAAAACGAAAGATTGCACTGTAAAGGAATCGACCATTACGGCATATGTTTTTCAGAAATTCCTGGGGCTCGGAATGATTGGTGACGTTGCACCGACCTTTTCCGGTAATCATTACCTTGCGGGCACACCGTTTATTCCGTTCCAGAAGCAGAACGTTTGCCCCTTGATTGGCCGCAGACGCCGCAGCCGTCAAGCCGGCGGCACCACCGCCAACCACCGCAACATCATAAGTCATTGGCACTCAATGCTCCTCTTTTTCATAGACATTATATTCTTCCCAAATACCCTCCAGCCGGCTGAGGTTTTCCGAAACCTGATCTTTTCTCCGGTTTCCCACCGCCACGATCAGCGCATTGATTAGGCTCATCGGCGCGACCAGGGAATCCGCAAAGGAAGCCATATCACTCCGGGCGGCCAAAGTATAATCGGCGATTCGGGCAAGAGGCGAGCCCTTGGTATCGGTGATGGCAAGAACCTCCGCACCGCTATTCTTGGCAAAGCGCATCGCCTGAACAGTCTGAGAGGAATACCGAGGAAAACCGATTCCGATCAGCAGATCATTTTCCCGCATTGGGAGGAGCTTTTCAAATACGCCGCTCTCCCCCGAGGCAGTGATATACTGCACCTGCCCAAAGATCAGGTTCAGGTAGTAGCTCAAAAATCCCGCCAGGGCAGAAGAACTCCGCACGCCGATCACATAAATATTTTCCGCACGGCAAACCGCCCCAACTGCTGCAGAAAAGTCCTCCCGGGAGGTGCCGTCCAAGGTCTTACGGATATTTTCCATATCCTGGGTTAAGACGGCGGCAAGAACATCCGATCCGCCCAGCCGCTCACTGGTGACCTCCATCCGCTGCAGAGCTGTCAACCGGTTGCGGGAGGTTTCCGCCAACAGAGCTTTCAGCTCGGGGTAACCGTCACAGCACAACTCACCGGCAAAACGCACCACCGTCGACTCGCTGACTCCAGCCGACCTTCCAAGACGGCCTGCCGTCATATAAGCGGCTTTTTCGTAGTTATTCAGTATGTAGGCCGCAATCTTTTTGTGTCCCTTGGAAAGCTCCGGCATCTTCTCAGAGATCTCGTGCAGAATATCCCGTTTTTCCATTCTTCCCCTCCATATGTAAAGCTATTTTGCTTCACAAGACTTATCCTCCGTGTTGATATTATGAAGATGTTTTTTTCGCATATTTCGAATGATGATGTGGCTGACAAACGCAATCAAAGGAAAGGCTGCCGCGCAAAGCAACCCTGCGCGCACTGCCCCCTCCTCCCCCGGAATCTGCAACAGCCCCGAAATGAATTGGGCGAAGGGATGGTCCGGAGAATCGGCAACCAGGCCGGTCAACCAGGGGGCAAATGCCGCACCGATATCCCCTGCGGAGGCAAGGATGGCAAAAATCCAGGCACCTCCGGCGGGAAACCGTTCCGACGCAAGCAGAAGCGTTCCGGGCCAAAGCATCGCCGTTGCCACACCGCAGAGAGCGCAAAAAGCAAGTCCAATGCCTGCAATCGGGGAAATCGCAACCACCGCATAGCAGACAAATGCCAGGGCGGAGCTACCGATCATTACCCGGCAGAGTCGGTCTGCTCTCCCCTTCAAGCCGTAAAGGGTGCGGCCAATCCCCATCATAATGGCATAGCCGCACATTCCCAGCAGGTCACCCTGCACCTTCGGAATATGGAGTGTGCCCTCCATATAGGTGGAGGCCCACTGGTTCATCACGATCTCTGACGCAGCCCCCGCGAAAATCGCCAGCATTGTAAAAAGAAAGAAGGGGTGAAAAAATAGCTTGCGGATGGGAGTTCTTGTTTCTTCCGGTTGTGTTTCGGGGAAGGGTGCCGGCAAAAAGAGGATCAGGGTGGTTAGAGGAATGCTGATCCAGAAAAAAACAATCCACTGCCAGTTTTCGCTCCCGAAGATCCAAAGAAACAGGGTAGTAATGATGATAACGGCGGCTTGTCCCCAGGCGTAAAAGGAGTGGAGTAGGCCCATAGCCGCCGAGTTATTTTCAGAGGGAATGGAGTTGATGATCGGACTGAGCAAGACCTCCAGCAGGCCGGCCGCCATGGAGATCAGAATGGTGGAAATCAGGATTCCGGTGAAAACATCGGGAAAAATTACCGGCGAAAGGCCAAACAAAATCAGTCCCACTCCCGCCGTTATAACCCCGGGCAGTACCAGCCGGCGATACCCTACCCGGTCAACAAAGCCACTGACAGCAACATCCACGCAGACCTGCGCAATAAAGTTGACGGCGACCAATATCCCCAGATGGATATAAGAAAGGTCATATAGCTGCATTAGGGGCAGAAAAAGGACCGGGGTCAGGTTTGAGATCAGCGCCTGGATCCCGATCCCGCAAAAACAGGCAACAGTTGTGCGCCGAAAGGTAGCTTGTTTTTTCATGCTGTTATAATTCCATCCAATGCTTAGAATGGGAGTGACGCAGGGATTGCATCACTCCCATCTGATTTATCATCCAAATATGCTCAACAGAACGCCCGCCGCAACGGCAGATCCGATCACGCCCGAAACGTTGGGGCCCATTGCGTGCATCAGCAGGAAATTGCCGGGGTTTTCCGCCTGGCCGACCTTTTGGGAAACTCTCGCCGCCATCGGCACAGCCGAAACACCGGCAGATCCAATCAGAGGGTTGACCTTTCCACCTGTGAACAGATACATCAACTTACCAAAGAGAACGCCGCAGGCCGTTCCAATACAGAAGGCAATCAAACCAAGTATCACGATAAAAATTGTTTCCAGCTTGAGGAAGTTTTCCGCCGTCGCTGTGGCGCCTACGGTTACTCCCAGAAAGATGGTAACAATATTCATCAGCTCATTTTGGGCAGTTTTCACCAGACGGTCCACCACGCCGCTTTCCTTCATCAGGTTACCCAGCATCAGCATTCCCACCAGGGGTGCCGCCGTGGGAACAATCAGGGTCACGATCAACGTGCAGGCAATGGGAAATATAATCCGCTCCAACTTGGAAACCGGGCGAAGCTGTTCCATCACCACGCTCCGCTCCTTTTTGGTGGTCAGAAGCTTCATAATCGGGGGCTGGATCACCGGGACAAGGGCCATATAGGAATAAGCCGCAACAGCGATGGAGCCCAGCATATCCGGAGCAAGACGGCTGGCAACCAAAATTGCAGTAGGGCCATCCGCTCCGCCAATGATGGCGATTGCACCGGCAACCTCTTCCGAAAATCCCAGCAAAATGGCTCCGATAAAGGTAAAGAAGATACCTCCCTGCGCCGCCGCGCCCAGCAAAAAGCTCTTGGGGTTTGCAATCAGCGGACCAAAATCGGTCATCGTTCCGATTCCAAGGAAGATCAAGGAGGGATAGATTCCCAGCTTTACACCGAGATAAAGGATATCAAACAAGCCGTGCTTTTCAAGAATCGCCCCGTAATCCACATCGGTGGTCATAAAAAGCTCGGGGTGGAATAGATCAGTAAAGGGCAAATTTGTGAGGAACATTCCAAAGGCGATGGGCAACAAAAGAAGAGGCTCATATCCCCTTGCAATGGCAAGATAAACCAAAGCACAGGAGAAAAGGATCATCAGCCAGTTTCCGCCGGTCATTCCGAGGAATCCCGACTCCATCACCAAATCCTGCAATGTTTGAAGAAAAACATCCATGGAAGTTTCGTCCTTTCAATGGGATAACCACACCGATCAGAATGCGGCGGTGTTTTCCATAATACCCGCTTGGGCCCAGGTCTTTCTCCCCTCCCGCACGCCCACGGGACGGATGGAACACACGCGGAAGCTCTTGCCGGGGGCCGCGCTCTCCAGATAGGCATATATGGCCGCAGAAATTACAGCCGGCAGCTCACCGTCCGCCGGGGAGGAGGCCACCGCCTGCGGTTGGGATAGGACCACAGATTCTGCTGCTTTGGCAGTTTTTTTCAAAGCCCGTCCGGTAAAGAATCCCATTATCTTTCCCAGAAGCCAAACAGAAAGGATCAGGAGAATCAGCACTGCAAACACAACGGCAATTCCAGTGAAAACGACGGCAAATACACCACCCCAATCGTTTGTCATCTGCATCAGGAACATATTCATTCTTATCGCCATACCTTTACGATAAAATATTTTTTCATCCAGGAAGGATTGATAGCATAGGCTTTGCCACACTTCCCCATTGTATCCATTATATTATACCATTTTTTCTCGCAAAAAACAACCGGAAATTATATTATCTTGAAAGAAAAATTATATTATCTCGAAAGAAAAAGCAGGCGGACTGATCCACCTGCTTTGCATTATTTATTGGAATTGATGGCGTGACGGTTGGAATAGATATACTCAACCCCCGAAATAACAGTCAAGATGGCTGAGATAATCATCATTCCTTCCCCGACATACATCAGAATCATCTGCACACTCTCTGAAAACACCGCCGGGAAAAGCTGGAAGGCCGACTGGAAGACCAAAATGGCGATAACAGAAATCATGGTGAAAGCAGTTTTGATCTTACCCCAAATGCTTGCGGCAATTACCGTTCCGTTTTCTACCGCCACCAGGCGGATCCCCGAAACCAAAAATTCCCGGGCAACAATGATAATCAGCACCGCCGCAGAGGTCCATCCCAAAGAGACAAAGCAAATGAGGATGCTGATGACCAACACCTTATCGGCCAACGGATCCAGGAACTTTCCAAAATCGGTGATGAGATTATTTTTCCGGGCAAGATGGCCATCCACCGCATCGGTAATGCAGGCGACAACAAACAAAAGCAACGCCCATAGATTATGATAAGGAATCGCGTCAATTAACAGAAAAACAACCACCAGCGGAACCAAAATCACCCGAAGGAGGGTTAATTTATTGGGGGTATTCATGCTGTTTCTTTCCTCCTGATGTATCAAAAAATTGCCGTTCCGAACGGCTCACCGTCCACAACCTCATCCACAAGCACCGACACAAACTGGCCCAAACGGAGCTTTTGAGAGGATTTGAAAAAGACCTTTCCGTCAATATCCGGGGCATCTGCGGCGCTTCTGCCGAAATAGCATTCGGCATACCGGTCAAAGCCCTCTGTCACGCAAAGAAGGGTTTGCCCCTCCAGCGCGGCATTTTTCTCCTGCATCATCTCCTCACACAGCTGGTAAAGGAGCTCACACCGGCGAGCCTTAACCTCTTCCTCCACCTGATCGGGGAATTCAGCAGCGGGAGTATCCTCCTCCGCGGAATAGGCAAAGCAACCAACCCGCTCCAGCTTATGCTTGGCAACAAATGCACAAAGCTGCTCAAACTGCTCCTCTGTTTCTCCGGGGAAGCCGGTCATAAAGGTGGTGCGGAGAACAATGCCCGGCACCCGCTGACGGAGCTTTTCCACCAGCTCAGAGAGGGTCTGCTCGTCTCCGGGGCGATTCATCCGGCGAAGAATCTCACCGTTCACATGCTGCATAGGAAGATCAAGGTATTTGCAGATCTTCTCCTCCCGGGCTATCACATCAATCAGTTCATCGGTGATCCGATGGGGATAAGCGTAAAGCACCCGGATCCAGCGGAAGCCATCAATCCGGCAAAGCTCCTCCAGGAGCTTTGCAAGGGCAGGCTTACCGTAAAGATCCTCGCCGTACCGAGTGGTATCCTGCGCAACGACCACCAGCTCTTCCACGCCCCATTCCGCCAGGGTAGCCGCCTCTTTAAGGACATCCTCCATAGGACGGCTACGGAAGCCGCCCCGGATCCCCGGAATGGCACAATAGCTGCAACGGTTATCGCACCCCTCGGCAATCTTCAGGTAGGCATAAAATGGGATGGTAGAAAGGATCCGGTCTCCTGAAAGGGGCAGATCCTCCTTCGGCCCAAAGGAGAGGGTCTTCTCCCCTGCCAAAGCTTTTTCAATCGCCGCAACGATATCTTTATTGGAACCGATCCCCAAAACGGCATCCGCCTCGGGAATCTCCCGGGCAACCTCCTCCCGGTAACGCTCTGCCAGACAGCCTGTGATAATCACGGCCTTGATCCGGCCCTCTTCTTTCAGGGTGGTAAATTCCAGAATAAATTCGATGGATTCCGCCTTCGCTGACTCAATAAACCCGCAGGTATTGATTACCGCAACATCCGCAAGGGCAGCATCCTCACAAAGCTCGTAACCGGCTTTGCGGATATCCGCCATCATCAGCTCTGCATCCACCTGATTTTTCGGGCATCCCAAGGATACCATTCCAACTTTGATTGCCATATTGTGCTCCAGTTAATTTTATTCAGGGTCATCCCCCGGATATTCCTCCGAAAGACGGTTGACCGCTTCTTTTATCTGCCCGTACCGGTACCCCGACCGGGCCAAACCGCCAAACAACTGCTGTTTTCGTTTTTCATCATAAGGGGGGTAGCCATATTTCCGAAGGATCAACCGACAGGCAAGCTCCACCGGATCATACTGCTCCTCCAGCTCATAGAGAACATCCTCAATCAAAAACTGTCCAAAGCCGCGCTTTGCCAGCTCAAACCGGATCCGTGACGGCGGATAAAGCTTATTTTCCGCCAGATGGACCGCATACTTCCGGGACAGATCCTCGTCATTGAGGAAGCCAAACTCTTCCATCCGCTGAAGGGTTTTCTCGGTAATCTCCTCATCATAGCTTTTAAGGAGCTTTTCCTCCAGCTCTTTCCGGGAGTAATCCCGATACCCCAGCAGATAGAGTGCCCGCTCCTTTGCCTTCCGCAAAAGCGCCGCTTCCCGCAATTCCTTCAACTCTGCAATGGTTACCTCATTTCCCACCCGGAGTCCCGCCTCAACGATGATCTCCTCATTGAATACGGCGCGGGGCTTATCATCCAGAAAGATGGTATAAAACCCGGGACTCTTTGGAACGATATCTGTTATTTTCATCAGAGGATATCGTCCGCTTCGTCAATCTCGATCTCGGGAAGCTCTTCGGTAGCCTTCTTCACCGGTGCAAGACGTTTGATCTTGGTTTCGGACTGGAGCTTATCCTTCCCTTCCATCACCATACGGCTGATTTCATCCGCAAACTCGGGGTTATTGATCAGGTATTCCCGGGCATTATCCCGCCCCTGACCGATCCGCATATCCTTGAAGTTATACCAGGAGCCGCTCTTTTTGATAATATCCAGCTCCACAGCGAAATCAAGGATCTCACCCATCCGGGAAATTCCCTTCCCGTAAAGGATCTCAAATTCGGCCTCCTTGAAGGGGGGAGCGACCTTATTTTTCACAACCTTACACTTGGTACGGTTACCGATGATCTCCGAGCCATCCTTAATAGGCTCCTGCTTCCGGACGTCGATCCGGACGGAGGAATAGAACTTCAGCGCACGGCCGCCGGGGGTAAACTCGGGGTTTCCGTACATCACGCCGATCTTTTCCCGCAACTGGTTGATGAAGACCACAACGGCATTGGATTTGGAGATGCTGCCGGTCAGCTTCCGGAGCGCCTGAGACATCAGCCGGGCCTGGAGGCCTACGTGGGAGGCTCCCATTTCCCCATCGATCTCGGCCTTGGTCACCATTGCCGCGACAGAGTCAACAACTACAACGTCAATAGCGCCGGAGCGCACCAAAGCATCGGTGATCTCAAGAGCCTGCTCACCTGTATCCGGCTGGGAAACCAGCATAGAATCAATATCAACGCCCAGTGCCTTGGCATAAACGGGGTCAAGAGCATGTTCAACGTCAATAAAGGCAACCTCTCCGCCCTCCTTCTGGGCAGAGGCAATGATATGGAGGGCAACGGTTGTTTTACCCGAGCTTTCCGGCCCATAGATCTCAACAATACGGCCTCTGGGAACACCGCCAACACCAAGCGCCATATCCAGGGAAAGAGAGCCGGTGGAGATCGCCTCCACGTTCATCGTGGTATTCTGCCCCAGCTTCATAATCGCGCCCTTACCGTAAGTCTTTTCAATCTGGGCAAGCGCAGTCTGAAGCGCCTTCTGACGCTCCTCTTTATCGGTGATCTTGGTGGATGCAACGATGGGTTGTTTGTTTTTGTCCGCCATGGCAGAAAGTCTCCTTTATATGTAATTTCGACGAATGCGAGGGATATTGTTATACAGATTATATTATACACAAAAGAAACGTCAATTGCAAGGAAAAGGCGAAATTCGGTGAAAAAGTTCATTCTTTTTTCTTGTATTTTTCATGATAGACTTTTTTCGCTTTTTTTGATATACTACCAACAGAAGATCTTACAGGAGGGACCGGAATGGCAAAGGCTGTGATTGGGCTGGGAACGAATATGGGCAACCGGGGAGAATATCTCCGTCAGGCGGCTGGGGCAATTTCTCTTTTGCCCGGAACAAAGACGCTTTCCGCCACATCGGTTTACCGGACCGCTCCCTGGGGAGTCACCGACCAACCCGATTTTTACAATATGCATCTTCTGGTGGAAACGGGTCTTTCCCCTTCCGCACTTCTGGGAGCGCTGCTGGGAATTGAGGCGACGCTGGGGCGTGTCAGAACGAGACGGTACGGCCCCCGTGTGATTGACCTGGATCTTTTATATTACGAAGGAATGGCCAACCAAACGGAAGAACTGACCCTCCCCCACCCTCGGATCCCGGAACGGGATTTTGTTTTGGTGCCGCTCACCGAGCTTTTCCCCGATGGGAATGCTCTCGGGTGGAGTTTCCCCCTTACCTCCGAAGCGGAAGGGGTGGAACAGATTGGTTCCCTTGATGAGGTATAATGCAAAAAGCCCACCTGTCTTTTGGGGACAGATGGGCTCTTTCTTTTATTGAACCAACGAGCGGAGGACGGTGATAAATTCCTCCTGGGACAACCCGGAACTGCTCACCCGAAAACCGACCCCCTCCACAATAAAGGCAGAGAAAAAGTCTCCGTTCTTTGCCTTGGCAATTCCGACCTCCACTCCATTGATTTCAGACTTTTCCTTAGTTTCCTCCCGTTCAAACAGGCCACAGAAGTCGTAAGGGATTTTCCCTTTACAGGCGGAAACGGCAATCCACCGGGAAGAATCCTCATTGATATAATGAATAGCATTTTGATCACAATAAAGCTCTCCCGTACCCTGGTCTTGTTTATATATCCCGAAGTGATTCGGACTTTTCTCCTTGAGATCCACCGGGTGCTGGGGGAAAACGTTTCTGCCGTAATAGGAATTCAGCTCCTCTGGGGTCATTTTGATAAAGTCTTCTATGAACAAAGCAATATACATCATCTCATTTTGGGGAAGCTCCTCAATATTATGGATGACAATGGTATCGGTGATGACCGGCTGGGAAAGAAGGGGATTGGGTTGTGACTGTTCCGGATTGGACTGGCTCTGAGAGGAGGATGCACTCTCCCCTGTTGTGGTCATCCACCATCCGTTTTGCCAGCCTCCCACGCCAACCAATACCGCCAGGCAAGCGCCGCACAAGGGCAGCGCAATCCCGGCCATCTGCTTTCTGCGGGCAAGCCTGGCCCGCTGATGATCTTCCATTCTGCGGAATACGTTTTCCGCCATTTCGTCATAACGTTTCATCGTCAAAATCCTCCATTTCAAGCTGTGATTTCAGCGATCTGCGGGCGCGGTAAAGGAGCGTTTCCAAGCTATGGACACTTTTTCCCATCACCCGGGCAGCCTCCCGATTGGAAAATCCTTCAAAATAGGTCAACCACAATACCTGCCGGTATTCCGGCTTCAGACTCCGGATGGCACGGTGGAGGGCGATCTTTCTCTCCTCCCGGAGATACGTTTCCTCCAGCCACGCCTCGTCGCTGACCAGCGCATACCCTTCCTCAATGGAAACCTCGACACCCTTCCGGTGGCGGCGGAGATAATCGATCGCCACATTTCTGCCAATGGTATACAGCCAGGTCCGGAAGGAGCTTTTCCCATGATCCCGGGGCTTTTTGGTCCCAAGAAGAACAAAGGTATCCTCTGCCAGGTCCTCAGCAGTATGGATATTCCCCACAATGCCGTTCAGGTAAAAGATCAAACCGTCCTTATAATCCCGGATGATCTCCACCAGCCCGCTTTCGTCGCCCTCGTCACGGAAACGGCGGTAGCTACTTGCACCGTTATCCATTGACATACTCCTTTCCGAAAGAGCGTTTCCTCTTTCACCTATTACACGAAACAGAAGACAAAAACCTCACACCGTTTTTCTAAAAAACATTATACCACAAAGAAAAAGACGCCGCAAAAAGGCTGGTTCTCGTAAGGAAGTTAGTTTCTCCTTGTAGGGACCGGCGTCCTTGACGGTCCGTTAAACTATAATTGCACTGCAGAAGACAAAGAAGAACCCCGACAGAAATCTGTCGGGGTTAGATGACTATCTAATGCGGTTTCCTTCAAAATTGATTTCAAAGTAGTTGTCCTCACCAAAGGTGAGACTATAGGAAATGGGCTGAAAGTTACACCTTCAAAAGGACTGCCTCGCCTGCACCGAGCTCAATGGTAATATCGCAGTTGTCGGCGGCAATGAACCTGTCATCGGAAAGAATGGATAGCGGCTTATTTGCATGAATGGTAAAGGTGTTATCGCTGATAAAGTCGCGGTTGACAAGGTAGATTGAGCCATCTTTGAAGAAGCCAATGACGCCGTTCTCACCGTCGATAGCGGAAATCGCGCCGTAGCCTTCGAATCTCTTTGCACCCTCCTCCGGTACGCCGATGTGGAAGACAGCTTCGGAGGTGGTGTTAAACAGACGGCGGCCTGCGGGAGAAATCGCCGCATTTATTTCCCGAACATCATACCAATGTTGCATCTTTTTGCCTTCGGTATCACACATAGCATTGGTCCACTGCCAATGAGGATCGTATGAAGGTTCCCAATACGTAAAGTACGAAATGCGCTTCATGCCGTACGCCAGACACATATTGACTTCCCAATACAGCTCACCGATGGTCAGATTGCGGTACGGACCATGCTCAGTCAGAAGAACAATGAGCATCTGGTCAATGTCATACTTGAGCGCAACAGAACGGAAGGTCTCAATATTTTCAAAGAAACCTCCGCGGTTTTCAGTTGTTTCTGCAGACAGGCGGATCAGACGCTCGCGCTCGTCAACCTCCAGGTCGAGAATCTCGTTGCGATTCTGACGACCAAGGAAGTGATAGTGGTCATAGGAAAGCAAGTGCGGTCGGACAATGTTGACAAAGGCTTCCAGATGGGAAATATAGTCGGAATTGCCCAGTTGTTCGGCGGATGCGTAGTTGGGGAACAGGTTGATGACGGTCTCCAGGTCGGGAGAGTAGCGGCGGAATGCGTTAACGATCGCACTGAGAATCGGGAACTTCTTTGCATTCGGCTCATCCACGATGTCCCACCCGATGATGTTGTCAAATTCTGCATAATCGGCGACAACTTCCTTTGCCATGGCATCTGCACCGGCGATGTCATCCGCGCCGTAGATGCGGTGGATACGCGGATCAGAGACAATGGCGCGAAGACCGAAGCGGCGAAGGATAGGAAGCGCCTGTTTGTTGGTTTCGGTTTCGTAGTGAAGGGGCATCAGGGTCATACCACTTGAGGCAATCTCGGCAATGACGTCCTCCCGTACCACATAATTGGCAAATGGGCCGTGGAAATAAGTGATATCAAATTGTTTCATTTGAAACCTCCTTGGCGATTTCTAAAACGTCTTCATTATATCATGCAAGGGTGAGAATTACAAGCATCCTCTCCGCCAACACATCTCAAAACGGATGCACTCCGGAAAAGGCACTTCCCTAAGAAAATATCATTCTATTAAAAACAAGTAAAGATCCTTATTTGGACAGATAAAATGTCACAAAACACATAAAAACAGGCACAACAGAAATTGCCGCACCTGTTTACATCTATTCCTATTTCGCCTTTGTATTACAAGACACAAGGCAAAGCCATATTCCTAAAGATGTGCAAGCTCTTCCAAAGATTCTCCCGATAGCGGGTGGAAGGGTGCCGCCTTCTCCGTCGGCTACGCCGCCATCTCTCCTGAAGAGAGTGGCTTTCCTTCGCCTCATTATAAGACAAATCGGCAGAGAAAACAATCTCTCTGCCGACATTTGTAAAGATCCCTATGAGAACTTTCGCAAAAACAATGCATTTCCAAAAATTATTTCACCAGCACATCCGCCAGAATGGATTCAAAGGCAGCCCTGCACTGTTGTTGTGTTTTCAGAGAATAGCCGTTCCCCAGTGCCGACTGGTTGGTATTTGGAAGGGTATAATTGGAGGTAAACTGAACGAGATATTCCATTCCATCCTTTTCAAAAAAGGCATAGTAAATATACCGTTCCTCCTCCAAACCCTTTTCTTGATGGGTGCGGGTTTGATAGATATAACGGAGGGCGCAGCGCTTTCCGTTGATGACCGAGGCCCCCTCCGAGGCAAGAAGCATCCGCATTTGAGCGATATGAGGACTTACCGTTTCCTCCACAGCGGAAAAATCCTTGGAAACAATCACGCTGAGGGAGCTATTAGTATAAACATCGATTTCTGCACACACAGCGACATTCCCCTCTTTTCCGCTATTCCGCAAGAGGGCACAGCGCACTCCCCGATAAGAGCTTTGCGGCAAGGATGCCAACGCATAAAACAGGCCGCTTTGTTCTCCCAGATAGGCTTTCATATCCTCAAAGCGCTTGGTATCCGGATCGGACTCCTCGGGAATGCGGGAAAATGAGGGGTTTCCCTGCCGGTCAAACACCGGGATACAGTCCCGGCGAAGGCTTTTATCATACAAGGTTGCATAAAGGCTGATGGAGGTCTTGTTAACCTCCCGGATCTGGTCGTAAGAAAAAACATTCTGTCCAACTGCAGCAACAGGGATCTTCTTTTCTGTATACTGAAGGTGATCCAGATAGGGATATTTTGAGTGAGGGGTATCTCCGGCACTGTTTATGTCGATGGGGGTACTCCCGGAGGATTGTTCCGTCCCGGCAGAGGAATCTTCGCTATGGGACGGCTCACTTCCGGTCAGGGGAGAATCTGCACCGGACAAAACTGCTTGCCAAATTCCCGCTCCCAAAACCGCCACGAGAAGAACAGAACAAAAGGAAGCAGACAAGCACACCGCTGTTTTTCTTTTTCTCCGCTGTTCCGCAACATACTGATCTCTCCGCTGAAAAATATCCTTTGCAATATCATTATAATTCTTCATAAGTAAAGCCCTCCTGATCCAACTGTGATTTCAAAGAGAGTCTTGCCCGATAAATCAGGTTTTCAATTTGATGCTTGCTCTTTTTCATTGCAACCGCCGCTTCGGCGTTACGAAATCCCTCAAAATAGACAAGATACAAAACCTGCCGGTACTCGGCCTTCAGCTTGCAAAGTGCCCGATGGACAAGGATTTTTCGTTCCTCCTGCAAATATGCTTTCTCCACGCTTTCCTCCTCAAAAAGGAGGTGCTCCAGTTCCTCCACGGGTGTGTCGGAAATTTTTGCGTTCCGCCGCAAACGGTCGATTGCAACATTCCGCCCGATGGTATAAAGCCATGTTTTGAAGGAGTATTTTCCAGAAAAGCCCGGCTTTTTTGTTACCAGCTTGAAAAAGGTATCCTCCATCAATTCCTCGGCAAGAAAAATATTATTTACGTAACCGTTCAGGTATAATGTCAAACCGTCCTTATAATCACGGATGATTTCAACAATTCCTTCATCGTCACCATTCAGAAAACGGCGGTAGCTACTTGCACCGTTATCCATGGAACCCCTCCTTTCTAAAGGGCACTTCTCTGCCCTTTCATCTATTAAACGGATCATTCCGTAAAAACTCCCACCTTTATTGTAACAAAAAAGAAAAAGCGCCGCAACCGGTGCGACGCCATTCATCAGCGGCCGAAAAGGCCCTTTATTTTTTCCCAGATCCAGAAAAAGAAGTTACCGGAATCCTCCTCTGTTCGCTCCGGAGTCAGCATTTCTACCGATTCCCCCGCTACCAGCGGAAGGGTAAGGATCGGCATTCCCTCCAAAGAATATACAGCCTCCCCCACCACGTCCCCCTTCCGGATGGGGGCATAAACCATTGGCTGAAGGCAAAGCGTGCAGGCAAGTGTTTCCCTTTCCCCCTCCATCAGCGCCGCAATTCCCTCCTCTGCCGGCAGAACGGCACACTGCTCCTTCTGCCCATTTGCTACCGGCACGGTGGCCTGCAGTCCTTCAGCGACATTCTGGGCAGTGAGGACCGAAAAACCGTAATCCAGCATTTTGGTATGGTCCTCCCAGTCGTTGGGGGCATTCAGAGTAACGGCAATCAGCTGAATACCGTTCCGGACAGCCGCGCTGACCAGACAGCGTCCGGCAGCTTTGGTATATCCGGTTTTGATGCCGATACACCCCTCGTACTCCCGCAAGAGACGGTTATGCCCGCTCAACCGGCGAAGATAGGGTGGATTGCCGTATTCCACCGATATGCTTTGAGCGGAGCAGACCGAAAGAAACGTTGGGTCTGTCAGCGCCTCCCGCCCCAAAAGAGCCATATCGTAAGCGGTGGAATAGTGCCCCTCTGCCGTCAGCCCGGAGGGGTTTGCAAAGGAGGTAAAGTTCATTCCGATGGCCTTGGCCATTTCGTTCATCTGCTCTGCAAAGGCCGGAATGCTCCCGGCGATCCGGACTGCGGCGGCATTGGCGGCATCGTTGCCCGAAAGGAGGAGCATCCCACAAACCAGCCCCCGCAAGCTGACCTGATCCCCTTCCACCAGGCCCATTGAAGTCCCCTCCACCCGGATCGCCTGGGAATCAACGGTAAAATAAGCATCCAGATCTCTTTGACGGAGGGTCAGAAGGGCGGTCATAATTTTCGTGGTGCTGGCCATAGGAAGCATCTCAAAGGCATTTTTCTCATAGAGAATCCGACCGCTCTCCCCTTCAATCAGCACCGCAGACCGGGCAGAGGTTGTAATTTCTGCATTTTCTCCCCAGGACTGGGGCAACTGTTCCGCCTTCGCAGAAATGGGTACCACAGAAAAAAGAACCGCCGCAAACATTGTCACGGCGGTAATACGAAGCAAGCAAACCATACCGACCCTCCTCGCCGGAAAATCCGGCTGAAACTGTTCGGTACTATTCTATTCGCAAGGCTTTCATACTATTCAAAATATCAATTCTCCTCAAAAATGATGGGGAGAATCTCGGGAGTCAGCTTCACGGTAAAGTCAGCACCGGCCTCCGTCAGGGTTGCGGCATCAAAGGTGGAACAGATGCCAATGCAGAGCATTCCGGCGGATTTGGCCGCTTTCACCCCGGCGACCGCATCCTCGATAACGATACATTCCTCAGGGGAAACTCCCACCAACTCGGCGGCTTTTAAGTAGATTTCCGGATCAGGCTTTTTCTTCACAACATCGCTCCCGGTGACCAAGGCATCAAACTGCGATTCCGAAACACCGATGGATTCCAGGTTAATCAGTACCTTCACACGGTCTGCTGCCGATGCAACCGCCATTTTCTTTTTGGAATGGAGAGTATCGATCATCTCTTTGATCCCCTCGAAAACGACAATATCGCCCCGGCACTCAGTACCGTAAATCCGGTAGGCAAGGTCCTTCATATCGGTGGTATACTCGGCGCCGTGTTTGCGCGCAACACCGCCAATGAAGCTATCCTCCCCCATCCCAGTGAAGGGAAAGAAATCCTCGTGGACTGCCTGAACACCGTACTGCTCCAGTGCCTTGATCCCCGAGGAACGCATTGCAAACTCAGAGTCCACCAAAACGCCATCCATATCAAACAGGACGGTGGTGATCTTTCTGTTTTTTATCATAGTAATTGCTCCTTTTTGGTGTAAAGGTATCTACCATTACACAAAAAGCAGAGTGCGGAGACAGGATCTCTGCCCACGCACCCTGCATAATTCGTCCGTTACGCTTTCTTGGAAAGAGCAACCTTGACCTTCTCGATAATTCCTTCCGCGGAAAGTCCGAACTCCTTGAGGAGTGCAGCGGCGGGGCCGGATTTTCCGAAACGATCTTCAACGCCAAGGCGAACAACCGGAACGGGGCAAGCCTCGCAGACAGCCTCTGCAACAGCGGCACCCAGGCCACCAATCACAGTATGTTCCTCAGCGGTAACGATTGCACCGGTCTCCTTCGCAGCAGCGATCACCAGCTCAGTATCCAGAGGCTTGATGGTGTGAATATTGATCACACGGGCATCAATGCCTTCGGCGGCGAGGGTTTCTGCAGCGGCAAGAGCCTCGGCAACCAGCAGACCGGTAGCGATGATGGTAACATCCTTACCGTCACGCAGGGTCACGCCCTTGCCCAACTCAAACTTATAACCGGGGTTATCGTTGATGATGGGGGTAGCAAGACGGCCGAACCGGAGATAAACGGGGCCATAATGCTGGATCGCAGCCTCAACAGCAGCTTTGGCTTCAATGTCATCCGCGGGATTGATGATGGTCATTCCGGGGATGGTCCGCATCAGAGCAATATCCTCATTGCACTGGTGGGTTGCACCGTCCTCACCGACGGAGATACCGGCATGGGTGGCGCCGATCTTCACGTTGAGGTGGGGGTAGCCGATGGTGTTGCGGACGATTTCATAAGCACGTCCGGCAGCAAACATCGCAAAGGTGCTGGCGAAGGGGATCTTTCCGGTCAGAGAAAGTCCGGAAGCAACGCCCATCATATTCGCCTCAGCGATTCCGCAATCGAAGAAACGCTCGGGGCACTTTTTCTTGAAGACACCGGTCTTGGTAGCTGCGGCAAGGTCCGCATCCAGAACGACCAGCTCGGGATATTTATCCGCCAGCTCGGCGAGAGCTTCACCGTAGCTTTCACGGGTAGCCTTTTTGATCACATCTGCCATTTTCTTACGCCTCCAATTCTGCCAGAGCGGTGGAAAGCTCCTTCATGGCAATCTCATACTGTTCGGCGTTGGGCGCCGCACCATGCCAGGCGGCATTGTTTTCCATGTAGGAAACGCCCTTGCCCTTTGTGCTCTTCTGGATGATGATGGTGGGCTTGCCTTTGCACTCCTTGGCGGCGTTGAAGGCACGCTCATACTCATCAAAGTCATGAGCCGGGATGACGATTACGTTCCAGCCAAAGGCTGCAAACTTCTCATCCAAAGGCAGGGGGCTCATAACGTCAGTAATTTTACCGTCAATCTGGAGACCGTTGAGGTCGAGAATGGCGACCAGGTTATCCAGTTTATAATGGGCGGCCATCATAGCAGCTTCCCAAACCTGACCCTCCTGGCTTTCACCGTCACCGAGGATGGTGTAAACCCGGTAGTCTTTGTTGGAAATCTTGCCGGAGAGAGCCATTCCGCAAGCAACGGAGATTCCCTGACCCAGAGAACCGGAGGACATATCAACACCGGGAACGCCCTTCATATCGGGGTGACCCTGGAGATAGCTATCCGATTTCCGGAAGGTTTTCAGATCCTCAACCGGGAAGTAGCCCTTCAGTGCCAAAGCGGAGTAGAGACCGGGGCTGCAATGACCCTTGGAAAGGACAAGGCGGTCACGATCCTCCCACTTGGGATTGCGGGGATCAACACGAAGCTCATTAAAGTAAAGATAGGTCAACAGATCCGCAATGGAGAGGGATCCGCCGGGATGCCCCGACTTTGCGCTGTAAACGGCATCAATGATGCCCATACGCAGCCGGCAGGCGATGCATTTGAGTTGTTTATTCACTGACTCCTGCATGGTAAACCTCCAAATTTTTATATTTCCTCTGTTCGAAAACAGGGAGAGCGTCTGTGCGCCGAAAAGACACACAGACGCATATTGGTACTGTAATTAGAAGCGATTCCGCTCCACATAGTGGGTATGGAAGGCCTCGTGAGCCTTATGGCCACCGATCTCACCGTAGTACTCCTCGTAGATCTTCTTGATGGTGGGGTTCTCGTGAGACTTGCGGATGGGCAGGCTCTCGTCCTCAGCGTAAAGCGCTGCGGCACGGATTCCACGCAGGTCGGTGAAGTTCCGGACGCTTGCGGGCTGGACAGGCTGTCCGCCGCCATTGACACAACCGCCGGGGCAACCCATAATCTCGATGAAGTGATAGGTTGCTTCGCCGTTCTTGATCTTGGTCAGGAGCTTCTTGGCGCAGGAGATGCTGGACGCAACTGCAACCTTAACCTCAAGATCGCCAACCTTATAAGAAGCTTCCTTGATACCCTCAATGCCGCGGACATCGGTAAACTCAAGAGCCTTCAGCTCATCACCGGTGAGCCACTCAACAGCAGTACGGAGAGCAGCCTCCATAACACCGCCGGTAGCACCGAAGATGACCGCCGCACCGGTGGACTCACCGAGAGGAGCATCAAACTCTTCGTCAGGCAGCTCATTAAAGCGGATACCGGCACGATCGATCAGGCGGGCAAGCTCACGGGTGGTCAGTGCAACGTCCACATCGGGAACGCCGGCAGCGGCCTCACCGTCTCTGCCAACCTCGAACTTCTTGGCAGTACAGGGCATAACGCTGACAACAATGATATCAGCAGGATCAATACCCATCTTATCAGCGTAATAGGTCTTGGCAAGAGCGCCAAACATCTGCTGAGGAGACTTACAGGTAGAGAGGTTGGGAATGAACTCGGGCATATAATGCTCGCAGTACTTGACCCATCCGGGGCTGCAGGAGGTAATCATCGGCAGCACGCCGCCATTCTTCACTCTCTGGAGCAGCTCATTGGCTTCCTCAACGATGGTCAGGTCAGCAGCAAGGTCGGTATCAAACACACCGGCAAAGCCCAGACGGCGGAGAGCCGCAACCATCTTGCCCTTCACGTTGGTGCCAACGGGGTTGCCGAAGCACTCGCCCAGGGTCACACGGATGGAAGGAGCGGTGTTAACGATAACATGCTTGGAGGGATCAGCCAGGTAATCCATAACCTCATCGATCTGATCCTTCTCGTACAGAGCACCGGTGGGGCAGGCAACGATACACTGACCGCAGGAAATGCAGGCGATCTCGCCCAGGTCCTTCTCAAATGCGCAGCCAATGTGGGTTGCAAATCCACGGTCATTTGCACCGATTACACCGATATCCTGGATCTTTGCGCAGGTAGCGGAGCAACGGCGGCAGAGGATACATTTATTGTTATCCCGGACCATATGAGCGGCAGTCGCATCGACATCATATTCGGTACGATCACCGGCAAAGCGGTTGGCATCGTCAATTCCGTAGTCCTTGCAGAGCTTCTGCAGTTCGCAATCGCCGCTGCGGACACAGGTCAGACACTTCTTATCATGGGTGGAAAGGATCAGCTCCAGAGTGGTTCTCCGGGAAGCGATCACCTTCGGTGTGTTGGTAAACACCTGCATACCCTCGCTGACGGGGTAAACACAAGCGGTAACAAGGCGCTTGGGACGGGGTCCCTCCGCAACCTCAACCATACAGATCCGGCAAGCACCGATCTCGTTGATCTCTTTCAAATAGCAGAGAGTCGGGATCTCAATGCCAACCTGACGCGCAGCCTCAAGGACAGTGAAGTTTTTGGGGACACTGTAGCTGACGCCATTGATAAAAATATTCACATTTTCCATCATCTGCAACTCCCTTCTTATTTCTTCACCACTGCGCCGAACTTACACTTCTCCATGCAGACACCGCACTTAATGCACTTGGTGGTATCAATGGTATGAAGCTCTTTCACCTTGCCCTCGATTGCTCCCACGGGGCAGTTTCTGGCGCAGAGGGTACAACCCTTACACTTATCTGCATCGATGGAGTAGGACAGGAGGTCTTTACAAACGCCGGCGGGGCATTTCTTATCCACAACGTGGGCAACATACTCATCCCGGAAGTACCGGAGGGTAGACAGAACCGGGTTAGGAGCAGTCTGGCCCAGACCGCAGAGAGAGTTGGCCTTGATATAGTAGCAAAGCTCTTCCATCTTATCGAGGTCAGCAAGCTCACCGTTTCCGCTGGTGATCTTATTGAGCAGCTCGAGGAGGCGCTTGGTACCAACGCGGCAAGGAGTACATTTACCGCAGGACTCGTCCACGGTGAACTCCAGGAAGAACTTCGCGATATCAACCATACAGGTATCCTCGTCCATAACGATCAGACCGCCGGAACCCATCATAGAACCGATGGCAATGAGGTTATCATAATCCATCGGGGTGTCAATCAGGGAAGCAGGGATACAACCGCCACTGGGACCACCGGTCTGGGCAGCCTTGAACTTCTTACCGTTGGGGATACCGCCACCGATCTCCTCGATGACCTCCCGGAGGGTGGTGCCCATGGGGATCTCAACAAGGCCGGTATGCTTGATCTTGCCGCCGAGGGCGAAGACCTTGGTACCCTTGGACTTCTCGGTACCCATACCGGAGAACCAATCAGAGCCCTTAAGGATGATCTGGGGAATGTTAGCATAGGTCTCAACGTTATTGAGGATGGTGGGTTTGCCGAACAGACCCTTCTGCGCAGGGAACGGAGGACGGGGTCTGGGCTCACCGCGGTGACCCTCGATAGAGGTCATCAGAGCAGTTTCCTCACCGCAAACGAACGCACCGGCGCCGAGACGGAGATCAATATCGAAGCAGAAATCGGTACCGAAGATATTTTTGCCCAGCAGACCGTACTCACGGGCCTGGTCGATCGCGATCTGCAGACGCTTAACAGCGATCGGATACTCAGCACGAACATAAATATAACCCTGGGTTGCGCCGATGGCATAACCTGCAATGGCCATAGCCTCAAGGACAACGTGGGGGTCGCCTTCCAGAACGGAACGGTCCATAAAGGCACCGGGGTCACCTTCGTCAGCGTTGCAGCAGACATACTTCTGATCTGCATCGTTGGCCCGGGCAAGAGACCATTTTACGCCGGTGGGGAATCCTCCGCCACCTCTACCCCGCAGGCCGGACTGCTTAATGATATCGATAACCTGCTCAGGAGTATACTCGGTCAAGCACTTGCCCAGAGCCTGGTATCCGTCATAAGCGATGTACTCATCGATATTTTCGGGGTTGATCACGCCGCAGTTGCGGAGTGCAACACGGAGCTGCTTCTTATAGAAGTCAGTCTCATCCAGGGATTTAACGGCATCGGAATCCTCGATAACCGTTTCAGAATAGAGGAGACGTTTTACGATACGGCCCTTAAGCAGATGCTCAGAGACGATCTCAGGAATATCTTCCGGCTGAACCATGCTATAGAAGCAGCCTTCGGGATAAACGATCATAATAGGACCAAGGGCACAAAGACCGAAGCAACCGGTTCTGATAACCTTGACTTCCTCTACAAGACCGTTCTTTTGAATCTCGGACTCAAGTGCTGCGATGATCTTCTCGCTGCCGGAGGAGGTACAACCGGTTCCGCCGCAGACGAGGACGTGTGAACGATACATCTATCTACCAATCCTTTCTTTGCTTTATACGTTTGCGCCAATGGTGTACTCAGTCACGACTTTACCGTTGACCAGGTGATCGCAGACGACCTTCACGGCCTTCTCAGCATCCATCTTAACGTAGGTGGTTTTTGTTCCGTCCGGAGCATAAACCTCAACAACCGGCTCAAACTGGCAGATGCCGATGCATCCGGTCTGAGCGATGGTCACGTTCGAGATATTCCGCTTCTCGATCTCATTGGTGAAAGCAGCCAGAACAGGACGGGCACCGGCCGCGATTCCGCAGGTTGCCATACCGACAACAACGCGGGTATTGTTGCTATCATCTTCACGGACACCGACTTTGTTTTTCATCTGGTCGCGAAGCGCCTTCAGTTCCTCAAGACTTTTCATTGGTGAATCTCCCTTCATTCTTCGGCGACAGCCGTTTCGCCAGTCGCCTTCATATTTTCTGTAATAAATTCTCTGATAAAGCTCCGAACCTGCGGTTCCGCCAGGGAAACATCCCCGAGGATCTCCCGGAACTCCCGGGTATCTGCCTCGAAAAGTGCCTCGCCGAACCCATACCGATAAATAAAATCAATATCCGGGTTGCAGCCGATCAGAGAAACCATCGTTTCCGCCATATCCCCTAAGGGCATGCGGTCGATGCTGGAGCGGACGAATACCGCTTTTGTTTCGGTCCCCTTCCCCACCTCGGAGGTGATGGAAAAGCTTCCGCCGGTCAGCTCTGCTGCCAGCTTAAAGAAGGGAACGCCCAAACCCACCTTGCGGGTTTTCCGGGTAGTATAGAATGGATCGGTCACCTGCCGGACCTGCTCTTCCGTCATCCCGCAGCCGTTATCACGGATCAGGATGGTCAGAAGATCGGCCTTCGGATCCTCCCAAACCTCCACCTCAATCAGGGACGCTCCTGCCGAAACGGAATTTTCCGCTACGTCCAGAACGTTCAGGGAAAGCTCCTGCATCATAAAAGATTGCCCTCCCTATTGCAGGGTATGTACCCCTTAGTCAGCATATTTTGCCAGGATCTTCTCAACATCGTCGGGAACAAGGCGGCCGTAAACATCATCGTTGATGGTGATAACCGGAGCAAGTCCGCAAGCGCCGATGCAGCGGCATGCCTCCAGAGAGAACTTTCCGTCAGGAGTGCATTCGCCGTTTCCGATTCCCAATGCGCGGCTCAGACGATCAAAGATATCGCCCGATCCCTTAACATAGCAGGCAGTACCAAGACATACAGAGATCTTATACTTGCCCTTGGGATTCAGAGTGAACTGGGAATAGAAGGTCGCTACGCCGTAGATCTCCTCAAGAGGAACATCCATTCCGCGGGCGATCATTTCCTGCACTTCCAGAGGCAGGTAACCGTAGATCTCCTGCGCCTCCTGAAGCACCGGCATCAAGGCGCCTCTTTCGTTCTTGTGCGCTTCGATGACCTTCTGAAGCGCCTGCTCCTGTTCCGGGGTGCCGTTGAACGGAACGCTGGTTTTCTTATTCGTCATTCCAATAAAACCTCCCTTTCTGCGACCGGTAAGATTGTAGATTTTTTCACAATCAGGTCCGGTACATCACGAAACATTATACCAAATCTGAAGAAAAAAATCTACTGTTTTTTTATGTTTATTTTTTCTTTGTCATTTTTTGGCGAAAAGGCAGTCTGAAACCGCCCGTTCTTATGCGTTATTTTGAATGAGAAAATATTCTTTCCTTCTTCTGACCCATAAACCTTCCGGAATTGACAAATATATCCTTTTTGGGTACAATAAATCCGAGGTGATTGGATGGAACAGATTCCTGCCGGACGATACCGGCATTTTAAGGGCAAAGAGTATCAGGTGCTTTTCACAGCCACCCATTCCGAAACAATGGAGCCGATGGTCGTCTACCGCGCACTTTACGGAGAGGGCGGAATTTGGGTCCGACCGGCGGCAATGTGGAATGAGCAGGTGGAACATCAGGGGCAGATCCTTCCCCGCTTTACCTATTTGGGTGCGGAGTAAAAAAGAATACGGCAGGTTGGGGCAACTCCCTTTCCTGCCGTATTTTTATTTTTGTTTGCAAAGCCAACAGACTGCATCGTAAAGGTTCTCAGCGATATAATCAGGCGTATATTCGCTCCACTTATTCCGATCGCAACCCAAAGCCTCCTCCCCCCGTCCGGTCCGGACGAGGATCAGCTTCGTTCCCACCCGGCCACCGGCCACCATGTCGCTCCACCGGTCTCCGATCATATACGCTTTGGAAAGATCCAGACCGTATTTTTCCTGCGCCTGCAGGATCAGCCCCGATTCAGGCTTCCGGCAATCGCAGTTGTCCTGATTATCATGAGGGCAGATAAACCAGTCTGCCGCGCCGATTTCCCGGAATTCCGCGGCAAAATCATAGTCCCCTGCTTTTCCCCTGGCAACGCAGGATTGGTTGGTGACGATAATGGGGAAAAAGCCATTGGCATTCATCATTTCAAAGGCTTTTTTCGTCCCGGGATAGGGGGAATACTGCCAGGGGAACTCGATGTACCCCTCTCCTCCCATAGTTCCGTCCCGGTCGATGAGAATCACTGTTTTTTCCATATGAAAGGCTCCCCGGTCAAATCATTTCTCCGGACGGCTAACCCGGTAAGCTGTCTTGGTAGCGAAGGTCTCTCCCGCCCGCAGGGTTGTGGAGGGGAAGGTGGGCTGGTTGGGAGCATCGGGGAAGAACTGGGTCTCCAGGCAGAAGCCCTGATGTCTTCCCAGGGGAGCTCCGCCCTTTCCGCATTTCTCATCCAGCATATTGGAAATGTAGAGCTGGACGCCCGGAAGGTCGGTGAAGCACTCCAGCTTCAGTCCCGAAGTCGGGCAATACGCGATCGCCGCAGTCTTCCAGGAACGGTCGGTCCCGAGGACAAAGTTATGGTCATAGCCGCCACCGGCCAAAATAATCTGTTCATCCCCGGCGGAAAGATCCCGACCGATGGTCTTGGGGGTACGGAAATCAAACACAGTTCCGTCAACCGGCTTCAGCTCACCGGTGGGAATAAACACGTCACTCATAGGTGTAAACTGGTTTGCAAAAATCTGCAATTCCGTATCCAGAATGGTACCCTGACCATTGCCGTTGAGGTTGAAATATGAGTGGTTGGTCAGGTTGACAATCGTATCCTTATCCGAGATGGCGGTATAAGAAATATTCAGCGTATCCTCGCAGATAGAGTAGGTCACCGTGGTGGTCAACTTGCCGGGATAGCCCTCTTCCCCATCCTCAGCAACAATGGTGAACCGGACACCGTCCTCAAGAACTTCACTATCCCACACGCGCTTATCAAAGCCGACCATACCGCCATGAAGGTGGGTACCAGTTTTGGTCTCGTTTTTTGCAAGAATATACTCTTTGCCGTTGAGGGTGAATTTTCCTTCCGCAATCCGGTTTGCATGCCGACCGATCGAGGCGCCCTGGCAGGACCCTCCGTTGCGGTAGCCATCCAGGGTATCATATCCCAGAATAACATCCACACCGTCATAAAGGAACGATTGGAGAGTCGCTCCGTATTCAATGACATTGACCTCCAAAACATCGTTGGAGAGGGTAAATTTACGGACTTCCTTGCCATCCGGCATAACGCCGAATACTTCCTGCTGAATTTTCATACTGATCGTTCCTTCCTTATTTGTTGTCTTATTTATTTTTTCCTGCTTCTTCTTTTTCCTTGGCAAGCTGCTCCAGCTCTGCCGTGATTTCAATGCCATCGATCACGTGATCGGCCACCACCAGAGCCGCGCCCTGGGCAGCCGCATCCTTCCCCTGCTCGGAGAAGATCACCTTCGGTGCAATTCCTGTATAAAGATGGGCATTCATCTGCTCAAAGAGCGCACCAAAGAAGAGCGTCCGGTAGTTTGCCAGCTCGCCGTAAAGCACCACCAGCTCCGGATCCAGCACGTTCATCAGCCCACTCAACGCAAACCCAAGGCATTCACCCATCTGCTGGAACAGCTCCATGCAAAGGGCATCCCCCTTTTGGGCGGCCATAGCCAGAGCGCGGTAGCCTTCTGTATTCAGGGTGCTGATATCCACTATGGTTTTTCTGCCTTGATTGACCTGCTCAACGAACCGACGGACCAAGCCATCGCCTGAGGCAAGCTCCTCCAAACAACCCTTATTACCGCAAGTGCAGACCGGGCCATCCTTCCGGACAGACACGTGGCCAAACTCACCGGCTTTCCCGTTTGCGCCCATATGAAGCTGACCGTTGCTCATAATGGACATACCGATACCGCCATCCAAACGGAGAAGGATCGCATTCTGAGAAAGGCCCAGGCAAACAGCGCCAAAGGTCCGCTCTGCAATCATCAAGCAATCAGGATCGTGCATCAGGTTGGTATAGTGTCCATACCGCTCCTCGATCATTGTTTTCAGCGGGACATTCTTCCAATGACGGACGCGGGGCAGATAAACCGAAACACCTTTTTCCACATCCACGAAGCCCTGAACCGCCAGACCGATTCCCAAAAAGCATTTTTCGGGGAATTCCTGCAAAAGAATCTCATCCAGCAAGGAAAAGAGTGTTTCCATCACGCAGTCATAGTCCAGCCGGGCAAAAAGCCTTGTCCACTCCCGGACGATCCGGCCCTTCAGGTCGGTCACAACACCGCTGAGTGCGGATGTATTCAGGTCGATTCCCACCAGATAAAAATCATTTCCGTTAATATCCAGCTCGGCAGGCTTTCTGCCAACACTGGTGATCTGCTTTCCGCAGAGAACAACGTACCCTCTCTCCTGCAATTCCCCCGTCAGGGAAGAAACCGCACCCCAGCTCAAGCCGGTCAGGTGCTGGAGATCTCTCTTTGCGATGGGCCCGTTTTGCTTGATCGCGTACAAAAGGGTTCTGACGTTATTATCCTTAATCTGGGAACTGTTGCGCGGACTTGTCATTTTTGCATCCTCCATCTTGGGCAGGCAAAATATCTTTTTCATGATCATTTGTGATCAAATGACCAAATATACCCATTAAAAATTATAGCGCAATCAATCAAAATGGTCAAGATAATTTTTTCATCATCCGATCCAACCATATTATTTTGACAAAATTCCCTCAAGTACCTCTGCCAGGGCCTCCCCTGCCTTATTGTGAGATTTGATAGAGGGATGCCACAAACCGCCGACGCCATCTGTTTGGGAATTCATCAGGGGAAGACGGACAAAATGGATATTCTCCACCCCGGTCACCCCTTCTACCGCCGACTGGATGGCATCCAGGCCGTTTTCAGTGGCCAAACCGTAGCACCAAACAATATGAGCCTCCGGATTCTTTGCTGCAATCGTTTCGGAAAAGCTCTGCACCTTCTCAGCAAAAAATTCCTCCGGAACCTTGGAGGAAAAATCGTTTGTTCCAAGGTTGATGACCACAATATCCGGCTGGAACTGGGTAAAATCCCAAACATTCAGGTTTCGGAAATGATCGGTAAAGCCGTAAGCCAGGGGCAGGACGTTATTTTTGTTTCCGTCGCAGTCTTGGGCAAGCCCCCATCCCGACACCGCCACAACACTATAATCCGCCTTCATCAGCTCGGCAGTTTTGGAGGCAAAGGTCTGGGTGCCGTCCTGGGTGGCAGAGGTATAGTCCTGATTGGGGTTGCTGGTCAGGTTGCCAAACCCTGCTGTCAGAGAATCTCCGATAAATTCGATCTTCAACTCCCGGTCGGCAGGACGCTCCACCAGATCCCCTATCACGCTGATTTCTGTCAAGCTACTCCGGGTAAACCGCGCCTCAGTCAGCTTGACCAGACGGACGGTATGGTCCCCTTGGGGGAGGTTTTCCGCAAGGACGAGCTTATTGGTTCCCCAAATCAATTCTTCCGTTTTGACCTTTTCTCCATCCACCCAAATTCCATAAAAGGATCGGTTTCCGGATGCCTTCTTTTCCTCCACCATCGCTGTGATCCCTGTTCCGTAGAAGTTGATCTCAAAACCGGTGCAGGAATGATCCCAAACAACCTCATCCTCCAAAATGCCGCTTCGTCCGAGGTACTTGATCCGTTCATCCTGCAGAGGGATCTCCTTTTGGGTCATGCAGAAAAATTATCCTGATACCGCTCCGGGAGAGAGCCTTCCTTCAGCTCAGTCAGGGAAAACAAAGGAGCTTCTCCAAACTCCGCCGCACGCAGGAGACTTCCCTGATAATCCGTTGCGGTATTCAACGGCTCACCGCTATAGCTGATGCGGCCGTGAAGGACCATCTGAAGGAGGGGAATCTCCTCGGAAAATCCGGTGTATCCCGATGCGGTATTGGGCAGACGGGTTGCCCCGGCGGCAAAAGAAAGCGCATAGCCGGCGGGTCGGTCAAACCAAAGATCAGTCTTTTCCGATGCCTCCGCATAAGCGGAAAGATATTTGTTTTTTGCAGTTTCCCGATCGGTTGGTGTGATCTGACGGAAAGAGGAGCGATGGCCATCCGAGGGGAGGATATTCCCGCTGGCGGTATCAAAAAGGCCAACCGAGCGCTCTGCCGCTTTTTCTGCCGCACCGGTCAGCAGTCGGGCAAACACCGCCGATTTTGCAAGGTACCAGGGATCGATCCGCTGCGATTTGGTAAAGGTGCTCCGCAGATATTCACTCTGTTCAAAAAAGCCGCCTGAAACATCCCGAACCGCATCGCCTTTTTGCGATACGCCGTTACCGGAGGCATAGAGATTCAGATAATCCACCGAGGGCAGGAAGGTCACGTTTTCCTGATTCTTTAGCAGCTGGGAAAATGCGGCCGATCCGCCAAGCTTCCCTTCCGGACGGTCCAGGCTGGGCACCTTATCATAATCCGCGCCCTCCTGCCAGCCATCCAGCCGGACAGTAAGGTTTTGAATTCCTTCCCGGGTAAGGGACTGGGTAATCTTTGCCGCATCATCAAAGGAGATCAGGGGGGTTACCATTTCCACTGGAATGGCAATAAAGGTACCCTGCTCCCGCACCGCCAGCAAAAGTTCCAGATAAAGATCGGTGGTCTGCGGCTTTGAGGGAAGCTGCTCCAGCTCCTCCCGCAGGACGGCCGCCATATCGGAATAATCGGCATCCTTCCCCAGCATTTTCCAGGATAACCGGATCTGATTCACCTCAGCCAGGTGGGGGTTGATTACCTGCACTGTTCTTGCCGAGCCGGACATCTCCTGCAAAACGGCAGTATCGGTATTGCGGAGCGTCGCCGTTACATAAACTGCAGCCTTCTCTGTTTCCAGGCCAGCAGGTACCGCCGTTACCCGGCAGAGAGCCGCCCCTTCCCGAATCCGGGCCAAAAAGCTGCCCGACGGAGATTGGATCCCGAAAGCCGGGAGTGTCAGCTCCTGCTCTCTTGCAAGGGGCTTTGCAGACTGGGAATAAGCATCGTCCCGCCCGTAAACATATCCGATATATTTCCCGGCTGCCTGAACCGCAGAATCCTCTGTGATGGGGATCAGCGCTCCGCAGCCATCTGCAAGGACAATATCTCCCCCATCCAACGGGGAAGTTGCACCCATATAAGGGAGCAATGTGCATTCAGTCAACTGATTTGTTTTATATTCTTTGATCTGATCCACCGGAACAGAAACGGAAAGCTCCCCATCCTTGAGGGTAATCTCCATAGGGACCACAAAGCCCTCATAGGTAAAATCAAAGTCAAAGCGTATTCCATTGTCAATCAGGGAGTAGGTATAGGTCTTTGCCTGCACCGCTCCGACAAAATTATTGATATCCTCATAGCTCAGCTTATCGTTGACAAACCCGATAATCATCTGCGCCTGCATATTCAGCTGATAAAGGTTATTGGCTACCGGATCGGATTCCGGGTTCTCCGGGTTGGAGCGCAGGATCTCACCGGTCCGGGTATTCTCACAGTAAAACTGCGCGGTTGCAGGGTCGGCATAGAGAGATAACTCTCCGCTTTCCGCAACCTTTCTATATCCGGCTTCTCCGGAAAACTGCAATGTTGTATGCTCAATCTGTTCTTCCGCCACCTGCCCGGCACAGCCCGACAGGATCAAAAGCACCCCGGCCAGCACCATCGGGATCAGGCGGCCGTTCCATCTCCGTATATTCAATCAATTCATCTCCTTATTGCAGACGGAAGGAAAGCTCCCTACCCACCGTTTCCAGAAAACTGCCGAATTGTCCCACAAGACTATAGGCCAGCACGAACAAGAAGCAGATAAAAAGAATAATCAGCAATTAAACGGATGGAACATATAGTAAAACGGATACGCGAGCTTCTGGTAATCCCAGCTGCCCGGGGATCGCAAAAACGTGATTGCCCGGCTCCCCGTATCCCGGAGGGCACGCATAAACAATCCCTTTGACGCCATGAAGGATCAATCCTTTCATTCCTGTGCGGTCCAGGCCTTTGCGCTGGCCGCCCTGCGGGTTTTTAGTGGTAGATCATCTTTACCTTCTGAGTGGAGAAGCCGAGCTTCCTGATGCAGAACCGAACCAAAAGCACAACCAACGCCAATACAATTACGGCAACCGGAATAATCCAGATCAGGTTGGCCTTCAAATATTCTGTTCTCCAGTAGCGGAAAGCGGAAGAATAGTCATTCCGGCTTTGCGCTTGCAGGAAGCACTCCATCGCCTTTTCATATTCCCCGCGGGAGCTATAAATCCGGCCGATGTTCAGATGTGCCAGGCGGTAGCCGCTATTGAGATCCAGAACCTCCTCCCACAGAGTGAGGACTTCATCTTCGGTCAGCTCCTCGCTACCGTTCTGATAGTAACGGATTCCCTGACGGATCTGGCTCATATATTCTGTCTGCTCAAAAACAGTCAGGCTGCATTTTTCCTTATCCATTACCACATAGTTCCCGCCGAATTTCTCCACGGCGACCGGGTTGACAAAAGCACCCCGCTGATTTCCGTTTCCGCCGAAAATCGCAATGATATGGCACTCCTGGTCATACTGGAAGAGTCTGCCCCGCTCAAAGTCGAGAGCGGTGATAACGCCGTCCTCATCCACGTGGACATCTACCAGCTGGCTATCATAGGAGGTCTGCATATAGGTGGCCCGCTCCACGTCACCGAAGTTATTCATAGGATAGGAGGCATCGTTGACGCGGTAATGAAGGACGTTATCCCCCATTGCATTGAGCTTTCGCACCTCATCGGTGGAGTTGGTATTGGCCTTTGTAACGGTATAAATAAAGTCACCGACAATATAAAGGTTGGAATATTCCACCGGAACGAAACGGATCATACTCTGCGCCGCTTCCCGGCTCAAAATCTGCTTCCAGATGCTGGCCGCCAGATCGGAGGCGGAAAGCTGAACCTGGTTGGCACCGTAGAACCCGACAAAGTCGCCGTTTTTATCGTAGTTGACCAAGCCTTCAAACAAGCCGACGCAAAGCACATAGCAGTTGCCCGCAGCATCAGCGGTGACCTTGGAGGGCTTATACTCCGTCAGATCCTCCAGCAGGAAGGAGTCGGGCTTGGTATAAATATGCTCTACATTTCCTTCCATATCGCCCCGCAGGATAAATCCGCCCTGGTCGGCAACATAGAGGGTATCCTCCCGGATATAAATTCCCGTGGGGGTCACCAGCTCAATGGGGTTTCCCTCCATATCCCGGAAAGAATCGATGGTACGAACCAAACGGTAAGACTGATCCAGAACGAGGATCTTCTTCTGAGTGCTGCTGATGATATAAAGCTCATCCTGATAGACAAACATATCCTCGCAACCGGTCAGATCTGTCCCGACAGCCTCAGCTTCGTATATTTCCTTAACGGTATGTCCCGCAAGGGAGGGGACGGATTCGCCCCAATAATCGTAAGTATACCCTTCATAGGGTGCAAGGAGTGCCGATGCCTGCCCGGTCAACAGCATAATTCCTGCCGCTGCCAGCGCCGCAATCCGCCATCCTTTCTTCATCAAACGCATCTGCCTTCTCTCCTTTCCTTTGGGATTACTTGATTCCGGAGGTTGCCATCGTCTGCATAACGGACTTCTGGGAGAAGATGAAAACGACCACCGGAGGAATCAGCAGGAACAGCGCAACCGCCGCCGCAACACCGGCACGGGCGATACCGCTGGTCGCGATCTGACTCAGCGCAATGGGAAGGACCTTCATTTCCTCATTATAGATAAAGGTGGATCCGGTCTGGTTCCAAAGGGACTGGAAGGTCAGCAGAGTCAGAGTCAGCCACGCGGGCTTGACCATCGGCATTACGATGCTGAAGAACATCCGCCACTCCCCTGCTCCGTCAATCTTGGCGGCCTCCAGCAGAGAGTCGGGAATGAAGGCTTCCATAAACTGGCGCATCAGGAATACACCCATTGAGGAGGCCAACGCCGGCACAATAACCGCCCAATAGGTATTGAGCCAGCCGAGGTTTGCAATAATCAGGTACTGGGGGATGGCAAGGACCTCACCCCGGAAGAGCATCGCCCAAACGACCAGGTTCACAAAGAGGATCTTTCCGCCGAACTTATGCTTGGCCAAGGGATAGGCCGCCAGGGAGGCGATGAAAATATATCCCACCGTTCCAACGATCGTGATAAAAAGGCTATTGAAAAGGTACCGCTCAAAGGGAACCCGGGTAGATTGCAGGAGGTTGACCATATCGCTGAAGTTATCCGTCGTGGGGGTGACAACATAGAACCGCGGCGGGAAAACAAACAGCTCGCTGAGCGGCTTGAAGGCATTGATTACCGTCAAATACAGGGGCAGAACCATAAAGATACCGGTCAATCCCAAAAGGAGAATGACGAGGATATTTCCGCCAATCGACCGACTGACTTTTTTTGCTCTCATTAAAAACGCTCTCCTTTCTTTTGAATCAGTCGGTTCCCCACTTGCTCATCACACGGTTGGTCAGATACCAGACCGCAAGCATCGCAAGGAAGAGGACGATTTGGATTGCACTGGCATAACCCATCTCAAAACGGGTCATGACCGATATGGCAACGGCACTCAAAGGCAAACCGATTTATCCCCGTATCCACATTGAGGGAAATGATAAAGTATCTTATGCGGTATCCTGCCGTCACTGTACCGACCCTATCTGTGTCAAAAGCTGTATTGCCGGTGCAATCTCAAAATCGGATGGCGTTGTGCGTGTGGACAAAAATAAGTGTGTCGGTTGCCTTACCTGTGTATTGGTATGTCCTTACGGATCCCTCGCTCCCGATGAAAGCGGTGTGATGCAGAAGTGTGAACTTTGCCTGCAGAACACCTGCGGAGAGCCTGCTTGCGTAAAAGGATGCCCCAACAGAGCAATTGTTTATGAAGAACGAGGTGAGTACGAATGAAGCAGTATGTTGTTATAGGTAACGGTGTGGCTGCTGTTGGTTGTATCGAGGGCATCCGCAGTGTGGATAAAGACAGCAAAATCACAGTTGTTTCCG
>JAFTTH010000040.1 GCA_017466885.1 Oscillospiraceae bacterium
GAAGGTGCGGCTGGAACACCTCCTTTCTGGAGCCGTTCGTCAGGATTTGTCAATCTGCCTGCATTCAGGTTTGCTGATTTTTTCCTGCTTCTTGTGCTTCGCGTCTGTTTAGCAATGAATAGGGAATATACAGGAACTGGGCAGCGTTTTGCGCCTTCCTTCCTCTAGACTACCGTATCCAGTCCTATAGCTCAGTTGGTTAGAGCGCCACACTGATAATGTGGAGGTCGGCAGTTCAAGTCTGCCTGGGACTACATAGTGCTTTGGGTATGACGGGGGATTAGCTCAGTTGGCTAGAGCGCTTGCATGGCATGCAAGAGGTCATCGGTTCGACCCCGATATTCTCCACTATCCCTTCATGGGACGAGATCTTTGACATATTGACACACAAGACTGTAAGTTAAGACACAAGCAAATGAAGTAACTGAAAACAGCTGAAAGTATGAGCGTCCCTTTTGGGACATACAAGAAAGTAATTCAGGGCGCATGGCGGATGCCTTGGCTCACGGAGGCGACGAAGGACGTGATAAGCTGCGATAAGCCGCGGGTAGGAGCAAATATCCCTTGATCCGCGGATTTCCGAATGGGACAACCCGTCTGCCTGAAGGGCGGACATCCCTGCCTGGTGCAGGGAGGCCAACCGAGGGAACTGAAACATCTTAGTACCTCGAGGAAAAGAAAACAACAGTGATTCCCCCAGTAGTGGCGAGCGACCGGGGAGGAGCCCAAACCGGAGTTGTACATGTGTGCCTCTCCGGGGTTGTAGGACCGCGCTGTGGCACTCTTATCGCGAATAGAATGATCTGGAAAGTTCAACCATAGAGGATGACAGTTCCGTATATGAAGCGAGCTGAGGCCTAGCGGTATCCTGAGTAACGCGGGACACGTGTAATCCTGCGCGAATCCGCCGGGCCCATCCGGCAAGGCTAAATACTCCCGTGAGACCGATAGCGTACCAGTACCGTGAGGGAAAGGTGAAAAGAACCCCTTCTAGGGGAGTGAAACAGTACCTGAAACCATGCGCCTACAAGCGGTCGGAGCCAATTTATTTGGTGACGGCGTGCCTTTTGCATAATGAACCTACGAGTTGCCGTCGCCGGCGAGGTTAAGGATGATGACATCCCGAGCCGCAGTGAAAGCGAGCCTGAATAGGGCGTATAGTCGGCGGAGGCAGACGCGAAACCGAGTGATCTACACATGTCCAGGATGAAGTCCCGGTAACACGGGATGGAGGTCCGCACCGATAAGCGTTGAAAAGCTTCCGGATGAGGTGTGTGTAGGAGTGAAAGGCCAATCAAACTCGGAGATAGCTCGTACTCCCCGAAAGGCATTTAGGTGCCGCGTTGCGTGTTCTGCATTAGAGGTAGAGCGACCGATAGGATGCGAGGGCTTCACCGCCTATCAAGTCCTGACGAACTCCGAATGCTAATGCACTGTAGCGCAGCAGTAAGGGCGCGGGTGCTAAGGTCCGTGCCCGAGAGGAGAAGAATCCAGACCGCCGTCTAAGGTCCCGGAGTTCTGCCTGAGTTAGTCTAACGAAGTGTGGTCTCGATGACAGCTAGGATGTTGGCTTGGAAGCAGCCATTCATTCAAAGAGTGCGTAACAGCTCACTAGTCGAGAGACCGTGCGTGGATAATAATCGGGTATAAGGCAGACACCGAAGGCGCGGGATAGCAATTATTAAAAGTATCGGTAGGGGAGCATTCCATCGGCGTCGAATGCAGGAGGACGACTTCTGCTGGAGCTTATGGAAAAGCAAATGTAGGTATAAGTAACGATAAGGAGGGTGAGATTCCCTCCCGCCATAAGACCAAGGTTTCCCGGGCCATGCCAATCAGCCCGGGGTCAGTCGGGTCCTAAGTCTCAGCCGAACGGCGATGGCGATGGCCGACACGGTTAATATTCCGTGACTTCCCTTTGGAGCGATGTGGTGACGGAGCAGTGGAACCGCCGCGCACTGACGGATATGTGCGTTGAAGGGCGTAGGTTATGATCGTCGCAGGCAAATCCGTGACGAGAGCCGACCCTGACAGTACCGGCCTCCCTTCGGGGCGGCTGGATAGCGCGGGTAATCATACTCCCGAGAAAAACCGCTAAGCCTAATCCGCTGGGAACCCGTACCGTAAACGGACACACGTGGTCGGGTAGAACATACTGAGGCGTTGAGAGATTCATGGTTAAGGAACTAGGCAAACTGACCCCGTAACTTCGGGATAAGGGGTCCTCGCTTATTGCGAGGCGCAGAGAATAGGTCCAGGCAACTGTTTAACAAAAACACAGGGCTGTGCCAACTCGAAAGATGACGTATACAGCCTGACACCTGCCCGGTGCCGGAAGGTTAAGAGGAGGGCTCAGGAGCAATCCGAAGGTCTGAATTGAAGCCCCGGTAAACGGCGGCCGTAACTATAAC
>JAFTTH010000010.1 GCA_017466885.1 Oscillospiraceae bacterium
ATGTTTGATATGGGGTGAGTGTGTGGCTATTAAAAGTGTTTCCATTCGGATTGAAGAAGAGATGTTGAACCAACTATCGTATATTGCTGATTATGAGGGAAGAAGCGTAAACAGTCAGGTTCTTGTGTTGATTCGGCAAAGTATAAAAGCGTTTGAGGAATCCAACGGACCGATTGACGGTAACATTAAGCCCGCCGTCAACGTTAAACCCTCCCGAAAATAACAGAACCTCTCTGCTTCTTGAGCAGGGAGGTTTCTTTATAAAAATGTTGAGAAACATCCCCGGCAGCAAAATGAACCAGTCATTTTCTGCAAAACAAATCCGCTCCCCTCGGAGGTCCCGAAAGGAGCGGCATTTTTATCGTGTTATTGTGTTATATGAGAAAACTCTGGGGCGATTTTCAATCGCCCCAGCAACCACTTCCCCTCTCGGGGACGAAGCTTACCTTCCCGCCCGCGTAAAACCGGCTTACATCCAACGAAGTTGGCGAAGCTGGCGGAGGATAGAGCCGGGGGGAAGGGGACGGGGTGCATCTATGAAGAAATGCTCCATAGGGAGGATGATCTCCTGCCGGGGTTGACCCTCCGAATCGGTTAAACCGGTTACTGTCAGAGGAAAGGGCGGCGCGCCGGGAACCAGTACCTCAACCGCCGTCCCCTCCCCGAGACGGTTCTTCATAACGCATTCTGCCCGGCCGTTTTCCCATTTTTCCACAACAGCCAGGATATTACTTCCGCGAATATACCCACCGTATTCAGTGTTTTGGGCCGGTTCACCGAATAAAAATCCGGTGCCGTAGGGACGGTGACTGACCTGTTCGGTTTCCTCCAGCGCCCATTGAGGGCATTGATATTCCCCGTCAGGGGCATCCCGCAGGGCATCCAGCGCAGCGCGGTATGCTGCGGTGACGGAGGCGGTGTAGGAAACTGATTTGGCTCGCCCCTCAATCTTCAAAGAGGCGACCCCCGCATCCCGGAGTTGGTCCAGATACTCAATGGTGCGCAGATCGTAGGAGTTGAGGAGGAAGCTGCCGTCCTCCCCCTCCTCCAGGGAAAAGGGGTGGGCAGGAGGGGCATCCTCCTTGAGGTTGAGGGGGGTGATCTGCCCCACCCGGTAGCCCCAGCGGCAGGGCTGCGCGCAGGCGCCCCGATTGGCATCCCGCCCGGTCAGATAGGCCGAAAGAAGGCATCGCCCCGAAAAGGAAACGCACATTGCTCCGTGGCAGAAGACCTCCAGCTCCAGCTCTGCCGGAACCTTTTGGCGAAGGGCGCGAATCTGCTCCAGGGAAAGCTCCCGGGCCAGCACAACCCGGCTGGCTCCCATCTCGTAAAGAGCGGTGGCGGCGGCAAAGTTGGTCACCCCCATCTGGGTGGAAATATGCCGGGGCAGGGAGGGTGCATATTTTTCCGCCATCTTCAGAACGCCAAGGTCGGCGATAATCAGACCGTCCGCCCCGGTTTCGTTTGCCTGGGCAAGCCATTGAGGCAGACGTTCTGCCTCCTCATTGGTGGGGAGAATATTGCAGACAAGATAAACCTTCTTTCCCTTTTCGTGGGCGGCGGTGACCGCCTGAACGATCTGGGGGAAGGTGAAATTTTTCGGTGCGGAGCGCATTCCGTAGGAGGTCTCGGCAAGATAGATCGCGTCAGCGCCAAAGGCCAGCGCGGCGCAAAAGGCCTCCATATCCCCGGCGGGGGCAAGCAGCTCAGGTATCGGTTTCAAGTGGATCATCCTTTCTCATAGCAGAGGGTGGCGACGAAAATCCCAGGAAAGCTCCGATTCGTCCCATACCTCCCGGGCGATGGAAACACATTCCCCAGCCATAGCCGAAATCTCTTCGGCCTCCTTTCCCTGGGGAAGCTTCAGGGGAAGAGACCCAATCTCTCCGTTCTGGAAATTCACGGTGGGAGAGAGGGTGCGAAGGAGAGCAAAAGCAACATTGCTGCCCAAAAATGCCAGCAGAACCATCTCCATCCCCTCGGGAGGAAGAAGGGTCGAGCCGGAAACATCGAATAAAAAGCCGGCATCCTTCCAGCGGACAGCAAAATTTTCAAACCCGAACAGCGACCAGGTGATCCCGGGACGAAAATACAGAGAACGGGAGGGGAGGTGGTTTCCCTGGGCCGCCAAAGCTTCCCGGCTGGAATCGTCAAAGGCGATGACGTGGCGGTTTTGGCCGTACCACCGGCAGAAGTCGCCCCCTTTATTATAGGGGAACCATTTTGCTCCCGAGAGGGATGCCTCGGAAAGGGAGGCCGCATCCCGCTTGATGCGGGAAAATGGTACCTCGTGCCACATCCGGACAAAGCGGCCGTTGTCCCCGGTGGCGATTCCCTGGCGGGGCTGGGCAGTTTCCCGCAGGGGCGGGAAGGTCAGAAAGGCATTCCGGATTCCGTCAGCACAATCATAAAGGAAGGGACAGCCGGGAAAAGCGCGGAAGGTCTCCGGGTCGCAGAGGAAACGGTTTTCCTCCCGGAAAAACCCAGCCGCCTTTTCCTCAGGGGAAAGAAGGTGGGTCAGCCTGCAAAAGACTGCCGGGGAGGGTCGGTCGAATTTCCCCTTCCGCAAAAGAAATGCCGCCGCAAGGGCGTTGAAGGAGGAAAGCTCGGGGAAGGTGGCCGCTCCCGAATGGAGGAGGGAGAGAAGCTCCGTTTCCTCCAGAAGCTTTTGCCGGAGTCCCCCAAAGGAGGGCAGACAAAGAAAGGTGTGAAGGGTCAGCATTCCAATCACGCCTCCCGGACGGGTCAGCTCCATACACCGGAGAATAAAAGCGGCGTAAAGCTCCGACTTCCCTTCAGGGAAATCGGTGGCAAGCCGGTTCCGGAGAGTCTGGCTCATTCCCTTCCGGCCCATATAGGGAGGGTTGGTCAGGAGAGCGTCGTACCCTCCCGAAAGTCCCTCCACCCATTGCCGCAGAAGGTCAGCCCCGGGAAGCGCGTCGGGAAGGGCTTGCTCCTCCCCGGTGGGGATGCAAAGGCTCCCCAGCTGACCGGCGCGGCGGAGAAAGGCCCGCGCCTGATCTCCGTGAGGCGTGGCGGGAAGGGTGTCTCCCTCCTCCTCTGCAGAGATGGGGGAAAAAAGAAGAATATTGGGGCGAAGTCCCTCCTCCAAAATCCCCGGCGCAATCAGCTCCGCCCGGGCAAGGAGGGTAAACTGCGCCACAGCGGCGGCCGCCGGGTCCAGTTCTCCGCCCACCAGGTTCTTTTCCAAAGCAAGACGCACCGCATCTTTGGGACGAGCGCCTCCGGCGATATATACCCGGCTCAGCCGGACAAGAAGATAGCTCAGAATATGTCCCCCGCCCATGCAGGGGTCGAAGAATCGGCACTCCGACAGGGGCTTTTCCGCCCCCTCCTTCCGGGGACGGTGCAGAAGATACCGGTCCGCCCCCAAAAGCTCCTCCAGGATGCCGGGGGAAAGGGTCGGATCTCCCAGGGCGAGAGTGGCCAGAGCAGAATCGCAAAGATACCGGATCAGCCAATCAGGGGTGAAAAGTTGGGTGGCCGGGGGTAGGGTCTCCCGGTCGATTTTTCCTCCTTGGTTAAGGGAGCGGAAGATCTCTTCCCGCTCCGGGACCAGACTTTGTTGATACAGCCGCCCCACCAGCTCGGGGGCACCGCGGAAGACCGCTGGAGGAAACTGCTCTGCAAAGAGGGAGAGGGTTCCCCCTTCTCCGAAGAAGGAGGGAGGGAGATCGTCCAGGGGGAAGGGATTAAAAATTTTGCCAAACCTGTCTTCGGCCCGGATAATTGCCCGGGAAAGCTCCGGAGCGGTAAGGGGAAAGGCTTCTTCCCCGGGAATATTTTCAGCACAATATTGCAGAACAGTCAGCCGGAAAAAGAGCGCCCGACCCTGCCGGGAGGAAAGAGAAAGCTCCCGGAAAAACCGTTCTGTATTATGACGGAGGGATTGTCCGGACTCCATTTTTCGGCTCCTTTCCTGCAGAATACCGGCCGCTGACTCTATTCGGGCCGGGCGACCAACAGCTTGGTGGGAATCCCCTCCGCCTCAAACATCAGCTGATGCTCGGTAGCGGGAGAGTCGGGGAAATCACTTTCCCCAAGGTTGCGGGTCAGATATTCGATCCGGAAGCCGGCCTCCCGGAAATACTCCACCGAGGCCTCAAAAAGAGGGCTGTCATCCGTTTTGAAAATGATCTTCCCATCGGGGGAAAGGAGCGCTTTATACTGCTCCAGCTGGCGGGGATGGGTCAGCCGCCGCTTATGATGTCCTGCCTTGGGCCAGGGATTGCAGAAGTTGATATAGATGGCAGAGATATTCTTCTCCCCGGGAAAGATCTCCTTGATTCGGGAGATATCCCAGGAGAAAATGAGAAGATTCTCCACCTCCCGGCCGGCCGCCTCATAGTCTGCAACGATCCGCCGACGGGCAACCCCCAGCATATTGCTGATCAGGTCGATCCCGATAAAATTCTGCTCAGGATGGGCAAGCCCCATTTGGGAAAGGAAGCCTCCCTTTCCGCACCCAAGCTCTAAACAAAGGGGCGCCTCGGGGCGGCAAAATTCCTTCCGCCAATCCCCCTGGTGGGCGGCGGCATCTTTGCAGAAGAAGGGGCAGTCATTCAGCTCAGGCTGCGCCCACTGTTTTTTTCTCATTCTCATAGTTATTGGTCCTTTCGGGGAGATGGTTGATGGCTTTGGGCATAGGCAGAGGCGCTGACCCCCACCCGGCTCCGGAAGGTTGCGCTGAAGTGGGCGACCCCGGAAAAGCCGCAGGAATAGGCAGTCTCGGTTACCGTGTATTGGCCGGAGGCCAGCATCCGCCGGGCAGCGGCGATCCGAAGATCCAGAAGATACTCCTTGGGGGAACGCCCCGTTTCCTCCTTAAAAAGCTTATATAAATAAGAGCGGTTCAGCCCCACCCGGGCGGCAATATCCTCCACGGTAATGGGATAGGAAAAGTTTTCAGCCATCATAGTAATCGCCGCCGAAACATATCCCTCCCGATGCGCCGATTCCCGGGGCGCAATCGAATCCATACAGCGGTAAAGGGCGGAAACCAGCCGCATCCGCCGGTGCTGAAGATCCTCGGGGAGGGACAGTACCTCCCGGAAGCTTTCACAAAGCCCCACCGGATCGCTGACCTTAACCACCGGACAGTCGGTGCGGAAGGCGCATTCCTCCACGAGATCGGCACTTTCCCGCCCGTAGAATCCTACCCAGTAATATTGCCAGGGATCGGCTTCGTCCGCCCGGTAGGTGGTGATCTCGCCGGGACGGATGAGAAAGGCCTCCCCTTTTTTGACCGCAAAGGCGCCCTGATCGCAGAAAAACATTCCTTTCCCCGAAACAATATAATGAATCAGGAAATGTTCCCGCATAGCGGGGCCGTATTGGTACCCGGAAGGACAGGCCTGAAATCCGAACTGGCAGACGGAGGTCCGCTCCTCCCCGGAAAGGATCGGCAGATTGATATCCGGCAAAAAACCACCCCCTTTTGTTTTTATTATCTTACCATATTCTCCCGAAAAAAGCAACAAAACCGAAAGAATTGGAAACCGGAGCGGATTGTCACGAAAAAGGAATGGGAGTATACTGGAGAAAAGCCTGAAAAGGAGCGGTTGCAATGTTGAAGATTGCCTTTGTTGGTGCGGGAAGTACCGTATTTGCCAAAAATGTTTTGGGAGATTGTATTGTATCTCCCGAGTTGGGTGAATTTGAAATTTATCTTTACGATATCGACCCGGTGCGGTTGGAAGATTCCCGGATTATGATCGAAAACTTAAATAGAAATATGGGCGGAAAGGCCACGATTAAAGCAGGGCTGGATCGGATTGAGGCTCTGCGGGGGGCAAATTTCGTTGTCAATGCCATTCAGGTGGGTGGATACGAACCCTCTACAGTCATTGACTTTGAGATTCCCAAGAAATATGGTCTCCGCCAGACCATTGGGGATACCCTGGGGATTGGCGGAATCTTCCGCGCCCTGCGGACCATCCCTGTTTTGGAGGGGATCGCCGCCGATATGCAGAAGGTCTGCCCCGATGCCCTTCTGATCAATTACAGCAACCCCATGGCAATGCTCTCCGGCTATCTCCAGCGGTATACTGATATCCGTACCGTCGGCCTTTGCCATAGCGTGCAGTACTGCGCCGCAGGTCTGCTCCATATTTTCAATATGGACGAATACATTGATAACTGCCGCTGGGAAATCGCTGGCATCAACCATCAGGCCTGGCTTCTGAAAATTACCGATATGGATGGAAAGGACCTCTATCCCGAGCTCAAGCGCCGGAATGATGACGAGGCCGCAGGGTACGATAAGGGCTGGGATCTTGTCCGGCTGGAATATATGCGTCGGCTTGGCTATTACGTCACCGAATCCTCCGAACACAACGCGGAATATAACCCCTGGTTTATTAAGAGCCAGTATCCCGAGCTGATCGAGAAGTTCAATATTCCCCTGGATGAGTATCCCCGCCGCTGTGTGGGGCAGATCGAGGCGTGGAACAAGATGCGGCAGGATCTGGTGGAGAATAAGGAGCTGACCCATAAAAAATCCCACGAGTTTGCCGCTTATATCATTTCTGCCATGACCACCGATAAGCCCTACCGCATCCACGGCAATGTTCTCAACAACGGCCTGATTACCAACCTCCCCCGGAATGCTTGCGTAGAGGTTCCCTGTATGGTTGACCGGAACGGGATCAATCCCTGCGTGGTGGGAGACCTGCCCGAGCAATGCGCCGCCCTCAACCGCACCAACATCAATCCGCAGCTGATGACCATTCAGGCCGCCCGTTCCAAGAAGAAGGACGATATTTATATGGCGGCAATGTTGGATCCCCATACTGCCGCAGAACTGCCTATCGACCGGATCGTTGCCATGTGTGACGATCTCATCGCCGCCCACGGCGATTATCTCCCTCAGTATCATTAAAATCCGTTTTTTGAAAGAAAACCGGGCAAGCTCCCTTTCGAGCCTGCCCGGTCCTTTTTTGTGTTTATTTCTTTGCGAAGCTATCCTTCAGCCCGACGATCCGGTTGAATACGTTCTCGGAGCGGGTATCCTTGCAGAAGTACCCGGAGCGGACGAACTGATATCGGTCGCCCGGCTGGGCGGTGGCCAGAGAGGGCTCCAGCTTGCAGCCGGTATACTCCTTGAGGGAGTCGGGGTTGAGATAGTCATTGTAGGATTTATCCTCGGGAATGTCGCCGGTGTTTTCAATGGTGAAGAGCCGGTCGTAAAGCCGGACAGTCGCATCGATGGCGGTGGCGGCAGAAACCCAATGGATGGTGCCTTTGATCTTCCGGCCGTCAGGCGGGTTCTGACCCTTGGTCTCGGGATCGTACTCGCAGAAGACCTCGGTAACGTTGCCGGCATCATCGGTATTGTACCCGGTGCAGCGAACAACGTAAGCACCCATCAGCCGCACCTCGCCATCCGGCTTCATCCGGAAATACTTGGGAATGGGCTCGGCCATAAAGTCAGCCTGCTCAATATAAAGCTCCCGGGTGAAGGGAACCGAGCGGGTGCCGGCCGATTCATCGTTGGGGTTATTGGGCAGGTCAAAGTACTCCACCTGACCCTCGGGATAGTTGGTGACGGTTACCTTCAGAGGCTCCAGCACCGCAATGGCACGGGGGGCGGTCTGATTCAGCTCATTCCGGATGCAGTGCTCCAGCAGACCGATATCCACGATGCTATACGCCTTGGCGACGCCTACCCGCTTGAGGAAATCGAAGATGGAGGAGGGGGTATAGCCCCGGCGGCGGAGACCGCAGATGGTGGGCATACGGGGGTCATCCCAACCGTCCACCAGCCCGGTTTCCACCAGCTGACGGAGATACCGCTTGCTCATTACCGTGTGGGTCACGTTCAGCCGGGCAAATTCCCGCTGTTTGGGTTTATTCTCAATGGGAATATTGTTGACCACCCACTCGTAAAGAGGACGGTGGTTTTCAAACTCCAGAGAGCAGAGGGAGAAGGTGATCCCCTCAATGGCATCCTGAATGGGGTGGGCAAAATCGTAAAGGGGGTAGATGCACCACTTATCCCCCTGGCGGTGATGGGAAGCGTGAAGGATCCGGTAGATGACCGGGTCCCGCATATTGATATTGGGGGAGGACATATCGATCTTTGCCCGGAGGGTCTTTTCCCCGTCCCCGAACTCACCGGCCTTCATCCGCTCAAAAAGGTCGAGGTTTTCCTCCACGGAACGGTCGCGGTAGGGGCTGGGACGGCCCGGCTCGGTCAGAGTGCCCCGGTATTCCCGGATCTGATCGGCAGTCAGGTCGCAGACATAAGCCTTCCCCTCCTTAATAAGGTTAACGGCAAATTCATAGCACTGGTCAAAATAGTCGGAACCGTAGAAAACGCCGCCGGTAGGCTCTGCACCCAGCCAGCAAAGATCCTCGTAGATGGAGCGGACGTACTCATCGTCCTCCTTGATGGGGTTGGTGTCATCATACCGGAGGTTGAAAAGACCGCCGTATTTTTTGGCCGTTTCACTGTTGATCCAGATGGCCTTGGCGCTACCGATATGCAGGTAGCCGTTGGGCTCGGGAGGGAACCGGGTGTGCACCTCGGTGGCGTATCCCTCGGCAAGATCCGCATCAATGATCTCGTGGATAAAATTGGATGCCATTTCTTCCATTGTATTGCTTCCTTTCTTAAAGGGTAGCGCGGGCTTCGCTGATCCGGCGGAGAACCCGTTCTTTCCCCAGCAGTTTCATCACAGAGCATAGATCGGGGGAGTTGGTCCGCCCCGTTACCGCAACGCGGAGCACCCCGCTGACATCTCCCACATGGCCCTTAAAGGCCTCAGGGTTTTTCTTATATGCCTTCACATCGGGGGAGAAGCCAAGCTCGGCGGAAAGCTCCTTGACCTGGGCAAACCAGGCGTCGTTTTCCAGGGAGGGATCGTAAAGCTCGGTGTACCGGTCGAGGATCGTTGCAGCATCAGCAGGATCGACCTTTTCGGAGAATCCATCCTGCCGGGCAAAAAGCTCCTCATAGAATAAGGACATATAGGGCTTGAATTCGCTATACAGCGCAATATCCTTCCGGGGCTTGGGGCCACCTCTGCCAATGGCAAGAATGGCCCGGGCGTAATCGGGATCGGCAGAAAGGAGAGCGTAAAAATCGGGATCGTATTCCCGGGCCCAGTCGGCAAGCAGGGAATAGACCTCCTCGGCAGACATCGCCGCAATCACATTTTTGCTGACATCCCGAAGCTTATCCAGGTCAAACAAAGACCCTGAAACACTCATCTTTTCGCAGGAGAAGGGGAATTCCTCCACCGGGGCGGCAGGATTGGCAATCCGCCACTCCTCAAAGTTGGAGTTCAGAAGGGTCAGAAGATATTCCTTCACCGAAGGAACGGGATACCCCTCCGAAAGGTAGAAATCCAGCGCCAGCTCGGGATCCTTCCGCTTGGAAAGCTTCCGTTTGCCGCCGTTTTCCATCTTCATCAACTGGGCGGTATGACAATATTCGGGGGGTTGCCAGCCCAATGCCTGGAAAAGCTCCAGATGGATGGGCAGGGTTGCCAGCCACTCCTCACCCCGGACGACGTGGGTTGTCCGCATCAGGTGATCGTCCACCACGTGGGCGAAATGGTAGGTGGGGATTCCATCTGATTTGAGCAGCACAACATCCTGATCGTTGGCAGTCAGCTCAAGGTTGCCCTTGATGCAGTCTTTATGAGCGATCTTTTCCGCTCCGGTGCCGTTGCTCTTAAAGCGAAGAACGTAAGGCTGGCCGGCGGCGAGCTTTTCTTTGATCTGCTCCAGGGTCAGATTCCGGCAGCGGGCGTAAGAGCCGTAATAACCGAAGTTGGCTTTTTCCGCCTCCTGGGCGCTCCGCATCTGCTCCAGCTCCTCCTCGGTGCAGAAGCAGGGGTAGGCCCTCCCCTGGCGGATCAGCTCCTTGGCAAATACGTGATAGGTCTCGGCGCGCTGACGCTGACGGTAGGGGCCGTAATCTCCCCGCTCACCGTCAATCCCGGCGCCTTCATCAAAGGCCAGGCCAAACCGGGAAAAGGTGGACAGGATGGTCTCTACCCCTCCGGCGACCTCGCGCTTGGCGTCGGTATCCTCAATGCGAAGATAGAAAACACCGCCGCTGCGGTGGGCAAGCCGTTCATCCGTCAGGGCGCCGAAGAGATTGCCTAAGTGCATAAACCCGGTGGGGGAGGGGGCGATCCGGGTGACCATTGCGCCCTCCGGCAGGTTTCGGGGCGGATACTGGGCCTCCAGCTCCGCGGGAGTTTTTTGGGAGTCGGGCAGAAGCAGCTCGCTCAATGCATTCCAGTCCATCTGTTCCATTCCTTTACCGTATCATATGGGGGAGAGGGCAGTACGCCATTCTCCCAAAAAGGGACATATATTAAAAGTATATCACACTTTTTTTAAAAAACCAATATCTGTCAAAACTTTTTTCCGTTCAAAATCCTGCTTTTCTTCTCTTACAAAACTTGACACCCTCCGCAGATATGAGATATAATTACCATATCTATACTTTCTTGCAAAGGAGCCTTAATTATGCGCGACGAACTGAAGGAAATCGCTGCCCGAATTCAGGAGCTACGGACCATTCTTGACCTTTCGGTAGAAGAGGTGGCGCAACGAGTCGGCTGCCCGGCCGACGAATATGAAAAATACGAAACCGCCCAGATCGATATCCCCATCAGCGCGCTTTATGAAATTGCCTCCGCATTGGAAACGGATTTTACCGTTTTGCTGACCGGCGAAGCCCCCCGGATGTCCACCCAGACCGTTACCCGCAAGGGAGAAGGGCTGGCGGTGGAGCGGTATCCCGGGTATGATTATTCCAGCCTTGCCTTTAACTTTGCCGGCAAGGAGATGGAACCGATGCTGGTGACCCTCTCCCCCGAAACGGACCCGCCCCGCCCGGTAATGCACGGTGGCCAGGAGTTTAACTATGTCCTGAAGGGGACAGTCTGCGTCAATATCGGCGGCAAGGACTATCTGCTGCAGGAAGGGGATTGCGTTTATTTTGACCCTACCCGTCCTCATAGCCAACGGGCGGTGGATGGGGAGGCAACCTTCCTGACTGTCATCAAGGAATAACAAAGGAGCTTTCTTATGCTGAGTCGTTTCCTGCCCCGTGTGGAGTTTGACTCCTACGAGGACTTTATTACCAACTATCAACTGAATATCCCCGAAAACTTCAACTTCGGCTACGATATTGTGGACGAATGGGCCCGGATCGAGCCGGAAAAGCAGGCTCTTGTCTGGTGCAATGACGAGCTTGCCGTCAAGCGCTTTACCTTTACCGATGTCAAACGGATGAGTGATAAGGCCGCTTCCCTTTTTGCCTCCCTGGGACTAAAAAAAGGAGACCGGGTGATGCTGATCCTCAAGCAGCGTCCCGAGGTCTGGTTCTCAATGGTGGGTCTGTTTAAGCTGGGCGCGGTCTGCATTCCGGCCTCCTTCCAGCTGACCCCCAAGGATATTGTCTACCGCTGCAATATGGCAGATGTGAAGATGGTTCTCTCGGTCAACGAGCCGGAGATCCTCAAGCATATTCAGGGCTCTATGGCCGACTGCCCCACCGTCCGTCATTGGGGATTGCTGGGCGGCGAGACTCCCGAGGGCTTTTTTGATTACGGTGCGGCGCTGGATGCCGCTTCGGAGGAGTGGGCCCGTCCCACCGGGGATGCCGCCACCACCAACTCTGACCCGATGCTTACTTATTTTACCAGCGGCACCTCCGGAATGCCCAAAATGGTGCTCCACGATTATACCCACCCCCTGGGGCATATCGTTACCGCAAAATATTGGCAGCAGGTGGAAAATAACGGGATCCACCTGACCCAGTCCGATTCCGGCTGGGCCAAGTTCGGCTGGGGAAAGATCTTCGGCCAGTGGATCTGCGGAAGTGCCATCGGCGCTTACGATACCGAAAAATTCTCTCCCTCCGGAATGCTTGCTATGCTGCGGGTGATCCGTCCGACCACCTTCTGCGCCCCTCCCACCATCTACCGGTTTATGATTAAGGAAAACCTGACCCGGGAGGATTTTGCTTCGGTCAAGCACGCCTGCATCGCCGGCGAGCCCCTCAATCCCGAGGTCTTTTACCGCTTCCGGGATCTGACCGGACTGGAGCTCCGGGATGGCTTTGGCCAGACCGAGGGCTCGGTAATGCTTGCAAACTTCAAATGGCTGGAGATCAAGCCCGGCTCGGCAGGCCGCCCTGCCCCGCTGTATCATCTGGATATTGTGGATCGGAACGGCAAGAGCTGTGAGGAAGGAATCGTCGGGTCGATCGTTGCCCGGGATGTGGACAAACACCACCCCACCGGCCTCTTCCGGTGCTATTATAAGGATGAGGCTGCTACCGCAAAAAGCTTTGTCAACGGGATGTATTTTACCGGGGATATGGCCTGGCGGGATGAGGACGGTTACTTCTGGTTTACCGGCCGGGATGATGACGTGATCAAATGCTCCGGCTACCGGATCGGGCCCTTTGAGGTAGAGAGTGCGCTGATGGAGCATCCCTCGGTGCTGGAATGCGCTGTGACTGCTGCTCCCGACCCGGTCAGAGGGCAGGTGGTCAAGGCGACCATTGTGCTGGCCCGGGGCTATTCCCCCTCGGAGGAACTGAAAAAAGAGCTTCAGAACCACGTGAAAAAGGTGACCGCACCTTATAAGTATCCCCGGATCGTGGAATTTGTGGAGGAGCTTCCCAAAACCACCAGCGGCAAGATCCGCCGGGTTGAGATCCGCCAGCGGGATCAGGAAGGCACCTCTAACTGACGAAATACGATTACAAGCGAGGCATAAAATGAAAACAGTTTTTGCACTTGACTCCTTTAAGGGTTCTATTTCCAGTATAGATGCCTGCCGCCGCTGTGCGGAGGAGTTCCTTGCCGTTTTTCCTGACGGTGAGGCCGTCTGCGTTCCCATTGCGGACGGTGGCGAGGGTACCGTGGAGGCCATCCACCACGTTTTGGGGGGCGAAATGATTACCAAGACCGTTACCGGTCCGGACTTTCGTCCTGTTTCAGCGTCCTATCTTTATATTGCTGAAACAAAAACTGCGGTGATCGAAATGGCCGCCGCCTCGGGTCTGCCCCTGATGGAGATCCCCACCGCCGGCGGATCCACCACCCGGGGAACGGGAGAGCTGATGCTGGATGCCGCCCTTCGGGGTGCGGAGCAGATCATCCTCGGCCTGGGAGGCAGTGCCACTAACGACGGTGGCACCGGTGCTCTGGAAGCGATGGGTGTTCGCTTCCGGAAGGCGGATGGATCTCTCCTGACCCCTACTGGCTTTACTTTGAAGGAGCTTGCTTCGATTGATGTTTCAGGGCTTTGTGAGGCTGTAAAGAACTGTCAGATCACCATTGCCTGTGATGTTTCCAACCCCCTCTGCGGTGCGCAGGGTGCCTCCGCGATTTACGGCCCCCAGAAGGGCGCCACTCCCGAGGAGGTTGCCATTCTGGATGCAAACCTGCATCACTTTGCAGAAGTTGCCGCCACCGTTACCGAGAAGGACCTTTTGGGCCTGGTGGGAGGAGGTGCCGCCGGCGGAATGGCCGCCGGGATTTCCGGCTTTCTCAACTGCCGGCTGCAGTCGGGAATCGAGCTGGTGCTTGACACGGTAAACTTCAGCTCCATCATCGCCGGGGCGGACCTGGTGGTGACCGGGGAAGGCCGGATTGACCATCAGAGTGCCTGCGGAAAGGTCATCTCCGGAATTGGAGACCGTTGCAAGGCCGCCGGAATTCCCGCCATTGCCATCGTGGGAGATATGGGGGACGGTTACGCCGCCGCCTATGATTTCGGTATCACCGCCGTGTTCAGCACCAACCACCTGGCCGCCCCCTTCAAGGAGGTCCGCCACCGCGCGGCAGAGGATCTGTCTGATACCGCCCGGAATGTGTTCCGTTTCCTGGGTGCTATGAAGTAAAAACTGCAAAAAGAAAAGCACGCAAGCGTTTGGGTTCGCTTGTGTGCTTTTTTATTGTCTGCATTGCAGCCGCAGATGAAAACCCTGGACCGGTCAGGGGTTTACCTCCGACTACTGGGCGTCCAGCATCGGCAGGGACTGGGCCGGCTTATTCCGGATAGCAAAGAGGAAGAAGGGGAAGATGATGCTGAATACGATGGACAGAATAAGGAACAAAACCTTTTTGTCCGGTGCATAGTCAGCGTAAATCTGGTACAGGCAAACATACTGCAGAATGCACAGTGCAATATAAGGGATGAACGCTACCAGCTCCAGCAGAAGCATAACGATCATCACCAGCATAGACGGCATGGCGGCCATAGCAGTGCCTTCCGTGCGCATTCCAAGCATACCGACCACGATAAATATGACATAAAGCAACAGAGCCAGCGCTCCAATTCCCACAGGCACCAGACTGCAGATGAGCATCCATACCCGGAGAGAGGATTTCTTGTCAGTTGTCTTCTCCCGGATATCGTCCGCTACCTTGCCCAGCTGGAACCAGCTTACAATGGGGAAAAATGCCATCCAACCACCGGAGAGGCCTCTGTTTTTTGCAATGGTCAGCATCGAAACACCGTAAATGATATAGGTCACAATGCTGAAAAGAAAAAGAACACCCAAGAGAAGCAGTAAAAAGATCATTACAATTCCGCTGATGCTTGCAGCACTTGCCGCTACTTCCATTTTCGTTACCTCCGTATTTGCCCGCAGGCAGTTTTATTTTGTTTTGGAAGGAAACGCCTTCCGGTTACCGATTCAGATAGATCCGCTCAAAGTTGTTGGCAAAGATATCCTCCCGTTCCGCTTCGGTCAGGGGGATGGTCATAAACCGTTCCAGCTCCTCCCGGTGATCCCACATGGGGAAATCGGTGCCGAAAAGAAACCGCTGATGCCCGAATTTCCGGATCAGCTCCGCCGCTTCCTGGGGGGAGAGCATAAAGAGGGCGGAGGAGGTGTCAAAAAAGATATTGGGGCAATCTTCGTATACGTCCGCCTCCTGCCACCGGCGGTAGCCGCCGAAGTGGGCCGCCTGAAGCTGAAGCCGGGGGAAGGCCTTTGCCACCTTGACCAGGCGGGCGGGGGCGGAATAATCGTACCGATCGTCCCCCATATGGAAAAGGATGGGAAGCCGCCCCTCAAGGGCCTCATAAACCGGCATCATCGCCGGGTCGTCAATATCAAAGGTTTGAAAATCGGGGTGGAACTTGATTCCGTGCAACCCCAGGGAGAGAATCCGCTCAATCTCGGAAAGATTTTCTCCGAAATGGGGGTGCAGGGTGCCCAGCCCAAAAAATTCCGGATGCGCATCACATTCCGCCGCCACAAAATCGTTAATGGACTGCACCTGCTCGGGACGGGTGGCGGTGGAGCAGACGAGGTAACGCTCGGTGCCGATTTGGGCACCGCTTTCCAAAAGCCGCTCCACTGAGCCTTCACTGCTCATAGGGACATTATAAAACTCACCAATGGAATTGGCGGCTTTTGCGGCGATCTTGTGGGGGAAGATGTGGGTATGTGCGTCGATGATCCGGTAGGTCTTTGCTTGCTGCATTTTAAAAAGCCATCTCCTTGATGGTGCGGGGATTACCCGGGGAATATTTCGCTAAAATCAGGGAATGTCTTCCACCTTGGCCTCCAGAGGAATTTCCAGCTGGGAGGGATCCATCAGGAGCTTCTGGAAGATCTTCAGGGAACGGGCAAAGTAAAGTCCGTCGCAGAACCGCTCGTCCATCACGACGCCCATAGGCATCAGCTTGGACTGGACAATTTCACCGTGGCGATCGTAGGTCGGCTTTTTCCGCTCCTTACCCATAGCCACAAAGAGACCGGTGGTGCCGAACTCATAAACATGGTGATAGATGGAGTTGATTCCCAGGGATTTCATATTGGTCAGAAATACCGAGGTGTGGAAGGGGCTTGCCTCGATGACCGCCTTAGGCATCATCTCGTGGCGATCCAGGAACATCAGGAAGGCCACCACGCCCTTGACCAAAAAGCCGGGCACCTTCATTACCAGGCCGGCCAGAGCATCACTCTTGGTTTCGCCGTCCTTCTTCTGAACCTTGTCGATGGCCTTTTGGACTGTTTCAGCGATCTCAAATACTGTTTCTGTTCCGTCAAACTCCAGTTTAACGGTGGTATTTCCGTTTTCGTCCCGGAGGCTGGAGGGGATTGCAAAGCTGATCCAGATCTTTTTGCGGGTGTAGATCTTACCGTTGAAAACGAAACGGTTGAGAGCAGGGCGGAGGGCGATCACCCGGACGATCATAGCGATCATCAGCTTCATATAGTTCAGATCATAGCCTTCCTCACGCTTCTGCTTAATGTAAGCGTCCAGCGCCTCACAGGGGAGATCGTCGCTGAACATATTCATGGAATCGGTACGCGTTTTCATAATGAAGGGGATGATTCTCATGTGGGGGCTCATACCCCGGACTCTTCGGCCATCATAGCGGTTTCCGAACATTTCTACCATCCTTCCGGTGCCGTGAATTCACGGCATCTCTTTATTCTTTTTTATTATAAACGATTTTTGTTCAAAAGAAAAGGTTTTTTTCGGATTCTGCCGTATTTTGCGGAAATTTCCCCTCTTTTGAGGGGTGAATCACCCACCGGGGTTGCAAAATGACTGCAAAAACGGTATAATAAGGGAAATTCCTGCGTAGAAAGGGTGCTTTGCGATGGAACAATTCCGGCAGATTCTCCCCGAGGAGCTGGGGGACAACCCCTTTTCCCTGATCGGAAAGGACTGGCTGCTTTTGACGGCCGGCGCTCCCGAGGATCATAATACGATGACAGTCAGTTGGGCGGGAATGGGCGTTTTATGGAATAAAAATGTCTGCACCGCTTATGTCCGCCCCCAGCGGCATACCTTCGGATTTATGGAGCGGGAGGAGTATTTTACCCTCTCGGCCTACCCCGAGGAATACCGGGAGGCCCTTCGGGTTTGCGGCACGAAATCCGGAAGGGAGATCAATAAAGCCGCCGAAACAGGGCTGACCCCCTTTGATGCCGGCGGAGCCACCGCCTTTGAGGAGGCCCGGCTGGTTCTTCTCTGCCGCAAGCTGTACGCGCAGGACCTCCGTCCCGAGTGCATTGTGGATCCCGCGGTGGATACCCACTACCCCCAAAAGGACTATCACCGGATGTATATCGGGGAGATCCTCCGGGTGCTGGTCAAATAGGAGGGACAAAGATGTCAATACTGCCACTGAAAATGGCACCAGCCTTCCAGGATTATTTATGGGGCGGGGATCAGCTGAACCGTGTGTATCATAAAAATGCGCCCCTTGATCGGGTTGCCGAAAGCTGGGAGCTTTCCTGCCATAAAAGCGGTGAGAGCCGGATCGGAAACGGCCCTTCTGCCGGAATGACTCTTTCCCGGTATCTGGAGGAGCATCCCGAGGCGGCGGGAAGCCGATATTCGGGGGATTTTCCGGTGCTGGTCAAGTTTCTGGATGCCAGACAACGTCTTTCCCTTCAGGTGCATCCTACCGAGGAGTACGCCCTTCGGGTGGAGGGAGAGCACGGAAAAACCGAGATGTGGTACGTGGTAGACTGCGAGCCGGGGGCAGAGCTGATCATTGGACTGTCCAGAACCATTGAGAGGGAGGAGTTTCTCCGCCGCATTGAGGAACACACCATCCTGGATGTGGTGGGCCGCTATCCGGTTGCGCCGGGGGATGTCTATTTCATTGAGGCCGGCACACTTCACGGCATTGGAGATGGGATTCTCATTGCAGAGATCCAGCAAAGCTCCAATGCCACCTACCGTGTTTACGATTATGACCGCCGGGATGCAGAAGGAAAGCCTCGACCCCTTCACACCCAAAAGGCTGCGGATGTTACCTTTCTCGGGCCTGCCCGGGAGCATCCTCTTCCACAATTTACCCATCAGGGAGATTCTGCCTGCCGTTTGATCGGAGAGTGCAGTTATTTCCAGGTAAAGGAGTACCGCCTGGCGGGAGAGCTTTCCCTTGAGGTGGGGAAAGAGTCCTTTTTAGGGCTTGTTTGTGTGGGAGGAGAGGGCGAACTGGTACATCAAGGGATCCGGTATCCCTTCTGCGCGGCAGAAAGCTATTTTCTCCCCGCCGGTCTGGGGAATGTGACCCTGGAGGGGAAGGCTACCCTTCTTTCGGTGGAAATGCCCTGAACCGTTCCTTCAAAGAATATGCAGGCGCTCCGGCAGAGAGTCTCTCTGCCGGTTTTCTTTTTGGGCTTCGCCCGGTTTCGCCACCCTTTTCCAAAAAGGTTACAATTTGATTACAATTTGAAAAGTTAGTGGATTTCCCCCTTTTCCTATGATACAATAAAGAAAAGATGTTTGAGAGAGGAGGGGTATTGTGAGACGAAAGCTGGGTTTGACTTCTTTGGTGTTGGCTGTCGTGCTGTTTTGCTCCGGCTGCAGTACCCTGACGGGGGTCGCCGGAAGTGTCGGGCTGTTCCTTTCCCGGTTCGGGATGGAGGATGCGCCCCGGGAATATACCCCTCTTTACTCTGCTCTCTCCGACCGTCCGCCCTTGACCCAGGAGGAGTATTACGGCTACTCCATCCTCAATGATAAGGAGCGGGAGATCTACCTGCGGTTGGTCGCGGCGGTGGAAACCTTCAGCCCCTATATCAATCTGGAGCCTTACCATGTTCCGGTGGAGGACTTCCGCCGGATCTTTGCCCATTATCGGGACGATCATCCCCACCATTTCTGGCTCTTTTCGGGGAAAGCACCGGAGGATTCCGCAGACCCGGAGGCCCTGCTCCGGAGCGATCCGATTTCGGGAGAGATGCTGGATGTCCGGCTGAATTACTCCTTCTCCCGGGAAGAAACAGAGAAAATGATCGGGGCCATTGAAGAAAAAAGCCGCACCCTTCTTGCAGGGATCCAGGCCGGTCTTTCCGAATACGAAACTGCCCGCCAGCTCCACGACCGTCTGGCTGAGCATATTTCCTATGATGATACCCACCGGGAAGAATATATTCACACCATATACGGCAGTCTTGTTCAGGGAAGAGCGGTATGCTCCGGCTATTCCAAGGCATACCAGTTCCTCCTTTATCAATGCGGAATTCAGGCGCTGTTTGTCCGCGGGGTGGCGGATGGGGAAAACCACGCCTGGAATATCGTCAAAATCGACTCTCTTTACTGCCATACCGACCTGACCTGGGACGATACCCAAAGCTACCCCGACCTGCCCCCGGTTCCCTATCTTTATTTCAATCTCAGCGATGAGCAGATCCTGGCGGATCATACTTTGGCTGCCGAGCCGGACGACTACCCCCTCCCTGACTGCCCCTCCGACCGGATGGAGTATTACCGCAGCAACGGATGCTCCTTTATAACGCTGGAGGGGGAAGGTGCCGCCCGGTTGTTGACCCAGCTCCGGGAGGCGATCCGGAGGAAGGATTCCTTTCTTGTCCTTCGTGTTCCTCCCGAAGGGAATGTGGAGGCTTTTACCGAGGAGCTTCGCCAGGAGCTTTACTCAGTCATCAGCCGGATCAACCGCTTTTCCCCCTCGCCGATCAATCCCCGCTGTGCATTCTATGCCGATCCCACCACCCGGATCATCCGGATCCGGCTGGAGTACCGGTAGGAGTCCAAAAAAACCGGCCAACAGGAAGCCTGTTGGCCGGTTTGATATTTTACACAAAGGGATTGCCGCCCGCCTGCGAGGAGACAATATTGCTGGAAATAGGCGGCGGAACATCCGTCACCGTGTCGGATGAGGAGGCTTGCTCTTCCCGGGAGGAGACCTCCGAGCTTGTACTGCCGAAGGGGTCGGGGAAGGAGGTCGGCGGATAGGAGCTATCCCACCACCAGTGGGAGGAAACGTTGCTTTCCCAGTCGACTGTTCCCGAGCTGGTGTAGGGATCTGAGTCGGTAGGACCAAAGCCGCTTTCCGTGCCCGATTCGGGGGCCTCCGACTGATCCAGAACCTCGGGGGGCTTGGAGGGCAGGTCAATTCCGTCAAAGTTGATGCCGTTAATGGTGCCGTTAGAGCGGACGGTGTGGGTCATAATGTAGTCCAGCATCACCTGGTATCCGGCCGCGTTGATGTGAAGTCCATCGTCATTATGGTAGTCGGGATTGGAATCGTTTCCGGCGATTTTGAAGACCTCGGGAGTATAGAGGAAGTAGCAGCCCTTATCCCGGGCAAGGGTGGCAAGAAGGAGATTATACTCGTCGATCCGCTCGTTATTATAGATGGGGCGGGAAAGCTCCAACGACCGGCAGACCGGCATAAGCGCCTGGATGATGATTACGCTTTCGGGAGAAGCTGCCCGGAGGTCATCCACAAAGGCGGCGTATTGATCGTAGAAATTGGCCTTAGTCTGGCCAATGGCGTTGATCCCCAGGGTAATCACGATCTTTCCCGGCTGACGGATCCGCACCGCCTCGGCGATGGTCAGAACCCGCCCGTCCGTCAGTCGTACGAAGGTTTTCCACCGGGCCTGACTCATCGTCAGACTGCGGATGCCGAAGATCTGACTCCGGGGGACATAGTTATGAAGGATCATACCCTCGGTGATGGAGTCCCCCACAAAGACGGTGTCATTCAAATAAGTCTCGTTTCCCCGCTGGGTTTGGGGAATCAGCGTCCCCTCCAGTTGGGGGGCAAGCTCGGGGATGGAGATATTCAGCCCGCCGTCAGGGTTAATATAGCTATCCGGTGCAAAGGGAGCAAGACTGGATTCGTAATGAAACTCGCTGAGGAGTCCTTCGTGGTTGGTGGGGTCTCCGCCCTCCGGAAAGGTCAGCAAAACCACCGCAGTAACCATTGCCGCCAGAGCAAGCACCGCGCCGATCAAGGTCGGCAGTAACCGCCGAAGGGAGGCGGAGGAGTTTTTCTTTTCAGGTTTCTCTGCCATCTGTCTGCTCCTTTCCGAAGAATTTATCCCGTCATTTCTGCAACAATTTGAAGTATAACATATTTCGTCAAAAAAGAAAATACCCTGGAAAAAAGTCTTTGCAATTCTTGTGACCTTTTGACAGAAGTTGCCCGATCACGACATAAAAAGGCACCGAATCATCGCTCAAAAAACCAAGCTGTTCCAATTGTGAACCGATGATAACCGCAAAACCCGCACAGCGAAAAGTGTTCGGAGACAAAAGCCACCCGTCGGCCTTCGGGACCGCAGGGTGGCTTTTTGCATCAGGATTGATAGAGTACCGGGATCAGCATTGCCAGGAAATTCATAGCAAAGATCAGAAAGATATAGCTTCCCACCAGCACAAGAATCAGGGCCTTATTGGTGCCGCCTTTTTTGCAGAGCGTCTCAATATAAGGGCGCTCGGGGAGGTTTAAAAGCCGGATCTTATGGATCTTATGGGCGCAATGCTCCAGATATAGCCGGTTGCCGAACAAAGCCTGGAGGAAGCGGAAGGCATAAATCAGGATTCCGCAGATGGACTGCACTCCGCCCAGCCATATGGGCAGATCCAGGATCTCCCACTGCTGGGTGGCATCCATCTGGAGGCCTTGGACAAGCTCCGGCTCCAACAGCATAACGGTCATTGCTTTTATCATAATAATCAGGGAAGGGATGGAAAAAAGGGTCTGCACCACAAAGGAAATAATTGCCAGAAGATATTCCTTCCGGAAAAGGAAATAAAAGCCTTCAAAAAAGAAGATGCCCCAGTTCCAGCTCATCTTCCGGTCGCTCCGGGCCATTTCCCGGAATTTGGGCAAAAACCAATGGGCATTCTGCCCCAAAAAGAGGGTATACTCCTTCACGGTGATCCCCCGGATCTCCTCTTCCGGATTCAAACCGGCAAAGGGCGAATTGATGGGATCCTCAGGGATGGTATAAAAGGGAGGAGCACCGGCAAAATCGGAGGGGGGATTTCTCCGGCCGGGCGGCTCCATATTATCCCGCATGGGGGTGCCGCAGATCTGGCAAAAGATGGCATCCACCGGGTTTTCCACCCCGCACCGGGGACATTTGCATTCCTGACGGCCATCGTACTGGAAGTTCTGCTCCTTCTCGGGGTGCCAACCGGCCTCATCGGTGCCGTGCTTATCCTCCTTGGCACAGTGACCCACCTCCAGCCAGCAGCTCCGGTGATGAGGCAGCCCGCAGACCGGACAAACCACAATATCATCTGTATGGGAAAACGCCTTCCCGCAAACGGGACAGAGGTATCCGTCATATTTACCCATATCGCAACCGTGCGGCAAGCCTTTCCGCCGCACGCTCCTCCTTTTTCTCCGCCCGGTTCAGGGCGAAACGATTCGATTCTATTATATCGTATCCGGAGGAGAAAAATATAATTAAATTGTAAACTTTTCGTTTTTTCAAAAGGTTTTTGAAGGCAGGCTCCGCCAAAAATTCCTCCCGCTTTTTTTGAATGAGCCGTCCGCCGTTGCAGATACTATAAACCGGGGATCCGCTCTCTTTTTCGCCGCAGGAGAGGGCGGCTCCCCAAAGGATATTGCAAAAGGAGGAATCACCATGCAAAAACAGGCCAATACCAGCATTGGATGCACCGTTTCCCAGTGCGTTCACCATTGTAAGGAGAAGAACTATTGCTCTCTGGAAAAGATCAATGTCGGTACCCACGAGCTCAACCCCAAGGTTGTGGAATGCACCGACTGCGAATCCTTCCGCCCCGATAAAAACTGCTGTCACTAACCCCCAAATGCCCTGCGCCACCAACGGTGCGGGGCATTTATGCATATCGGCCCCAAAACCCGTCAAGGCTAAAGAAAATATCCAGGAAAGGGGCAGCATGATGGTAAAAGGAGTCAATAAGCGGATCATTGAGGTCAGCCGGGCAGAAAATCCGGTGTTTGAGCGGGCAATTTTATTTATCCGTCCCGAGTTTGCCCAAATGGAGGATGCAGACATCCGGCGGCAGGGGGAGATCTATGTTCGGGAGCTTTGCCGGGAGCTTCCTCTGCCGCAGACCTATCCCAAAAAGAAAAAGAGGGGGACAATTTTGGTACCGGCCCTCTGTGCTCTTTGCGGTGCGGCGGGGGCCTCCGGGGTGCTTTTGCTGCTGGGGGCGGCCGGGCAGATTTAAGAGAATCTTAAAGGGTTCCCCTATTGGTTTTTTCGAAATTCTATGGGATAATAATGGCATCAACACAAGGAGGTGGACGGTGATGCATACCATTCTCATCTGCGACGATGAAAAGGACATTCTCTCTGCGCTGAAGATCTACCTGGGGGGAGAGGGCTACAATATTCTAACCGCTGAAAACGGAGAGGAAGCGTTGGAGCTGTTGTGCCGGGAGGAGATTCATCTGATTTTGCTGGATATTATGATGCCCGCGATGGATGGGATCTCCGCTTTGGCAGAGATCCGAAAAACGCATAATCTTCCGGTAATTCTGCTGACGGCCAAATCGGAGGACTCGGATAAGATTCTCGGACTCAACCTGGGGGCGGATGATTATATCACCAAGCCTTTTAACCCGGCCGAGGTGCAGGCGCGGGTGCGCTCCCAGCTTCGACGGTATTTCCTGCTGGGAGGAGGAACTCCGCCCGAGGCGGTGCTGCGGATCGGCGGGATCGAGCTTTGCGATGCCGAAAAGACCGTCACCCTGGATGGGGAGCCCGTCAGCCTGACCCCTACTGAGTATGATATTCTCCGATTTTTGATGGAACATCCCGGGAAGGTTTACTCCCCCCGGGAGCTTTATACCGAGGTCTGGAAGGATATCCCTTACGGATCGGAAAATACGGTGGCGGTTCACATCCGCCACCTGCGGGAAAAGCTGGAAATCAACCCTGCAGAGCCCCGCTATCTGAAGGTGGTTTGGGGAAAAGGGTATAAAATTGAAAAACAGGACAAAGGAGGATTACGATGAATCGGTTCATAGGAGCACTTCCCTTTAAGATCGCTGTATACGTATTGTTTTTCCTTTCCCTACTCTTTTCGGTGGGAATGGCCGCAGGGAGCCTTTATTTGGGCGGAAAATCTTTTTACGATAAACCCTATTCTCTCCTGGAGGCAGAGACCATTTCCAGCGCATCTTATCAGTATGCCAAAGAGGCACTTTTTGAATATCATCGGGAGCTGTCTCACGGGACAATGGATTCTCACACGAAAAAAAGCTGGGAGCAATATTTTTCCCCCAACAACACCTCCTTCCGGTTTGCGATCCGGGATGAGGCCGGAGCGGTGTTGCTGACCAACCTTCCTCAGGGAGAGAATCCGGAGTTTCCGGCGGATGTGACCCTTTCCGATGATACATATATCCACACCGAGGATGACGGCACAATAACCGTTACCTCCGTTCACCTTACCGGGTATGCTCAAAGTCCCTTCGGCCGGGATGACCGGTACACCCGCTATCTCCAAACGGCAGAGTTCCTTTTTACCTTCCGGTATCTTTGGCCGGTTCTTGCGGTTGTTTTCCTCCTTTTGGGAGTGATATCCTTTGTGCTTTTGATGATTTCGGCCGGACGCAGGCGGGGAGTGGAGGGGACTGTTCTTTCCAAGATCGACCGAATTCCGCTGGAACTGTTTTTGACGCTGTTCGGCGTCTGTCCCTTGGCAATCATACTGCTGGTGGGAGGGATCCTCCGCCCATATTATATGGGGGCAGTGGTGGCTGCTGTTGCCGGGGGGATTCTTCTCCTGCCGTTCCTGTGCATGAGCATTGCGGCGCGGATCAAATCCGGAGGTTGGTGGAAAAATACCCTCATCTACCGCGCCGGTCGGACGGTGCTTCGGGCCGCGGGATATCTACTGCGAGGCATACCCTTTCTCTGGCGTGCCCTCCTGTTCTATTTCAGCGAATCCCTGGCGGAGGCTGTATTTATAGTGGTTGCAACGGATGGTGTAACCCCCGGATGGCTGTTTTTGTGGCTGTTTTCCCGGGTGCTCTTTCTGTTTTTGATCCTCCTTTACGGTGCAGGAATCGGACGGCTCCGGAAGGCTGGCCGCCGCATCAGCAGCGGGGAGATCTCCTACCGGACCGACACCGCCTTCCTTCCTTCGCCCCTCAAGGAGATGGCCAACGATCTGAATAAGATCGGGACAGGACTGGACCACGCAGTGAACGAGAGGATCAAAAGCGAGCGATTCCGCACCGAGCTGATTACCAATGTCTCCCACGATATTAAAACCCCTCTGACCTCTATCATCAGCTACATTGATCTGCTGAAGAATACCCGGCAGACTGACCCGGATGCGGCAGAATATATTGCGGTGTTGGACCGTCAATCGGCCCGGCTTCGAAAGCTGATTGATGATCTGATGGAGGTCTCCAAGGCCACTACCGGAAATCTCTCTGTGGAATGTGTTCCGTTAAATGTCAGCATTTTACTGGAGCAGGCTGCGGGAGAATATGTTGATCGGTTGCAGAAGCAGGGGCTGGCAACCGTTCTGACGGTTCCGCAGGAGCCGGCGGTCATTTCTGCGGATGGGCGGCTTCTTTGGAGGATTTTTGATAATCTTCTATCCAATATCCAAAAATATTCTCTCCCCGGAACCCGGGCCTATATCTCTGCTGAGCAGAATGAGCGACAGGTCAGGATTCTTTTCCGGAATACTTCCAGTGAACCGCCCGAGGTGACGGGGGAGGAGCTGACAGAGCGGTTTGTCCGGGGAGATGTCTCCCGCTCCTCCGAGGGGAACGGACTGGGTCTTTCCATTGCCAAGAGTCTGACGGAGCTGCAGGGAGGGAACTTCCTTGTGTTCGTGGATGGCGATCTGTTCAAGGTGATTCTGACCTTTCCAAAAGAATCACACGCTTGATTCCTCTTTGGAAAATAGTCGTTTTACAGTAAATTGGGTAAAATCCGAAGCTTTTTCTGCCAAACCCGACCTTTTTTCATTTATCCCTTGCAATTGTCCGCATTTTCCGGTAAAATAGAATGGTACGTATGTTCATCTTATGAATGATAGAGAAAATGCGGTTATCCTTGGGTTGGGATAATTGAAAAAAGGAGGACCTGTCCGCGAATGGAAGTATTGCAACTGATCAATAACATTCTCTTCGGACTTTTTATTGCTCTCTCCGCTTATCAGGTTGTATATTTTATTGTGTCGTTTTTTGTCAAAGAAAAGAAATTCCCCGAAGGGGAGAAGCATCGCTTTGCCGTTTTGATCTCCGCCCGGAATGAGGAAAAGGTCATCGGTCGGCTGGTGGAAAGCGTCAAGAAGCAGGACTATCCCTCCGAGCTGGTGGATGTTTACGTTGTGGCGGATAACTGCACTGACGATACCGCCGGTGCCGCGGCCGCAGCGGGTGCCATTGTGCACCGTCGTTTCAGTGAGACCGAAAAGGGCAAGGGCTATGCCCTCCACTATCTGCTGGACCTGATCTTTGCGGATAAGGGCAACGAATATTATGACGGATTCTTCGTTATGGATGCGGATAATCTGATGAAGGAAGACTTTATCACCGAGATGAATAAGGTCTTTTCGGCCGGATATAAGATCGTCAACGGCTACCGCGCCCCCAAGAATTTCTCGGATGGCTGGGTTGCCTCCTCCTCCGCACTGTGGTTCCTTCACGAGTGCCGTCACCTCAATAAGCCCCGTATGGTTTTGGGAACGGGTTGTACTGTCACCGGCACCGGATTTTTGATGCATCGGGATATTATCAATAAGAATGGTGGCTGGCACCACTTCCTCATCAGTGAGGATACCGAGCTGACTGCCGAATCCTTCCTGGATGGCGAAAAGACCGGCTATTGCGGCTCTGCCATCTTCTATGATGAACAGCCGGTCAAGATCCGGCAATCCATCCGCCAGCGGATGCGGTGGACCAAAGGGTATCTGCAGGTCTTCCAGAAATATGGCGGACGCTTGGTTCGCGGCTGGTTCAAAAAAGGCGGCTTTGCCCGGTTTGACCTTTGTATGTGCTTCCTGCCGGCCATTCTCTACTCGATGCTGACTGTGGTGGTCAATGTGATCTTCATCCCTCTGGGATTGATTATGCAGGATTTCACCCCCCTTGCTGCGCTGATCTATCTTGCAACGGCGCTGACAGGCGGTGTGGCTACCTTCTTTGCCATTGGGTTGATTACAATGATTACCGAATGGGGTCGGATCGCCGCTTCCACCTGGGTCAAGATCCGTTCCTTGATTGTATTCCCCTTTATGATGCTGATTGTCCTTCCCTGTTCGGCGCTGGGCGCTTTCCAGAAGGCCGAATGGAAACCCATTGAGCATACATCTACCGTCTCGGTGGACGAGATCAAAAAAGCCCACTGATCCATGAGAAATAAAGGAAAGAGCCTATGCGATAGCCAAGTGTTCTAAAGGACACTTGGCTAGTTTTATTCGCCTTTCGGCGAGTTGTATTGCTACGCAGTGATATTCGACTAATGCCGAGTGATATTGCCTTCGGCAGTTTTGGGGCGAATAAAATATCACTAAAACCGCAAGGTTTTAATATCACTTTGCCGTTAGGCAAAATATAACTGTGAGACCTGTCTCACAATATCACTTTCGTTTGAGATAGGTAAAAGGGTTTTAGGTTCTCCTAACAAATGGGAACTGCCGTACTAGTTCCCTGCTTGTTACGGTATAAGACAAGTGAAAAATCGTTTTGAGATATATTTTACTTTGAAAAATTTATTTTATTTTTTTGAATTGCTTTTCCGGTGATATTTTGAAATGCTTTTGCAAATTGAAGACAATCTCAACGCTTAATTTTTCGGGAAGTTCTCCCCTTTCTATCTTGTTCAATGCATAAATACTAATATTTAAAACATTTGCCATCTCTTTTTTTGAAAGCCCATTCTTTTTTCTTAAATATGCAATGTTATTTATAAAATTATTTATTTCATCATTTATATTTTTTCTTATCATTTCAACCTCTCCTCGGATAAATCAAAATTGATGTAATTTATTTTAACATCATATTTGATGTTTGTCAATACATCATTTGTGATTTATCATTAAATAGGAAAGAGGGATCAAAATGGAATATTATAAAAGAATAAGAGAAATCAGAATTAAGAATAACGAAACTCAACAACAACTTGCCGATTTATTAGAAACAACTCAACAAGCCTATTTAAAATACGAAAAGGGCATAAATGAAATGCCAATCAGTAGAATCATAAAATTATGCAAACATTATAATTTATCTGCTGATTATATTTTAGGGCTCACTGACCAACCAAAACCTTTAAAATAAAAACCACGCTGATTTTACTGGCATATTGCAATAAAAAATGCACGAAAATTTCGTGCATTTTTTATTTTGTCCTTAGCAACCCTACTCTATTGCATAGGCTCTTTTTTGTGCGTCATAACATCACGTTACATTTGGTTTTCAGCTCGTTCCAGGGCTTATCGAAAACGCAGGCGTCAATCTGGTCGACGGTTGCAAAGCGATAAAGGGATTCGGTTCCGAATTTTTCGCTGTCACAGAGGAAAACGTTGAACCGGGCGTTGGCAAGAACCAGAGTGCGGATGTAATTTTCCTCCGGAACAGGGTCGGAGATGACACCGTTTCGGTTGAGACTTTTGGCTGAAAAGAAAAAAATATCGGGATGGATCTCTGCAACGGCGCGATAAGCCTGCGTCCCCGAGAGGACGGCGGAATGGTTGACCGAAAAACCGCCGATACAGTGGGTATCCAGTCCGTAGTTGATGGCATTGATAGCGGTAAGCATATTGTTGGTGAATACGGTCATATCCTTATGCTTGGCAATGAAGGGGACCAAAAAACCGGAGGTGCTGGAGCCATCCAGCATCACCACCTGACCGTCGTGAAGGAAGGTTTCCGCTTTTTTTGCAATCTGCCGCTTTTCGGCGGTATTCTGCAGCATCCGGCTATTGAGGGGGACAGCCTGGTTCATTGCGTGGAAAAGGGAGGCGCCGCCGTGGGTCCGGCGGATCAGAGAAAGGCCCTGCAATCGGGTCAGATCCCGGCGGACACTGGAGGGAGAGGTGTAAGTCAGCTCGGCGATCCGGTTCACCGTCAAAAAACTATGCTCATTGAGGAGCTCCAAAATCTCCTCCTGACGCTTGGAAATGCTCATTTTTACCTCCATATCTGCGCAAAATGACAATATATTTGCGTATTTATCTATTTTCACGCCGCATATTGCGCTCATATGAACTTGTTGCTATAATTATATCCGGAATTTTCCGATTCGTCAACCACCCCGGGGTTGGAATCCAAGGAAAAGAGGAACCATTATTTATGCAATTCTTTATTGACACCGCAAACGTTGCGGACATTCGCAAAGCCGAAGCTATGGGGATCATCTCCGGCGTAACCACCAATCCCACCCTGATTGCCCGGGAAGGCCGGGACTTTATTGAGGTGGTCAAGGAAATCTCGGGGATTGTGGACGGCCCCATCAGCGCCGAGGTGATCTCTCTGGAGGCAGAGGGAATGGTCCGGGAGGCAAAGGAGCTCTTTGCCAAAATCGGCAACCCCAACCTCGTTATCAAGATTCCGATGTGTTCCGAGGGCTTGAAAGCCGTCAAGGAGCTTTCTGCCATGGGGATGCACACCAATGTTACCCTCATTTTTTCCGCCGCCCAGGCCCTTTTGGCCGCGGCCGCCGGCGCGACCTACGTCAGTCCCTTTGTGGGCCGGCTGGATGATTACGGCTACTGCGGGATCGACCTGATCTCCGAGATTGCCGATATTTTCCGCACCCAGCAGATCGACTGCAAGATCATTGCGGCCTCTACCCGCAGTCCTCTCCACGTAATCCAGGCGGCGCAGGCCGGCTGTGACGTGGCCACCGTTCCTTATAAGGTTTTGGAGGCTATGACCCATCATCCCCTGACCGACCGGGGGATCCAGCAATTTCTTTCGGATTGGGACTCCCTTTCCGCCAACTAATGCTTTTTTCGCCTCTCTTTTGTGTAGAAGAAACCGGCCTGCGATCAGCGCAAGCCGGTTTCTTCATTGCAGTTATTCTTCTGATTTCCGTTTCCGGATGACCTTCAGCCGGGAGTAGTCCTCCCGTTCCTTTTCATCCAGCGCGTCGGTAATATATTTGACCGCCGCTTCGTTGCGGGGGATGATGATATTCTTCAGAGCGTTTGCCCGCCGGCCGGTTTTCCGGATGGCAGTGGCCAGCCGGTAGATGCTGTTTTCCATCTCGGCCAGCCGCACAGTCTGCCGTTTGACGTTGTCAAAACAGATATACGCCCGGTCCAGCTGGGAGCTGGTAGCGGAAAGACCGTAATGCAGGGCGGGAGGAGAGGCATTCAGCCGGAGAATAGGAAGCTCCACTCCCATCACGCTCCGGGCATCCAGCTCCAGGCCCCGTTCCACCGGAACGGCCTTGGCAATCTCATCGCAGATGCCGATGGTAAGGTTGGCATTCTGCAGAGCAGTGTACGCCTGGGTGTAGGTATCATCAATCTCGGCACGGAGCTTTTCAGCCTCGTCGCAGAGCTGCATAATCTCCCGCAGGAGGATATTCCGTTTCCGGTCCAGCAGCTCAAACCCCAGCCTTGCCAGGGCGAGAGATTTTTTGGTAGAGAGCAGGTTGCCTTTGGTTGGGATGACAGCCGCCACGAAACATTCCTCCTTTCCCAACAACAAATCCGGTTATATATCCTCCCGGGGATGGTAGTATTTATCCAACAGGTCACTATCCACCCGGTCAAGCTCCTCCCGGGGGAGGATGGAAAGCAGCTCCCAGCCCAGATTCAGGGTCTGGTCGATACTCCGGTTATCATAAAAATTCTGGGCGATAAACCGCTCCTCAAACAGCTTCCCGAACTTCATATACCGCTTATCGGTGGCACCCAGCTCCTCTTCACCGATAACCGATGCCAGAGATCGGGCGTCTGCCACGTGGGCGTAAGCGGCGAAGAGCTGGTTTGCAACGGCGGAGTGGTCAGCCCGGGTATACCCTTCACCGATGCCGTCCTTCATCAGACGGGAGAGGGAGGGCAGGACCGAAATGGGCGGATAGATTCCCGTCTGGTCCAGATACCGGTCCAGAACAATCTGACCTTCGGTAATATATCCAGTCAGGTCGGGAACGGGGTGGGTGATATCGTCATTGGGCATCGTCAAAATGGGGATCTGCGTCAGGGAGCCCTTGCAGCCCTTGATGGCGCCTGCCCGCTCGTAAAGGGAGGCAAGGTCGGAATAAAGGTAGCCGGGATACCCCTTTCGGCCGGGGATCTCTCCCCGGGAGGAGCTGAATTCCCGCAGAGCTTCAGCGTAAGAGGTCATATCGGTCATAACGCAGAGGATATGCATCCCCTTTTCAAAGGCCAGATATTCTGCCGCAGTCAAAGCACACCGGGGAGTCAGAATCCGCTCGATCACCGGGTCGTTGGAAAGGTTGAGGAACATTGCCACCCGGGATAAAACACCCGACTCCTCGAAGGATTTGCGGAAGAAATCCGCAACGTCATTCTTTACGCCCATTGCCGCGAACACAACGGCAAACTCCTGCCCTTCCTCCTCGGCGATCTGCGCCTGACGGACGATCTGTGCCGCCAGCTTATTATGATCCATACCCGAGCCGGAAAAGATGGGCAGCTTCTGCCCCCGGATGAGGGTGGTCAGCGCATCAATGGTGGAAATTCCGGTATTGATATAGCTCCGGGGATATTCCCGGGAGACCGGGTTGATGGGTCGGCCGTTGATATCCAGATATTTTTCGGGATAGACCTCGCCCAGGCCATCAATGGGACGGCCGGCACCGCTGAAAACGCGCCCCAGCATTTCGGGGGATACCGACAGCCGCATAGGATGTCCCAGCAGACGGGTGCGGGTATTTTTCAGGGAAAGACCGCTCGTTCCCTCGTATACCTGGATCACGGCCCGCTGATCTGCTAGATGAACGATCCGCCCCGAGCGGACGGTGCCGTCCTCGCAAACCAGCTCTGCCATTTCCTCATATGAGGCATCCGGAACTCCGTCCAGCACGACGAGAGGTCCGTTAATCTGGCTCAATCCGATAAATTGAAGCGTCATAAAAAGACTCTTCCTTTCGATAGAATCAATCTTTTTTGCAGCCTTCCGGCCTGTTAAAAGCTCAGGAGGGTGTCAATCTCCTTGCGGTATTCCTCCAGCCGGGAGAACTGGTCGTTGGGGATGTCATACTTGATCCGAACCAGCTTGTCAAATAAGCCTGTTGCCAGGATTTTGGAGATGGGAACTCCCCGGGCAATCAGCTTGGTTCCCTTATCATAAAGATAAAGGATCGTTTTCATCATTTCATACTGCTTTTTGAGGGGAACGAAGGTATCCTCCGCGTGGAAGGCGTTCTGCTGCAAAAAGCCCAGACGGATGACCCGGGCCGTTTCGATGATCAGCTTCTGATCGTCCGGCAAAACATCTGCACCCACCAGCTTGACGATCTCCATCAGCCTGCTTTCCTCCGAAAGGAGAGCAGCCAGCTTCCGCCGGAGGGGAAAGAAATCGTTCGCAACCTCTTTGGCGTACCAAAGGGACAGATCGTCCAGATATTCACTGTAACTGGTGGTCCAGTTAATGGCAGGATAATGCCGGGCATAGGCCAGGGACTTATCCAGGGCCAAAAAGCACCGGACAAACCGCTTGGTATTCTGGGTGACCGGCTCGGAAAAGTCGGCACCCTGGGGGGAAACGGCACCGATGATGGTCACCGAGCCTTCCCCGCCGGCAAGAGTCTCCACACAGCCTGCCCGCTCGTAAAACTCGGAAAGCCGGGAGGGCAGATAGGCCGGGAAGCCCTCCTCTGCCGGCATTTCCTCCAAACGGCCCGAAATTTCCCGGAGTGCCTCCGCCCAGCGGGAGGTAGAGTCGGCCATAATGGCAACGTGATACCCCATATCCCGGTAGTATTCAGCCAGGGTAATTCCGGTATAAATAGAGGCTTCCCGGGCGGCCACCGGCATATTGGAGGTGTTGGCGATCAGTACCGTCCGTTCTGTCAGAGGCTTGCCCGATTTGGGGTCGATCAACTCGGAGAACTCCTCCAGAACCTGAGTCATCTCGTTGCCCCGCTCGCCGCAGCCGATATAAACGATAATATCTGCATCGCACCATTTTGCGAGCTGGTGCTGGGTCATAGTCTTTCCTGCGCCAAATCCGCCGGGGATAGCCGCCGCGCCGCCCTTTGCAATGGGGAAGAGGGTATCGATCACCCGCTGGCCGGTGACCAGAGGACGCTCGATCCCGATGCGGTGCGCCGAGGGACGGGGTGTCCGGACCGGCCACTTTTGGCAAAGGGTCAGGGGGACCAGGGAGCCGTCCTTTTTGCGGATCTTGGCAACGGTATCGTTGACCCGGTATTTTCCGGAGGGCATAACCTCCGCAACAACGCCTTTGACCCCTGCCGGAATCATACAGCGGTGGGTGATCAGAGAGGTTTCGGGGCAGGTGGCATAGATCATTCCAGGGGACACCGTAGCGCCCTCCGAAATGGTTATCGTCACGTCAAATACCCGCTCCTTGTCCAGGGGGAAGATTTCCACACCGTCCGCCAGGAAGGCACCGCTTTCCGCCTCCAGATGCTTCAGCGGCCGCTGAATCCCATCAAAAATATTGGTCAGGATTCCCGGGCCGAGGGTTGCGGAAAGGGGAGCGCCGGTGGGAATGACCGGCTCGCCGGCTTTCAGACCGGTAGTGCCCTCATAAACCTGAACGGTGGTCTCCTCCTCGGTTACACCAATGACCTCGCCGATCAGCCGACGGTTGCCCACATATACCATTTCCATCATCTGGAAGGCCTTGGCCTCCTTCAGCTTCACGACCGGGCCGTTGATCGAATAGATCTTTTCACTCAATGGAAGTTTCACTCCTTAAAAATTCGGTCAGAACCGGTTTGGCGGTCAGGATACCACCGAAAGTCCCGACCACTGCAGAAATGCTTCCTTTTCCTCCGCCAAACGGCGGTCAAGGGTTTCATCGGTGAGGATGCCCCGCTCCTCCGAAAGGATCCGCACGCCGCCCAGGAGAATCTCCTCGCTCTCCTGAAGGGTCAGCCCCTCCGTTCCGGCGGTCAGCCGCTCCACCAGCTCACGGTCCGCCTTCCGGCAGAACAGGATCAGTCTTCCCTCTCCCAGGGCTTCCTTCATTGTGGCGATGGTGCCGCTCAAAAAGGCAGGATAGTCCTCCCCGGCGGCAAAGGCCGCAAGACGCTCCTCCACTGCAGAAAAGGTCTTTTCTGCAAGAGTATCCCGAAGGGCAAGAAGGGAACGGCGGCTTTCCAGCTGCGCAGAGGAGATCTTTTTCGTCCCCTCCGATTCAATCCCCGAAACACCGTTCTGGATGATATGAAAGGCTCGCTCAAGAAACTCGCTTTCCGCATCGGCAAGGGTGGCCTTCCGGCGGCTGATCCCCTCATTGAGGATCGCCTCCTTTTCCGCGGCCGCGGCCGCAGAGACCACCTGCTGAAACTTTGCAAGCTTTTGCTCGGAATTCATCAGAACACCTCGTTCTTTCGTTACTTAAAAAGGCTTTGCTCAAAGCTTGACCCCAACTGCCTCCCGCAGATACTGGAGCATAGCATCCCCGGTGTTGCCGCCGTGGCGATCGGGAATCTCCACAATCAGCGGCCGGGAAAGGTTCAGCTTTTTTTCGTAGACCTGCGCGCGGCAAAGGCCGACCAGCTTGGAGGTCATCAGAATCAGTCCGACCTCGGGATCGCTGATGGCCTGCTCCATAGCGTCGCAGACCTCCTCGGGGGTATGGACCACCACACCCTCGATCCCCGCCAGCCGGAGCCCGACAGCGGTATCTACGTTATCACTAATCAAAAAAAACTTCATAGCCTTAGATCTTGTTGAGGATCAGGATGGAGATGAGCAGACCGTAAAGGGCGATACCTTCACCCAGAGCAACGAAGATCAGAGCCTTACCGAAGGCCTTGGGATCCTCGCTGAAAGCACCGATGGCGGCGGGAGCAGCAGCGGCAACGGCAATACCTGCACCCACTGCCGCAAGACCGGTAACCAGCGCCGCAGCGATATAACCCATACCGGCAGCAGAAGCGGCAGCGGCGGCCTCACCTACGACCTCAGTGCCGGCAGCCTCCGCAAAGCTGACACCGCCCAAAGGCAGAGCCACAGCCAGCAGGCAAACGCCAAAGAAGGCGGCAAGATTGAAGATCACAGCGTGCTTGGCTTTTTTGCCGGTGGTGACGCCTTTATAAATGGGAACCAGGGGCAGCGCCAGAAGAACAACGATCACCAGGGGAATGATAAACAGATACATAATAATACCCTCCGTTAAAATAGTTATCAGAATTTATTCCGCATCATATGCCGGGACAAGGGGCTCATAGGGCTTGCCGTCCCCATCGTAGAACCGGCTGAATACCTCATAGAACTGGAGACGAAGCACCTGGATTCCAACGATCAGGCCCTCCAGACCCATAACGAACAGGTTACCGATGACCATAACCACCGGGGAGGCCGAAGCACCGACCATATCCATCAGGGTCATAACCACCGCCATCATTCCGGCGTGGCTGAGAATAAACCCGCCCACACGCAGGAAGGACATTGTGTTGGTAATATAGCTGAGGAGCACCTCAAACATTTCAAAGAAGCTCTCCACGAAGAAGCCGCCAAAGCCGCCCTCAAAGAGCTTGCCCTTCCGCTCGATCAGCCGGAGGAGCGGTTCCTTTAAAAAGATCAACAGGATCGGCAAAACCACAAACCCGAGGATGCAGGGCAGGGTGATGATATTGACACCCCCCACCAGCATCAGGCTGGCCGCTGCAACCACATACCCGTAAAATACCAGACCGGCCAGGCCGTTATGAGAAAGGAGCCAGCGGCCCAGATCCTTCTGCTTGATTCCCAGGGCAATATTGAGGATCATAGAAAGGAGAATGATGGCAACGCCAATACCGATGGCAGTAATCAGGACCATGTTGGTGGTATCGGGATGCATAACCTCAATGGGCTTTTCGGCAAAGCCCATGGCGTGGAACATCGGGTCAAGGAGATGCTCCAGTCCGAAGACCGAGCCGTAAACACAGCCGAAGACGGCCGAGGAGATGCCGCAACGGATCAGTACCCGGCCCAGCATCATCTTTTTGGCCTTCCACATCAGCCAGCCAACCAGGCTGATGACCAACCCCTGCCCCAGGTCACCGAACATCACACCGAAGAGGATGGTATAAAGAATGGCGACCACCGGCGTGGGGTCAATGCCGTTATAAGCGGGGAGACCGTACATCGTTACGAACATTTCGTAAGGACGGATGACCCGGTTATTCTTCAGCCGGACAGGCGGCACCAACCGGGGATCGCTATCCACAGGTTTTGCATCCGCCTCTACCCCCTCCAGCTCTGCAAACAGCTGCAGGAAGCGCTTTTCCTCCTTCTTGGGAACAAAGCCGGTCAGAGCAAAGCCATCTCCCATTTCGCCGGCATATTTGCGGCATTCAAAGGCATCGTTGAGGAATTTCAGCCGGGAGTAGAGCATCAGAACCGTCCCGGTATGTTCTTTGAGAAAGGCTTTGTTTTCCCGGTCCAGGGCGGCAATGGTTTCGTCCTCAGCGGAAATATCCTGCCGGAGCATTGCCAGCGCCTCCTGGGGGGTGCCTTTCACATATTCGGGCAACTGGATCCGCTCAAAGAAGAGGGATTGGAAGATCTCGTCAATTTCCTCGCAGTAAGCGCGGGGAACCAGATAAAGTCCCCAGTAGTATTCCTTATCGTGATCCACCGGCTGGAAAAAGAAGCATTTATCTTCATAGTAGGTTAGCTTGGCGTAGCTATCCGCCGGGAGACGGCCCAACCGAACCTCAATATATTTCATTGCAAAGAGCTGGTCAAAGCTCAGTCCCAGGCCACTCAGATGCTCCACCTGGCGCATTGCCTGCTGATGGATCATCCGCCGCTCGGCGGCAGCCCGCTTTTTTTCCGAGAGCCCGGTCACCTGCTCCCAGATCCGGCGGATAAAAGCAGAATACTCCTCCTGGGGGATGGAGAGCTTGTCCGGATCGGCGTAGCCCAGGGTGATTCCGGCGCGGTGGGCTGCATCGGTCAGCGTCCGGAGATCCTGCGCGTAAGGGTTCTCGGCGTAAAGCTGGTGATGCTTCCCCTTATGCTCCGAAACAGGAGGGGCTTCCGGATGGAAACAGCCGCTGGATAAGCACCGGACCAGCACTTCATCCAACATCCCCGCCGGTCCGGTCAGACCAACGAGGCTCATCCGTTCAATGGACATGAAAACGCTTCCTTTCCTTCCGGGTCATTTCCCGGAGAATTGATCATTGTGGCAAAATCAGCAGAGGACGGATCTGCTCGGCCGGGATCTCATACCGGATCCCTTCAATAATGGCGGTCAGGTTATCCGCTTCAATTTCCGATAGCTGCAAGAAGGCCAGGAGAACAGCTTCGGTATCGGAGGAAAAATGGACGATCCGCCGGCAAAGCTGCTCCTCGCACCGCCGGGTAAAATCCTCCGGCGAGGAAAAACCGGTATCCTCCATCAACCGGCGATAGCCGGAATGCTTCAGCAGATGAATGAAATCCTCCTCCCGCTCGGCCCAAAGGAGTTTTTTGAAGGCCGCAGGAGAAAGCTTTGAACGGTAGGGGAGAAGATAGGAGAGGATGGTGACCCGCTCCATTCGGAAGAGAAACTTCATCCGGTAAATGGTGGTGATATTGAAAAGCTCCGCCTGGGTATAAACGAGCTCCTTGAGCTTGCCGCCGTGCTTTCCGGCATGTTTGGTCAGCCGGGCGTAATAAGCCTCCCGCAGGCGGGTTTCGACCATTGTGTAATCCGGGACGTCCGCTCCGGTGTTCAGATAGGCAAGATAGGGAGTTCCCGCAAGGGCCTGCCGCAGGTCATCCATAGAGCGAACCTTGGCAATCTGCATCAGGTCCAGGGAGGTATGCCCCTGCAGATAGGGGGGGACGGAGGTGATGTATTCCTCCATCCGTCCTGCACCCAAAAGCCGGATACAGGCCATGACCTGCCTGATTTCATACCGGCTGACCATCAGCTGATAGATGCTGTCTCCCGAGGAGAAGCTGAAGCTGGAAAGACGGTAATATTTTTCAAAGAGTGCCTTTCGGAGCAGGTTTTCCAGCTGACCCCGGTGGATCAGCGCTTCATTGACCTCCTCCATCACATCCCCATACCCGGGGTGGCCTTTGAGGAAGGAAGCTACCTCCGAAATGCTCTGCATCCGCAGAAGAGAATTATAATCCTGCAGGGTCAGTCGCTTGCCGTACATCGCCCGCGCCTTTGCAAGAATCGCTCCGGATGAGTTGATGATCGCCATAGGCTTCCCTCCTTTCTTGTTTCTCTGTTATGCAAAAGAAATCCCGCAGAAAACCGCCGGATGCACCGGGCTCTTCCGCAGGGATGGATTATGTGGTTTTTCAGGACTCAGAACGCAGTCACGCGCCCGAGGATCTCATTTTCCCAATTCTGATGATTTGACTCGTAAAGGACTTCCAGACGGTTGGTGCGGTCAGCGTGAAGCTCCCGGATCTGGGCAAGCTCCCGGTCGACCCGTTCTTCCTCGGCTTCCCGAACGGTATCCAGCCGCTTTTCCGCACGGGCGAGGAGCTGCTCCTCCATCTCTTTGACCTCCAGAGTCAAAGCGGCATCCTTTTTGGCGTTTTCTGCCTTTGCGGCGGCAACCGTCTGCTGGGCGCCAGCATCCATCCGGGCAATTTGGGTAATAAGATTGACCATGGCAAAGCCTTCCTTTCTTTCATTGATAAGTATACCTCTCAAACAGTTTTTTTTCAAGAGCCAAAATACCGAATTGGCTTATCACATTCCCGAAAGCTTTATGATTCTTTTCTAAAAAATGGGTTTCCCCTTTCTCCTTTTCCCGTAATCGGGACATATTCTGCCCAAGCACCACATATATTGAAAGGGAAGAATAATCCTGAAAGGAAGAGAATCAGCTATGGAGCTTACTGTTACCAACAAGCAGGTCCCCTCGGTGGAGGTTGTTTATGACGGCTGTGCAGAACAGCCGGTGGAGTGTGATCTCCTCCTCCCCGATTACTGTCCCGACATTGTCCGGATCCTCAAATGCACCGTTACCCCTGTTCTCCGGAGAAAACAGCAGTCCGGCACCACCCTGACCCTGGAGGGGGATGCCCAGATCCGGGTCTATTATATCTCGGAGGATCCTGCGCAGATCTGTTCGGCCGACACGACCCTCCCTTTTACCAAAAATATTGAGCTTTCCTCCCGAGAAGGCACTCTCCTTTCGGGGGTGACCGCCAAAACGGACTATGTCAACTGTCGGGCGATCTCTCCCCGTCGGGCGGATATCCGGGCGGCCCTTTCCATTTATCTCCAGGTGGAGGCCCTTACCTCCAAGGAGGTCCTTTGCGGCGGAACGGGAGGAGGAATCCAGCTGGATCTTGCCCGGGAGGAGGTTGCCGTTTGCACCGGAGGGGCGGAAAAGCTCTTTTCTATTCGGGAGACCTTTGAAGCCGGCTACGGTACCCCCGTCATTCGGGAGATCCTGGCCTGCACCGGTACCGTGAGGATCAATGACGTCCGTGCCCTTCCCGGGAAAGGGGTCATAAAAGGGGAGGCGGAGCTGGAGGCCTTCTGCCGCACCGCCGACGGCGGAACAGATGTGATTACCGCCACCCTTCCGGTCAGTCAGATCGTGGACTGTGAGGGCGCTGATGAATCCAGCCGCTGCACTGCCGTTGCGGAGGTGCTTTCCTGCCGGATCCTTCCTGCCGGGGAAGGTGAGGAGGGTCTGACCGCCGAGCTGGAGCTTTCCTGCCGGATCCGGGCTTATACCTCCACCGAGATCACCTTCGCAGAGGATGCCTATTCCACCTGCTACCCCACCGAGTGTGAGACTGTCTGCCTTCGGTTGGAGCGGCGGGGGGAGAACTGTCGGGAGGTGCTTCCCCTTTCGGTTTCCTTTGAGCAGACCGATCCCCCGGTTACCGAGATCCTTTATACCGAGGTGCGTACCTCTGCCGTGGCAACGGCTGTGTCGGATGGCTTCCTTACCGCTGAGGGGAGGCTCCTTTGCGGGTTCTTTGCCCGGAACGCCGACCAGGAGATCGTATACTTTGAGCGGGAGGCTCCCTTTACCTTTAAAAAAGCCCTCCCTGACCCGGATGAGCCGGTGGATGCCCAGCTTCGGGTCACCCCGATCCTTTCGGGGGTAACGGTCACTGCCACAGGACTGGAGCTGCGGGCCGAGCTGCGTTGGGAGGGAGAGCTCCGCACTCTGCTGACCCGGACCGTCCTGACTGATGTCCGGCTGGATGAGGAGCATCCTTTGGAGCGGGATCCCGCCATTGGGTTGATTGTCTATTACGCCGATGCGGGAGAGCGGATCTGGGATATTGCCAAACGGTACCGCACCTCTGCGGCCGCCGTCCAGGAGGAAAATGAAACCGAATCGGAGATCCTTCCCAACCGTTGTATGCTGATGATTCCGATGGTCGTTTAAGAAAGAGTAAAAACGCCGACTCAAATGGGTCGGCGTTTTCTATTCCAATCAGCTGACCGAGAATCGGTGGATCTCTTCTTCGGTCATCACGTAAACGTAGCTTCCGGCGGCGGTGATGCCGCATCCGGTGCGGTCTACCTCAATTTCGTTGATGAGGCTGCCCTGCATATCAAAGAACCGAAGGGTATCGTCCGCAAGGAAAAGCACGCGGCTGCCGTCACAGTCGATGATGGCCTTGTTGCTTTCCGATTCACCCTTGCCGATCAGCCGTCCTGCGCTGTCTACAATCTCGATCTGCTTGATCCGGTTATTGGCCGGATCGGTAAAGACCAGCACCACCGAGCCGTCCGGCTTTGCGGAGAAGGTTATCAGCTCCCGGTCTTCGTAATTGTACTCGGCAACGGTGTCTCCGGAATCGTTGAGGAGGGCAGTGAGGGTATCCCCTACCACGCAGAGCTTGCCGTCCGCTTTATAGGAGGCGGAGAGGAGCAGGACATCCGCGTAGTCGGTGCGGTAAAGCGCGTTGGAGGAGTCCAGCCGGAAGGTAATCACCGAGGAAAACATCTTCCCGCCCTCGGAGGATACGGTCAGGATGGTGATTTTTTTGCCGTCCGGCGAGAAGGTCAGCCCCGAGACCTGCTCGGTCAACCCCACCCGAAAAAGCTCCCGGTTTTTGGAGTCGCATACGGTCAGCTCGGCGGCGTAGCCCTCGGCAGCGGTAGCTACCGCCACCTTACCATCCTCTGAAAGAGCGGCAGTAAAAATGGTGGTTTCAAAGGTCTTTTTGAAGACCTCCTGGGATTTGGTGCAGACCTTTACACCGTTTCCACCCCGGTCAAAGACCAAAATCCGGTTGCCGGCCACCGCCATTCCCGGGTCGCCGTACCCGTGCTGAACCCGGTTGAGCTCCACGCCAAAGGAGTTATAAACATAAAGGGAGGAATCTCCCAGCAAAACGAAATCGCTCCCAGCCTGCCGCAGGGAAACCGCTTTCCCCGAGGGGAGAGTGACTGGGAACCCCTGGGTCTGACTGCCCTGCCCGGTCTGGGCACGCCACCATAAGGTCAGCTCGCCATTGATGGCACGGGGAATCAGAATCGCTCCGACAATGATTAAAAACAACAACACCGAGCCGATAATGATCCGGTGAACGATCTTTTTTCTCTTTTTCTGTTCCCGATACTGTTCAATATCCTTGATCTGAGCCATGGAAAAACACCTGGCCTTTCTTCATTTCTTCCCAGGGGAAAACGGGTCAGCGCATCAGCGCCTCCTCCGGATAATATACCTGATATAACGCCAATCCCTGCGCGGGGGCGGTGGGACCCGCCAGCGAGCGGTCCCCAGTTTCCAGCAGAGTGAGCAGATCCTGAGCGGAGAGCTTTCCCTCCGATACCCGAAGCATTGTTCCAACAATGATCCGGACCATATTATAGAGGAAGCCGTCCCCTTTCAGGAAAATATCCACCACGTCACCCCTTCGCTCGACTCGCAGACCCGTCAAGGTGCGGACGGTATCGGTGGTCTCCCACCCCACCGAGGAAAATCCGCGGAAATCGTGGGTCCCCAGCAGACAGGAAAAGGTCTCCTCCAGCAACTGTTCATCCAGTCGGTGGGGGTAGCGGTAGCAAAAACCTTCCAAAAAGGGATCTCGGATGGAGGAGTTGAGAATCCGGTAGCGGTATTCCTTCTCCTGGGTGCTATACCGGGCGTGAAACTCCTCCGGGACCTCCCGGCAGTCGGTCACGGCAATATCAGGAGGGAGGTGAGCATTGAGGGCGAGAATGAGCTTCTGACAGGGAATGGGGTGATCGGTATGGAAGTTTGCACAGTAGGTCAGCGCGTGGACCCCCGAATCGGTGCGGCTACAGCCGTGCAGCCGTGCAGGACCGCCCAGCACCCCTTCGCCGGCGCGGATCAAAACCTCCTGCACCGAGAGGGCGTTTTCCTGGTACTGCCAGCCGTGATAATTCGTCCCGATAAACCGCAGGGTCAGAAGGAGGTTCCGTTTTCCTTCCTCCGCCATACCTTACCCCTCCTTTTTGCAAAGTCAAAGGAGGAAGCCCAGGGCAATCATTCCTCCGCAAAGAATTACTGTAATCAAAGAGCCCCAAAGGTCCCGCAGGTGGAGCTTCAGCTGCTTCATCCGGGTGCGGCCCTCTCCGCCCCGGTAGCAGCGACATTCCATTGCCAAAGCAAGCTCCTCCGCCCGCCGGAAGGCAGATACCAGCAGGGGGATCAGAATCGGCACCAGTGCCTTGGCGCGCTGCACAAGCGAACCGGTTTCCATATCGGCGCCCCGCGCCTTCTGCGCGCTCATAATCTTTTCTGTTTCCTCGATCAAAGTGGGGATAAACCGCAGGGCAATGGACATCATCATCGCCAGATCGTGCACCGGGAATTTCAGCTTGCCCAGCGGGGAGAGAAGCCGCTCGATTCCATCCGTCAGGGCGATGGGAGAGGTAGTGTAGGTCAGCAGGGAGGAGCCTGCAATCAGGCAGACGATCCGGATCAGCACCAAAATTGCATTCAGCAGACCCTTATCCGAGATTTGAATGACCCAGAAGGAAAAGAGGGTAACATCCCCCGGAAGGAAGAAAAGATTCAGAACGGTGGTAAAAATCAGAATGGGAATCAACGGCTTTAAGCTTTTCAGCAGGAACCGCACCGGGATCCGCGCAATCAGGTAAAGAATCCCTATAAAGATCACCGGCGCAATCAAAAAGAGAGGATCTGAGACCAAAAAGAGGGAAACGACGAAAAGAACCGTCAGCAGGATTTTGATCCGGGGATCCATTTTATGCAAGGGGGAGTTTCCGGGAAAATACTGACCCAGGGTAATATCGTTAAGCATTCCGGCCCCTCCCTTCCAGTGCGGCGGAGAGTGCCTGCTTTGCGGCATCCATGGTAAAAACGTTCCGGCTGACCGGAATCCCTGCTGCCGCCAGCCGGTGAAAGACCTGGGTAATGGCAGGAATGGCAAGCCCCATCTGCTCCAGCTCCTCTGTCCGGCAGAAGACGTTTTCAACGGTATCGTAAGCAAACAGGGTACCCCGGTTCATCACCAGCGCGGAGGTGCAGTATTCTGCCACATCCTCCATGCTGTGGGAAACCAGGAGGACGGTATTTTTCTGCGCCTGATGATATCGGCGAAGCCGGTCGAGAATTTTATCCCGTCCCCGGGGGTCCAGCCCGGCGGTAGGCTCGTCCAGAATCAGCACCTCGGGACGCATGGCGATCACGCCGGCAATGGCTACCCGCCGTTTCTGCCCGCCCGAAAGCTCAAAGGGAGACTGATCCATCAGCGCAGAGGAGATGCCGGTAAATTCGGCCGCCTCCTCCACCCGCAGCCGGACCTCCTCCTCCGAAAGCCCCATGTTGGTGGGGCCGAAGGCGATATCCTTATAAACGGTGGTTTCAAAAAGCTGATGCTCGGGATACTGGAAAACAAGACCCGCTGAAAACCGCACCTTCCGGATCTCCTTGGGGTTTTCCCAAATATCCTTCCCGTTGAGAAGGAGCTTCCCGGAGGTGGGACGAAGCAGGCCGTTGATATGCTGAATCAAGGTGGATTTCCCTGAACCGGTATGACCGATTACCCCAACGAATTCTCCCGCCGGAATTTGGACAGAAACGTCCCGAATGGCGGTTTTTTCGAAGGGGGTTTTGATTCCGTAGGTATAGGTCAGATTCTGGGCTTCAATGGCGTACATGATTTCATCCCTTATAAAAATCGGAGTGGGTACTCCGGAGAATGGTTAAGAAAAAAGCTTTGCAACAGCGTCGGCGGCTTCCTCCACCGTCAGACAGTCGGCAGGTAGATCCAGCCCCTTTTCGGTACGAAGCCAGTGAACAAGGTCGGTGGTTTGGGGAACGTCCAGTCCGGCGCTCCGAATCAGCTCCACCTGGGAGAAGACCTCCTTGGGTGTTCCGTCTGCAATGACGGTGCCGCTATCCATTACCACCACCCGGTCGGCCTGGGCCGCCTCATCCATATAATGGGTGATGAGAATAACGGTCATCCCCGATTCCCGATTCAACCGATGGATGGTTTCCAGCACCTCCCGCCGGCCTCGGGGGTCCAGCATAGCGGTGGGCTCATCCAGTACGATACAATCGGGGTGCATGGCAAGAACGCCTGCAATGGCGATCCGCTGCTTCTGCCCGCCCGAAAGCCGATGGGGAGCGTGATCCCGGAAGTCCCACATTCCAACGGTGCGGAGGGCTTCCTCCACCCGACGGCGGATCTCCTCCGGAGGCACACCCATATTTTCCGGGGCGAAGGCCACGTCCTCCTCTACCACCGTTGCCACCAGCTGGTTATCGGGGTTTTGAAAGACCATTCCCACCTGTTGACGGATCTCCCAGAGATGCTCCTCCAGAGAGGTATCCATCCCGTTGACAAACAGGGAGCCGCCCGAGGGCAGGAGAATCACGTTCATATGCTTGGCCAGGGTGGATTTTCCCGATCCGTTATGCCCCAGCACCGCAACAAAACTGCCCTTCTCAACTGACAAGGAAACATCCTTGAGCACCTGAGGGGCTTCTGGTTCATTTTGATAGGAAAAACTGAGATTAACGGCGTGAATATATTCTGTCAAAGCAAGGATCCTTTCTCCCGGACAAGCCATAGATATATAAAGTATAACACATAAAATGCTTTCGTGCAATCGTTCCTCCAAAAGGGAAAATTATTTTACATTTTCCCTTTTGGTCAGCCGGCCAGCGAGGGGCAGAAGAATCCCGCCCAGAACATTTCCCACCGTGACCACGGCCAGGAAGAGGAGTGCCTCGGGAAGGAAGGCCCGTCCGCAGGCAAGGTAGAACATATCGGCGATGCTATGTTCAAAGCCGCTGAGGATAAACACCGGCACGCAAAGGAAGAGGGCAAGATATTTCCCCAGGGGGTTGGAGGCGGTCTTATAGGTATGAACGGCAATATACATCAGCAGACCGCAGAAAACGGCAAGGATCAGAGCGTGATGCAGAGGAATGGCCAGCTTCTTTTCGGAAAGACGGGCAGCCGTTTCGGCAAGCTCCGGCCGGGCCAGCCCCACTGCCAGACCTCCCGCCAGACACCCGATGAGATTTCCCACCCAAACCTCCAGCAAAAAGAGGAGATAGGAGGGCTTATTTTCGGTCAGGTAGCCGCATTTTCCGGTGAAGAGATTGAATCCGAATTCACAGATAACAAACAGTCCGATGGTAAAGAAGATGCTCCCCACCACAGGGCTTTCGCAGGAAAGATAGACCGTCCCTCCCACGCTGATGAGAAGTCCCGCCAGGATCCCTTTTACAATGTCAAACAGATGCTGCATTTTACGCCATCCTTTCAAATATCCTATGCGCAAATTATAGCACGAAACAGGGGCGCTCGGCAACGGTTTTTGTCAGGAACGAAGAAATTTGAAAAATATGAAGTTTTTTGCAGGAATTTATGAAAAAATGTTGAATTAACAACCAAAGGGTGATATAATTAAAATTGCTGTTTTCCCAAAATATTAAAGGAGGAGCAAAAATCTGATGGACAAGTTTTTCAAAATCAGTGAGCGTGGCTCGGATATCAAAACCGAGATCATCGCCGGCTTGACCACTTTCTTCGCTATGGCGTATATCGTGGTCGTCAACCCCAACCAGGTGACCGGATTCACCCCCGAACTCGGCCAGATCTGGAATGCAGTGTACGTTGCCTCTATTCTCGTTGCAGTGATCGGCACCCTGCTGATGGCTTTCTTGGCGAGAATGCCCTATGCGCAGGCTTGCGGAATGGGTCTGAACTCATTCTTCTTCGTCTGCTTCGTTCTGCCCGAGGTGCTGAAGGGCGCAGAAGGAAACCCCGTTCTGGGTTACCAGGCCGGTTGTGTGATCATTCTGCTGGAAGGTATTCTCTTCCTGATCCTTTCTGCTACCGGTATTCGCCAGGCAATGGCTAAGGCTCTGCCTGACTGCCTGAAGAAGGCGATCCCCGCCGGAATCGGACTGTTCATTGCCTTCATCGGCTTCAAGAACGTCGGTTTGATCCAGGCCAACCAGTATACCTTTGTTCAGTTCTTTGATTTCCACGGCGCCCTGACCTCTGCTCCCGGCCCCATGGAAGCCTGGACTGCGATCGCTCCTGTTGTGCTGACCTTTATCGGCTTTATTCTGATTGGCGTTCTCAATAAGAAGAATGTCAAGGGCAGCATCATCATCACCATCATTGCGGTGACTGTTCTGTACTATCTGTCCACCTGGACTCTCCCCAACTTCGACTTCTCTCAGATTGGCGCTTCCTTCCAGGATTTCGGTGCCATCGGTGTCACCGGTCTGTTCTCTGCTGATCCCTGGCTCCATGCCTTTGGCGGCTTTGCGGATGCCGGCGTGATCATCAATGCTGTGATCCTGATTATCGTTTTCTGCCTGGTCGATATGTTCGATACTCTGGGCACCCTTTACGGTGCTGCCTCTGAGGCCGGCCTCATCGACGAGAACAATGACCCCATCGACGTTGATAAGTGCATGCTCTGCGACTCCGTCGCTACCGTCTGCGGCGGTATCTTCGGAACCTCTACCTGCACCACCTTCGTTGAGTCCTCTGCCGGTGTTGCTGCCGGTGGCCGGACCGGTTTGGCCAGTGTTGTGACTGCGATCTGCTTCGCTCTCTGCCTGGTCCTGACCCCGCTGGCTTCCATCGTTCCCGCTTGCGCGACTGCTCCCGCTCTGATCTTCGTCGGCGTTCTGATGTGCAAGAACATCATGAAGGTTGATATGGTTGATATGCAGTCTGCGGTTCCCGCATTCCTTGCTCTGATTATGATGCCTCTGACCTACTCCATTGCCAACGGTATCGGTATCGGCGCCATTGCCTATACCCTGATCACCCTCTTCACCGGCAAGTACACCAAGAAGGACATCATCGTCACCATCATTGCAATCCTCTTCATCTTCAAGTTTGTATTCGTTACCATGTAACGGATTCGGCAAGATGCAGAATATCAAAAAGGCGAGCCGATTTCGGCTCGCCTTTTTTTGCATAAAGAAAACCACGCGTCAGATGTAATACACCGCTATTGCAAGGCAGACAAAAAGGAGTACGAACAATGCCGTACTCCTTTTGTTTTTCGGATGGAAAGGGATATTTCCTCATCTTATTACCGGGAAAAGGTTGCGATGGTGGCAAGGTTTGCCAGGTCCTCCTCCTGCTGGTCAAAAAGTGCTTGGTTATCGGTGTATATGGTAATGGTGGCACAATAGCTGCCGGAGCAATAAAAGCCCACAACGCCGTACTGCGTGGTGGCGTCCATGTTTCCCGCCTGACGCAGGCAGGGAATGCCGTGCCGATCAGAAAGGGGAGTCACAGTGATGCCTTCCCGGGAGGCATCGGCTTGGTAGTAGTCGATATACGCCTGGGAGTAGTCCCGGGCGCTGAGAATATCCGTTTTGTAATACTGGCTGACGAAAGAGGTCTCACTGACATTGATAATGAAGGTAATACCCTGGGGATCGGTGTAGCTGATCCGTCCGGTATCGGCATCGGCAAAGATGTTGCTCTGGGTGTATTCCCGGGGAAGGTAGAAGGTCACACCCAAAAACTCGTATTTTTCCATATCCTTTCGCAGCGCGTCAGCAGAGCCGGGCTGTACCTGCCCCTGGAAAACAGCCAAAATGCCGCAGGAGGAGAGGGAAAAGATGAGGCAGAAGCCAAGTGCCAAGGCAATAATCTTTTTCACGTTACCAGTCCTTTCTCTCATTTTGAGGATCCAAGCAGGTGATTTTATCTGTATTGTATCATATATTGTCGTGGACTTCAATGGTATATCGCTGATGCGATATGATATACGGCGTTGCCGTATGATATACTTGCTTCGCAAGTATGATATAATATCCGTTCCTTCATATGCCGAAGACATATATCATCGCTCGCAGAGCAATATCATATCGAAGATATATCACCCGTTCCGACAGGAACGGATATCATTGAAAAGAGCAACCAAACGGAGCAGAATCGAGGTAAGAGTAAGTAAAAGTAGTGCACATGCTCCGTTAGATAGATTAAAACATGTCAGTTATTAGTTATTGAGGATAAATAAGATTTCATATCCCCAACAAATTGATTTCCACAACGTGCGAGTTCACCCAATACTCTGTCAATACCATTTTCAGTTGTAAACCAATTATCTTTCGTTATATTGTAGCAATGAACAGGGCATACCTTAATCTCAACATTGGGAAAAGCCATTTGATAAAGCATAAGGCAACGTCTGGCATGAAACGCTTTGCAGACAATCAATGCTGTTTTTATATCAATGCCACTTTCGTCAACGGCTTTTCGTGAAAGAAAAGCATTATCACGAGTATGTCTCGATTTGTCCTCTCCAATAATTGCATCTATAGGTACACCGTTTTTTGCAAACACATCGATAAAGAACGCGCAGTCGGATTGGTAATCGCCAGTATATATTTCTGCTTTCGAACGAACACCTGGCCATTTATCTCGCTTAACACTAACTCCACCAGAGGGAATAAGCCACTTTGCATAACCTTTATGGTACAGTTCGGCCGCATATTCAGGTTGCTCAGGATGTGACCCTCCCGGCAGAAAGATTGCATCAACCTTTTCAGGCTCATCAGAAATAAAAATATAGTCGGAAATATCGGAAATAATCTTATTCATTTCGCATTCTCCTTTGCTGTGCGGCAGGAAGCGATCAGCATTACACGCAAGGAAGTACACATTGCAGAAAGTGATTTATATAATTGCTCGTCGATGTAGTTGGTTCTGTGCAACAACTCAAGCCAATACCCTGTTTCACTTGCTCCTTTAAAAGTAATTATATCATAAAAATCAGGACATTTCAATGATGCGTCGCCTAACGGCGACATGATGTTATGCTCCGCATAATGATGTTGCTCGTTTCGCTCGCAATGATGCGATGTTTGCCCCGAAACATTAGGCGAAGACGACATCATTAGCGTCAGCGTCATCATTCGTGAAACAACATCATTTGCCGAAGGCAAACATCATTCAAAAAAGCCTAATTTGTCTGGTAGACAAAGTAGGCTTTTTTGTTGGTGCCGCTGACCGGGATCGAACCGGTACGGTATCACTACCGAGGGATTTTAAGTCCCTTGTGTCTGCCAGTTCCACCACAGCGGCAAGGTATTATTATGATACATCATTCTGTCCGAAAAGTCAAGGGCGCATAAAAGAAATCCCGGGAGGAATTTCCTCCCGGGAGGGTTTATTTCTTCCGGATGATGGTAATAGTATTGGATCGGGTATTGCTGAAATAGGTCCAGCTGCGGAATTTCGCCGAAATGCCGATCGCTTTGACCTGCGCCTTTAAATCATCGCTGGAAGAGGGGAGCTTCTGAGAAATCTGGACGGAGCAGTAGTCGCCGGGCTCCATATGGGAGATCGCCTTTGCGATCTTTTCCTTGTCAGCGGTCAGGCTGGTGAATGCAAGCTTCTCCCGGACGAAATAATTATCCGTGGTGGCGGTGCAGGAGGGCAGATCGTAGGCCTGCTCATCCTCAAAGGCGTGGTCGATCTTGATTTGTTTGGTAGGAATGAGGAAGTAATCGTAGAAAAGAGGTTTATCCGCCTCGGTCATACTGCCGATCCGGGGGTCATCCCAGGTGACATCCACCTGGTACCATTTGCCGTTGCACCGGACGAGATTCCAGGCGTGGCTCTCGGTCCGTCCTGAGGAGTTGGTGCCCTCGCCGGTGGCGATCAGTGCCTGAATACCGCACCGGTAGGCAAGATACTGGAAGGCCTTGGTATATCCCTCACAAAGAGCCTTTCCTTCCACAATGGCACCGTAAGCGGTGGCAACATTTTCTCCCTCTATGGTGTAAGTGATGTTTTTGCAGAGCCAATCGTGGACTCCCTTGAGAAGGAGATATTCGTCAGTGGTATTGGGGAGGGAGGAGATGATCTCCTTAACCTTCTTTTCCAGCTTGGCGTTACGGGTATCCCGCTGGGAAGGGGTGGCCGTGACATAAAGGCGGACAACGGTAACAACATCATTCCGTGTGCTCCAGCCGTACTGGTTGGCAAGACTGCAGACCTCTGGGTGATCTGCCCGGACGGCGAGAATGATCTCTTTAATATCGTCCACATCCACTGATACGTCAGAAAGGGAGATCTCACAGAACATTTTTCCGTTTTGGTCCTCCTTCACCGAGGAATATTCCTTGGCACCCTTGAGGATGATATCGTACACCTTCTGCTCTTTCGAGGAAAGCTGGGCTCTGCCGTAGGGTGCGGGGGTGTCTCTGCCCGGGAAGGGGGTGACGGGCTTTTCCGGCTCCTTGGATGCCGTTGACTGGGAGGAGGTGGAGGAGACAGTCGGCTTGGAGCTGGTGGTGTCGGCGGAAGGCTTGGAGGAGGCGGTACTGGAGGTGGTGGTTGCAGGCTTGGAGGAGACGGTCGGTTTGGAGCTGGTCGCCGACTGAGAAGGAGTACCGGCAGAGGAAACCTCATCCTCTTCCGGGAGAACCTCATCTTCCTCCGGGAGAACCTCATCTTCCTCTGGGAGAACTACATCTTCCTCGGGGAGCACTTCATCTTCCTCGGGAAGGACCACGTCCTCTCCGGGGAGGAGGCTGCCGTCATCGGGAATTTGGTTTCCTTCGTCAGAGCCGGCCGAGGAGGAAACGCTCTCCTGGGAGGCTGCGGATTGGATTGGGGTGGAGTTGTTTGGGTCACCGGATGCGGCATTCTCCGGAAGAGCGGAGAAGTCGCAAGCTGCGCAGAGAAGAGTGATTGCGAGGATCGCTGCGAGAATTGCGGAAAGCTTGCCTTTCATCAGGAACATCCCTTTCTTATTTTTATCGGATAAATCCGACCTTTTTATAAACCTTGCGCATGGTCCGTTCGGTAATGGACAGGGCCTTTTCGGCACCGGAGGAGGTGATGGCGAGGAGAGCATCCTTATCGGCACGGATCCGGGAGAAGTTATCCCGAACCGGAGCCAGATGGTCAGCCACTGCCTCACCCACAGCGGTTTTGAAGTCACCGTAGCCCTTGCCGTCAAACTCGGCCTCCGCCTCGGCAATCGTTTTGCCGGTAACGGTGGAATAAATGGTCAGAAGGTTGTTGATGCCATCCTTTCCTTCGCCGTAACGGACGCAGGCATCCGAATCGGTCACCGCCCGACGGAACTTCCGGATAATGGTATCCTTATCGTCCAGAATGCTGATAAAGCCGTTGACGTTGGTATCCGACTTGGACATCTTCTTGGTGGGATCTGCCAGGGACATAATCCGGGCTCCCGCCTTGGGAATATAGGGCTCGGGAACGGTAAAGGTGTTCCCGTGGACTGCGTTGAACCGCTCGGCGATATTCCGGGCAAGCTCCAGATGCTGCTTCTGGTCAGCACCCACCGGAACGAGATCTGCCTGATAGACCAGAATATCGGCGGCCATCAGCACCGGGTAGGTGAAGAGTCCGGCATTGACGTTATCCGCGTGGCGGGCGGATTTATCCTTAAACTGGGTCATCCGGGAAAGCTCGCCGAACTGGGTATAGCAGGAGAGAATCCAGGAAAGCTCTGCGTGGGTATGCACCCCGCTTTGCAGAAACACAAGGCTTTTTTCAGGGTCCACACCGCAGGCCAGCACCAGGGCCGCCGCATCCAGGATACCGGAACGGAGAGCCGCCGTTTCCTGCCGGACGGTAATGGCGTGGAGATCTGCGATCATATAGCAGCAGTTATATTCCTCCTGCAGGGTGACCCAGTTTTTGATGGCACCCAGGTAGTTGCCCAAGGTGAAAATTCCGGTGGGCTGAATGCCGCTGAGAATGATCTTCTTTTTCTGTTGCTCGGGTGTGTTGCTCATTTTGATATCCCCTTCATAGTCAGTGAAATGCGTTTTTTGGCCACATCCACGCCCAGGACGCGAACCTTGACCACATCCCCCACCTTCAGCACCTCGCCGGGGTGGCGGATAAATTTATTGCAGATCTGGGAGATATGGACCAGACCGTCCTCATGGACGCCGATATCCACAAACGCGCCAAAGTCGATGACATTCCGGACGGTGCCCATCAGCTCCATCCCTTCCTTCAAGTCCTTCATCTCCATAACATCGGAACGGAGGAGGGGAGGGGGAAGTTCGTCACGGGGATCCCGCCCCGGCTTGAGAAGCTCGCTGATAATATCCCGCAGGGTGGGCTCACCGACCCCTGCTTCTTCCGCCAAGGCGGCAATTCCGGCGGCCTCAGCCCGCTCCATCAGCGCATCAATGGCGCCGGCGCGAACATCTGCATCGGTATATCCGCAACGGGCAAGGAGGGTTTCTGCCGCTTTGTAAGACTCGGGGTGAACGGCGGTATTATCCAGGACATTCTTACTCTCGGCCACCCGGAGGAAGCCGGCGCACTGCTCGAAGGCTTTTTTGCCCAGCTTGGGCACCTTCAGCAGCTCGGAACGGCTTTTGAAAGCGCCGTTCTCTTCCCGGTAGGTAACAATATTTTTCGCAACGCCGCTATTGATTCCGGCGATATGGGAAAGCAGGGAAAGGGAGGCGGTATTCAAATCGGCACCAACGTTATTGACGCAGGATTCCACCACGCCGCCCAGGGCTTCGTCCATCCGGTTTTTGGGCATATCATGCTGATACTGGCCAACACCGATGGCTTTGGGGTCAATCTTGACCAGCTCCGCCAAAGGATCCTGCATCCGGCGGGCAATGGAGACGGCGCTCCGGAGAGAAACGTCATAATCGGGGAATTCCGTTGCCGCCAGTTTGGAGGCCGAATAGACCGACGCACCCGCCTCGCTGACAATCAGATAAGAGACCTTCCGGTCCAGCTCTCCGATCAGCTCGGCCACAAACTGCTCCGATTCCCGGGAGGCGGTGCCGTTTCCAATAGAGATGACCGAAACATTATGCTTTTCAATGAGAGCCTTCAGCTTGGCCTTGGCTTCAGCGATCTTTTTCTGGGGCGGGGTAGGGTAAACGACGGTGGTATCCAGGACTCGCCCTGTTTCGTCCACTACGGCGATCTTGCAACCGGTCCGGTAGGCCGGGTCAAGACCCAGAGTCACGCATCCCTTGACCGGAGGCTGCATCAGGAGGTTGCGGAGGTTGACCGCAAAGACCCGGATCGCCTGCTCACAGGCATTCTCGGTCAGCCCGGAACGGATCTCCCGTTCAATGGAGGGGAAGATCAGCCGGTCAAAGGCATCCTCCGCCGCCTGGCGGACCGCTTCGTTGCAGGGGGAGTGGGTGTCCAGCACGGAATGATTATAAACAATGGCGAGTGCCCGCTCCCGGTCGGCCTCCACCGAGACCTTCAGGAACTCTTCCCGTTCCCCCCGGTCAATGGCAAGGATGCGATGTCCCGGAAGCTTGGCCACCGGCTCGGAAAAATCATAATACATTTCATAAACGGAGGATTCCTCCTTGGCAGCCTTGGAGGAAAGGGAGCCCAGCTTCTGAATAAACTCCCGGAGAAGCTTCCGGATCAGGGCATCGTCCGAAATATTTTCAGCGATAATATCCTTGGCGCCGGCCAGGGCCTCCTCCGCTGTTTCCACACCCTTTTCGGGGTCAACATACCCCTCTGCAAGGACAATGGGCTCGGCTGAATCGGGCTTTTGGGCAAAAATCTCCTCCGCCAGGGGCTCCAGACCCTTTTCCCGAGCCACCGAAGCGCGGGTCTTCCGCTTGGGACGGTAGGGACGGTAAAGATCCTCGATTTCCGCAAGGGTTGCCGCGGCGGCAATGGCGGCGGCCAGCTCCTCGGTCATTTTTCCCTGCTCTTCAATGGAGGCGGAAACCTCCTCCCGGCGCTTTTCCAGCCCCCGCAGATAGGTCAGCCGCTCCGAGAGCTCCCGAAGCACCTGATCGTCCAGTGAGCCGGTTACCTCTTTCCGGTACCGGGCAATAAAGGGAATGGTATTTCCCTCATCAATGAGGGCAACAGTATTTTCCACCCGCTTTTGCTCCAGGTGAAATTCATTGCATAAAACGGCAAGAATATCCATCGTTTTTTCGAAACCTTCCTGTCAAAATCCAGCGGCAACTGCCGCAAAGTTACACTCGGGTACATTATACTATATTTTGCAGGAAATTGCAAGGGGGACGACGCCGCTCCCGAAGGGTAAAAAGAACGGAGCGGAAAGAGGATTCCTTTCCGCTCCGTTTCTCATTTATAAAAATCAGTCCTGCTCCCGGTTGGAGAGGAGACCCTCCACCGCCGCAATGAGAGCGGCTTTGGCCTGCGCAGGTGTTCCGGGGATGGTGCAACCCGAGGCGCGAATGTGTCCGCCGCCGCCAAAGAGGGCGCAAACGGCAGAGGCATCCAGCGTTTCGCCGGTGCGAAGGGAGATCCGACAGCAATCCTCCCGTTCCCGGATGGTGATTCCCACCTCGACCCCTTCGATCTGCTTGGGGATGGGAGGGATTCCCTCCAGCTCGCTTTCCACAGCACCGCATTGCTCCAGAATATCCCGGGTGACGGTGATAACAGCACATTTTCCTTCGCAATAATATTCAATGGTGCTCAGCACCGCAAGCTCCACCGCCAGCCGACTGCGGGACTTGCATTCAAACATTCTGCGGTTGATATCCGCGCCGTCCACTCCGAATTCCAGAATTTCTGCGGCAATCCGATGGGTAGCAGGAGTCACGCTGGAATAGCGGAAGCATCCGGTATCGGTGGAGATGCCGGTATAGCAGCAGGCGGCGATTTGAGTGGTCATTTCGCAGCCCAGCTCCCGGACCAGCCGGTAGATCATTTCACAGGTGGCGGAAAGACCGCCTTCCACCCAGCATTTCTTCGCGTAAGCGCGGTTGGAGCCGTGGTGGTCGATGCAAAGATCCACCTGATCCTTATATTCGCCCAGTCGGTTTCCCAGCAGGGCGGCATCCGCAACGTCCACCGCAACGATCATCTTGGGGGTAAAGTTCCGGTAAAGAAACCGCTCAAACCCCATATACCGATATTTATCGGGGATGGGATCGCTGCAGGCGAGGGCGACCCGTTTGCCCAGTCCTGCCAGCGCTGCACAGAGCGCCGTTCCGCTTCCGATGGTGTCGCCATCCGGCTTTTCATGGCAGAGGACGAGAATGTCCTCCCCCTGCCGGAGAAGGAGTGCCGCCTCCTGTTGGCTGATTTGTTCACTCATGCTTTCTTATCCTTTGCTTTTGTGATGCCGGGATCAGCCGCGAAGAATCCGGCTGATCTCGGCGCTTTGGGCAATCGAATCATCTGCGATGAATTTGATCTCGGGAGAGCGGCGAAGCTTCATCCGGTGGTTGATTTCCCGCCGGACATACCCTGCGGCACTATTGAGCCCCGCAACGGCGCTTTTGGTCTGCTCCATCCCTTCGATCGAACTGATATAGACCCGGGCGAGGCTATAATCCGCCGAAAGATCCAGCTTGACAATGCTCAGCAGTCCGGTGATCCGGGGATCCTTCAGACTCCGCATAATGTCATAAATCTCCCGCTTCATATCCTCTGCGGCCCGATTCTGTTTAAAGGAAGCCATACTGCTCCTCCTTTGGTTTATTAGTCGGGACGATACTCTTCCATAATGAAGGCTTCGAAGATATCCCCTTCTTTAATATCGGTAAATTTCTCTAAGGTTATACCGCATTCGTAGCTCTGGGCGACCTCCTTGACGTCATCCTTGAACCGCTTCAGGGAGCTCATCTTATCCTCCGAGATAACGATACCGTCACGAACAACGCGGATCTCAGCATTCCGGGTGATCTTTCCGTCTGTTACGTAGCATCCGGCAACAGTGCCAACGTTGCTGATGCGGTAGGTTTGACGCACCTCGGCCCGTCCCAGAGAAACCTCCCGGAACTTGGGTGCCAGCATACCCTTCATTGCGGCCTGGATCTCCTCGATGCAATCGTAGATGACCCGGTACATCCGCATATCTACGCCATCCCGCGCCGCGCTTTCCCGGGCGATATCATCAGGACGGACGTTGAAGCCGACGATGATTGCGTTGGAAACGCCGGCCAGCATAATATCCGACTCATTGATGGCGCCGACACCGCCGTGGATCACACGAACACGAACTTCATCGGTGGACAGCTTCTCCAGAGACTGACGAACCGCTTCCACAGAGCCCTGAACATCCGCCTTGACGATGATGGAAAGCTCCTTCATTTCGCCTTCGGCGATCTGGGCAAAGAGGTTATCCAGGGTGACCTTCTGGTACTGACGGAAGACCTCCTCCTTCTGCTGATGACGGCGCTGCTCAACCAGCTCTCTGGCCAGCCGCTCATCCTCAACGGCGTTGAAGGCGTCACCGGCGGAGGGAACCTCGGCAAGACCGGTAATCTCAACGGGGGTGGAGGGGCCCGCCTCGGTAATGAGGACGCCCTTATCGTTGGTCATAGCGCGGACACGGCCCACCGAGGTGCCGGCGATGATAATATCGCCCTGGCGGAGGGTACCGTTCTGCACCAGCAGGGTGGCAACCGGGCCGCGGCCCTTATCCAGCTTTGCCTCGATGACGGTGCCCTTGGCGTGACGATCGGGGTTGGCCTTCAGGTCCTTCATATCGGCAACCAGGTTGACCATCTCCAGCAGATCGTCCAGGCCCTGTCCGGTGAGGGCGGAAACGGGGACACAGATGGTATCACCGCCCCACTCCTCGGGAACAAGCTCATATTCAGTCAGCTCCTGCTTGACCCGGTCGGGGTTGGCGCTGGGCTTATCCATTTTATTGATGGCAACGATAATGCTGACCCCTGCCGCTTTGGCGTGGTTGATGGCCTCGACGGTCTGGGGCATAATGCCGTCATCCGCGGCAACAACGAGGATGGCAATATCGGTAGACTGGGCACCTCTCTGACGCATTGCGGTGAAGGCCTCGTGTCCGGGAGTATCCAGGAAGGTGATCTTCCGGTCGTCCATAGTTACCTGATATGCACCGATATGCTGGGTAATACCGCCCGCCTCGGTGGTGGTAACGCTGGAATGGCGGATGGCGTCCAAAAGGGAGGTTTTACCGTGGTCAACGTGACCCATAACGCAGATGACCGGCCAGCGGGGCTGGAGGTTCTCTGCGGCATCCTCCGACTCGTCAATCAGCCGCTCCTCAATGGTAACGATCACTTCTTTTTCAACCTTGGCACCCAGCTCCATCGCCACAAGGGAGGCGGTATCAAAGTCAATGACCTCGTTAAGGCTGGCCATAACGCCAACCATCATCAGCTTTTTGATAACCTCGGAGGCGGTGACCTTCAGCCGGCTTGCCAGCTCCGAAACCACGATCTCATCGGGGATCAGAACCTTCAGCTGACGCTTTCTTGCCTTCTCCAGCTCCAGACGGCGGAGCTTCTCCTGCTCGGTCTCCTTCCGGGAGGAGAAGGGTTTACCCTTCTGCTGGGATTTCTGATTGATCTTCTGCTTGCCGCGGAAATCGTTTTTGCCGCCCCGCATTTCGGGCGCGATCCGCTCGTATTTTTCATTGTATTTATCCAGATCCACGTTGGTGGAGCGGGTATCCACCCGGCGGAGGTTGGAGGAACGGGTGATGATCGTTCCGCCGCCGGTCGGCTTTGTAACGGTTCCCTCGTCCCGCGCCTTGACGGGAGCCTTGGGTTCCTGCTTCTTGGCAGGCTTTTTGGGTGCATTCTGGGGAGCGGGTTCTGCTTTCCCGGGAGCCTTCTGGGCGGGCTGGGCTGCGGCGGCAGGCTTCTGCTCCGCTTTTTTCTGCTCGGCGGGTTTATGCTCCTGCTTCGGGGCAGGCTTCTTGGCAGGAGCATCCTTTTTGGGCTCCTGCTTTTTGGGTTCTTCCTTTTTGGGCTCAGCCTTGGGCTGGGAAGCCATAGCAAAGTAGGCGTTGAGGTCCTTGACCTCGGTCTTCTGGGTATAATGCTCAAAGATGAAATTCAGCTCGTCCTCGGTCAGGGTATTGACCGACTTTTTTGTTTCGCCGAACTTTTCCTCAATCAGGGTGATGATCTCTTTATTATTCACCCCGAGATCTTTTGCAACGTCCCCAAGCTTATATTTAATAACCATATTCAGTTTTCCTCCTGTCGATTGGAAAGTATCCCCGAAAGGGCTTGTGCGAATCCCCGGTCTGTTACCGCGCAAACGCCGCAGCGCTTGCCCACGGCACCGGTCAGCTCCACCGAATCGGTGGGAAGGGGAAGGATCGGTATTTGGTCAATGGAGCAGAGGTATCGAACCCGGTTGACGGTCTTTTCCGAGAGGTCGGTGCTGAAAAGCACCAGCCGGGCAGTCCCCGAAAGGAGGGACTCCTTGACCGGATCAAACCCGGTGCAGAGTTTTCCGGCTCTCTTGGCAAGACCGAGAAGGGAGAGCGCTTTATTCATTTTCCGCAACTTCCTCCTCCAGTCGGGCGTAAACCTCGGGGGGAATGGCGCAGGAGAAGCTCCGCTCCAGCCGCTTGGCCTTCTGAGCTTTCTTGACACATTCGCCGCAAGGGCAGATATAGGCGCCCCGGCCGGATTTTTTTCCGGTTTTATCGGCAGAGATTTCTCCCTCGGGAGAGCGGACAATCCGCATCAGCTCCCGCTTGGGCTTCATCTCCCCGCAACCGACACACATCCGCATAGGGATCTTTTTATTCTGCATACGCTCCACATCCTTCGATGATCGTCCCCCATCTTCCGGGGGCTATGGGTTTGGGGTTATTCTTCTCCGAAATATCCGCTCTGGGGACGGATATCGATCTTCCAGCCGGTCAGACGGGCCGCAAGCCGGACGTTCTGACCCTTATTGCCGATGGCCAGAGAAAGCTGACTGTCCGGAACGGAAGCCTGACAGCTGCGGGCCTCTGCATCCAGGATGGTGACCTCCACCACTTCGGCGGGAGAGAGGGCGGCTTTAATGTATTCGGCGGGATCCTCACTGTAGGTGATGACGTCGATCTTCTCGCCGGCCAGCTCCTCAACGATCTTGGAAACACGGCTGCCTCTGGGGCCGATGCAGGCACCCACGGGGTCAACATCCTTATCTGCGCTGAACACAGCCAGCTTGGTGCGGGATCCGGCCTCACGGGAGACGGATTTGATCTCCACGGTACCGTCATGAATCTCGGGCACCTCGATCTCAAAGAGCCGCTTGACCAGGCCCGGATGGGTACGGGACAGCATTACACGGGGACCCTTCTCAGAGTTGGTGACATCCACAACATAAACCTTCACGTGATCGCCCTCGGCAAGCTCCTCTCCCGGTACCTGCTCGGTTTTGGGAAGGAGGGCCTCATTGGCACCGATCTGGAGGGTCACACCGCCCCGACGGGGATCGACCCGGGTAACCGTTGCAGAGAGGATCTCGTGCTCCTTGCTCTGGAACTCCCGGAAGAGGCTTTCCCGCTCGGCATCCCGCATTCCCTGGCGGAATACGTGCTTGGCGTTCTGAGCGGCGATTCGGCCGAACTCCTTGGGATTGAGCTTGAGGTTGACCCAATCGCCCACCGCGGCGCGCTTGGAGATCTTCTTGGCATCCTCGAGGTAGATTTCGTTTTTGGGATCCTCCACCTCTTCCACGACCAGCTTCTTGATGATAACCTCCATCTTCCGCTTTTCGGTATCAATATTGACGACGATATTATCCGGGTCACCGTAATCCTTCTTGATGGCGCTGACGATGGCAGCCTGCAGCTTCTCAATGAGATGGTCGGCAGCAATGCCCCGCTCCTTCTCCAGGAGGGCAAGTGCCTCAAAAAACTCGTTATTCATTTTCCGATTGCTCCTTTTTATTATAATATCACACAGGATAATGGGTTACAGGGCAAAATCATCTTCATCCGCAAGGCGGACGACGGTGACATCTTTGCGGAGGATCGAACGGGTCGAGCCATCCTCCAGGGTAAGGGAGAAAGAATCCTCCTCCGAGCCGGCGATCTGCCCGTATAGCTCCCGGCTACCCGATTCATCCGGGCGGAACAGCCGCACACGTACCGGCCGGCCCAGCATCTTTTCAAAATGGGCGGGGGTACGAAGCTCCCGGTTCATTCCGGGGGACCAAACCTCCAGACAGTAGGATTCGGCAATGGGGTCTGCCTCATCCAGCACCGGATCCATCCGACGGCTCAGGGCCTCACAATCCTCAATGGATACCCCCCGCTCCGGGTGGTCGATGATGATCCGCAGATACCGGGTGCCGCCTTCTTTTACGAACCGGACATCCCAGATCTCAAGGCCCAGCGCGGCTGCCTCCGGCTCGGCAAGACCAAGCACGATCTCAGCAACGCTTCCTGACTTTTTTCCTTCTCCAGCCACACGATCACTCCAAACAAATGAAAAGAGCGGGTCTTGTCAACCCACTCTTTCATCATAAAATATCTTACTGTACTGTTAGTATACCACCAATGGCAGGGAAATGCAAGGGCTTTTTAAAAATATTTCGGCAGTTTGCCCTTATTCCTCCGAAACAAGCTGGTAGCTGTCCAGATCGGTGGGCCACTGGATGGGAGCAACCTCTACCATAGCCAGAGTGCCATCCACATCTCCCTCTACCACAGTCAGGGGGAAGAAACGCAGCACCATTTCGGTCTGGACTGTTTGGGATTCAGCCGGAGCTGCAGAGTCTCCGATTCCTACGTTGATGCCGGGGGTCTGGGAGGTTTCGGTCAGGATCAGACCGTCCACATCCACCCGGAACAGAAAGGCGTAATCCAAAAAGCCCAAAGGAATATTCTGATAAGTATCGCCCGAGCCGTAGCTGCCTTCGGGAATGATGAAGTTAACGGTGAAATCGCTGATCTCGGGGAGTGTCTTGGGCATAGCGGCACCGTAACCGTTGAGGTTATAGCCGCCCCAAACGATCTGCTCCTTGGCGGCCTTGTCAGTCACAGGAAGGGTGACCCGATAGCCCTCGTTGGTATAGAGAATAGTAGCATCCTTAAAATGCTCTTCTTTCAGAGAGGCGATCAAATTCCAGGCATCAAAGGCGGGATCCTTGACCTCCTGACCCTTCAGATCGTACTTGATCTTTACTGTATCCCCCTCGGGAATTTTGGCGTTCTGGTAGGACATACCGTCCTTAAAGTACATATTGACCGTCATGGATTCCGACCCGGTTGTCCGGTCCAGCTTTTGGTAGATCTCTGTTTTTCCGCCGGTGGTAAACCGGGTGGTCTCCAGGGTGATCCAGGGGCTTTTATAGATTGCTTCCTCGGAATGGGGGTAGTCCATAATGGTCATCATCATCCGTCCACTCATCTTTCCCTCCCGGGTCACAGCATCCCGCGCAATAGAAAAGAGGGTCCAGATGTCCACAAAATCCACCTTGGAGTTGCCGTTCTCGTCATACTCAACTTTATTGCCGTTGATGTCTATTGGGTCGCCGTCTTCATCCCAGGCGGGAGGAGGAACGCCCTCCGAGGTAGTGCCGTTGCCATTGCCGTTGCCATTGCCGTTGCCGGAGTTTCCGGTTTCAGAGCTGCCGGGGGTGGTTCCGCCCTGGCCGTTATCGGGGGTTTCCCCTTCGCCGCAGGCGGCTAAGGTCAGGGTCAGCAGCATTGCCGCTGTAATGATTGCAAGGATCCGTTTCATTTGCATCTTCCTCCTGTTTTTATATCTATTCAGCCGGTTTGCTCTCGACTTTGGTAGCAGCAAGTCCCGCCTCAATCTTCCCGATCACATCCTTCTCGCAGAATACCTTTGCCTGACGGATGGCGTTCTTGATTGCCTTGGCGTTGGAGCTGCCGTGAGCCTTAAAAACCGGCTTGGCAGTGCCAAGAAGGGGAGATCCGCCGTATTCGGTGTAATCCATCCGCTTTTTGAAGGAGCGGAGGTTAGAGTAAACCATCTTTGCGGCGATTTTGGTTTTGAGATTCTGCATAAACACACCCTTGATCTGCCCCATAATCTCTTTGCTGAGGCCCTCAAAGAGCTTGAGAATGACATTTCCGGTAAAGCCGTCTGCCACCACAACATCATACTCGCCCACCGGGATTTCCCGCGCCTCCACATTTCCGCCGAAATGATAGCCGGCCTTCTGCATCAGCTGGTAGCTCTCGGTTTGCAGAGCGGTTCCCTTGCATTCCTCGGTACCGATATTCACAAGGCCCACCACCGGATCGGCCACGTCCATAACCGCTTTCATATAAAGGGAGCCCATCAGACCGAACTGCACCAGCATTTCGGGACGGCACTCCACGTTTGCCCCGACGTCCAGCAACATAAAGCAACCCTTGGCAGAGGGAAGGACCGGAGCGAGCGCCGGGCGCTTGACTCCCTTGATCCGCCGGACGATCATTGTTCCGCCCACCACCAGGGCGCCGGTGTTTCCGGCAGAAACGAAGGCATCACCGCCGCCGTCCCGCAGGAGGCGCAGTCCCACCGCCATCGAGCAGTCAGCCTTCTCCTTGAGAATAGAGGTAGGCTCATCCTCCATTGTAATAACATCCGACGCCTGCACAAACTCGATTCCCGTCAGGGAGATTCCGTTTTCTTCGGCTACCTTCCGGAGGGTTTGCTCATCTCCGGTCATCCGGATCTCAACACCCAGCTCCGCAACCGCATCCGCGGCACCCTTCAGGATCTCAAGGGGGGCGTTATCCCCGCCGAATCCGTCCAGAATGATCTTCATAATTATCCGTCCTTTCCCGGCTTGCGCCGGATATATTAAAGCATCGAGGGGTCGTTTGCGTTGGCAACAGAGGAAATTCCGTAAAGGAAAAGGATCTGATCGTAATCGGAAATATCTCCCGAAATATAGTTTTCGTAGTTATTCTTGGTGTACCGCAGGTCTACCAGGGTGATCTTATCGTAATGCAGAGTCAAAAAGGGAAGAAGGCTATGGGCAAAGGAATCCTTAAAGATAAGGAGACTCTTTCCGGTGCCGGGATGAGTCTCATCCGTCACAGCGGTCACCGTTACCACCGGCTGGTTGGGACCGAGGAAGGAAGCGTATTTATCCTTTTGGGTCAGATACTCCCGGAAATAGGGAGTGTTGAATTTCTGTACGTTTTTACCGTTATTCACCGCGACCTCCACTTCCCGCTCCAAAGCGGTGCAATGGTAGTAGTCGATGGAATCGGGGGTGATCCCTTCAAATTTAGCCTTGGAGAAATAGGTGCCGTTGAAATCGTAGGAAACGTGTTCAATGTTGAACTGGTTTTTGGCATAGGGCTTCTGACCCATCTCAGTAATCACGGAATTATACGCATAATATGCGCCCAGAGAGGTCCAGTGATGGTCGGTGCGGTAGTAGATATACTCATTGGCCGCGCCCAAAAAGGCAGAATAAATATCCACACATTTGACCTGCTGGGGCATTTTGGAGTAGAAGGAATCAATGAAGGCCTTCTGATCCCAAACGCCGGCAAAGGTGGGGAGACGGTTTCCCTGAATGGCCGCCGAGGTGGGAACCACCATCAGGTAGCTTGGCTTGCCCACCCGCTCCACAAAGTCGGAGATGGCCGAAGCATTGAGCCGGACGTACCGGTCATTGGGGCGGTCAAGGTTTTCAAAGAGAGCATCCTTTCCCACAAAGACCCGGTTCAGCTCCCGTTTTCCGGTCAGAAATTCCATCCGGCTTTTGGCCGAGACCCAAAGATCCCGGTAGATAAAATGGTCGGAAATATAATCCTCGGTATCGGTCATAAACTTGGTGCTGACAAGATTCCGGAGGGTCAGTTGAGGGGGCTCCGCCAGCAGGCGGTTCTCATTTTCGGAAAAGCTTTCCTTGGGAAAGAGAAGCAGACAAAGAGGAAAAATCAAAAGAAAGAGAAAAAAGAGGATGGCTGAAATATGCTTGCCTTTCAAATAAGCTCAACTCCTTTGGTTGCCCCGGGGGCAGAGTAGGGTCAGAAGCGGAAATAGAGGAAGGGGTTATAGGTTGCATCCACCAGATATGCGGTGCAGATCAGCAAAAACACCACCTGAACCGCCGGTGTGGCAAACTCCATGACCCGGGGGAATCGCATCCGCAGGGCGGATACCCATTTTTTGCCCCAGTCCGCCGAAAAGAAGATGCAGAAAAGGAACACAAGAATATAAGACGCGATATAAAACATTGCCTGGTCATCCACAAAGCCGCCGCCGGGGGCAAAGAGGGCCTTGAAGTAGCCGGTAAAGCCCTCCACCGTGTCAAACTCGAACAGCACCCATCCCAGCACGACAATCAGGAAGGTATACGCCCAGGAGAAAAGGGAGGGGAGCTTTTTGAGGAAGTCCTTGAGGAGGAATTTTTCCAAAATCAGCAGGAGACCGAAGTAAAGCCCCCAAAGGACGAAGTTCCAGCTGGCACCGTGCCAAAGGCCGGTCAGTCCCCAAACCACCAGCAGGTTCCGGATGTGCGCCGGGGTGGAGACCCGGTTGCCTCCCAGGGGAATGTAAACATAGCTGCGGAACCAGCTGCCCAGGGTCATATGCCACCGCCGCCAGAATTCGGTCACGCTCCGGGACATATAGGGATGGTCAAAGTTTTCAGGGAAGTGGAAGCCCAGCATTTTTCCCAGACCGATGGCCATATCCGAGTAGCCGGAGAAGTCATAGTAAATCTGGAAGGTAAAGGCCAGGATTCCCAACCAGGCCGAGGCGAAGGAAAGCTCCTCTACCGGAGTGGCTTTCACTGCCGTCCAAAGGGCACCGATATTGTTGGCAAGAAGGACCTTTTTGGCAAGGCCGGCAATAAAGGTCCCCACACCGTCCCCGATCATTTCCAGGGTAATTTGCCGGTTGTCCATTTCATTCTGAATATCCTCATACCGGACAATGGGACCCGCCACGATCTGGGGGAAGAGGGAAACATAAGCGGCGTAGCTGATATAGTTTTTCTGCACCCCGATATTCCGCATATAAACATCCAGGGTGTAACTCATACTCTGGAAGGTATAAAAGGAGATGCCGATGGGAAGCTCCAGCCCCGGCAGGGGAATGGAGGTGCCGAAAATACCGTTGATGTTATTCACGGCAAAGTCGCTATACTTAAATACCCCCAGCAGGGAGAGGTTAATGGCCACTGACGCGACCATAATAACTGTGCGGAGGACTCTCCGGTCATCAAACTTATGGATCAGCCGGCCGGCGGTATAGTCCACCGTCACCGTCAGCATCATCAGCAGGACATAAACCGGCTCGCCCCAGGCATAAAAGAGCATCCCGGTCAGCATCAGAACCAGGTTTTTTCCCCGTTTCGGGAAGATGTAGTAAAGAAGTAGTGTCAGGGGCAGGAAGGCATACAGGAATGTCAGGCTGGAAAATACCATCCGTCAATCCTCCTTGGGAGAGTATTTGTTCATTTGTTGGGCCAGCTCCCCGGGGGTATAAAGCACCCGGAGGACGGCAAGCAGACCGTTACAGGAAAGGCCGGCGGGAAGGGAAAGCTGCTCCTCCAGCCATTGGCGGCGGACCCGGCTTCCGGGACCGGTCAGGCCCAGAACCATCAGGTCTTTTTTTTGAAGCGAATTTTTTGGCGGCGAACAATCCTCCAGGGCACCGCAACGGCGGAGGGCATCCAGAAGAATCTCCCGGGTCATCCCCTCCACTCCCAGCAAGCCCTGAGCAGAGGGCCGGGTCTTTCGGGCTTCCTTCCCCAAAATATCGGGAATATACGCATGAAGGAGCTTTTCGGGAGGAATCGCCCCCGAAAGATACCCCCGAATCCGGAAACCGGAGCGGTCGCTATCCGTCAGGATCACGGCGCCCTTTTCCTCCGCCATCCGGCGGAGAAGGGCCAGTCGCTCCGGCTGGTGAAAGATGCGGAAGCCTCCCGTCACAAAAATGGGTGCGTCCAGAAAGGAAGCGAGGGTAGATTTATCGTATTTCCCCTCCACGATCACCACGCGGGAGAGGGCGATCTTATCGGTCATGGGGGGCTCCTTCCTCCCCAACCTGGCCGATGGTCAGCTCATCCAATGTGCGGCTGAAGGCAGGGAGAAATTCCTCCATAAAGATTCCAAGTTCGGGGAGGGGATTTTCCTCCAGGGCGGCGAGGATGGTTTTTCGGGCGGCGGAAAATTCGGTGTTCCCCGCCTTCTCCTCCTCCAGACATTTAATGTAAGCCGAGAGCTTATCCGCCGCCTTTACAAGAGCGTGAGTATGGGGGTCGGTTTCCTCCAAAAGGAGGGGCTCATAGGTGGCCGCAAGATCCTGGGGGAGCATCCCCGAAAGGGTGCGGGCGGCGGCCTTCTCGATCTCTTTATAAGCGGTATTGATCCGCTGGTTATGGTACTTGACCGGTGTGGGAAGGTCACCGGTAATGATCTCGGTACAGTCGTGGAAGATGGCAAAAAGGGCCACCTCCTCGGGACGGACTTCTCGCCCCAGCCGCTCCTTTCCAATGACCGCCAGGGCATGGGCGAGAATGGCGGTATTGAGGGAATGCTCGCTGAGGCTTTCGGGGCAGAGATTATGCATCAATCCCCACCGCTGAATATATTGCATCCGGAAAAGCATCGGAAAAAAGCTGCTCATATCGCTCCTCCTCGTCAGGCTTCGGCACAGTTTTTCCGGGGGCAGGAACCGATCCCATCCCCGCAGGTATATACACAGACATTATACCACATTCCTGCCCGAACTTGCAACCACCAACTTCTCCAACTTCGTTGGATGTAAGCCGCCAGCTTCGCTGGACGTAAGCCGATTTTCCGTGAGTGGGAAGGTAAGCTCCGTCCCCGGGTGGGGAGGTAGGTGCAAGGGGCGATTAAAAATCGCCCGGGAGTTTTCTGATATAACACAATAACACAACAAAAATGCCGCTCCTTTCGGGATCTCCGAGGGGAGCGGATTTGTTTTTGCGAAAAATGGTCGGATGATTTTGCTGCCGGGAACGGCAGAAGGATGGCTGACGCAAATAACAAAACAACAGCAGAAGTACAGGGATGTTTTTGCTGTAGCGCAGGCTTTTATCTCGTTGAGTTCTTTTTGAGGAGAATTGTTTGCACCTTTCTTTCTGCAAAGAAAGGTGCGCAAAGAAGGCACAAGGGGCGGGGAAGTTCCGATTCTCCCCCGCCCCTTGACCCCACCCTCTTAAAACGGCCGAGGGATTTCCTCCCTCGGACTCCCTCCGGGGGGTCCGGAGAAGATGTGCCATAAGGTCGGCAGATTTCTTGGGCCCTTTCGCGGCGGAGGTTTGTGCGTTCAATGGTGTTTGATCGTTTGAGTGCATTGATAACCGCAAGCAAAAAGGGTTGCCTTTAGGGTCTTACGCGATTCTGCGAGGACGAAGCTGATATTGACTGACCATGTGTGAAGTAGTCGTCCCGTGAGGTTCGCTCTTTCTGTTCACAAACACGGTTTTGTAAAAATAA